>CAYORT010000006.1:0-104801 GCA_964406465.1 uncultured Chryseobacterium sp.
GATATTTCCAGTACTTTTGATATAGGTACAATTTGCAGGAGTGCAACACATACATACAAAGGAAAGCAAGCGATTGAAAAAACTGTTGCTGCTTAATTAAGTCAACCCCTGCATTTAAATGCGTATAGGTATTGACATAATGGGAGGCGACTATGCTCCCAAAACCACCACAGGCGGCGCCGTGGCAGCAAGAAAAGAATTGCCTGCCGACGTTGAATTGGTGTTGATTGGTGATGCCAATCTCATTCGTGAGCAGCTTGCTGCTTACGGTGGAAAAGAAAGTGATTTCACCATTGTTCATACCACTTCTGTAATAGAAATGGCCGAACATCCGGTGAAAGCCTTCAAAGAAAAACCCGACTCCTCTATCGCCATTGGCTATAAAATGTTAGCCACAAAACAGCTAGATGGTTTTGCTAGTGCCGGTAATACCGGTGCAATGATGGTAGGTGCGATGTATGCGGTGAAAACAGTTCCCGGACTCATTCGTCCGTCTCTCATCTCTTTACTTCCTAAAGAAAATGGCAATACAAATGTGATCTTAGATGTTGGTGTAAATGCCGACTGTAAGCCCGATGTATTGTATCAATTTGGCGTTTTAGGTTCTATTTATGCTAAGCTTATTCTTAAATACGAGAACCCTCGTGTTGCTTTGCTTAATATTGGTGAAGAAGCAGAAAAAGGAAATTTAAATACCCAGGCTGCTTATCAATTGATGAAAGACACCAAAGATTTCAATTTTACAGGAAATATAGAAGGAAGAGACGTTTTCGATGATAAGTGCGATGTTATTGTTTGCGATGGTTTCACAGGAAATATCGTGATTAAAGAAGGAGAAGGTATTTATCACCTCATGAAAAAGAGAGGAATCGTTGATGAATATTTCGAACGCTTCAATTATGAAATTTATGGTGGGAGTCCGATTTTAGGCATTAACTCAACAGCTGTCGTTGGACACGGAATCTCTAACGAAACAGCCATCAAGAATATGATTCTCTTAACGAAGGATGTAGCAGCAGCTAATCTTTCCAATATAATCAAAGAAGCTTTTAATTAAATGGGTAAAACTCACGCTGCCATTACTGCCATTGGAGGATATGTTCCCGACTATATCTTAACCAACGCAGAATTGGAAAAAATGGTAGATACTACCGATGAATGGATTACTACTCGTACGGGAATCAAAGAAAGAAGAATTTTAAAAGGAGAAGGCAAAGCAACTTCAGATATGGCGGTAGAAGCTGTAAAGGAATTGTGCAAGAAACGCGGTATATCTCCAGAGGAAATAGAATTGGTGATAGTAGCTACGGTTACTCCCGATATGCCCTTTCCTTCAACTGCAAATATTACATGCGATAAATTGGGTGCGAAAAACGCATGGGGTTTCGACCTTAGTGCTGCTTGTTCGGGCTTTTTGTATGCATTGTCAACTGGCGTAAGTTTCATCGAATCGGGTAAGCACAAAAAAGTAGTAGTAGTGGGCGCCGATAAAATGTCGGCTATCATGAACTATAAAGATCGTGCTACTTGTATCATCTTTGGCGATGGCGCTGGCGCGGTTTTGTTAGAGCCAACTCAAGAAGAGGTAGGTGTGATGGATTCGGTATTGAAGAGTGATGGTTCGGGAAGAAATTATTTATACCAAATGGCGGGTGGGTCTTTAATGCCTGCATCTCACGAAACCGTAGATAACGGTACACATTACGTATATCAAGAAGGTAAAACAGTATTTAAGTTTGCAGTAACTAACATGGCCGATGTTTCAGCTGAGATCATGGAAAGAAATAAATTGCAATCGGAAGATATCGCATGGTTGGTTCCACATCAAGCCAATTTGAGAATTATTTCAGCTACATCTGAACGCATGGGATTGCCTGACGAAAAGGTGATGATCAACATTCAGAAGTATGGAAACACTACCGCTGGAACTATTCCTTTGTGTTTGTGGGAGTATGAGAAAAAGCTTAAAAAGGGCGACAATATTGTGTTGGCTGCTTTTGGTGGAGGCTTCACATGGGGTGCCACCTATGTTAAATGGGCATATAATTCGTAAAAAAAATATATTTTAGTCAGCAACTTAAAAAAGCGCAGGGAATTATGGAATTAAATGAAATTCAAGATTTGATCAAGTTCGTAGCAAAATCAAATGTTAGCGAAGTTGAATTAGAAACTAAGGGATTTAAATTGGTGGTTAAAAACAAAACCCCAGAATCTCAGATAGTAACGGTTACTGCGCCAGTGCCAGTAGCGGCAGCGGTTCAGCAAGCAGTTGCAGCACCAGCTCCTGTGGCGGCGGCTCCTGCAGCGCCAGCGGCACCAGTTGCAGCAGCACCAGCTGAAGACAATTCAAAATACATCACAGTAAAATCTCCAATGATTGGAACTTACTATAGCAAACCTTCTCCAGATAAACCTGCTTTCGTTAAAGAAGGTGATGTAGTAAAACCTGGAACAGTACTTTGTGTATTAGAGGCAATGAAATTATTCAACGAAATCGAATCAGAAGTTTCTGGTAAAATCGTGAAAATTTTGGTGACCGATAAAACTCCTATTGAGTACGATCAACCATTGTTCTTAATTGACCCAACAGCTTAGTTTTTACTTAATATTGCCTGCACAGGCTCTGTGCTTAGCTTATGTTTAAAAAAATATTAATCGCCAATCGCGGGGAAATTGCACTACGTGTAATTCGTACCTGTAAAGAAATGGGAATTAAAACCGTTGCGGTTTATTCTACAGCAGATAAAGATAGTTTACATGTTCGCTTTGCAGATGAAGCAGTTTGTATTGGTCCGCCACCAAGCGCCGAATCTTATCTTTCTATGCACCGCATCATAGCGGCATGTGAAATTACCAATGCCGATGCAATTCACCCTGGATATGGTTTCCTTTCTGAGAACGCTAAGTTTTCTAGGATTTGCCAAGAGCACGGCATCAAATTTATTGGTGCGTCTCCAGAGATGATTGAAGCTATGGGCGACAAGTCGTCGGCGAAAGACACCATGAAAAAGGCTAAAGTTCCTTGTATTCCAGGTTCTCCGGGCTTATTAAAGGACTTCACCGAAGCTAAAAAATTAGCGAAAGAAATTAAATATCCAGTTATCATTAAGGCTACTGCCGGCGGCGGTGGTAGAGGAATGAGAATTGTGTGGGAAGAAAGCAAATTAGAAGAGTTGATGGAAAGCGCTAAACGTGAAGCAGGTGCTGCGTTTGGTAACGATGGATTGTACATGGAGAAATACATTGAAGATCCTCGTCACATTGAAATTCAAATTGTAGGAGATCAATTTGGTAGAGCTTGCCACCTTTCTGAAAGAGATTGCTCTGTGCAACGTCGTCACCAAAAATTGGTGGAAGAAACGCCTTCTCCATTTATGACTAAAGATTTGCGTAAGAAAATGGGTGAGGCAGCTATTAAAGCCGCTAAAGCCGTTAATTACGAAGGCGTTGGTACCGTAGAGTTTTTGGTGGATAAGCACCGTAATTTCTACTTCATGGAAATGAATACACGTATTCAGGTAGAACACACCATCACAGAAGAAGTAATCAACTACGATTTAATTCGTGAGCAAATAAAAGTGGCTGCAGGGATTCCAATTTCTGGTAAAAACTACGAGCCACAGTTACACGCTATTCAATGTCGTATCAACGCCGAAGATCCATACAACGATTTTCGTCCGTCACCTGGCACAATAACTAATTTTCACTCTCCAGGCGGACACGGTATTCGTATCGACACGCATGCTTACGCGGGCTACAAAATCCCACCTAACTACGATTCAATGATTGGTAAATTGATCACTGTTGCGCAAACACGTGAAGAAGCCATTGCCAAAATGAAACGTGCATTAGAGGAGTTTGTATGTGAAGGTATTAAAACAACGATACCATTTCACCTAAAATTGATGGACAATAAAACGTTCATCGATGGTGAAATCACCACCAAGTTCATGGATACTTTTGAGTTTTAGTAAAACTTACACAATAGAAAATCCCGAGGAGAAATCTTCGGGATTTTTATTTTTTAAGAGAATACTTCTTAATGCGGTAGTTGTAGTATAGATTGAGCAGCTGAAAAGGAAACTTAAGGAAGTCGCTTGACTTAATTTTCGATCCGCCAATCTCTTTCCACTCATATAAGCCTTCTTCCATTATGGCTGCATTTTTATGGTGATTGAGCAAACGAATAAATACTTCGATATCGAATAACCATTTCGATAGAAATTTAGCGCTGAAACAAGTTTCTACAATGTCTCTTCTAAAGATTTTGCAGCCGCATTGTGTATCGTAAATCTCTAAGCCAAACAAGGTGTTGGAGATGGTGATGAATATTCGAGAGAGGTAATGTCGTAGGCCATTTCTTTCAATGTCTTTTCCGTATAGTTTGATGCGTGAACCAAAAATAAGCTGCAGATTTTTTTCCTCTATGAGTCCGTTCAAGCGCAGATATTCGTGGAAGGGCGTGGCGAAATCGCAGTCGAAGAACCCCATATAATTGATGTTCTCATTTCTTGAAACTTCTAGCATGGCCCTTCTAATTGCTTCGGCCTTGCCCACATTAGCTTTATTATCGATGACTTTTACATTGCCGTATTGATTGGCGAAGGAATTTAAAATGGTGATGGTTTTGTCTTTCGACCCATCATTGATGAGATAAAACTCAATGTTTTGGTGTGCAAATGCCTCTTCGAACTTAGAATGATTTATTCTTCGCTCTTCGTTATAAAACGGAATTAGGCAAGCACTTCTTCTCATTTCTTAAATACAGCAAAAGTTGATAATCCGGGAATTCTAATACCTACTTTAGATATTAAATTGGTAATAAAGTAATCTATTTGTAAAGTGCTTTTAAAAGCGAAAGTAAAGAGTTTTTTGTGGTTCCAATGAGAAATGCCTATGTGTCCTTTAGTTGCTTCTGGTTTTTTGAAAGTGAGCAATCGTTGCACCAATCGAATCAATAAAAGTGATGTAAAGAAATAGCCTTTAGTGCTAATGTCCATCTTTAGTGTTTGATTGTATGCTAAAAGTGATTTAAGAGTGTAGCGACGGTAATGGCCCAAATCAATATCATGACTCGAAAAAACAAAGTTGAAAGCAGGAACAGTGATGAAAAGGCTGAGACTTTCAGTTTTATCAATCAGATTATTTTTTAGTGCAACAATAAATTCCTGGTCTTTTTCAATGTGTTCTATAACATCATTGAGCAACAAGATGTAAGATTTGTTGGCATCAACTGGAATACTAAAAAGGTCGGTTCTAAAATCTATAATTGGATGCTCTCCTTTAAGTTGATTGATCTGCTCGGCAGTAAAATTTATATCAACGGCATGAAATGATTCGAAATTGAATTTCTTTTTCAAATTAGAGATTACGAAAGCATCTCCGCAACCGATATCAATAAGCACGATTTGGTTTTTTTGCTGCTGAGCAATCTTGCGCACATTTTCTTCTATAATCTCTAAACGAACCAACTCCCAGGGATGGAAATTCTCTTTTTTATTGATAAGATCGTGTTCTACTAAATCCATTAACTTGATTTTATATCAAGGAAAGATAAAATATTTTTTTGCACCCTTGTAACTAATTTGAATTCTTTAGCTCATACATCTATAACTCAAAATTTAAACTATATGAAAAACATTTTTAAAACTTTAATCTTGGTAGTAGTGGCTGCTATGGCTTCATGTACCCAAGACCCCACAACCTATAAGCAGGTGGTGAAGAACAACACTAGCGAAACCATAACATTTACAGCTGTTAGCGAAACTTGTCACAACACTTATACCTTGAAGCCTGGTGAAGAGGTGATTACTCACGATGCTCAAGTTCTTAATGCGCCAAGTGACTGTAAAGATCACGAATACACTGTTTCTACAGCATTAGACAATAGCATTACCGACATTCGCGATGCCGCAAACTGGCAATTAGAGAAAGGCAACAAGTCGGTAACTTGCCGCTTTACCTTCGAGAAACGCTAAGTAAAATCAAAGTTTTGGTAGCCGATAGATATTCTCTATCGGCTTTTTTCATTTAATTATTTCATTTGTTTGGCAAATACCCTTTTTTAGGTATTTTTGTATTGTTTAGAATTAATCTAAATAAAAGGGAACTATGATAAACGTTAGTGATTCAGCAAAAAATCAGGTAGAAAAATTGCTTTCCGATGGTAGCAATGCGCCTGGAAGTTTTATCCGTGTTGGTGTAAAAAGCGGTGGATGTTCGGGATTGTCTTACGATTTGAAATTTGATACCGAATTAAAACCCGAAGACAAAGTGTTTGAAGATAAAGGAGTTAAAATAGTAGTCGACAAGAAAAGCTTGCTCTATTTAGCCGGAACTACTTTGGAATTTGAAGGCGGATTAAACGGAAAAGGATTCAATTTTAACAACCCTAACGCTTCTCGCACCTGCGGATGCGGAGAAAGTTTTGCAGTATAGATTATGAGTGAAAGCGAAAAAGCCATAAAAGAGGCAACTACCGGAGAATACAAATACGGTTTTACTACCGATGTTGAATCTGATAAAGCCCCAAAAGGATTGAATGAAGATATCATTCGATTGATTTCCTCAAAGAAAAATGAACCAGAATGGTTGCTCGAATGGCGATTGAAAGCCTTTAAAGTATGGCAATCTATGGAAGAACCTACTTGGGCTCATGTTCAGTATCCTGAGGTAAATTTTCAAGATATCATTTATTATTCTGCGCCTAAGCCTAAAAAGGTGTTGAATAGCCTAGATGAGGTAGATCCAGAGATTATCAAAACTTTCAACAAGTTGGGTATTCCATTGGAAGAACAAAAAATACTTTCGGGTGTGGCGGTGGATGTGGTAATGGACTCTGTTTCTGTAAAAACCACTTTCAAAGAGAAATTGATGGAATTGGGTATCATCTTCGGATCTTTTACCGATGGTGTGCAAAATCACCCCGAGTTGATTAAGAAATACTTGGGTTCTGTGGTACCAATGACCGATAACTACTATGCGGCATTGAACAGTGCGGTATTTACCGATGGTTCATTCTGCTACATTCCAAAGGGAGTAAGATGTCCGATGGAACTTTCAACTTACTTTAGAATCAATGAATCGAATACCGGACAGTTTGAAAGAACTTTAATCATAGCCGAAGACGATTCATATGTAAGTTACCTAGAAGGTTGTACTGCTCCGCAAAGAGACGAAAATCAGTTGCACGCAGCAGTGGTTGAGTTGGTGGCCTTAAACAATGCTGAAATTAAATATTCAACCGTTCAGAACTGGTATCCTGGTGATGCTAAAGGGCGCGGTGGTATTTACAATTTTGTTACGAAAAGAGGTATTTGTGCCGGTGTAAATTCTAAAATTTCTTGGACTCAGGTAGAAACAGGTTCAGCAGTTACTTGGAAGTATCCATCTTGTATTCTAAAAGGTGATAACAGTGTTGGTGAATTCTATTCTGTAGCTGTTACCAATAATTTTCAGCAAGCCGATACAGGCACCAAAATGGTGCATATTGGTAAAAACACCAAGAGTACAATTATCTCCAAAGGTATTTCTGCTGGTAAGAGTAACAACTCATACAGAGGATTGGTGAAAATCAATAAGGGAGCAGAAAATGCAAGAAATTTCTCTCAATGTGATTCATTGCTTTTGGGTGATAAATGTGGCGCACACACTTATCCATATATCGAATGCAACAACAGTACTGCAAAGGTAGAACATGAGGCGACCACCTCTAAGATTGGTGAAGACCAATTGTTCTATTGCAATCAGAGAGGTATTAAAACCGAGAAAGCAATTAGCTTAATTGTAAACGGATTTTGTAAAAATGTAATGGATAATCTTCCAATGGAGTTTGCTGTTGAAGCAAAAAAATTATTGGAAATTTCACTAGAAGGTAGTGTGGGATAGTCGTTCAATGTGTAATGTTCAAAGTTCAATGTTAGCAATATAGAAATGGCAGGTTTTAAATCGTTTGAAGAAATAGATGCATGGAAATTAGCAAGAAACCTTTCGCTAAAGGTTTACAAGTTAAGTTCTGCTCAGCCCTTTTTCAACGATTATGCTTTGAGAGATCAGGTAAGAAGAGCAGCGATTTCTATTTCTAGCAATATAGCTGAAGGATTTGAGCGGGAAGGCAACAAAGAATTTGTGCAATTTTTAAGTATTGCAAAAGCATCTACAGCAGAGGTTCGATCGCAGCTTTATTTGGCTTTAGATTTAGGTTATATAAGTAATGAAGAATTTGAACAATTAAAATTAGAAGCATTAAGCGTAGGCAAAACATTATCGGGATTAATAAAGTATTTAAAAACATCAGAACTAAAAGGTTCAAAATATTCAGCTAACGTTGAACTTTGAACATTAAACATTGAACTAAATTTATGTTAAAGATTAAAAACTTAAAGGCTTCCATCAACGGAAAAGAAATTTTAAAAGGTTTAAACCTTGAAGTTAAAGCAGGCGAAGTGCACGCTATTATGGGACCAAATGGTTCGGGCAAAAGTACTCTAGCTTCTGTTTTAGCAGGAAGAGAAGATTATGAAGTTACAGGAGGTTCTGTGACTTTTAATGGAAAAGATATTTTGGATTTGGCTCCTGAAGCAAGGGCTGGAGAAGGTATGTTTTTGGCTTTTCAATATCCTGTAGAAATTCCGGGTGTATCTAACATCAACTTCATCAAAACTGCGGTGAATGAGGTTCGCGAATACAACAAACTACAACCATTAGATACCAAAGAATTCATGAAGTTGTTAAAAGAAAAACAAGCTTTAGTAGAGTTAGATGGTAAGCTAGCCAATCGTTCATTAAACGAAGGATTTAGTGGTGGCGAGAAAAAGAGAAATGAGATCTTTCAAATGGCTATGTTGAATCCAACTTTGGGTATTCTTGATGAAACCGATTCGGGTTTAGATATCGATGCCTTGAGAGTAGTAGCCAACGGAGTAAATCAATTGAAAAATAAGAACAACGCTTTTGTAGTAATCACGCACTACCAAAGATTGTTAGATTATATCGTGCCTGATGTTGTTCATGTATTGTTCGACGGTAAAATTATTAAAACAGGCGACAAAAAATTGGCGCTTGAATTAGAGAAAAAAGGATACGATTGGCTAATTAAAGAGCCAGTAAAAAAGTAAGCAATTGATTGATGTGTTCATGTAGTTGTAAGCAAACATTGAACATTGAACCTTAAACATTGAACAATGTCATTTAAATTAACCGATAAAGAGCGCTTCCTCATTAATTTTGAAGGTCAGGATTTTTCTAAAGAAGGAAAAAACTTCATCAAAGTTCGTGAGTTGGCTTTGGAATTTTTGAAGGAGTCTGAATTCCCTACTACCAAAGATGAACTGTGGAAATATACTTCGGTGAATTCTATTTTGAAAGATGAATTCAAACCACTTTCATCTATCAATAATCCAAATATTGATGCATATAAAATCCCCGGATTAGATGCTTATCACATGGTGTTTATCAACGGATTTTTCGCCCCACATTTTTCAGATGTTTTTGAAGATGAACACGGCGAATTCATTTTGATGAACATCAATGCAGCTAAAGGTAAGTTTGCTCAATTTATGGAAACCTATTTTGGCACTTTGGCAAAAGCAAAAACTAGTGCTTTCAATGCCTTAAATGCGGCTTATTCTCAAGACGGAGTTTACTTGCATGTTACCAACGGAGTGAAGTTAGATAAGCCTGTTCACGTGATTTTCTTAAACGAAGGTGCAAAAGTTTCTTCTCAACCAAGAAACCTTGTAGTAGTTGGTAAAAATGCCAAAGCAGAAGTGATTGTTTCTTACGATACCATTGAGACAGAAAATGCTTTAACAAACAGTATTTCTGAGTTTGTGGTGCTCGATGGAGGTAAGTTAACTGTAAATAAATTACAATACGAAAACGACAATACTTCGCATATTTCTACAGATGCTGCATATCAACAAAAGAACAGTTATTTCCACATCAACACTTTTCCTCTTTCAGGAAAATTGATTAGAAATAATTTGAACATCCAAATGGATGGTGCCGGCGCAGAAGCACACTTGTATGCATTAAATTATTTGAGCGGAAAAGAGCATTTCGATAACCATACTTATGTTGAGCATTTGAAACCTCATTGTACTTCAACAGAGATGTACAAAAGTGTTGTGAACGATGAAGCAACGAGTGTGTTTAACGGAAAAATTAAAGTGTACAAAGACGCTCAAAAAACTCAGGCTTTCCAATCCAATGCAAATATCATCAACGATGATACGGCTAAAGCTTACGCAAAACCCGAATTGGAAATTTATGCCGATGATGTGAAATGTAGTCATGGTAGTACAACCGGACAATTCGATAACGAAGCATTGTTCTACTTGCGTGCTCGCGGAATTAAAGAAAGTTCAGCAAAAAAATTGTTATTGCATGCTTTCGCTGCTGAAGTTTTAGACAATGTAGAAAATGGAGTGGTAAGAGAATTTATTGAAAAGAAAATAGAGAAGAAATTAAAGTAATGAAAAACGACGTTAACGAAATAAGAAAAGATTTTCCCATCCTTCACACTTCAGTGAATGGAAAGCCTTTGATTTATTTTGATAATGGAGCTTCTTCTCAAAAACCACAAAGTGTAATCGATAGTTTTTCTAGCTATTACTCTACTTTAAATGCCAATATTCACAGGGGAGTTCATACGCTGAGTCAGGAAGCCACACAAGCATATGAAGATGCACGTGTGAAAATTCAACATTACTTTAACGCTGCACATTTAGAAGAAATAATTTTTACCAGAGGTACTACCGAAGCAATCAATTTGGTGGCGCACTCTTTTGTGAAAAAAGGAGATGAGGTGATTATTTCTGCTGCAGAGCATCATTCTAATATTGTTCCTTGGCAATTGGCCGAATGCAAATTGCAAGTAGTTGCCATTAGCGATAAAGGCGAACTTGACATGGAGGACTTTAAAAAGAAGCTCTCTAACAACACCAAATTGGTTTCTATTACGCATGTGTCAAACACCTTGGGATCGATCAATCCAGTGAAGGAAATTGTTCGATTGGCTCATGAAAAAGGAGTGAAGGTTTTGTTGGATGGCGCACAAGCTGTTCCTCATATGAAAGTGGATGTGCAAGATTTAGATTGCGATTTCTACGCTTTCTCTGCTCATAAAATGTTTGGTCCTACGGGTGTAGGAGCACTCTACGGAAAAAAAGAATTATTAAACGCCATGCCTCCTTATCAAGGTGGCGGCGATATGATAAAATCGGTATCGTTTGAAAAAACAACCTATAACGATTTGCCACACAAGTTTGAAGCAGGAACTCCTGCCATCGCAGAGGGTATTGCTTTTGGTGCAGCCATAGATTATTTAAATACGATTGATTGGAATTGGGCTGCACAGCATGAGCACGATTTGTTGGCTTATGCTACAGATGAAATTCAAAAAATAGAAGGCGTAAAAATTATTGGTGAAGCGAAAGAAAAAGCCGGAGTGATTTCTTTTGTGGTGGAAGGCGCCCATCATTATGATATTGGTACTTTGCTGGATCAAATGGGAATTGCCATTCGCACAGGCCACCACTGCACAGAGCCATTGATGAAGCGATTCAACATTAGCGGAACAGCGCGTGCGTCGTTCGCTTTTTACAATACCAAAGAAGAGGTTAAAATATTTATTGATGCTTTAGCAAGAAGCTTAAGAATGCTTCGCTAACATTGAACTTTAAACATTGAACATTGAACACGATTGCCGCAAACGAAAAGGAAATCATTGAAGACTTCGATTTGTTTTCCGATTGGGAAGACAAATACGAGTATATCATTTCTTTGGGAAAAGAATTGCCTTTGATTAAAGACGAATACAAAACCGATGATTATTTGGTGCGTGGCTGTCAGAGTAGAGTTTGGTTGCATGCCGAAAAGCAAGGTGAAAATATTGTATTCACAGCAGATAGTGATGCTATTATTACCAAAGGAATTATTGCTTTATTGGTGAGAGTTTTATCTAATCAACCAGCCGCTGAAGTAGCGAAAAGCGATTTAGATTTCATCAATAAAATCGGATTGAAAGATCATCTTTCTCCCAATCGCAGCAATGGTTTGGTGAGCATGATACAAAAAATGAAAACGTATGCCCTCGCTTTTAGCTCGGGGGTTCAAAGTTAAACGTTCAATGTTCAAAGTCAGCTAACATTGATCTTTGAACATTGAACATTGAACTAAATTTTATGGAAAAGAAAGAACTAGAAAATAAAATTGTGTCGGTTTTGAAAACCGTTTACGATCCAGAGATTCCGGTAGATATTTACGAATTGGGATTGATTTACGAAATCAGAATTTCCGATGATTTTGAAGTTAAAATTATCATGACTTTAACTTCGCCTAATTGCCCGGCTGCAGAATCAATGCCAGCAGAAGTAGAAACAAAAATCAAAGGAATTGAGGAAGTGAAAGGATTTAGTTTAGACATTGTTTTCGACCCACCTTGGGATAAATTTATGATGAGTGAAGAGGCACAAATTGAATTGGGAATGATTTAATTTGTTTCAATGTTTAATGTTCAAAGTTCAATGTTAGCAAAGTGGAAGAAATTAAAAATAAAGTTGGCGAAAGTGGTTTAATACAACTCGACTTGCAGGATTTTATTCCGAAGGGAGAGCGTGTAGTACTTGATTTAAAAGACTTTTTGTACGAAGGTGTGATGTTGCGCGAAAAAGATTTTCGCGATAAAATTGCCTCTACCGATTGGAGTCAGTATCAAGGAAAATTTGTGGCCTTAACAAACACAGCAGATGCCATTATTCCTTTATGGTCTTACATGCTTTTGTCATCAGCACTTCAACCATATGCTAAAGTTTTAATTAGAGGAAACAAGTCGCATTTAGAAGGCGCGTTGTTGCGCATCGCCATCGAATCTATCAACGCCGAAGAGTATCGTGATGCAAGAGTTATTGTGAAAGGTTGTGGCAAAATTCCTATTCCCGAATCGGCTTATATGGGTATTACCTTAAAACTTCAACCTGTTGTGAAAAGCTTAATGTTTGGTGAGGCTTGTAGCACTGTGCCGGTGTTTAAGAAGAGATAGATTTATTTCAAATTCTTAGCTAGTTCATCAAACTCTTTCTTGTTTTTATATAGTTCAAAAATTCGTTTGAAAGTAAGCGAATGTATTTTTTTAATTTCTCTGTTTGCAAGTAAGTGATTACTGTAGATTTTGCAATTACATCTCGGACATTTTACCTTGTAGTAAATAAGTTCAAAATCCCCATCAGCCAGGGAACCAATCATTTTTTTGATTGTTCCCCCTCTGGTATCATCATTCTCTTCTTGAAGCCTATTGTTTTTTTCCAGAACAGCGAATACGATTTGCTGAATCTCATAATTATAATTTGTATACCAGTTATAGAAGCGAAACTCCCTATTTTTGTAGTCAATATAAAGATTCACATTTTTTGGAACATCATAGAAAATTGGAACTTCAAAACCTTTCCAACAAATTAAACATCGTGCTTTAGATACTGTGATTTCCATCTTTTTTGAGTTCTTTCAAATTTAGTAATCCTTGCTACGTCCGCAAAAAGAAATTACTTGTTAGAATTTAATTACCTTCGATGAAAGCACTACCATGATTGAATATGTACCATATCTTTTTCCTTTCTTTTTTGTAGGAATGTGGATTGTTGTAAGCTTTGCAATTTCTCAGTTTGCGTGGGCTCGACTGGCAAAGAAGTTCAAGCTGCAAGAAAGCCCCTGCCTCGGTTAGGCTGCATTTTCTTTTGCCTAAGCGATTTCTGTGCTCTCTAAGCCTTTGGCTTTCACTTTTGAAATAGAAACGAGGCGAAGCCTCTATCATGGCAAGACCGCTTAGCGAAAAGAAAATGCACGCTAAGCGGAGCTGTGATAAAAGGATTTTTATTCTTCCTGCCATATTTTCTTCTCCTTGTTTTCAGCGTTCACAAAATAATTTCCGAAATAAATAGTTACCTATTTGGGATTCGGACATTAACTCAAACAAATACTTACTTATGAAAGCACACAATTACTTTTTTGTGGTACTACTTTTTTCGTGTTTTACCGCATGTATCTCTGTTTATCAAAGCACTGAAATTAGCACTCAAAAATCGTTTATTCCTGCAGGTAAAAACATGAACGTTTGTAAAGAGTTATTGGGAAAAGTGGTGATATATTCCATTTTTGTTGATACAAAACAAGCATTGCCTTGGACCGAATTTGACATTACTTCCACGCAAGATTCTATAGCTAGAGCAGCCGATTGGTTGATGGCCGAAGCTAAAAAGAGAAAGATTGATTTGGATATTCAATTGGCGTATCACGAAAATAAAAATGTGATGCCTATCGCCATGAATTTGCCTAAATCATCTTTGTGTCATGTGATGAGCACACCTCGCTCAAAAAGTGGTAAACACATCATTGATAGCTGGTCGAATAAAATAGCTAAACAGGCCGGAATGAGCTTACCAAAAGATACTTCAAGAGTGATTAAAACAAAAAATGTGATAAGCGAAAGAGAACGCTTGGTGGCTAAGTTGCGCGATATTTACAAGACCGACAATGTGGTGATTTTGTATTTCGTGAACAATTATTTCAAAGAGGAGTTGTCGGTGAGTTTGTACACTAACACAAGTCTTTTTACTGAATTTAGTATCATAAGCTTTAAGAACCCTGCTGTAATTGCACATGAAGTTTTGCATCTTTTTGGCGCTACAGATCTTTATCCTATTGCTGTAAAAAGTCGCAAAGGCTATAGTTACGCCTACGACTATGAAACGTTAAACAAAGATTTTCCAAATGAGATTATGTATGTGCAACATAAGCAAATCAACAAATTGATGATATCGCCAATTACAGAATATTTGGTAGGTTGGTCGAAGTCCTTAGACAATTGTTATTCGCGATTGCTCTACTCAAATTATAAACCATTAGAGTATTAATTTATATTTGCGCTAAGCCTTAAGCAAAATATTTTTCTCTAATGAAATTGAAGTTACTTATTATTGTTTTTCTTGTCGTGCAATCTCTTTTTGCGCAAGATTCAATAATCACAGGAATCGACACCAGTTTTCGTTTTGCAGGCTATCGATTTTACGATACGCACATTCATGGCGATTTTAAAAATATCGATACGCTTATTGTTTACATGCCTAAAAACAAGATGCGTAAAATTGAAGATTTGAATGCTTACATCAATTCCATTTCTAAGAATGATTATGAAAAAGTGCGTGCGATGTACATGTTTGTGGGACAGTTTTTAATTTACGATTGGGAGAAATACGAGAAGATAAAGAAGAAGGAAAAAACAAAGCAATTGTCGGCGCAAGAACTTCTTACTGGTAAAAAAGGGGTTTGCGGAGATGTGTCGGAATTCATTAGAGTGTTGTGTAAGATGAACAATATTCCTTGTTTATACATTACGGGATATACCAAGCAGAAATGGCATGAACCACATCGCAAAAAGACTTCTCATGCTTGGAATGCACTGCGAATAGATTCTACTTGGTATTTGTTAGATGCAACGTGGGGAATGAAAAATTATACTGTAAAGGAGAAATGTAGAAAAAGGATTAACACCTATTATTTTTTAGGTCATCCTATTTATTTCATGCAAAAGCATTTGCCTGCCGATCCAGCAATGCAGCTCATTCCAACGCCTATTACTTATAAGTTTTTTAAGTACAGAAGACAAAGTAAAAAGTCGCTATCGAAGGCTTTGTACGACACCAATTACAACATTACCGATACGCTTAACAGCAGGTTGTTGCTTCCAGAAGACCAACAAATACTGGCTAGCGCGGTGTCGGCGTATCAGTTCAATCCGAAAAACAAATACATTGTAGGGGAGATGTTGTACTGGCATGCCGAAGAGTTGCTGGACGCGAAAAAGCAACGCAAAAGAAAATTTTCTTTAGAAGAGATGAAGCATGCGCGAACAGTCTATATGGAGTCGCAAGCGCAATTTCAAAAGTTAGATACCATCAAGGGAAAAGGTCTATCTAATTTTATTCAAAAGAAAATAGACGATCTCAACAAAAAGATCGAAAAGGAAGAGAAAAGATTGGCAAAGAAGAATGCCAAGAAAATTTAGAATAGTTCAATTGATTTCTCCTCCACTAACTGTTTAATATTTGAATTTTCGAGAATCATAAGGTCTTTCTTGATTATTTCAGAAATTGTAAATCGCTAAATATTGCGTTTAAGCGACTGTTGATTTCACAAAAAAAATCCCTGCTGGTGTTTGCCGGCAGGGATTTGCATTTTATAGTTGTAGCTTACGCTAAAACTTCTTCTTTCAAGATGCCTTTTTCAACAAGGTACTCGGCAATTTGAACTGCATTGGTAGCAGCACCTTTTCTAAGGTTATCGGCAACTACCCAAAGGTTTAAAGTTTTAGGTTGAGTTTCATCGCGACGAATTCTACCAACAAATACTTCATCTCTGTTGTGCGCATCTTTAGGCATTGGGTAATCGAAATTGGCGTTGTCGTTTTTCACGATAACACCTTTTGTTTTTTTCAAAATTTCAATTACTTCGTTTAAGTCGTACTCGTTTTCAAACTCAACGTTAACGCTCTCACTGTGTCCGCCCATCACTGGAATACGAACCGCTGTTGCAGTAACTTTAACATTCTCATCACCAAAAATTTTCACTGTTTCTTTCACCATTTTCATTTCTTCTTTGGTGTATCCGTTTTCAGTAAACACGTCGATATGAGGAAGAACGTTTAAGTCGATACGGTGTTTGTAAGCCATTTCGCCTTCAATACCTTTGCGCTCATTCATCAATTGCTCTACCGCTTTAACGCCAGTACCAGTTACCGATTGGTAAGTAGAGACAACGATTCTTTTGATTTTGTATTTTTTGTGCAAGTCGGCCAACGCCACTACCATTTGAATAGTAGAGCAGTTCGGATTTGCAATAATTTTATCGTTAGCTGTTAAGATGTTTGCGTTGATTTCTGGTACACACAAAACTTTAGTTGGGTCCATTCTCCAAGCAGAAGAGTTGTCTATAACAGTAATACCAGCAGCAGCAAATTTAGGAGCATATTCAGTTGAAGTACTTCCACCTGCAGAGAAAATAGCCACTTGTGGTTTCATAGCAATAGCATCTTCCATGCTCACGACCTTATAGTTCTTACCCTTGAAAGCTAATTCCTTACCTACCGATTTAGCACTTGCAACAGGAATAAATTCTGTTACTGGGAAGTTTCTTTCTTCAAGAACTTTGATCATTTGAGAGCCTACTAATCCAGTCGCTCCAACTACTGCTACTTTCATAAAAAAATATTTAAGTTTAAAATTGGACGACGAATTTACTACTTTTATGGCGAATTCGGGAAAAAAATACCGACTTCTGTAAAATCCCCAAGATTTTACGCTAATACTAACTAAACATACTTAATGAAAACACTGCTTATCTCTGTGATGACTTTGCTGTCGTCTGTGGCTTCTGGCCAGTTTAACGAAGATTTTTCCGCGTCTCATTTTTCTAATTGGCGAGGCGATACCAATGAGTTTATGATGAATATCAATCAGCAGCTGCAAAGTAATGCAACGGGTGCTGGTACTTCGTGGATAGCTGCACCATATCATTTACAAAATGATTATTCATTTCAGCTTTGGTTGAACATGGCTTTTTCGCCTTCCACGAGCAATTATTTAAAGTTTTATTTGTTTGCCGATCATGAGCAATCAGACAGTATTCAGAATGGAATTTATTGCAAAGTGGGGAAGTCGGGAACGACAGATTCCTACGATTTTTATTTGCAGCAAAAGGGAAAAAAAGATTCGCTATTGATTTCTGCTCCGCCAGGCTGGGCAGGGGCAAGCAATAATAAGGCGAGTATTAAGATATTGCCTTTTAGCAATCAGTGGATTGTTTCTATCGATCCGCTTGGCGGAGAGAATTTTGAATTGCTAGATACCATTCCTCAATATTTTTCTGGTAATGGATATTTCGGAATCTATTGTAAGTACAGCGCTTCCAACGCTAGGAAGTTTTTCTTTGATGAAATCATCATCGATAAATATGTGCCCGATACTTTTGTTGCAAAATATGGCGACGTGCTCATTACAGAAATAATGTGCGACCCCGACCCTGTGATTGCTTTGCCCAATCAAGAATATTTGGAATTGTACAACAATTCTTCTTCTTTGATTAATCTAAAATCATGGACACTCAAAGTGAATGGAAGCACATACACATTCCCTAAGATTCTCTTGCAGCCGCATCAATACTATGTGTTTAATAATCCACCAACCTTATTGAATGAAGGAGCTGAAATTATTTTAGAATCGAGTAAGCAAGAGGTGATTCACAGTGTAAATTATTCTAGTAAATGGTATGGAGATCCATTTAAAGAAGAAGGAGGGTGGAGCTTGGAAATGCTTGATATCACTCATCATTGTGTGGGAAAGGAAAACTGGAGAGCATCAAGCTCATTGCTAGGTGGCACACCAGGAAAAGTAAATTCGGTAGCGCAAAGCATAAGCGACGAAATGGCTCCACAAGTGGAATATTTTTATGTCACAGAAAATGAAATTGTTTTGCACTTCTCTGAGCCTGTTTCATATTTGGCATCTTCTACATCTATTATTGATTCTGTGTTTTATGAGAGTTACCCTAATGATGTATTGAGAATGTCATTCAATAATTCTTTGCAAAAGGGAGTGGTTTACGAACTGCCTATGTCTGTGCAAGATTGCGCATTAAATGAATTGAATTCAAACATAAAAATCGCATTGCGAGATTCGGCGCATAAATCTGATATTGTGATCAATGAAATCTTGTTTAATCCTTTAAACGAAGGTGCCGATTTTGTAGAGTTATTCAATCGTTCTAATCGAGTAATTGATTTGTCGCAGCTTCGTTTTTCATCGCGTGATAGCAAAGGATTTTTAAATGTGGCAGATGAAATTTCAGCTCATCCGCTGCTCATTTTCCCTAATGAATACGCTGCATTTTCGGTAGACAAGAACAATATTTTGCAAAACTATTTTAATCACAATGAAAAAAGGATTTTTGAGATTTCTGCTCTTCCATCTCTTAACAATGATGCAGGTAATATAGTGTTGTTGTGGCCGAATGGAACTGTTGTAGATGAGTTTCAATACAGTGAAAATATGCATGAAATTTTGCTGGATGATGTTGATGGAATCTCGTTGGAACGTATTAACCCCAATTCATCTTTATGGCATTCTGCAGCCCAAGACATTGGTTGGGCGACGCCCGGCTTGCCGAATTCTCAGTATTTGCAGGAAGTTGCAAGCACAAATGATTTTCAATTGCAAGAGAAAGTACTTACACCCAACCAAGACGGACACAAAGATTTTGCGCTCATTCATTATCAATTGGATAAAACAGGATATAAAGCAACCATCAATGTGTACGATGCTTCTGGCGTATTGGTGAAAATATTAGTCAGCGATTTTTTCTTAAGCACCAGCGGTGAATTTCAATGGAATGGAACAGATGATAATGGCAATATACTGCCAGCTGGAATTTATGTGTTGTATGCAGAGTATTATCACGAAGATGGAACTGTGAAGCATTGGAAGGAAAGTGTGGTGGTGGAGAGGTAAAAAATATTTGACATAAGTAATAAATATATTACCTTTATGAAAAGCAGTGAACTAATAAGAATTTTGAAAAAGGACGGCTGGATAGTAATGCGGCAAAAAGGGAGTCACATGATTATGCAACATCCAAATAAGCCCAAACAGCTTACGGTTCCCAACCATGGGAGTCAGGAAGTGGGTACAGGCTTAGCGAACAAAATATTAAAGGACGCAGGATTAAAATAGTTGAGTTATGAAAAAAATTGTAATGATCGTAGAGAAAACAAAAACTGGTTATTCGGCTTATGCCGAGAAATATTCTGTTTACACTGTGGGAAAAAATCTGGAGCAATTAAAATCAAATATTTTAGAGGCTCTGAATTTGCATTTTGAAAAAGATGAGATAGTAGTCACTGAGAAAGATTTGAAAATAACTCTTGATTTACCTCAGTTTTTCGAGTTTTATAAAGTCATTAACGCCAAAGCTCTTTCTGAGAAAATCGGTATGAATCAGAGCTTGTTGGCTCAGTATATTATCGGGCATAAGAAACCCTCCGCAGCTCAAACACAGCGCATTTTGAATGGCGTTCATAAAATTGGAAGGGAATTGGCTGAGATTAGGTTTTTGTTGTAAGGCCAATGCATCACTTTTTTTCCGATATTTGTCACAAAGCAAAAATGTAAATGAAACTTTGGGACAAAGGATTTAAAGTTGATAAGGCCATAGAGGCTTTTACCATTGGCAACGATAATGTGCTCGATTTAGAGTTGGCTCCATTCGACGTGCTGGGTACCATGGCGCATATCACTATGTTGGCAGAGGTTGGATTGTTAGAAAAAAAGGAGTTGCCAAAGCTTAAAAAAGAACTCAAGAAAATTTATATCTCTGCTTTGAAAGGACTTTTCACTATTGAAGCAGGCGTGGAAGATGTGCATTCTCAGGTGGAGATGTTGCTAACCAAAGCTTTGGGAGATGCAGGTAAAAAAGTGCATTCTGCGCGTTCTCGAAACGACCAAGTTTTGGTTGATTTAAAATTATACGGTCGCGCAAAAACCATCGAAATCGCAACGCTTACACAAAAATTGTTTGATGCTTTTATCAAACAAAGTGAAACGCATAAAAATGTATTGTTGCCTGGCTACACGCATTTGCAAGTAGCTATGCCTTCCTCCTTCGGCTTGTGGTTTGGCGCTTATGCCGAATCGTTGAGCGATGATATGGAGATGTTGGCAACGGCATACAAAATGACGAATCAGAATCCGCTGGGATCTGCTGCAGGATACGGCTCTTCTTTTCCTATCAAACGTAAATTAACTACGCAGCTGCTAGGTTTTGAAGATTTGCATTACAATGTGGTGTATGCGCAAATGACACGTGGTAAAACTGAAAAAACGGTTGCTGCGGCAATGGCTTCTTTGGCTTCTACCTTAGGTAAATTCGCTGCTGATGCGTGTTTGTATATGAGTCAGAACTTTAGCTTCATCACCTTACCAAAAGAATTTACTACAGGTTCTAGCATCATGCCACACAAGAAAAACCCTGATGTTTTTGAGTTGATGCGCTCTAAGTGCAATGCTATGCAGGCGGCGCAGTTTGAGTTGGCGATGATGACGGGCAATTTAACTTCAGGCTACTTCCGCGATTTGCAATTGCTAAAAGAGAAATACATCTACCTTTTCAAAGAGATGAAAGCTTGTTTGGAAATGGCTTTGTTGATGGTGCCTAATATCGGAGTGAAGAAAGACATTTTGAAAGACGACAAATACGTTTACCTTTTCAGTGTAGAGGAAGTGAATCGCAGAGCCACCAAGGGCGTTCCTTTTCGCGATGCATATAAGCAAGTGGGAATAGAGATTGAAGAAGGAAAATTCAATCCGGAGAGAACGGTAAAACATACGCACGAAGGCAGTATCGGCAATTTGTGCAACAAAGAGATTCAACGTAAGATGAAGAAGGCGCGTGCTAAAATTAACGGCGCTGCAGTAGATAAAGCAATTCAAAAATTATTAAAAGTATAAGAAAGCGATGAAACACTTCTTTTCTGTTAAAGATGCGGGTAATCTTTCTGCTGCGGTGGCTGAAGCTATCGACTTGAAAAAAAATATTGCCAATTATTCTACTCTTGGAAAAGGCAAAACCATTGGTTTAATTTTCTTCAATTCGAGTTTAAGAACGCGTTTGAGTACTCAAAAAGCGGCCATCAATTTAGGCATGAGTGTGATTAGCATGAACGTTGGTTCTGATGGATGGAAATTAGAAATGGAAGATGGCGCGGTGATGAATGGCGATGCGGCAGAGCACGTGAAAGACGCGGCACGAGTGATGGGTGCTTATTGCGATATTATTGCGGTTCGTTCGTTTGCTGGCTTAAAAGACAGAGAAAAAGATTATTCAGAAGAAGTATTGAAAAGCTTCATGAAATATGCGGGTGTCCCTATAGTAAATTTAGAATCGTCAACCTTGCATCCTTTGCAATCTTTTGCCGATTTAATTACCATCGAAGAACACAAAAAAGTGGCTCGTCCGAAAGTAGTTTTAACCTGGGCACCACACCCTAAAGCATTGCCGCAAGCAGTGCCGAATAGCTTTGTAGAGTGGATGAAAAACGCCGATGTAGATTTCGTGGTGACGAATCCTGAGGGCTACGACTTAGCTCCCGAATTTATGGACGGCGTGAAGTTAGAGCGCAATCAGAAAGAAGCTTTTAAAGGGGCTGATTTCATCTATGCTAAAAATTGGTCGTCTTACACATCCTATGGAGAGATCCTTTCAACAGATCCAGCATGGACTGTCTCTTCCGATAAAATGGCACTCACCAACAACGCTAAGTTTATGCACTGCCTTCCTGTTCGCAGAAATGTGGTGGTGAACGACGATGTTATTGACTCTGAAAATTCTATCATCATCGCACAAGCCGCTAATAGGGTGACTTCTGCTCAGTTGGTGATCAAGAGGATTTTGGAGGGGAAGTAATTATGAAAAAATTATTGCTTCTATTTTTTCTGTTGTCATTTGCTTTTAAAGCACACGCTAAATTCGATAATTATTTTTCTCCAGGACTAACTTTTGGTTATACTTTTCATTCAGGCATTAGATGGGGATTCTTTTTAGATTATGGTATTTATAGAAGCCAGAGTTTTAATACTACAATAAATTACGGACTATCGTATTCCTTAGATTGGGTTTACAAAACTACAGTTAGAGATGGGGGACATCATCGATTGTCATCCTTAAATGTAATGGTAGAATCGGAAAATTTTGATTGTACAGTAGGGTTTGGATTGGCGGTTAATCCATGGGGATATGGAGGAAATAGAAACGCTTGTAGTATTGGTGGAATTAATCTTGATGTTTCTTACACCAATAGAAATCAATATATGCCATGGATAGGATTTAAGACTTTATTTTATAACAAACAAGATTGGGTTTGGTTTGATTATTTTTACAATTCTATCTATACAAAATACAAATATGATTTCAATTCTTCTGGATTGAAAGACAGAACAAAATGAAGTTTTGATTATTAGGCATTCTGCTAAGTATATAGGAGCGAACTTTGCTGAATCTTTTCCTACAGCTTTAAGCTTCCAATTATTCACGCTGACTTTTTTGGACAATGGGAGCACTAACTATCCCTCTTAGAGAAGAGGGCGTGTGGAAATGCTTGTGTGTTGGCGGGAGATGGAATTTTAATTTTCCTGGAATTGTTTTATTACTGAATTAGGTCCATCTCCCATCATCCCGCAAGGCTAAATCGCACCCCTCTTCTCTAAGAGGGATTGGTTAGCGCTACCATACTTTAGAACAGGATGTTTAACTTACCTCACCCCACCACCATTATCCATCTCCTTCACCGGTGATACAAACGCCAATTCTCCCTTGCTATTCTCCGCCATCAAAATCATTCCCTGAGATTCAATTCCTTTGATGTTTCGTGGAGCAAGATTCACAAGAATGGTTACTTGTTTGCCAATGATTTCTTCTGGTTTGTAATGTTCTGCAATGCCTGAAACTACAGTGCGTTGGTCGATACCAGTATCAATTTTTAGCTTCAACAATTTTGCTGTTTTTGCTACCTTTTCGGCTTCTATGATGGTTCCAACACGGATATCCATTTTAGAAAACTCATCGAAAGTAACATTCTCTTTTTGAGGCGCAGCAGATGTTTTGGCTTGTTGTGCTTGTTCGCGAGATGCTTTTAATTTCTCTAATTGAGCTGCAATCACATCGTCTTCAATTTTACTGAAAAGTAGTTGTGCAAGCGCGATAGCGAAACCATCGGTGAGCAAAATATCTTTTTCTGCATCACTCCATTGTGTGTTTGAAATACCCAACCATGTTGCCATTTTCGTGGTGGTTTCTGGTAGGAATGGTAAACCTAGAATGCTTATTTTTCCAGCTATTTCCAAAGCAATACGAAGGATGGTTCCAACTCTTTCTTTGTTGTCTTTAATCTTCCAAGGTTCAGTATCGGCCAAATATTTGTTACCTAAATTCGACAATTTCATCAACTCAGATAAAGCTTCACGGAAGCGATATTTATCTAAACTATCTGAAATTTTTGTGTTGAATTCTTTCGCTTGAGCAAGTGTGTTTTTATCTATTTCTTCTAAAATTCCCAGTGGAGGGACTCCACCTTCGAAGAACTTGTGAGTGAGTACAAATGCGCGATTCACGAAGTTACCCAAGTTGGCTGCCAACTCGTTATTGTTCTTTGCTTGAAAATCTTTCCAGGTGAAATCGGCATCTTTTGTTTCAGGCATGTTAGAGCACAAAGTGTAGCGCAATACATCTGTTTTATCTGGGAAATCTGCCAAGAATTCGTGCAACCAAACCGCCCAATTTCCTGAGGTAGAAAACTTCTCTCCTTCTAAATTTAAGAACTCGTTGGCTGGAACATTGTCGGGTAAAATATAATCTCCAAACAACTTCAACATCGTTGGAAAAATGATGCAATGGAAAACAATATTGTCTTTACCAATGAAGTGAATGAGTTTAGAATTACCGTCTTTTTTCCAGTAATCTTCCCATTTGCGAGTAGCATCGTTTGCCAATAATTCTTGCGTGAAAGAGATGTACCCGATAGGCGCATCAAACCATACGTACAATACTTTTCCTTCGCCACCTTCCACGGGTACTGGAATTCCCCAGTCTAAATCTCGGGTGATAGCACGAGGATGTAAACCGCTTTCTAGCCAGCTTTTGCACTGACCGTAAACATTGGTTTTCCAATCTTTGTGATCTTCTAAAATCCATTGTTTCAACCAAGGTTCAAATTTATCAAGAGGCAAGAACCAATGCTTGGTTTGTTTAAGTACAGGTTTGTTTCCACTTAATGCCGACTTAGGATTGATCAAATCGGTAGCGTTGAGGGTAGAGCCACATTTCTCGCATTGATCGCCGTAGGCTTTCTCGTTTGCGCAATTTGGGCAAGTTCCTGTAATGTATCTATCGGCCAAAAATTGATTGTTGGCTTCGTCGTAATATTGTTCAGTTACTTGTTCGGTAAAAGCACCTTCTCCTTCTAATTTTTTGAATAAATCAGAAGCAGTTTTGTAGTGTTGTTTAGAAGTTGTTTTAGAGAAAACATCTAAGGTGATGCCCAATTGTTTCAATGAATCACCAATGATTTTGTGGTATTTATCCACCACTTGTTGAGGTGTAACGCCTTCGTTTTTTGCTTTGATGGTGATGGGTACGCCGTGTTCATCGGTACCACCAATAAAAATTACATCTTCATTTTTTGCGCGTAAATAGCGCACATATATATCGGCCGGAATGTACACTCCCGCTACGTGTCCGAGGTGCAGGGGTCCGTTTGCATAAGGCAAAGCCGTGGTAATGGTATAACGTTGTTGACTCATGGGGCAAAGATAAAGAAAGGCGCTTATTTATTTCGAAGATTTTTTTCTCCAAATCATCACTACTGAAATAAGCAGCAAGACGAAGGTAGAAATCACAGCAACTGTTCCAAAGATGTAAGGAAATTTAGTGAATAAAGTTTCTTTGTTATTCGCATTGATCGTAGCAGAAAGAGCATCGTCTTTCCACCATTCGGTATTGCTAATGATGTTTCCTCTTTGATCGATAAAGCCCGATATGCCAGTGTTTGCCGAACGAGCAACACTTCGTCTGTTTTCAATGGCACGAATTCTAGCGTAAGCAAAATGTTGTTTGTAGCCCGGTGTATCTTGCCACCATCCATCATTGGTTACAATGAACAAAAGATTGGCTCCTTTGCGCACGTATTCGGTAACATAATCGCTGTAAATAGATTCGTAGCATATGATAGGTGCTACTTGAATTTTGCCATCAATTGACGTGAAGTTGCTGCGGTGTTTTTGCGAACCTAAAGTACCCGATGTTCCTCCAAAATCGCGTAATAATTCTTTCAGCGAAGGAAACATACTTTCAAAAGGAACGCGCTCTGCACCCATCACCAATAGAGATTTATGGTACATGGGAAAAGTGAATGAACTATCGATTTGCACTGCAGCGTTGTAGTATTCGTAGTATTCATCGGCATCACTAAATTTACGGTAGGAGGTAGGAATGTTTTCTTTGTCTTTTGGAGCTACCATTGCTGCAGACGATATACCACTTACAATATTTAGTTTCTTGTTCTTTTCAAGCAAGGAAGAAAGTATGGCTACTTCTTTTGATTTATTTAATCTGTCTTCCCATTGATCTCCTTGAATAGCGGTTTCGGGCAGTACTACATATTGGGTAGAATCGCTGATTTTTGGGGTAGCTAGCTTGATGGCTTTTTCCATTTGTTGTGCCGGACTCATACTGCCAAATTTTTCGCCGTAGGGATCAATGTTGGGCTGCACCACCACCACATTAACAGGATTCACTTCTTCTGCGTAGGTCATGTAAATGGCAGCAGAAATAACTATGGGCGCTAACAATAAGAAATCGGCGTTGATCAATCTTCTAAAAACATGTGTATTAAAACTCTTTGCACTTCGCCATTCTACAACACATAAATATAGCATCCAATTCAATCCCAATACCCAGGCGCTACCGCCTAAAACTCCGGTGTATTCATACCATTGAATAAGATAAGGTCGGTTGGCAAACACATTACCAAGGCTCAACCAAGGCCACGACAATTCCCAATTTTGAAAATGAAGGAACTCTAAGCTAAGCCAAAGCGCGATGAAGGCAAGTGGCCACAAAGGCTTAGAGATTTGTTTTTTCACCACATGAAAAAGCAAGAATAATAAAGCAAAAAGCAAGCTGTTGGCAAGCACCTCAAAGGCAACTCCGCCTAATTGCGCGGCGTAATAAATCCACCAGCAGCAGGTTAAATTCCATACAAAAAAGGTGAGGTAAGCGTAGCCAAAAACCTTCCATTTACTTGCGCCATTCTCGAACAGTTTATGTTCGATATACAACAAAGGCACTAAGCCAACAAAGGCGCCTAAAGTGAAGTCGAAAGGAGGGAAAGCCAATGCGATTAATAAACCCGAAAGAATGGAAAAGAGAGAATATTTAAACTTTTGAAGCATTATCTCATGATATAAAGTTTGCCCCAACCTTGTTTAAAGTATTCGGCTTCTAAAGTACTTGGACCAGTGGTGGTAGAAATACTCACCTCTCTGTTTTCAATATTTTGACCATTGATTCTAGCAATTACGCGGTATAGATAAACACCATTACCAAGAGGGTCGCCGAAATCATCGGTTCCATTCCATTTGTACTGAGTGATATTTCTTCCAATGTTGATAGGGCCAATATCTTCTTTGGTAATTTGCTTCACTATTTTTCCGCTGATGTTCATGATTTCAATTCTAAAATCATCGGGCACTTCAGAGCCAGTTAATGTGAATACAAACTGAGTGCTTGTGGTAAATGGATTAGGCCAGTTTAGCACTTCTGTGATGGTAGATTTTAATACCACTTCAAATTGAATTCTGTATTCAGATGTTCCATCACCATCACCCGATTTGTTGGCAGAGCGGTCGATAGCTTTTACAATCAATTCGTATTTTCCAGCCTTCCAAAAGTCGCCATCAAAAGTGATTACACAACGATTGTTATTGGCTGTTCCTGCGGTTACCAATTTAAATTGGGTAGTATCTAAGGTGTAGGTTGAATCAACCAAGCCGGTATTTGTTAAACGATTGATTTTAATGGTGAATAATCCTTTTTGATCGAGTAATAAGTATGGATTTTCATCCTTCAAAGAAATGGAAACATGAGGACGAGGTTTAACAATATCTCCATTTAGAATATGAATTCCATCGAAGGCTACATCGAGCAATGGATTTTGTTTGTCGGGATAAACCTTAAATGGCAAATCTAAAATATTGTTGAAATGGAATTGTTCGATTTGCCAAGCTTTCGGACCGGTATAAGGATTGATTTCATACCACAATCTGTTTTCGCCGTTGATGCTCATGGTGTTCACAAAAAAGGTGTCGATGTATGTTTGTCCGGCAGCCAAAGGAGGCAACATTCTATAAGTTAAACCTTTGGTGGTATTGTTGTTTATAAACCAGTAAACCACTTGTACTGAGTCGGCGTTCACAGTAGAAACATTCGTTATCGCAATGGTAACACGCAAGTTATTTCCTTCTTGCAGAGAGTCGGCATTGATAGAATAGTTAGCCTTAGCATTTAATGCTAATTCTGGAATTTCATCGAATACAATTTGCCATCTTTTTAGCTGATAAGGAGTATGCAAAGAATCGTCGATTAAGTATGCTTCTAATCTTAAATATTGATAAGTTGCTGCATTGGCAATGGTATCAAAATTTAAATCACTTCCTTGAGCTCCAACATATGAATGAATTAAAACCTCATGGTTATTTACATCAATTCCATAAACATTTACTCGCAGCGTATCTTTAACATTACCTACTTCATCACTATTGGCTTCCCAATAAAAGGCATTCCACCCTTTTGACGGGCCTATTAGGTTACTTTGCACCGAACCTGTCTTTAGGTAATTTTTTAAGTCGGCAGTAACAGAGATTTCAGAGTAGTCGTTTACTCCCCAAGTTTGTTTTGCAAAGCTTGGATTGCCTTTTTGAGCGATGATGATGTATGGATAAGCTTCGCAATTGGTAGCGAATTTTGAAAGTGAATCTACATCGGCCCCCAGCGCCTGTAAGTTTACTTTGAATGTATTTCCATCGGCCCCTCTATTATTAAACAATTCTTTAAAGTTGCTTTGGCGATAAGTATACAAAGCAATGTAATCACTGTCTTGCGCTGCTGCGATAAGGTCGTTTATTCCTTTGAAATAGCCACCTTTTGCGCCTTGATCGTTGCATCCTGTTTGGTACCAATAGGTATATTGGCCATATGGGGGAGCATTGAGGAGATCTTCGTTCGGACTATTAATTTGATTGTAATCTGGTTTGAATTCAACTTCCCATGGTTCAAGGGTTGTGTGGTCAATCACAGCAACTTGAAAGAGGTTGGTGGTGGAACGCGCATCATTGTTGTACGACCATTTCCAATATCCTTTCAAGGATCCATCTAATCGCCATAAGTTAGAAACATAGTTTGTGCTTCCTGCAAACCCCGAAGTTTGTACATATAATTCGCGAATGTGATTTAAGAAACTGAATTTTCTACTAACACTGTTCGCAGATAAGAAGTGGAAATTGTTTTCTTCCCATTGCTGAAAATGAGCTTGGCCCCATCCCGATTTATTTTGTACATATTGAAAACTTGAATTTTTCCAGTTAAACGAATGTGTGTATGAAGAATCAAGACTTACTCTCCAAAAGAAAACTGTTGGAGTTGCCAATGTGGTTGCGGTTGGAAAGTTATTATAGAAAAGATACAAGTTGGGGTCTTGTGTGGGATTTAGCTCAACCACCCCACCCGTACTTGTAACGCTAGCTGTGTAAAGTGAAGGAGAATTGAAGTTCTTACAAGTATCAATTTGAAAAACATATTTTCTTGAAATGGCCAAGGGATCGCTGGTAGAGGCTTTAAGTGGAGTTGCTTTAGTAGGAACAATAGCGTAATTGTATGGATAGATAGGAGAAATGTCGGCCGACTTAATGTTAACACTGAAGCTATAGGTGTTGTTTGTTACATCGTCTAACTCAGCAACTTTGTAGTAGCAATCAATATCTATTGTAAAATTGTTGATGCCAACGCCGTTAAGAATATCTACCGGTAAAGTGAAGGTAACAACGCTTTGAAAGCGAACACCAGCAATCCTTTGGATGTAAATAGAATCTTGAGACCCTGAAGGAAATTTTCTAATAAGTCTAATGTCAATCGAATCTCCAACCGCTTTTCCAATGTTAGAAATAGTGGCAGTAATGGTGAACTTTTCATCTTGTGTACTTACCTGAAGAGGGTTTACAGTCACCATTGGCTGCGATAGTCCGTTTGGACCATAAATGGTATAATCGGGCTTCTCATGTGTGTTTAATGCAATTGCTGGATCGGCATGAAGAGTCATTAACATGCATACATCTTGCACAGCAGGCGTGGTATAATTAAATACAGCGTCGGTTTTTTGAACATCCATGATGGTGTGTCGAACTAAGTTACCTAAACCTTCGCCATAGTGTTTTACAGATAAATTTTTGTAGAAAAAGCCAGAATAAGAGTGCAGCTGATCGGGGATACCCAGTGATACAGAGGCAAGAAATCCGATGGCACCTTTATCTGGTTCAAAAACCCATTGTTCACTACCGCTATTGGTGGTGGGTAGGTGTATGTTACCTATCAAACAAGAGTTGGCTAAAATGAGGGGATATCTACCTTTGTTATTGTAGGCACTAGGCACGTCGATATTTTGATCGAAACCAGTTCCGTAGGCGTGGCCGAAAAATGTCATCAATGATGTTCCGTCGTTAATGTTCGATCGAATGGAATCAGAGAGATTCATTTGCAGAGGGTCGGTGGTGTTTTTGAGGTAGGTATTTACCTTACCTCCGTACAAAGTGTCTTCAATGGTTGCTTTGAATTCATTTAAGAATGAGGCAAAAATGCTTCCTTGAGCTTTATCGGTTCCTCCGCCAAAATGCATCACTCTTTTCATCCAAAAAGCGGTCGGATTTGATTCATACTCTTTCACTTTGTCGAGGTAATCTAATATTTCAGCGCCTGTAGTAACAGCGATTCTACCAATAGGAATTTCTGATTCATAGTGTGCTGTGTCGCTAAGGTGTGAAGTGAGGTACACATCTGAGCCCGGGTGACCATAAGTAGGCACTTTATTTAGTGCGTAGTTGGCTGCATTTTGGCGCGAAGATAAACTAATACTGTTTGAGTTATTTACATTATCAGGATGACCTGGCTGTACCGATTTCCCTACCAAAAAGAAGTATTTAGGTGGAGCTATGCCCCAGTTTTTTACCATGTCTTTGGCGAAATTGCGAATAGCCAATGGATGTTTTTTAATACCATCGGCATACTGCAAGTATAGTTCGTCGATATCTACTACAGCTGCCTTATATCCGCTGCTATTTCTATATGTTTTGTACGCTTGGGTTTCTGCAGAAAATTCTTTGGTGCTGATGATGTAATAATCGTAATTGAAATGCGTGAGAGAAGAGTCCTTAAAATTGGTAAAGAATTTACTAGAGCCATTTGCTGGTTCTAATGAATTGATGGTGATACAGGCGGCATCACTGGTAAGGTAGCAATCTTTAACATTGGCAACTGTATTGGGTACTAAGGCTTTGTACAAAGCGCCACTTTTAAGAATTGAAATTTTAAGATGATTGGTGAGGTCGAAAAGGTATGCTTCAGTGTTTTGAGCATTGAAATTAGAAATTTCGAGTAGCGCTTTATTGGTGCCGTTATACACCTTCATGTACATGGAAGTCGCATTGGCCATGTTAAAAGATCGCGGATAGGTTACTTTGATGTATCCTACAGCACTTCTGTCTTCTGAATAGGAAGTGTTTGGGTCGGCAACCAATTTAATTTTCGAATTGCTACCCCATTTATTAGCCGGAATGGCATAGTTAAGCAGCAAGGAATGATGGCCTTCATAAGTGCTGTCTACTTGTAAAATATCGTTGTAATACAGTTGAAAAGTATGATCTCCTATGGTTGATGGGTCATTGGTTAAACCGGCAACAGTAAGTTCAAATGTAGGCAATCCACCAGCTGAGTTGTAGTGGGGTGTTTCAATGGAATCTAAGAAAACGTTATTGCTACGAAATCTAATGGATGGGCCCACCCATCCTTCTCCTCTGGTATATTTAGGATAGTAAGTTTTAACTGAAGTTGTGGTACCGCCGCTGTACTGACTATGATAGCTTTTATAATCGGTGAAGGTGAAATAGGGAGATGGGGTGTGTGCACCAAAATTATTGTCGATATCTTGATCGTATCTTTTGTTGTTGGTAGAGTTGCTGTAAGTTACGAAGTAATAAATGGTATCGTTGTACAGAGAGTAATATGGGTTTGGATTATCTACAGCTGTATCGTAAAGTTGTTGGTCGAAATAGCCATCATTTTTTTTACCATATACTAAAATATAATCGCCGTCATCAAATTGTTGGTCGCCTCCATCTTCAACATAGATATACTGTTCTTCGCCTCTTGCAAAAACTTGAATACGTTCTGTAGAAATAGCAAGAAGCCCGGCATTGGCAAATGCAGCTTTTGTGATTTTATACATGCCATCTTCTAATACTGGAAATTTGAAATAAGGCTTGGTATAATCAATCCATTTATTGGTGCCCGATTGAGCTACCAAACCAGCAGAAATAAGCAAAAAGAAATAAAGTAACTTTTTAATCATAATTACTGTTTGTTGATACCTATTTTGAGTGAAAAAACATTGGAGTATGGCGCAGCGCTGCCACCGCCAACGTTGGTTAATGCATAGTCTAACGCAATTCTTTTAATTTTGATACCAACACCTATGGTAGGCTGGGCTGTAAACTGTTCATCACCATCGATGTTTAATTCCTTTTGAAAATTGCCTATACCTCCGCGAAAGAAAAGCATGTTTTTATAGTGCAATTGCAAACCTAGGTGAGGGTCAATGCTGGTAAAGTTAGACGATACAACAGTATTTCTTTTACCGTCGAAGGTCATGTCTAAATCTATTTCAGGGTAAATTCCAAAGTCTTTTTTAATGGTGAATTGATAACCCGCGGCAAGAATCAATCTTGGCAAAGCAATTTCAATGCTGCTCGAAGGCATTTCATTGCCTGTAGCTGCAAACACATCTTTAAATTGGTCGAGGTTGAAAGTCCAAGCGCTAAAGGTCGATGTAACATCTCTAGCCATAGCAGCAAATAACCAATTATTCATTTTGTATTGCGCGCTTGCATCAAGGCCAAAGCCCCAAGCGTTTGCAAAATCGCCCACTTTACGATAAATTACTTTGGCATTACCACCAATGCTTAATCCGTCTACAGCACCTAGTTGTCTGGCATAAGAAAAGATGAAAGCATTATCGTTGGCCGAAAAGGAAGTGATTCTGTCGTAATCGATATTACCATTAGCATCGATGAGTTCGGCAGTGTTGGGGATGTTGTCTACACCAAATCTTAAAAAAGTGATGCCAGCCGCCGATTCGTCGTTAATTTTAAACCCTAAACCACCGTACTCATATTGCGCAATACTCGCAAAGTAAGAAGAGTGCATCAAGCTAACTTCCAATTTGTTTTCTAGGCGGGTTAATCCGGCCGGATTCCAATACCCAGCAGTAACATCACCTACTAGGGCAGTGTTTGCATTTGACATACCAAATGCAGCGGCTCCAACGCCTAAATTTAAAAATTCATTGCTGTATTTTCTAGCCACTTGTGCTTTTGACTCGTTTTGTAAAAGCACACCGCAAAGGGCTAATAGGTATAAGAAATATTTTTGCATGAAATTATTTAAAGCGACTAACGCGACTAAAGTAAAGATATTTTATTTAATTTGTTCGCTGAAAGAACGTCAATGAAGAACTTGTTCAATTTACCAAATGTATTAACGCTGTGCAATTTAATTTGTGGGTGTTTGGCGATAAAGTTGGTTTTTACCATTGGATTAAGGGATACTCAAAGCGTTTTTTTGATTTCATTTGGCTTACTTGTTCTTGCGGCTGTATTTGATTTTTTTGACGGGTTTGCTGCACGACTTTTGAAGATAACTACTCCAATTGGAAAGGATTTAGATTCATTGGCAGATGTGGTTACTTTTGGTGTGGCTCCAGGTTTTATCGTTCTGCAGTATTTGAAATTGTATTTTAGTCTTACCAGTTTAGACTCTTATTACTTGCATTATCTTGCGCTTTTGATTCCGTTATTTTCTGCTCTTCGCTTAGCAAAATTCAACAATGATCCGCGACAGTCATTAGGTTTTATAGGCTTGCCAACACCAGCAAATGCGCTGTTTTTCTCATCATTAGTTTTAGTCGACAGCAATTACATCCATATTGTTCCTTTATTGGTTCTCATTTGCATTCCGCTCTTCTGCTATTTTATGATCTCAGAAATCCCTCTTTTTGCGCTAAAGTTTAAGAACTTTGCTTTCAAAGGAAATGAGATTAAGTACATATTCTTGCTCTTGTGTTTGCTTATGATTGTGTTGCTTCAATTACAGGCGATGCCTTTAATAATTGTTTTGTACTTGCTGTTGAGCATTATTAACAATAAGATGATTAAGGGCGCTAAGTAATCTCTTTTATCCCTCTGCTACATACTTCAAAATTTTTCATTTGCCGATTTTATTTTGCCCTTTATCGGTTGCAAACTGGCTTAAAGCTATTCATTTAAGAGAACACAATTTACATTCGCCGATAAAAAGTGGCTATTGGTCGGTAGGCAAACGGTGTTTACATATTAAGAAGCTGTTTCCTTTACACGGGTTCGTTTAATCACTAAAATTGCATCGGGGTTTTAAAGGGTAAAAAATGAACAAAATGGGTAAAAAAGTAGCAATATTGCATCTTGCTATGACCAAAAAAGCACGCGTTATGTGTGTTTTAAGCTTGTTGATGAGTGCTGTATCTTTTGCAGCAACTACACTATCAGCAATCACAAATGATGGAACATTAATCACTACGTCTTCTGTAGGTGTTTTAACTTCAACATTATCAGCGAATACAAATGGAGCCACTTCTGAATACGGCTTTTTATACCATACATCTGCACTTACTTTAACCTCTCCAACAACCGGCGCATCGGGAACAGGTACTTACTATACTATTTCGGGTTCTTTAGCAACATCTTCAAGTTTTACAGCAACACTTACAGGCTTAACTGCTGGTCAGCGATACTACGTTTACCCTTATGTAAAAATTGGAACAAGCTATTATTACAGAACTACTGCTTTTAGCATTTATACCTTACACACTGTAACTACTGGATCTTCGAGCACAGTAGATGTAAACTTTGCTACCTTAGGGGGTACCGTTACAGCGGGTTCTGGAACAACAATCACTGCAAAAGGTATAGTTTACAGTACAAGTGCAAATCCAACATTGTCAAATAGTGTAGCGACCCATAGTTCAACGGCATCGGGAGGTTATTCTGTGGTTGTATCGGGTTTAACTGGTGGAACGACTTATTATTATAGAGCATATGTTACAAGCAACTGTGGTACTTCTTATGGAAGTGATGCAACATTCACAACTGTAACTCCTCCAACTGTTACCTATAGTTCCTTGCCATTAAGCGATAATTTCACGAGTTCTTTAGGAACAAACTGGGCTGCGAGAACAACAAATGCTTCAAGTATTGTTGCTGTTGTAAGCGCAGGGGGTGCTTGGCCGCAATTTGGAACTACGACTGATGCTAATGGAAATACAACATCTGGAGGTGGATTGGGTGTTTACAATACATCTGCAATTGGTGGTAATCAAAAGCAAATGGCTATGTTAGGCTTGAATTTATCAAATAAAACAGGTGTTACGGTTGGCTTTTCAATTGTGGATTGGGGAACCGGTGGTGGAGTAGGACAGTACTGGGATTCTATCATGGTGTATTTATCGGTAGACGGTGGTTATACTTATGGATCAACAGGAACTTATATCCCTATGAATCAAGCTCCATACAGTGATGGTATTTGGAACAATGTATCGTTAGATATTTCTGCTTTGGCTACCACCAAATCTTTAACTCCTTCGGCAACTTCTGTGGTTAAATTTGTATTTAATTTGGCAGGAAGTAATGATGTTACCAAACCTAAAAATACAGGTATATCTAACTCACAAATGATGTACATTGATAATTTGGTGTCGAGTAACACTGGAACTTTACCCGTTAATCTAGTTTCATTTGATGTCAGCAAGGAGCAAGGAGGCAATTTATTGACTTGGACTACAGCCAGTGAGATTAACAACGATCATTTTGAAATTCAATATTCTGAAGATGGAATTAGTTTCATCACTATTGGATATGTTGCCGGACAAGGCACATCATACCAAATCAATAATTACAGCTTCTTTGATGAGAGATCATTCAATGGAACGGTTTACTACAGATTAAAGCAAGTAGATTTTGATGGCACAACCTCTTATTCTAATACCATTTCATTGGGTAATGCACAAGCAATTTCTTTGTTCAAATCGGGTGACAACACCATCTCTATCAATGGCGAAAACTTAACAGGTGTTGAGGTTTTCGATATGAACGGAAAACTAATATATTCAGATATTTTAAATAAGAATTTAGCAGCTCAAACCGTGCATTTTGATGCAGCTTCAATTGCTCAAGGAGTATATTTTGTTAGAGTATTGAGCGGTAATCAAAGCTTTTCTCAAAAACTAGTTTACTAGGAGTTTTTTCTCAACACAAAATTTTGTCCGAGATACACTCTTCGTACTTGCTCATCGGCCGCCAATTCTTCTGCCGTGCCCGTTTTCAAAATTTTACCTTCAAAAAGTAAGTAAGCTCTGTTGGTGATGTGCAATGTTTCTTGCACGTTGTGATCGGTAATTAAAATACCAATATTCTTTTCTTTTAAGCCGTTCACAATGTTTTGAATGTCTTCAACCGCAATAGGGTCAACACCCGCGAATGGCTCGTCTAATAATATAAACTTCGGCTCAACGGTTAAGCAACGAGCGATTTCGGTTCTTCTTTTTTCACCGCCCGATAAAACCTCTCCTTTGTTCTTTCTTACTTTCTGTAAACCAAATTCATCAAGCAAGGTTTCTAGCTTAAACTGCTGCTCCTTTTTAGTGAGCTTGGTCATCTCTAAAATGGCCTTCAAATTGTCTTCCACCGTCATTTTTCTGAAAACAGAAATTTCTTGTGGTAGATAGCCAATACCCATTTTAGCCCTTTTGTACATGGGCAGCTTGGTGATGTTAACATCATCGAGAAACACGTTGCCTTGGTCGGGACGAATGAAGCCCACTATCATGTAGAATGAGGTGGTTTTACCTGCGCCATTTGGTCCCAATAATCCTACAATTTCACCTTGTTTTACTTCAACAGAAACGTCGTTCACAACGGTTCTTCCTTTGTAAGTTTTAACTAGATTTCTTGTAGATAGAATCATGACCTATGCTGCTTTTTCTTTTCGTTTTTGTACCATCGCCGATAGCAAGATACTAATTTCATACAATAAGTATAGAGGTATGCTTACTACGATCTGACTAAACACATCGGGTGGTGTGATGATGGCTGCTACAATTAGTATCACAACCACAGAGTGCTTTCTAAATTTGCGCAAAAACTCAGGCGTGATGAGTCCGATACTAGATAACAAATAAATCACAATTGGTAGCTCAAATGCAGCACCAGTGGCCAAGGTGGTGGAAGCCAAAACACCCATGTATGAATTTAATGTTGGTAATTTTACAATGTCTTTATGGGCAGAGAAAGTTCCTAAGAAACTGATGGAAAGCGGACTAATTACATAGTATCCAAAAGCCACACCCAAGAAGAAAAGAATGGATGTCCAAAACACAAATCCTTTTGCCTTTTTTACTTCTTTCTCACGTAATGCAGGCCTTAGAAAAGACCAAATTTGCCAAAACAAGTAGGGAGCAGAAGCGATACATCCAAAGATAAAAGCTACCAGCATTACTGCCATGAAATCTCCGCCCATCGTGTTGGTGGTTAGTTGAAAAGGGAAGGACTCAATGCATCCAGCTGTTGGGTCGACACCTAACCATGGTGCAACCGGACCCAACCATTGTGATGCCTGACACATCACTTTGTAAGTTGGGAAATCGTGAATGTGTGTAGGTGCTAAAATGATTTTATCAAAGATATAATCAGAGTATGCAAATGCAATAACTGTGAAAACACAAATTACAATAATCGAGCGAACCAATATAGCACGAAGCACCTCAAGGTGTTCGAGGAAACTCATTTTATTGGCCTTATGCTCACTATTGGGATTGTCGTTTTCTTCCATTATATTTTTCTCAAGGCACTAGAAATGTCTACTTTTTCTCTGATGATTCTTTCCAATTGATCGATAGCAACACGTTCTTGTTTCATGGTATCGCGATCACGAATAGTCACCATATTATCGGTTAATGTTTCTTGGTCAACAGTAACACAGAAAGGAGTTCCATAAGCATCTTGTCTTCTATAACGCTTACCAATAGCATCTTTCTCTTCATAAGCACAGTTGAAAGAGAATTTCAATTGATTTAAAATTTCTTTTGCTTTTTCTGGCAAACCATCTTTTTTCATCAATGGGAAAACTGCTACTTTATAAGGAGCTAAGAAAGGAGGTAAGCTCAATACTGTTCTTGTTTCGCCACCTTCCAAAGGTTCTTCTTTTAGGCATGCAGATAATATCGACAAGAACATTCTATCTAAGCCCACCGATGTTTCTACAACATAGGGAACATAGTTTTCATTCAATTCGGGATCGAAATATTGTAATTTCTTTTTTGAATATTCTTGATGCGCACTTAAATCGAAGTTGGTGCGAGAGTGAATACCCTCTAATTCTTTGAATCCCATTGGGAAATCGAATTGGATGTCGCAAGCAGCATCGGCGTAGTGAGCAGTTTTAAGATGATCTTGGTAACGGTATTTTTCTTCGGGTAGGCCCAAAGCTTTATGCCATCTTAAACGCGCATTTTTCCAGTATTCGTACCATTGTTTTTGTTCGCCTGGCTTTACAAAAAATTGCATTTCCATTTGTTCGAATTCACGCATTCTAAAGATGAACTGACGTGCAACAATCTCGTTACGAAAAGCTTTTCCTATTTGCGCAATACCAAAAGGAATCTTCATTCTACCTGTTTTTTGTACGTTAAGGTAGTTCACGAAAATACCTTGGGCGGTTTCGGGACGAAGGTAAATTTTGTTTGCTCCCTCTGCCAAAGAACCAATTTCGGTGGCGAACATTAGGTTGAACTGACGAACTTCTGTCCAGTTTTTAGTACCGCTAATCGGACAAGCAATCTCCAAATCAACAATGATTTGTTTCATCTCATCCATGTTTGAATCTTCCAATGCTTTTTTGAATCGAGCATTGATTTCATCAATCTTCTTTTGATATTCAAGCACTCGTGCGTTGGTAGCTAAAAATTGTTTTTCATCGAAAGCATCTCCAAAGCGCTCTTTTGCTTTTTCTACTTCCTTTTCGATTTTAGATTCTAGCTTGTTGGCAATGTATTCTTCAATCAAAACATCTGCACGATATCTTTTCTTTGAATCTTTATTGTCAATCAATGGGTCGTTAAACGCATCAACGTGTCCCGATGCCTTCCAAGTGGTAGGATGCATAAATATTGCGGCATCAATACCAACAATATTTTCGTGCATTTGCACCATGGCTTTCCACCAATATTCTTTAATGTTAAATTTCAATTCAGAACCAAGCTGACCGTAGTCGTATACTGCGCTTAATCCGTCGTAAATTTCGCTCGATGGGAATACAAAGCCGTATTCTTTAGCGTGCGAAATAATCGTTTTTAATTTGTCTTCGTTTGTTGCCATGGCGCGAATTTAAGAAATAACCCTCCGTTTTAAATTCTTATTTTGAAAAATTAATCTTTTAATAAAAATTTTACTGTCGGCCACCTCCTTTATTTGCTTCTTCACCGCCCCTAAATTTTAATTCACGGAAACGAATCAATAAAACTATTGTGTCGGCAACTATTTTCGCCTACATTTGGGCACATTTTAAAAAAAGCTACACAATGGAAAATCAGGAATTCAATTTGTATCGTAGAACTGTAGAGGTTTACATGAAGCAGGGGATTAAAAATATTACCATGGATGATATGGCGAAGGAATTGAAGATTTCTAAGAAGACTTTGTACAAATACGTAAAAAATCGCCCCGAATTGGTGACTAAGTCGATGAAATGGAGACTCGATTTCGACACTAAGGTTTTAGCGGCGATTTTAGGCAGAAATTTGGGAGCAGTGGAAGAATTGTGGGAATTGAGTTCTTATCACATCGGACATTTAAGAATGATGCACCCATCATTACACCATGATTTGGCTAAGTATTATAAAGAAGCATGGACTCTTTTTAATGATTTCACTAAAACAGGCTTTTTATATCAAACTACAACCAACAATATAAAGAAAGGTATAGCTCAAGGCCTATATAGAAATGACTTTGATGTTGAGGTAATTGCCAAACTCTACTTGAGTAAGATCGATATGGTTTTCGATGCTTCTGTCTTTCCTCCCAACAAATATAATTTCGGTGAGGTGTGTAGAGAAATGGTTAAATACCATGTAAACGGAATGGCGACCGAAAAAGGAAGAGAGGAGATCGCTAAATTTTGGAACAACAATAAGAGTGAGCCCGGCTTTAGTGAGGCCAACAAACAAATTGTAGAAAGTCTATTAAGTATATAATCTAACTAACACAGATGAAAAGAATAATTACATCGGTTTTGCTTTGTGTTGCTCTGGGAAGTAACGCACAGAACGCCTATACCTTACAAGGGGCAATTGATTATGCGTTGGCCAACAATGCCACGTATTTAAATTCTATAGTCGACCAGCAATTGGCCGATATGAAGAGAAAGGAAATTAGAGGTATTGGTTTGCCGCAGATTGGGGGTAGTGCTGATATGAATAATTTTTTGAATATTCCAACTAGCGTTATTCCTGCCAAGGCGTTTAATCCAATGGCACCGGCTGATATGTTTGTGCCTGTGCGTTTCGGTATTCAGTTCAACTCTTCAGCAGGTATTACTGTATCGCAAATAGTGTTTAGCAACGATTATATAGTGGCTTTGCAAGCATCTAAAGCATATTCAGAATTGTCGCAATTAAACGTAAACCGTTCTAAAATTGAAACTACGGTAAACGTAAGTAAGGCTTATTACAATGTGCTTGTTTCAAGAGAAAGAGCGAAATTCCTGGATCTTCAGCTAGTAAGAATTAAAAAACTAAAGGATGATATCGAATTGATGCACCAAAATGGAGTGGTAGAAAAGCTTGATGTGGATCGCGTGACTTTGGTATACAACAATATGTTATCTGAAAAAGAGAAGATCACTAAATTGGTAGAGCTAACCGAATACTTACTTAAATTTCAAATGGGCGCGGCCATGAGTGAAAGCATCGTGTTAAGCGACTCTTTGGCTTTGGGTGATACAAACAAAGTTAACAGCGGCAACAAAGCTAACTATGCTGCACGTTCAGAATATAACATGTTGGAGATGCAATTGAAGTTAAATCAATTGAACTGGAGAAGATATAAAATGGCATGGATGCCAACTTTGGTAGCTTTTGGAACACACAGTGAAACAGCTTATAGAACAAAGCCAAATTTCTTGGCGCATGAAGAGTGGTATCCAACAACTTTGGTGGGTTTAAAAATGTCGATTCCAATTTGGGATGGTGGTCAAACTTACTTTAGAAAGCAAGCAGCTAAACTGGAAATCACCAAAACCCAAAATAACCTTAAAATGTTAGAGGGTGTGATTGATTTGGAAGTCGCCGCCTCTCAAACAAGCTTCAATAATGCCGTGTTGTCTTTACAATCTCAACAAGCCAATATCAAACTTGCTGAAGAAGTATATGCTGTTTCAAAAGCGAAATACGAACAAGGCGTAGGTACCATCAACGAAGTGATTGATGCCGAAACATCGCTTAAAGAATCTCGAATTAACTACTTCGATGCATTGTATGAATATCACATTGCTAAAGTAGAATATCAAAAAGCAACAGGATCAATTAAATAAAATAAGAATCTAACCATATATTAAAATGAAAAAAATCGCAACCCTTTTCTTAGCCGCAACAATTTTGGCGAGCTGTGGAGAACCAGATAAAAAAGCACAATTGGCTGATTTGAAAAAGCAATTGGCTGAAATCACCAACCAAATAAAAACATTAGAAGCTGAAATTGCTGCTAAAGGTGGTGATTCTACAAATGTGGATAACGGTAAAACTGTTGCTGTTGAAGTACTTAAAAAACAATTGTTTCAGCATTTTGTTGAGGTACAAGGTAAAATTGAAGCCGAAGAAAATGTGGCTGTAAGTTCTGAAATGCCTGGTGTTGTAACTAAGGTGTATGTGAAAGTTGGCGACATGGTAAGTAAGGGTCAGCCATTGGCCGAGCTTAACAACAAAGCTATCGCTCAACAAATTGTTGCCTTAAACACGCAGTTGGATTTCGTTAAAACCGCTTACGAAAAACAAAAAGCGTTGTGGGATAAAAAGATTGGAACCGAGATTCAATATTTACAAATCAAGTCTCAAAAGGAATCTTTGGAAAGTCAGTTGGCTTCACTTAAAGCGCAAGGACAAATGAGCGTTATTTCTTCACCAATAAATGGTGTTGTAGATGGTGTAACGGCGAAAATCGGACAAATGGCGGCACCTGGTTATGCTCAGTTTACTGTGGTTAATCTTTCTTCATTGAAGGTGAAGGGAGAAGTTCCAGAAAGTTATGCTCCTAAAGTGAAAGCTGGCAGTGAAGTAACTTTATTTTTCCCCGATATCAATAAAGAAGTTAAAGCTAAAGTGGCGTACTCTGCTAAAGTGATTAATGAGTTAAGCAGAACTTTCAATGTTGAAGTTGCTTTAGAAGGAGATAACAACGATTACAATCCTAACATGATTGCCCTTTTAAAGGTGGTTGATTACAAATCTGATAGCGCTATTGTAGTGCCTACCGACGTGGTGCAAAGAGCAGAGACAGGTTCATTTGTTTTGGTTTCTGTGAAGGAGAAAGGAAAAAATATCGTGAAAAAGCGCATTGTTGAAGTTGGCTCTAGCTACAATGGCGCCACTGAAATATTGAGAGGTTTGTTAGTAGGTGATGTTGTTATCACTAAAGGCTACCAAAATGTAAACGAAGGAGACGCTATTCAATTTTAGAAAGAAAGTATAATTCTGTTTTATGGAAAAGAAATTTAAAGAATTTCGACCAACAAGCTGGTCGATAGACAATAAGACTGCGATTTATCTACTAACGATATTTATCACGTTAGCTGGTATCATCGCCTACAACGCCTTGCCAAAAGAGAAGTTTCCAGATATCGTGCTTCCGCAAATTTCGGTGGTGACGGTGTATCCAGGAGCGGCTCCAAAGAATGTGGAGAACTTGGTGACTAAACCCATCGAGAAGAAGTTGAAAGGGGTGACTGGAGTGAAAAAAATAACCAGTAACTCGGTGCAGGGGATGTCGGTAATTATGGTTGAGTTTAATGCCGATGAAGATGTAGCAAAAGCAAAACAAAAGGTGAAAGATAAAGTGGATGAAGCGCAAAGAGATTTGCCTCCATACCCAACCGAAATCGTTGCCCCACCTACTGTTCAAGAAATTGAATTTTCTGAGATGCCTATTTTATTTGTGAACGTTTCAGGTGACTATAGTTTGGATAAATTAAAGACTTACGCTGATGATTTGAAAGACAAAATTGAGAGCTTAAAAGAGATCAAAAAAGTTGTTTTGGTTGGAGCGCTTGATCGTGAAATCCAAATCAATGTTGATATGTACAAAGCACAAGCTGCGCAAGTTTCTTTTAGCGATATTGAGATGGCCATTGCTTATGAGAACAGAACCGTTCCTGCTGGTAACGTAACTGTGAATGGCATGAGCCGCTCTGTGAGTGTTACGGGTGATTTCACCTCTGTGGAAAAACTAAAGAATTTGATTATTACTTCTGGTCCGGGTAAATCGGTTTACCTGCGAGACATCGCTGAAATTAAAGACGGACACAAAGATCAAGAAAGTTTTGGCCGTCATGATGGTAAGAATGTAATCACTTTAAATATCGTGAAGAAAGCAGGTGAAAACTTGATTGAATCTTCTGATAAAATTCGTGAGATTGTGGATGAGATGAAAGCTACCGAATTTCCAGAGAATTTAGTGGTAGAAATCACTGGTGATCAATCTGAGGAAACAAGAATCACTTTGCATGATTTGATCAATACGATCATCATTGGTTTTATCTTGGTAACTATCATTTTGATGTTCTTTATGGGTGCTACCAACGCGATGTTCGTTGGTCTATCTGTGCCTCTTTCTATGTTCATTGCTTTCTTGGTTCTTTATGGAATAGGCTATTCAATGAATATGATTGTATTGTTCGCGTTTCTACTCGGTTTGGGTATTGTGGTGGATGATGCCATTGTGGTAATTGAAAATACGCATCGTATTTACGACAACGGAAAAATGCCAATTAAGCAAGCGGCTAAGTACGCTGCCGGAGAGGTGTTCTTGCCTGTATTATCGGGTACCGCAACAACTTTGGCGCCTTTCGTTCCTTTGGCTTTTTGGAGTGGTATGATGGGTGAGTTTATGAAGTATTTACCTATCACATTAATAATTACTTTAACAGCTTCATTGTTGGTAGCATACATTATGAATCCAGTGTTTGCAGTAGATTTCATGAAACCACATGAAGAAGTAGATCAAGTAAAACGCAAGAGAAGAATTCGTTTGGTTTCTGTTTTCTTGGTGTTGTTTGCTGCTCTTTTCCACATGATTGATTTAGGTGCAGGGTCTGAAACACATGGCGCAAGAGGGGTGGGTAATTTCATGATTTTAATGTTATTGGTGTATCTGTTCTACCAATTTGTGTTGGAGAAAATGATTAAGAAATTCCAAGAGAAAACTTGGCCTGCTATGCAAGAGCGCTATTTTAGATTCTTAGATTGGGCTTTAAAGCGCCCGCGTCAAATCTTATTCGGAACTTTTGGATTGCTCATCATATCCATTATAGCAGTGGTGGCTCGTCAGCCTAAAGTGGAGTTCTTTCCAACGGCCGATCCAAACTTCATCTATGTATATGTTAGTTTGCCTGTAGGTACCGACGTTCAGTACACCGATTCTATTACTAAAATAGTTGAGAAACGAGTGATGAAAGTGATGGAAAAAGACATTGATTTGGTGGAGTCTATCATGGCTAACGTAGCTGTTGGTGCTTCTGAAGATCAATTTGATGTTAGTGCTCAATCGCATAAAGGTAAAGTGGGTGTGGCATTCGTGAAATTTGGTGAGCGTCATGGAAAATCAACTGCTGTATTTATGGATCAAATTCGTCAGGCGGTAAAAGGTATTCCTGGTGCTGAGGTAACCGTTGCGCAAGAGCAAAACGGTCCGCCTGTAGGTAAACCAATTAGCATTGAAATTACTGGTGATAGATTCGAAGACTTGATGGCTGCATCAAACTCGTTGAAACGTTATTTAGATTCAGTAAATGTACCTGGGGTGGAGGAATTGAAATCTGATTTAATTAGCAGTAAACCAGAGATTGCTTTCGCGGTAGATCGCGAACGTTCAAATCGTGAAGGAATTAAAACGGCTGCAATAGGCGGTGAACTAAGAACTGCCATCGCTGGTAAAGAGATTTCTCGATTTAAAGATGCCAATGAAGATTACCCAATTATGCTGCGATTAAGAGATGATCAGCGCAAGAACATGGACGTGTTAAGCAACATGAAAATGACTTACCGCGATATGGCTAAAATGGGTATGATTCGTCAGGTTCCTATGTCGGCTTTTGCCGATATCAATTACACTACTACTTATGGAGGTGTTAAGAGAAAAAACCAAAAACGTGTGGTAACATTAGGGTCGAACGTGTTGAACGGTTTTAACCCAAATGAGGTGGTAGCTCAAATTCAAGCAGCAGCAGCAGGCTTTAAAACGCCTGAAGGTGTAACGATTAATTATACCGGTCAGCAAGAAGAGCAAGCCGAGCAAATGGGCTTCTTGTCTACTGCCTTGTTGATTTCTATTGGTATCATCTTGTTGATTTTGATTATTCAGTTCAACTCTATCAGTAAAACGATGATTATTCTATCTGAGATTTTGTTGAGTATCATTGGAGTATTGCTTGGTTTAGCCATCACTGGAATGAACTTCTCAATTATCATGACAATGGTGGGTATTGTTGCCTTGGCGGGTATTGTGGTTCGTAACGGTATCTTGTTGGTTGAGTTTATCGACATCTTGGTAGAAGAAGGTAAACCCGTACGTGAAGCAGTGGTGGAAGCAGGTAAAATTCGTATGACTCCGGTTATCTTAACTGCTACAGCTACTATCTTAGGTATGATTCCTTTAGCAGTTGGTTTCAACATTGATTTCGTAACGATGTTTACCGAGCTAAATCCTCATATTTACTTTGGTGGTGATAGCGTTGCTTTCTGGGGGCCTTTAGCATGGACAATTGTATTTGGATTGGCATTTGCTACATTCCTTACATTGATTTTAGTTCCAGCTATGTATTACTTGGCATACCTTACTAAGGAAAGAGTGAGAGGCTGGAGAAAAAAGCCGGTAACAGCGCATTAAGATTCTATAAATAAATTTAAAAATCCCGGAACTTAGAACATTCCGGGATTTTTGTTTGACTTCCCCCCGTTTTATACTATTTTTGCAATCATAAGCGTTAGCTACCGCATGGAATTTAAAGCAGGTGAATTATTAAGCAATATTCAGTTTCCTCACGACCTTAGGGCCTTGAAGGAGTCTCAGCTGTCTCAGGTGAGCGATGAATTGCGTCAGTTTATTATCGATGTGGTATCGGTGAAAGGCGGACACTTTGGTGCAAGTTTGGGAACTGTGGAGTTGAGTGTGGCCTTGCACTATGTTTTCAACACGCCTTACGACAGAATTGTTTGGGATGTGGGGCATCAGGCTTACGGACATAAAATTTTAACTGGTCGCAAAGACGTTTTTCATACCAATAGAAAATACAAAGGAATTAGTGGTTTCCCTAAGCGCAGCGAAAGTGAATACGATACTTTTGGCGTGGGGCATTCATCTACTTCAATCTCTGCTGCTTTAGGAATGGCCGTTGGTTCTCATTATTTGAAAGCAGATGACCGTCAGCATATCGCAGTTATTGGCGACGGAGCTCTTACAGGAGGAATGGCTTTTGAAGCTTTGAACCACGGTGGTGTTGCCAACTCTAACCTGTTGGTGATTTTGAACGACAACTGCATGTCGATCGACCCAAATGTTGGGGCGCTCAAAGAATATCTCACTAAAATTACCACTTCTCATACTTACAATAAGGTTAAGGATGATGTTTGGCATTTGTTGGGTAAAATTAGCAAATTCGGACCAAATGCGCAGGCCATTGCTCAAAAAATTGAGAATGGAATCAAATCTACTTTATTGGCTAAAAGCAACTATTTTGAATCTTTAAACTTCAGATATTTCGGTCCGGTTGACGGCCACGATGTAAAGTATTTGGCAAAAGTTTTAAAAGACTTAAAAGATATTCCTGGTCCGAAAATTCTTCATGTTCTTACCAAAAAAGGAAAGGGATATGTGCATTCAGAGTTTGGTGACCAAACCACTTGGCATTCGCCAGGTTTGTTCAATAAGGATACTGGAGAAATCATAAAAGTTACTCCTCCAACACCTCAGGCTCCAAAGTACCAAGATGTATTTGGCCACACCATTGTTGAATTGGCAGAGAAGAACGAAAAGATAATGGGTATTACTCCGGCGATGCCATCGGGGAGTTCATTGAATATCATGATGAGCGCAATGCCCGATAGGGCTTTCGACGTGGGTATTGCCGAGCAGCACGCAGTTACTTTTTCTGCTGGTTTAGCTGCCGAAGGTTTGATTCCATTTTGCAACATCTACTCATCTTTTATGCAACGTGCATTCGACCAGGTGATACACGACGTTGCTTTACAAAAATTACCAGTTGTATTTTGTTTAGATAGAGCCGGATTTGCTGGTGCCGACGGCGCTACGCATCACGGGGCTTACGATATTGCTTACATGCGTTGTATTCCAAATATGGTGGTGTCTTCGCCTATGAATGAATCGGAATTGAGAAATTTGATGTACACGGCGCAATTGCCTGGTAACGGACCTTTCTCTATTCGTTATCCTCGTGGTGAAGGGGTGATGATAGAATGGAAAACACCAATGAAGGAAATTAAAATTGGTACAGGAAGAAAGATGATTCATGGTGATGATGTGGCCATTTTAACTATTGGTCCGGTAGGTAATTTCGCTACAGAAGCCTGTTCTAAGCTAGAAGCCGAGAAAATATCGGCAGCGCATTACGACATGCGTTTTGCGAAGCCTATAGATGAATTATTGTTACACGAAGTTTTTGGTAAATTCAAAACCATCATTACCGTTGAAGACGGTACTTTGGTAGGTGGTATGGGTTCGGCAGTTTTGGAGTTCATGAGTGATCATGGTTATCAAGCACAAGTGGTTCGTTTAGGAATTCCAGATAGATTTGTTGACCATGGAAGTCAGCAAGAGCTATACAAAGAATGTTCTTTTGATGCCGAAAGCATATATCAAACCGCGAAGAGAGTGGTGCAAAAATCGAGTACCAAACAGGTAGCAGGCTAAATGAAGAAAATACTGGTAATAGCATTTACATTCATTTCTGTATTGCTTGTAGCGCAAGACAAAGATCGAATTAAAAAGCGCCGTCACCGCTTGTTGAGCGAGGATGCAATTGTTTTAGATATCACTTCAAACATGTGGAGAAATGCTCCACAAGGAATTATTCAGCAGCCTTTCAAGTCCCTAGGTTTCAACCTTTCTTTTTTCTTCGATAAACCAATAGGATATAGTCCGTTTGCCATTGCCATTGGTATTAGCTACGCGGTTGAACATGTTCAAAACAACGGAGTATTTATTTACTCTAACAGCACCCATGTTACATCGATTGCTCCATTGCAAGTGCCATATATCTCTAATCGTTTTACCAGCGAATGGTTTGACATACCTTTAGAGTTGAGATTGAGAACAAAGGGTCGTGGTCCATTTCGTTTGTATATCGGAGCTAAGGCAGGAGTTAATATAACAAACTATCATCAGTTTATTGATCACGACACCAAAACGCGTGACTACAAAGTGCGCAATCTAAATGTGTATCGTTATGGGGTGTATGCACGCATTGGATACGCGATGCTCAATTTGTATAGTTATTATTCTCTAAGCGACATGTTCGAGCGTGGTAATGGTCCACAATTGGCACCTATATCTGTAGGTGTTTCTTTCTTGTTGAGGTAAAATTATCCCTATTAACCCAGTTCGTCTTTGCGAGATTTTTGTACTTAAAAATGAAGCAATCTCACATTGTTAAGATTATTAGATTAGATACTTCTTCTGAATTTACAGGCTAATACAAATGTAAATGCTTAGCTACACTCAAGAGAGAGATAATTAAAGCCGAGGTGCTAAAAATTAGAACCATCGTATAAATGAAGTCTTGCCAAGAAGGTGTGGGTTTTTCAACAACAGGTTCTCGTTTAAAAGTAAATAGGAATAATCTTCTCAGCCCAAATTGAAATAAGAGAAAACCAGTTGGGCTTGAACACATAAGCAAGGTGAATTCATCCTCTCTCAAAGCTTTGATTTGAATAAAAACAATAGCGAGAAAGGAAACCAATAAGCTTATACTTAAACAGTAAAAGTAATATCTAGAATATCTCAGCATTTTGTAGTCGGCGAAAAACCAAGTAAAAATAAAAAGACCGCAGACTTTTAGTGGAATAGCAGTGTACAGCATAATTGGTCCACTTACAATTGATGAAAGGATTAAACCAATTGAGATCCACAAAAGATATTTAAAACGCTTTTGAACCGCGGGCTCTTCTTCTTTAAGCATTTCAAATGCTTTTTCTTTGTAGGATTTATGCTGTTTTACCGTAATATACGGAAGTTCTTCATCATGTGGCCTTAGAGGTAGAAACGGAACTACAAGGGGTTGTGGTGTGATTCTTCCGCCAAAATCTGCTTTGAAAGTTTGGTTATTTTCCGTGGTAAAATAAACACAATCGTATTCAGAATCGTCCTCTGGCACAAATAGCATTCGTAACTCGTCATTTACTTTCTTGTAGCCAATTATTTTTCCTTTGAAGGGAATGTTCTCTGGATAAGTAAGGTAATTGACAAGATATTCGAAATGCTCCAGATTAATGCTGTTTTCTGTGACAATGATGTGTTCACCTCTTCCATTTTTAAGTAAATGAAATTCTATATTTAGATTGTAAGCATCACACCATTGTTGCAATGCTTTTTTTACATTCTCGAAAGAACCACCATGAACAAATACAATATTATCAACCGGTGTTTTCATAGTGAATCCTTAATTCTCCATTCCCCTCAAACTTCTCTCAGCATCACTATATCTCTCATTTCTACCAAACTTCTCTTTGTCTACAATTTGTAAGGGGTTTGCGCTTATTTCTTTGCTTATTTTTCGGTTGGCAACAATATCTAATGCTTCATAAATAGCATTGCGGAAAGAGCTTTCATCGGCTGTGCCTTTGCCTGCGATTTCGTAACCAGTACCGTGGTCGGGAGAAGTTCTAACGATGGGCAAGCCAGCAGTAAAGTTAACTCCGCTGCCGAAGCTTAAAGTTTTAAAAGGAATTAAGCCTTGATCGTGATACATGGCCAAAACAGCATCGAAACTTTTGTATAATCCATTGCCAAAGAAGCCGTCTGCAGAATAGGGTCCGAATGCAAAAACTCCCTTTTCTTTTGCTTGTTTAATGGCAGGGGAAATGATTTCAATCTCTTCTTTGCCTAATAATCCGTTATCGCCAGCGTGAGGATTTAAGCCCAACACAGCGATGCGAGGTTTGCGAATTTGATAGTCTTGCTGCAAACTTTGATTCATCAAATTCAATTTCGAAATAATCTTTTCTACAGAAATTTTTTGTGCTACTTCGGCTACTGGTACGTGTCCGGTTACCACTCCAATTTTTAACCCTTCGGTGACCATAAACATTAAGCTGTCTTTTGCTCCGGCAGCATGTTCGAGGTATTCTGTGTGTCCTGGGAACTTAAATTCTTCCGACTGAATGTTGTCTTTGTTGATAGGCGCTGTTACCAAGGCATCAATTTTATGATCCACCAAATCTTTTGTGGCGCGTGCCAAAGCTTGCAAAGCTCCTTTTCCGCCACCAGCAGTTGAAACTCCGGGTTGCGCTTCTTCTTGCTCATCAACACAAGAAATCAAATTAAGCTTTTTAGGCTGCACTTTGTGAATATCATCGATCAATTGAAACATTACACCTTCTACTTTTAGCAAATCGCGGTAGTAGGTAAAGAACTTGCGTGAGCCGTAGATAACCGGCGTAAACATCTCTAATAATCTTTGATCGCTAAAAGTTTTTAGAATAATCTCGTAACCTACACCGTTGTAGTCGCCTTGCGTAATGCCTATAATTAATTTTTTATCACTCATTTTTTCTCTATAAATTGCTGTAATGAAATCATTAAACCGCCCCTAAGATACGTATCTTTGAAACTGATGCAGAAAATACTCTTCATAATATTTTTTTTCTCGGGCTTTTTGGGCTTTTCCACACACAATAGAGCGGGTGAAATTACCTATACGCAAACGGGACCCAATACTATTACCATTACAGTAACCACTTATACAAAAGCATCTAGTGAAGCCGATCGGCCTGAAATTACCATTAAATGGGGCGATGGCAAAACCGAGGAAATAGATAGAGACCCTAATTATCCGCAGCTTTATTCGAATGATATCAACATCAATAAATATACTAGTACACACACATTCCCTTCAGCTGGTGAATTCACCGTAAGTTTTGAAGATGCCAATAGAAATGCCGATGTGGTGAACATTCCAAATTCGGTGGACATTCCCTTTTACATTGAAACTAAGGTTCTTATCAATCCATTTTTGGGAACAAATAGTTCTCCGCAATTGTTTTATCCTCCCATTGATGATGCTTGTTTAAACAAGATTTTCTTGCACAATCCGGGTGCCTTTGATGCCGATGGTGATGTTTTGAAGTATTCGTTGATAGATTGTAAAACAACAGGCGGACAAGCCATTACAGGATATACTTTACCCAATGGTATCACCATGGATGCCAATACTGGTGAGTTGATTTGGAATGCACCAAATCAAATAGGTTCATACAATATTGCTTTCGTTATTGAAGAGTATAGAAATGGGTATAAAGTGGGATCCATTTTACGAGATATGCAGGTGACGGTGCAACCTTGTCCGAACAACGACCCCCCAATAATTACCATTCCTTCTGAAATTTGTGTGGAAGCAGGTGATACCGTCAATTTGAATGTTAAAGCCAAGGATCCTAATATTGGCGACTCAGTCGTGTTGAGTGCAGTTAGCGGAATGTTTAGTATGAATGCGCCAACACCTGTTTTCAATCAACCTGTTGGCGCAAAGGATTCGGTTTCTTCTTTTTTCAAGTGGATGCCCAATTGCAATCAAGTTCGTTTGCAGCCTTATACTGTGTTGTTTAAGGCACGAGACAATGATTCACCAATCAATCTTTTCGATTTGCAAACACTGAATATCAAGGTGATAGCGCCAGCTCCAAAAAATTTAAGCACAAGCACTTTATCAACAAATGTTAATCTAAATTGGGATGCCGGTTTTTGTTCGAATGTTGCTGGCTATAAGATTTACAGAAGAGAAAATTCAAATACATTTACTACTGATACCTGCGAAACAGGAATGCCTGCAGGTAAAGGATATTCACTCATTAAATCCACTACCGATACCACCACGTTTTTTACAGATAATACCACAGTTTTGGGTAAAAATTATTGTTACAGGGTAGTGGCCTACTATGCCAATGGTGCCGAAAGCAAAGTGTCACAAGAGATTTGTGTGGAATTAAAAAAAGTTGTTCCGGCCATCATCAATGTGAGTGTTAACTCTACAAATACTTCGCAGGGTTCTATATTGGTAAGGTGGATGAAAGCGTCAGATGCAGATGTTATTCAGCATCCCGGACCCTATTCTTATCGCGTTTACAGGAACAACGCGGTTTTGGTATCTTCTATCAACAATGTGAATGATACTTCAGTAGTGGATACCCTTATCAACACTACCATTCAGCAACAGTATTATGTAGAGCTATGGAATGAAACTCCCGGTAATACTTATTTGATTGGGACTTCGGCTACAGCGACATCGCCATTTTTAATGATTTCGCCTTTCGATAAATCGCTAAAATTAACGTGGAATGCTAATGTGCCTTGGACAAACGACACTACCTTCATCTACAAAGAGACATTTCCTGGTTCGGGAATTTTCAATGTGATTGATACTACAACTATGGCGAATTTCACTGATAAAAATTTGGTGAACGGGCAAAGCTATTGTTATAAAATACAAACTTCTGGAAAGTACAGTGCTAGCGGATTTCCCTCTCCATTGCTCAATTTCTCGCAAGTTCTTTGTGCAGAGCCATTAGATATTGTTCCGCCTTGCGCTCCTGCCATCACAGTGAAGGCAAATTGTGCTGACAATGAGAACACGATTGATTGGAGTACAGCACCCGATTCTTGCGCCTATGACCTAGAAAGTTATCGTTTGTACTTTAAAGATGAACTAACGAAGCCTTTTGCTTTGGTGAAAACCTTTGCTGGCAACGACACTATGTTCGTACATCAAAACCTTCAATTTATTGCCGGATGCTATGTTTTAACAGCAGTTGATTCGGCAGGTAATGAGAGCCTAAAACAAGGTGAGGTGTGTGTAGACAATTGTCCGGAATATCGCTTGCCAAATGTTTTTACACCTAATGCCGACAACCATAATGATTTCTTTAAACCCTTTCCATACAAGCACATCGAGAAGATAGATATGAGCATTTATGACAGGTGGGGGCGGTTGGTTTTTACAACCAACAATCCTGATGTATTGTGGGATGGCAGGTTTTCTGAGAATAATCAAATGTGTTCACCAGGAACCTATTACTATATTTGCACAGTTTATCAAAAGAAATTGGCGGGAAGCGTGAAGGTGGAACTCAGCGGTTATGTACAAATTATTTATTGATCATGTTTACAGGAATTGTAGAAGCAACGGCGAAAATTTCGCGCATAGAAAAAGACAAAAGCAATGTGCATTTTTATGTAGATGCACCATTTTTAAGTGAAGTAAAAATTGATCAAAGTATTGCGCACAATGGTGTTTGCTTAACGGTGGTGGAAATCACCGAATTATCTTATCGCGTAACAGCGATTGACGAAACCTTACAAAAGACTTCTCTTTCTACTTGGAAAGTTGGAGATACAGTAAATCTTGAAAGATGCCTTACTTTGGCCAAACCTTTAGATGGCCACATTGTGCAAGGTCATGTTGATAATGTTGGTGTTTGCAGCGACAAACAAATACAAGATGGCAGCTGGAAATTCACCTTTAATTATGCAAAGAAACATCCGCACGACATTACGGTTGAGAAGGGCTCAATTTGTGTAAACGGCGTGAGTTTAACAGTGGTAGATTCAAAAGACGATTCGTTCTCTGTGTGCATTATTCCATACACTTACGAGCACACTAATTTCCAGTATATCGAGAAGGGAACACAAGTGAATTTAGAGTTTGATATTATTGGAAAGTATGTGGCGAAGATGATGGGGAGGATTTAGTTTTCTTTTTTCAAAAGAAACAAAAGATTTACTTTTTCCTTGATGAAAAAGTAAACAAAAAATCATGAGCCAAAATATGCTGCCAACCCGCTCTCCAAAAAAATAGATTCTCCTTTTATCCGAATTTATTTTTTGGTTCACTGCCTTTCCGCTCGCCCGCATTTTGGCTCGTGCCCACCCACAATACAGAGGAGTTCGTGTTATTAAGTGCGCGTAACTATTGTGCGTGAGCCTGAGGCAAAAGGCGGGGGTGTGTTAGCGGGAATTGAAATTTTAGCTGCCGACCCAAGGAGGAAGCGTTAAAAAATTTCAAGGGAGGGAGGAAGCATCTTTTGCCTCTTGGCTTTTTTGGTTCGTTTTTTTGCCAAGAAAAAAATGAACTCTTTGCTTCTTTAGAAAAGAAGATTTACCCTAATGATAGTCCTTTGTCATTCACCTCCATCTTCACTTCCTTACCAAAAATCACCGCGCGATTGTCGTTAACGTGTCCGGCTGGAAAATTAAAATACACTGGAAATTTATATTCTTTTACTGCATCTAGAATAATCTCTTCGGTGTTTTTATCGAATGGCAATGCAGCTTCTTTCATGTCGCTGAATTGTCCAACTATCAAGCCTTTCAGTTCTTTTAGTTTTCCAGCTCGCTTCAAAGCATACATCATTCTTTCTAAGTGATAATAATATTCACTTAGGTCTTCAATAAATAGAATTTTTCCGTTCAAATCGGGAAAACTTTTGGAACCTAACAGGGAGTAAATTATCGATAGATTTCCACCTACAATTTTGCCTTTACCTTTGCCTTTTCTATTGAGTTTGTGCTTGCTTTTAAGCTCGTATTTCATTTTGCCTTTGAAAAGGGCTTGCTTCAATGTTTCCAGTGAATCCTTAGAGTTCTTCTCGAAATTAAGGGGCATTGTGGCGTGAAGGGTAGGGATATCAAATTTTGAAACATGAGCATGAAAAACAGTAATATCGCTGAATCCAATTAACCATTTCGGATTTTTTTTGAAAGCTTTGAAGTCTATGTCATCAATGATTTGAATGCTGCCATAACCACCACGCCCAAAGAATATCGCTTTAATATCTGGGTCATCTAGGAGGTTTTGTACCTCGTCTAGTCGTTGTTCTTTTGTGGCAGAAAATTGAAAATATTCTGAATCAATGGTTTCACCTACTACTACTTGTAATCCCCATGAAATAAGGGTTTTAATGGCTGCATCAATTTCTGCGCGAGATATTCTTTTTGCTGGAGCTGTTATAGCTACTTTATCGTTTGGTTTAAGAAGTGCTGGTTTTTTCATGAGGTAAAAATAAATGAAAACAGCTTTATGTTGTTTTTGAGAATTATCTTTCCACTAACTACCCATTGTTCAAACATTTCTTCAATTTGCTCTCTGTTAAAAATGTTTTAAATTATTTTTAATGAGTCTACTTCTATAACTCATTTTGGAGTAACGACGTAGTATTAGCAACTGCTTAAAAAATACTTTTATGAATGTGCGTGCAATATTTGTTTATGCTTCATTAGTGGTGGTTTCGATAGTGACCATCATCGGTGTTTTTTATCCCGGCGTTTGGTGGAGCATGCTGTTTTTCGGTCCGATTATTTTAATTGGTATTCGAGACATGTTTCAAAGAAAGCACTCTATCAAAAGAAACTTCCCTGTAATTGGTAATTTCCGCTATATGTTGGAGGCTATTAGGCCAGAGATGATGCAGTATTTCGTAGAAACCGACACCGAAGGAAAACCCTTTAATCGCTTGCACAGAAGCATGGTTTACCGCAGAGCAAAAAAGGTAAACGACTCAACTCCTTTTGGTACTCAAATGGACGTTTATGCGGCAGGGTATGAATGGATGGACCATTCGATTTATGCAAAACCTTCTAAATATTTTCAAAAACATCCACGTGTATTGGTGGGAGGTCCCGATTGTAAACAACCTTATTCGGCAAGTTTGTTAAACGTGTCGGCTATGAGTTTTGGGGCGCTCAGTTATGCAGCTGTTACTGCCTTAAATTTAGGTGCAAAAAAGGGGCAATTCGCGCAAAATACAGGTGAAGGAGGATTGAGCAGTTATCATTTGCAAGGAGGCGATGTAATATGGCAAATTGGTACCGGTTATTTTGGTGCTCGCGATAAAGAAGGAAATTTTAGTGATACCGAGTTTCAAAAGAGAGCCACTCATCCTAATGTGAAGATGATTGAAATTAAGATTTCACAGGGAGCTAAACCTGGTCATGGAGGGATGCTTCCTGCGGCTAAGAACACGCCTGAAATTGCAGCTATTAGAGGTGTAGATCCATATAAAGATGTTCATTCTCCGCCTCATCATAGTGCTTTTAGCAATCCGAAGGAATTGCTTCAGTTCATCAAGAGGTGTCGAGATCTTTCAGGTGGTAAACCAGTTGGCTTTAAACTATGTATTGGTAAGAAAAGAGAGTTTACAGATATCTGTTTAGCCATGATAGAAACAGGCATAAAACCCGATTTCATTACGGTGGATGGTGGCGAGGGAGGAACCGGAGCGGCGCCGATGGAGTTCTCTAATTCATTGGGTATGCCTATGCGCGATGCCGTTGCTTTTGTGTCGAATGTGCTGGTAGGTTTAGATCTTAAGAAAGACATTAAACTTATTGCTTCGGGCAAGGTTATTACTGGTTTTGATATAGCACGTGCTATTGCTTTGGGTGCCGATATGGTAAATAGTGCCAGAGGAATGATGATGGCGATTGGCTGTATTCAGGCTCTTCAATGTAATACCAATACTTGTCCGGTAGGAGTTGCAACACAAAACAAACATCTCATCAAAGGATTAGATGTGCCCGATAAAGCACAACGTGTGGCAAATTTCCACGAAGCAACCCTGCATAGCTTTATCGAACTTACTGCCGCTGCTGGTTTGCAAGATCCAGAAGATATCAAACGCCAGCACATCAATCGTCGAATCACGATGAGTAAGTATGTGAAGTACAGTGAAATATTTCCATATGTGGAGAAAGGTAGTTTGCTTCAACCTGGCGCCTTAGATAATTTCTTGGAAGGATTATAAAACAAAAAAACCGTCAGTCAGCAGACTGACGGTTTTAAAGATGACCAACTAGGATTCGAACCTAGACATACACAACCAAAATGTGCAGTGCTACCGTTACACCATTGGTCAATACCGTAAAAAACGAGCGACAAAAATATACATTTTGTGCATAAACACAAACTTTAATCTGATATTTTCTTTCTTATCCACGTTTCTCGACTAATTATTTAACACAATCCTAATTTTTAAAAGCCCATTATTTTGCTATTTTCGTGCGTGAAATGATGTTAGCTCTTTTTTCCTGCTAACCATAAACATTGAACTTTAAATCGCAGAAGAACGAAGAATATAGATTATCAAACATTGAACTAATTTTTTACATGGAAAGTTTATATAAAAAGTACAACAACATTACAGGCTGGTTAGTTTTCGCCATTGCCGCATTCGTTTATTGCTCTACTGTTGAGCCAACAGCCAGTTTTTGGGATTGCGGTGAGTTTATCTCTACAGCTTTTAAACTTGAAGTAGGTCACCCTCCTGGCGCTCCTTTTTGGATGTTGGTTGCTCGTGTGTTTGCTCTTTTTGCTGGAGATGATGTAACGCGAGTTGCATACTGGATTAACATATTCTCGGCATTGTGTAGTGCTTTTGCAATGTTGTTTTTGTTTTGGACCACCACTGCTTTGGCTAAAAAGCTAACTACTTTGGGTGGTGTTGAATTAACAAAAGGAAAAATTTTGGGCATCATGGTAAGCGGCTTCATTGGAGCTATTGCCTATACATTCACAGATACTGTTTGGTTTTCGGCAGTAGAAGGAGAGGTTTACTCTGCATCTTTATTTTTTACTGCTATCGTATTTTGGTTGATTTTGAAGTGGGATGCTGTTGCCGATGAAAAATATGCCGATCGTTATTTGATTTTGATTGCATACCTAATGGGTATTTCTATTGGTGTCCATCTCTTGAACTTACTTTCAATTCCTGCTGTAGTGTATGTTTACTATTTCAGAAAGACGAAACAAATTACACCGCTAGGTTTTGTTAAGGCTGGTGCGATAAGTATCCTTATTCTTGCCGTGGTGCAGTATGGAATCATTCAAAGCTTTGTGGCTATCATGAAAGATTTTGAATTATTTTTCACCAATACCATGCATTTACCATTCAACTCGGGAACTATTGCCTTTGGATTGCTGGTTTTGGCAGGTATCGTTGCGGGTGTGATGTACGCGAGAAAAAAAGGCTACCATATGTTGCACACTGCGGTAATGTCGGTAGCTGTAATTCTAATCGGTTATTCTTCATTCTTAACCATTCCAATTCGTTCAGCTGCCAATACACCCCTTGATGAGAACAATCCTGAAACAGTATTTAGTTTATTGCCTTATTTAAATCGTGAACAATATGGTGATCGTCCGTTGTTCCATGGATATACTTTTACATCCATCGATGGAGAGGGTCAACCAATTTTAGATAGAGAAAAACCTTATACAGATAAAGACCCTGTGTACTACAAAGACGTCAATAAGAATGCTTCTGAGTACATCATGGCAGATGACGGTATCAACAAAGGAGGATACAACTTCGATTCTAGAGTAGAAAAGTATTTCCCAAGAATGTACAGCTTGGATGAAAACCATAGAGATGCTTACGATAAATGGTTGGATTTTAAGAAAAAGCGTCGCGGAAGAAAAGTAGATGTTGATGGTAATATTGTGTTTTTACCAACTTTTAAAGATGATGCAGAATTCTTTATTCGTTACCAATTCAACTTCATGTACTGGAGATATTTCATGTGGAATTTTGCTGGTCGCCAAAATGATTTGCAGGCCTCGCAAATTAATGAATCAATGAATGGAAACTGGGTTAGTGGTTTCGAATTTATTGATAAAGAGCATGTAGGCGACAGCAGTAAGTTACCAACACACTACAAGGAGAACAAAGGACATAACGTGTATTATTTCTTGCCTTTGATCTTGGCGATTATCGGATTGATCTACCATTTCACCAGAAGTGCTAAAGATGCATTTATTGTGTTCTTAATGTTCTTCATGACAGGCCTTGCCATCATTATTTACTTGAACCAACCTCCATATCAACCTCGTGAAAGAGATTACGCTTACGTAGGCTCATTCTATGCTTTTGCGGTTTGGATTGGTATCGGTGTTCATGCCCTGATTCATTTCATGAGCAAGTTCAAAAAGGAAGATGCAGCGCTTCCTTTCCTAGATAAGTTAGAGAAAAATGCATCTAAAGAATTGGTGTTTACTGGTTTGTCGGGGATAGGATTAGGTGTTTTAGCATTTGCTTTGGAAGCCAAAGATTTGGGTTATTCACTCATGGTGATAGGCGCTATAGTTGCCGTGTTACCAGTGCTGTGTATGTATATCGGACAAGCAGTCTCGAGCGATTCAGGTAAGGCTGTAATTGCCCTAGGCATTACTTTCTGTGTGCCTTATGTTTTGGCTGCAGAGAACTGGGATGATCATGACCGTTCTAATAGATATACCGCAAGAGATATTGCTAAATGCTATCTTGAATCGTGTGCAAAAAATGCTATCATTTTTACCAATGGAGATAACGATACTTTCCCATTGTGGTACCTTCAAGAGGTTGAAGGTTTCCGCACCGATGTGCGTGTGGTTAACCTTAGCTTGTTGAATACCGACTGGTATATCGATCAAATGAAACGTAAAGCTTACGATAGTGAGCCTGTTCCATTCTCATTGAAGCCAGATGACTATAGAGAAGGTACAAGAGATAGAGTTTTAATTGTTGACCCGGTTAAGGCTAGTAAGTCTTATCTAGAATCTTATATTCCAAAAGAATACTTGGCTCGTTACCAAGATATGTGGACCAATGGTGCCGATGTTGACTTGATTATGGATTTGATTCGCAGTGATGATAAATACACAATGACTCAACCTCAAGAAGGTGTGTCACCAGATCATTTCATTACTTCTCGTAAAATGAAAATTAAAGTTGATCGAGCGGCGGTTATCGCTAATGGTGCGGCTACTAAAGATCAATACGACAGTATCCCAGCGGAAATTGAATTTACTTTAGGTGGTGGTGCATTGTACAAGAGCAAATTGATGGTATTGGATTTATTATCTACCAACGATTGGAAGCGTCCGATTTATTTCTCTTCTACAGTTGGTCCTGAAAATTTCTTTGGTTTGCAAAAGTACTTCCGCAAAGAAGGCTTGGCTTACCGATTAACACCAATTGCGACCAACTTATCTGAGAAGGAATTACGTGGCGATGTGGGCTATACCAACTCTGATATTTTGTACAACAACGTGATGAACAAATTTGCTTGGGGTAACATGCAAGACACCACTATCTATATTGATGAGCAGAATTACAATTTGAGTCATCATATTGGTTCTGTAATGCAAAGTTTGGCTGAGCAGTTGATTGCAGAAAACAAGAAAGATTCTGCCGAGAAAGTGCTTGATAAAATTGTATTTATGTTGCCAAATAAAAACTACCATTACGATGAAAGATATATGTTGGCGGTATGCGAAAATTATTTCGTGCTAGGCAAAAAAGATAAGGCGATGAAAATATTTAATGTCATCAAGAAGAATTTTGTTGAGGATTTTGAGTACTATCAGCAAATGAGTGTTGATCGAGATAAGGCAGCTTTCAACGATTATAGTGTTGAAACTCGATTGAATCGTGCTCAAGGTCTTTTGGCATACTTGGCCGATGTTGGACGCAAGTACCAAGTCGACGAGAAGATAGTTAAGGAATTAGAATCTAAATCAGGATTTCAAGGGCAGAGATAGTTATGTATTTGGTTAAAAATCCATCGCTTTTAAAAAAGGTTTTTCCTTCTTTGCTTTGGAAAGTAAAAACGAAGGAGAAGGATTTGTATCTCACTTTCGATGACGGTCCGCACCCAACAATAACACCATGGGTTTTGGATACATTAGATCAATTTAATGCCAAAGCAACATTTTTTTGCTTGGGGAAGAATGTAGAGTTGTATCCCGAAATTTATCAGGATATTTTGCGACGCGGACATAAAGTAGGAAATCACACCCACGATCATTTCAATGGTTGGAAAACACTAACAAAGGAATACGAAGCGAACACGAAGAAGGCTGCCTCGGTGATTGATAGTAAGCTTTTTCGTCCGCCTTACGGAAGAATAAAATCATCGCAAATCGGTCGTTTAAAGAAGGATTATAAAATTGTAATGTGGACGGTAATCAGCGGTGATTTCGATCAAAACATTTTACCTGAAGAGTGCCTCAATAATGTTGTTCAAAATACCGATAAAGGCAACATCATCGTTTTTCACGATAGCGAAAAGGCAGAGAAAAACATGAAGTATGCTTTACCTCGATTGTTGAATCACTTTACGCAGATAGGTTGGAAGTTTAAGGTGATTTAGTGAAGTGTAGGGCAATAGTTCCTTCCTTCGTCAGGATGACAAACTGGGTAAGAGCTACTTGATAAGAATGGTTGTCATCCTGACGAAGGAAGGAACTATTGCCCTGATATTCTAATTTATCTCAAACTTATCTTGATCTAAACTTGCCGGAAAAGCTTTTCTAAATTTCTCTAAATCTTCAAATTTTAAAATAGCTTCTATTATTTCTTCTTTACCTGAATTGGCTGTTTCCAAAGGCTTTCCAAGGAAATCTAAAACTATTGAATCACCACTGTAGTGTAAAGCTTTTCCATCCATTCCCACGCGATTTACAGCAACAACATAGCATTGATTTTCTATGGCACGCGCTGGCAATAAAGATTTCCATGCAAAGTTTCTTGCCTCAGGCCAATTGGCGGTATACAGCAAAACATCGTATTCATTTTGATTGTTTCTACTCCAAACAGGAAAGCGTAAATCGTAGCAAATGAGCGGGCAAATTTTCCATCCTTTGAGTTCCACAATCAATTTTTTAAAACCTTCATGGTATTGATTGTTTTCGCCTGCCATTCTAAAAAGGTGACGCTTGTCGTAGTTTTCATATGATCCGTTTGGCTTCATCCAAATTAGTCTGTTGTAGTATTTTCCATTTTCTTCAACAATGAAACTTCCTGTGATTACAGCATTTTTTTCTTTAGCTTTTTGTGTTAGCCAATTCATGGTTTTACCATTCATCTTTTCTGCCAAACGAGCTGGTTCCATAGAGAATCCTGTTGTAAACATTTCGGGCAAAACAATTAAATCGGCAGCATTAATTTTCGCCAAGTGTTTGTCCATTAACTCAAGGTTGGCGCTGTGATTTTCCCACACCAAAGTTGTTTGAACCAATGCTATTTTTAGGTCTTCCATTTTATTTTACTTTCATTAATCCTTCAACACCTTTTTCTAATGTTTCGTTGGTTTTAGCAAAACAGAAGCGCAGTATTTTATCGTCTCTGAAGTTATGATAAAAAACCGATATTGGAATAGATGCAATTTTGTAATCGATGGTAAGTCGGTTGGCATATTCTCTATCGCCTTCATCTGTTAAATGAGCGTAACTCAAGAGTTGAAAATAAGTTCCGCTGCAAGGAAGAGGTTTAAATTTAGTTTCTTTTATCAGCGATAAAAAGTAATCTCTTTTTTGCTGAAATAAGTTGTTTAGTTCTAAATATTTTTCTTTGTTATCGAGATAATCGGCGATGGCATACTGAGAAGGAGTGTGTATACAGTAGGTTTGAAATTGGTGACATTTCACAATTTCTTTCATTATGTTTTCTGGCGCCACGCAATAGCCCATTCTCCAGCCTGTAACGTGATATGTTTTTCCAAAAGAATACATTACAATGCTTCTTTCGGCCAATGAAGGGTATCTACAAACGCTTTCGTGTTGTTCGCCATCGAAGATCAAATGTTCGTAAACCTCATCGCTAATAATAATGATGTTGGTGTCTTTTACCAATTGTTCTAAAGCTAGTAAATCCTCTTTGCGCAGAATACTTCCCGTTGGATTGTGGGGAGTATTGATCATAATAGCGCGCGTTCTGCTGCTAATTTTAGATTTGATATCGTGCCAGTCTACTTTAAATTCTTGGTTTAATTGAGTTCTAACAGGAATGCCTCCGTTTAGCTTAATGGCAGGCTCATAGCAATCGTAAGCCGGTTCAACAACAATTACTTCATCACCAGGAAAAACTATAGCGCTAACCGCCGCATATATGGCTTGCGTTGCGCCTGCAGTAACTAGTATTTCATTGATTGGATGATATTTTGCTCCATATAGTGTTTCAATCTTTGCAGCTATTTTTTCCTTGAGTAAAGGTAAGCCGGGCATGGGTGCGTACTGATTTTTACCTTCACGCGAATGTTTGTCGACCAATGCAATAAGGGCAGGATCAACATCAAAATTTGGAAATCCCTGCGCTAAATTTACTGCACCATGTTGATTAGCCAAGCCCGTCATCACAGCAAAGATTGTAGTGCCTACGTTGGGTTGTTTAGATTGAAGAGTGTGTTGGAAGTTCATGCATTAAAAATAGTAAATCAAGAGTATTTTACCCAGAGGCGAACTAGTGGCAAGAATAATTAAGCCAATAAAAATATTGCTTCACTCATTATTCCTACTAAAAATCCTACTGCGACTTGAGGAAAAGTGTGTGCCTCTAATTTTAAGCGCGCGTAGGCAAGGAGTCCGGCAAGTATCAATGATGCGTAAAAGTAATTGTCCCATTGCATATTCATTTTCATCATCAAAATATTGATGCCTACAATGCCGCCGATGCCAATCATATGAATGCTGATTTTCCAAAACATAGAAATGATTAAGGTGACAACAATACCAATTTCGGCACCGGCTAAAATCCAAATTAGGAAGGGATTGACAACAGAGCCTATTTCTCTTTGAATCATAATGAATCCAATCATATAGGAGATAGCGGTTATTAGAAAGGGAAGTTGTCGGTCTTCTCTTTTTTCCATTTCTAGCGAAGATATTTTACCAACTTTCTTAAGATAGTAGGCGAAACCTAGTGGAATTATCAAAGTGAAAACGGTGATGTGTGCAAACATCAATAGGTTGGCATGAGCAACTTCTTCGGTAGCATAAGGATTAAAGCCATTGAGGCGGTCGCTAAAATAAAGCATTATCATACCAAAGAGAGGCATGAACAGTGGGTGCAGTAGGTAAGACAGGAATTTTGCGAAGGGGGCTTTTACAGCAACTTTTTCTTCCATTAAATTTCTCTTCTTAAGCGACCTACCGGAATGTTTAACTGTTCACGATACTTGGCCACAGTTCTTCGCGCGATGTTGTATCCTTTGGTTTTTAACACTTTCATTAAGGCATCATCGGTAAGTGGATCTTTCTTGTCTTCGGCCTCAATACAATCTTGTAAAATCTTTTTAATTTCTTTTGTAGAAACCTCTTCACCGCTATCGTTTTGCAACGATTCTGAGAAGAATGATTTGATTAATAAAGTACCGAATGAAGTTTGAATGTATTTGCTATTGGCAACCCTAGAAACGGTGGAAATATCAACGCCCACTTTTTCTGCAATGTCTTTTAAGATCATTGGTTTTAGCTTGGTTTCATCGCCTGTAAGGAAATATTCTTTTTGGTAGTCAACGATGGCTTGCATGGTAACCAAAAGGGTGTTTTGGCGCTGTTTAATTGCATCGATAAACCATTTTGCCGAATCTAATTTTTGCTTTACAAACATCACCGCATCTTTCTGCTCTCTATCAGCACCTTTTTTATTCTCGCTATAAGTTTTGAGCATTTCGGTAAACATTCTGCTTATTTTGAGCTCGGGTGCATTTCTTGAGTTAAGCGATAACTCAAGGTTTCCGTCGTTGCTATTTAAGATGAAATCGGGAATTACACTTTGTGCAGCACGTTGCGATTCGTTGGCTGAATTACCTGGCTTAGGATTCAGTTTCAATATTTCGTTCACAGCACTTTTTAGCGATTCTTCGGTGATTTCAAGTTTTTTCAAAATCTTGTCGAAGTGGCGTTTAGAAAACTCATCGAAGTATTTATCTAACAGAATTTCGGCCATTACGATGGCAGGAGTAGCCCTGTTCTTTCTTTTGATTTGCAGCAACAAACATTCTTGTAAGTTGCGCGCACCAACACCTGGAGGATCGAACGATTGAATTAATTTTAGCAATTCTTTCAATTCGTCTTCTGTGGTACTTATCGATTGTGTAAAGGCTAAATCATCAACGATAGAAGACAAATCTCTGCTTAGATATCCCGATTCATCGAGGTTACCAATTAAATTTTCGGCAACGATGTATGCATGATCATCAATGTCTTGCAATCCCAATTGTGTGAGCAAAAGTTCTTGAAATGATTGTCCCATAGAAATAGGCACTTCTCGTTCTTCGTCATCAGAACTGTAATTGTTGGCTTGATATTTATAAGCGGGTTCGTCGTCGTCGGAAATATATTCAGATAGGTCAAAATCGTCTCTGCTTTCTCCTTCTGGGTTTTCATCTTCGTAAGAAGAATCATCGCTAATATCTTCATCGCTATCAGAGGTATCTTCTAGCGCCGGATTACTTTCAATTTCTTCTTTGATTCTTTGCTCTAGAGCAATGGTAGGAAGTTGTAACAGCTTCATTAATTGAATCTGCTGTGGTGACATCTTCTGAAGTAGTTTCTGTTGTAAACTTTGCTTTAGCATTATGAATCCTTTGAGGGTTAAATTATAAATGCTTTACGAAAGCAGCAATTATTTTGTGACAATTTTTATACCAATATGCGAAATATCTTATTCTTCGGCTGTTTGGCGAGTCCAAAGTAAAGAGAAGAAGAAGACAAACAGGGAAACGCCTGCTTGAGTTTCAAGAGTATCTTCGGTAATCATTGATAAAATCATGATGATGGCAAACAGTTGCGAAACAAATCTAAATTCTAGGTCTCTAGAATGAAAGTATAGATGGGTGATCATAGTGAGAAAGAATAGGAGTCCGAACACACCAAAGCTCACCCAAAAAGTGATGTATTGATTGTGTGTGTGTAAACGATGTTCTTTGTCGAGTGGCGATTGATTTATTTCATACTGTTTGTCAAAAGCATCTTGCACATCACCGGTTCCAACGCCGGTGAGAGGGTAGGTTTGAATGATATCTAGGCCTGTTTTCCAAAATACAAATCGTTGTGTTAATGAGTTCCCACCTGGAGAAGGGTTGGCAATATATGCGTCGGTTTCCCAAAGAAGTTCACGTATTCTTTTTCTTATGGGATTCATATGCACATTTTTGGCATTGGCTTCTCCAATTTCAATGTAGGCTATGTCTTCGTCGCTTAGTTTTTTTACTCCTTCAGCATCTTTTTTGAGTCCCATTGATGTTAAATACCTAATTAAAGTGCCTTCTAGGTAAGCAGATTCTTTTTGGTTTAGGGAGTTGAATTTATATTTAGTTTTTCTCTTGTTCCATTCTTCGTGAAGTTCTTTAATGCAAATGTATCGGTGAATATAGTAGCCGTTTTCTTTGGCAGTGTTCATCTCATCGTTGAAGTATTCATTTCCTTGAGCTGTTTTTTGCAAAGACGCCATGCGTTCATCTTTAGCAATAAAAATATCTTTAGCCTCGTAAAGCAAGAAGAATCCGGCGGTGGCAGCAAGAATGCTCGATATGTATAGAATTTTTGCTCCATCTTTTTTGTATCGCCATCCCATCAATTTCATAAAGAGAGGTAAACCAATGAGCAGTAATATTCCAATTCCTGTTATCGCTTCCATGATGATAAGATGCAAAACGAGCACAAGGGCAATTGGCAAAGCGATCCAAAATGAGATGAATTTTTCCTTGTAACCGAAAACCAAGAGTGTAATAACAAAACAGCTCATTAGGCTAAATCTTATATGGGAGACAAAAGGCGAAAGTCCGCGGTAATTAATGATTTTTTCACCTAAGCCCCATTCGCCAAAGTAGTACATGGTTAGGCCAATAAGGGCGACTACTATAACATCGGCAATAAAAAATCCAACAATCCATAGTAATTCTTTATGCGAAGGAACAGGAAGAGAAGCAATGATAAAGGGGATAATGAGTAGAGGTACTTTAATGGTTATATCTCGCCAAGCGTAGTCGAAGTTTTCAGTGTTGTAGAGAAATAGAAAATGTAACAGGAATAAGGCAAAGAACCACCACAAAATTTTGTTTTGGATCAACAGTTGGGCTTTCGATTTGTAATCGGTGTTAAGAATCCAAGCGAGTCCTAAAACTATCTGAGCAACCGTCAGTCCTGTCTTCGAAAGGGGCAACGAAGCAGCAAAGAGGCATAAGCCAAGAATGTATAAATTTCTACTCGCTTTTGATAAGTTCATGCGGGTCTTACGCATTATTTTGCGGAAGGATTTAAAACACTTCTATATTTTTCGGGAGAAAGTAAAAGTTCCATGGCTTTATCGATGTATTTGTCGTTCGATAAGCTAGCTTCAACTCTGCCTTTTTGGTAATAGTATCTGCTTACAATCTCCTCTTTAAGCAATTGTTTTATTTCTTCTTTAAATAGAGCCAGATCACTGTTCTTTTGCGCTTGAAGTTTTTTGTTTAATGCTTCGTACTCGTCTTTAACAGCATCTAGGTATTTTTCATTTTCAGCACTTTTTTTGAAGTCGGCCAGCAGCTTGTCGCTGGCAGTATTGTAGCTATAATCTTTATCTTTTAAGTAAGTCACAAATTCATTGAATAGCTCATCGCTTACTTTAAAATCTTTGGCTGCAACAAGTGTTTCGTGCTTGATTCTATATTCTGTAGCGAAATTGAAGATGTGATTTTTCTCCATTAAGGCAGCAAGAATTGGGTTCGATTTTTCTTTAGTGATTTCAAGGTCGGGTTTAATGCCATCCCCATCAATTACTTCTCTTCCATTTCTGGTTTTAAAGGTAGTTTTAAGAGAGTCGGCAATTTTTATGGCCTTACCTTTTTCGTCTCGGTGTCCATAATCTATTTTTTGTATGCATCTTCCGCTAGGTGTATAGTATTTTGCTATGGTTACTTTTAGCATGGCGTTATAGCTAATGTTGTACGTTCCTTGAACCAAGCCTTTGCCGTAGGTTTTTTGTCCGATTATTACTGCTCTATCCAAATCTTGCAAACTACCGCTAACGATTTCAGAGGCTGAAGCTGAGCCGCCATCAACCAATACGGTAAGCGGAAGTTTGGTGTCGATAGGAGAGTTTAAGGTTTTTCTAACTTCTGATGTGTTTTTATATTTCCCTTTTGTTTCTACTACTGTAGTTCCTTTTTCCACGAAGTAATTTACAATATCTATTGATTCGCGAAGTAGGCCGCCTGGATTTCCTCTTAGATCGAAAATCAATCCTTTCAATTGGTTGCTTTTTTGTAGTTCCGCCAAGGCTTCTCGTACTTCTTTACCGGCTTTTTCGGTAAAGCTATTGAGTTTAATGTAGCCAATGCCGTTTTCTAACATGGCATAGTAGGGCACCGATTTAACTTGAATTTCTTCTCTTGTTATTTCGAAGTCCATTATTTTGCCCTGACGGTCGATTTTCAATTTTACTTTGCTGCCTGGCTCTCCTTTTAGCACTTTGCTGAGGTCGCTTACATTTTTTCCTTTTGCCGAAACTTCGTTTACTTCTAGCACTAGGTCGCCAGCGCGTAAACCTGCTTTAAAAGCAGGAAATCCTTCATAAGGTTCGGCAATTACGCAATAATCCCCCATTTTATGTACCAAAGAACCTATGCCTCCGTATTGTCCGGTTTGCATGAATTTGTAATCTTCAATTTCCGATTCGGGATAGTAATTGGTGTAAGGGTCGAGAGATTCCAGCATGGCGTCAATCCCTGTTTTCATTAACTTTCCGGGGTCGGTCTCATCCACATATCTGGTGTTGAGTTCTCGGTAAAGAGAGGCAAAAATATCTAGGTTTTTAGACAGTTCAAATTGATCGGTGTTGTTTGTAAAAGCAACTGTGATCAACATTACTGCTACCGACACCACTAAAAATATTTTTCTTTTCATATCATTCAAAATTCAACATTAACAATTCAACATTCTATGGTACAGGATCGAAACCTTTACCTCCCCAGGGGTGACAGCTACAAAAACGCTTAGTACTCAACCACGAACCTTTTATTACGCCGTGTTTGTTTAAAGCTTCAACAGCGTAATTGGAACATGTTGGCTCATATCTGCACTTAGCACCCAAATAGGGAGAAATCATACCTTGATACAAACGAACCAATCCAATCAATATTTTCAATGCTATTTTACGCAATAGTTTCATTAAGCTGCGCGATTAATTTAATCAATTTTTCTTCAATTGTTTCTGCAGGTAAATCTTCTTTAGCTGTGTAAATGAGCAAAAGCGCCACTTTAATTTCTTTTTGCGAGATAGTTTGATATAGAGTTTCTTTATTTTTTCTGTACGCTTCTCTTATTTTTCTTTTGATATAATTTCTATCATGGGCTCTTTTAAATGATCTTTTTGGCACAGTGATGCACAATTGTACAGGATGCGGAGAAGTTAGATTTTCCTTTAGCCACAGCGCTTTGTAGGGGTAACAAGAAACTGTGTTGCCTTTTTCAAAGAGCTGAGTAATCACTTTTCTACTCGTTAATTTTTCACTCTTTTTAAAAGTAAATTTCTCCATAATTCAAGATTACAAAAAATTGTACAGTTTATTAAATGGAGAGTAATATGAATTTCTATACTTGATTTTGTAGCGACGAATATTAATACTCAAGAAATAGAAAATAGTATCTTAGAAGCCTCGGAGAATGAAACTCGATCAACTCAAAATAAAACTCGAAAATGCTTTACAAGGCTTGCCTCAAGATCCTGGTATTTATCAGTTTTTTGATGCCAAGGGCACAATCATTTATGTGGGTAAGGCAAAGAATTTAAAGAATAGAGTTCGCTCTTATTTTCAAAATCAGCAGAATCACAATGGAAAAACACGATCGTTGGTGCGCAACATCCACGATTTAAAATACATTATTGTTAAAAGTGAGCAAGACGCGCTTTTGCTTGAAAATACACTCATTAAGGAACATTGGCCTAAGTATAATATTATGCTTAAGGACGATAAAACTTATCCTTGGATTTGTGTGAAGAAAGAAAGATTTCCAAGAGTTTTTTCTACCAGAAGAGTGGTGAGAGATGGGTCGATGTATTTCGGACCCTATGCTTCGTATCCCATGATGCGCACGTTGCTCGATTTAATTTCCTCTCTTTATCCCTTGCGCAATTGTAATTTGAATTTGTCGGCCGATAATATTTCTAAAAAGAAGTTTAAAGTTTGTTTGGAATACCATGTTAAGAATTGCGAGGGACCATGTGTAGCAAAAGAGTTAGAGCGCGAATACAATGAGAAGATTGAGAACATTAAGAATATTTTAAAGGGCAACATAAGCGGCGTAATTGCGCATTTGAAAGTGATGATGCAACAGCACGTTGAGAAGTTGGAATTTGAAAAAGCCCAAATTGTAAAGGAGAAGCTAGATATTTTGGCTAAGTACCAAGGCAGATCAACCGTGGTTAGTCCAACCGTAAAAAATGCCGATGTTTTCTCTATCATCAGCAATGAGGAAGAAGCCTATGTAAATTATTTAAAGGTGGTGGATGGAGCCATCAATCAGGGCCACACGGTGGAGTTGAAAAAAAGATTAGACGAGACCGATGAGGAATTGCTCATGTTGGCAATAGTGGAGTTGCGTGAGAGGTTTAGGAGCGAGGCCAAAGAGGTGATTGTTCCTTTTATGCCCGAAACTACCTTAGCTGAATTGGATTTTACGGTGCCTCAGCGTGGCGATAAAAAGAATTTATTGGAGATGTCGGAGCGCAATGCCAAGTTTTTTGCACTCGACAAGAAGAAACAGGAGATGAATAAAACTCCGGTAATCAAAAACGAGAGAGTTTTAGAGCAACTGAAGAAAGATTTACGCATGCGTGAATTGCCTTTCCACATTGAGTGTTTCGATAACTCAAACATTCAAGGAGCTTTTCCTGTATCGGCCTGTGTGGTATTTAAAAATGCGGTTCCAAGCAAGAAAGATTATAGAATTTTCAATGTAAAAACTGTTGAGGGTCCTAATGATTTTGCATCGATGGAAGAGGTGATTTATCGTCGATATAAGCGTCTTCTAGAAGAAAAACAGCCTTTGCCTCAACTAATCATTATAGATGGAGGTAAAGGACAGTTAGGCGCTGCTTTAGAAAGTTTAGAAAAGGTTGGTTTGCGTGGTAAAATAGCTATTGTTGGTATTGCAAAGCGCTTAGAAGAAATATATTTTCCGGGAGATCCTTTGCCACTTTATATTGATAAAAGATCGGAAAGTTTGAAGGTGATTCAGCATTTGCGAAATGAGGCACATCGTTTTGGTATTACTCAGCACAGAAATCGTCGTTCAAAGGCACAAAATAAAACATCTTTAAGTGAGATTGAAGGAATTGGAGAGTTAACGGCACAAACCTTATTGCGTGAATTTAAATCGGTGAAGAAAATTGCCGAAGCGTCGTTAGAAGCTCTTGAAAAGGCGGTAGGAAAAAGCAAGGCAAAGATTGTGTTTGATGCTTTGAAATATTAGTTTTTAAGAGAGAAGTAAAGCGATTTCTTAGGTGGGTCTGACTTGAAATTATTTGCTGCTAACAGCAATTTTTTCTGTTACCGATTGCTCATTCATTTGAGCATTTACGAAGTATAATCCCGACTCAAAATTACTTACATCAATAGTAGTAATTGTTCCATTTCTGGCAGTGATAAAATCGCTAAAAATTACTCTGCCCGAGAAATCATAAACTTGGAGGTATAGTTGGGTTTCTTCTGGCAAATTCTTAAAAGCTATTGAGGTGGCTGTTGCAGTAGGGTTTGGAAAAACAGAGATTCCAAAATTTTCTGCATTGAAATTACCCGCATTTGAATTGATCGCTATTAAGCTGGAAAAAGAAGTTTTTCCATCAAAATCAACTTGTTTCAATCGTAAATAACTAATTCCGGGTAGAGGTGCATTATCTGAAAAATTGTAAGTCGACACTTGATTGCTATTTCCATGACCGCCAACTTTATCTAGAGATTCAAAGAAGATTCCATCCTTACTGCGTTCAATCAAGAATTAAGCATTGTTGGTTTCAGAACCGGTTGACCAAGTTAAATCAACATTAAAAAGATTGTTTAGTTGTCCTTCAAAGAATAATAGATCAACTGGCAGAGGGTTGCTGGCAGAGGCAGTGCAAGGGGAAGTAACACAACTAGTAGTAGAACCAAATACCGAACCTCCAGTTAATACAGCGGTACCTTCTACCGACAAGGTTCCAGACCCAGTTAATGAAGATCCAGTTCCGCCAATGAAATCTCCGTCTGCAGTCAGTGAGCCGTTGATCGTGATTTGATTGCTATTATTTCTGTTATCGATATCACCGGTTGCATTTAAAGTGCTTCCTGAAGCAACATTTACTATTGATCCATTATTAAAAGTTAACTTGCCTGTAACCGAGAAAGTGGAATTATTGCTAATATTTAAGGTTGCTCCATTTTGAACAGTGATGGCCGATGACGAGCTAATGTTGGTTCTAATATTAACAATATCTTTACTAAAGTCGGGCGTGCAACCACACGCTGCTCCTCCTGCTGTTAAAGACCAGTCAGAACCAGAGCTAACACTACCGTTATTGGTAATAGAAAAAACGGTTTTAACGGGGCCCGCTAAGACAAAGGAGTGCAATAAAGCTAAAGCGCAGATTAGTTTTAATCTAGTTATTATCATATTCACTTCTGTACGAGTACCCATCAATTGCGGCAAATATAGTTCTATATGTTCAACCTGTCAAGATTTATTTAGTTGTTGTTTAGGCTAATAAACTGATATATTGTTTCTTGAGTATCGATGTTATGAAAGCCTTGTGGCTGTTGGGGTATAAGTATTAAGGAGCTTCCTTATTAACAAACTACGGTTTAATACTTAGCCTATTTTAACAGAGGTCATGGTTAAAGATCCAGCAACGGCCTTGTCATTAAAGAATGCCACCGACTCATTGTTTTCTTGTAGTGCTAAGGTGCAAATTAGTGGTAAGTAGTGATCGGGTGTTGGAATTGCAAGTTTCACTGATTTATGAAGGCTTTCCCACTTAATTAAGGCCTGATGATTACATTCGTTGATGTGCTTTTTGAAAAGTTCATTTAATTCTAACGCCCAATCGTATCCAAATCCGGCAGGGTCATTTATTTTTGAAAAGTCTATCATCCCTAAATTGTGTACCATATTTCCACTGCCAACGATGAGAACACCTTTGTCGCGCAATGCCGTTAGCTCTTTGGCTAATTCATAGTGATATTGAGGCGATTGATAATAATCTATGCTTAATTGCAAAACGGGGATGTTGGCTTCTGGATACATTTGTTTGATAATGCTCCAAGTACCGTGATCCAATCCCCAGTCATGGTCTAGTCCCACTTGGGTTTTAGTAATGAGATTTTTTGTTTCTAGCGCTAAAGTCGGATTGCCCGGAGCGGGATATTGCACATCAAAGAGACTTTGAGGAAAGCCGCCAAAATCATGAATGGTGGTAGGACAATCCATCGCTGTTATGTGAGTCCCACGTGTTAACCAGTGAGCAGAGATGCACAAAACAGCTTTGGGTTGAGGTATTTCTTTGGCCATTGTTCTCCAACGCAAGCTGAATTCGTTGTCTTCGATGGCGTTCATAGGCGACCCATGTCCGATAAACAATACCGGCATTCTTGGCGTAGCCGGTAAGTTTTCGGTAATTTTATTTAGGTCGTTTAATTTCATGGCCATGGGGATAAAAGGCATTATTGCCAGTGTCTTTATGAAAGCTTTGCGTTTCACTATTTTGAAGCACTTCCTGCGGTAATCACATATTTCAAAATTAACTCTTCAGTTGCGGCATCAACGCCAGCTTTTTTGGCCATCGGTGGATTTACCTTTCTCCACTTTTCTTCAGAATATCTTGCAGGATCTTTTAAGGAGTGACATTTTGCGCAGTTCGCTTCGTAGGCGGCTTTTCCTTTGTTTAAGTCCTCTAAGGTTGTTCCTGGAAACTTAGCTGCTGCTCGTGTTGCATCGGCTTCAGTAGGGACTGCCAATTTCAATGCCGTTCCGCAAGCAGCAAAAAATAAGGCTGTGATAACAATGTATTTTTTCATGATAATCGATTTTAAACAAAGAAAACAAAATTAATTGTATGTACAAATAAAATTAAAAGGATTTAACTTTTCTATTGTCGTTTGTATTGACAGCAACTTGGTAGTGCTTTGTATTTTGCATCCGTGCTTTTTACCTTGTCGGTATCGTATCCAGCATCTGCAATGGATTGATGCAGTTTGTCAATGTTGGTTATTTTCGAGTCGAAAACGACTTTAATGACATGTGTTTTCATCGACCAATTGGCAGATTTAACCCCTTTAACCTTTTTCACCGCCTTTTCAATTCTTTCTTTGCACATTTCACAATTGCCATTCACAGTAAATGAAGTTTCGGTATAAACCGATTTGAAGCATAAACTGATGAATACAAAAAGAAAGGCTAGATACTTAATCATAAAAGAATTTTAGTGGAGAATATCGGAGTCGAACCGATGACCTCTTGCATGCCATGCAAGCGCTCTAGCCAGCTGAGCTAATTCCCCAAAATTTAAGAACAGAAAAATTTGCTGTCAAAAGTAGAAAATATATTTTGAAGACTTTTTCTTAACTTGTGCTTATGAAGAAATTAATGCTTTATTTCTTTGTTTTTGCTTCAACGCTATCGATTGATGCACAAACTTATTCATGGCAGAGTAGTTTCGGAAAAGACACCGCAACCGCGGGTTATGGTGTTTTTTTGAATCCAACAGGAATTGTATTTGATAAAAGCGGCAATATGTTTATTGCTGATGCAGGAAAGCATCGTATTCAAAAATTTAATGCGGCTGGAGTGCATGTGCTTACTTGGGGAAAGAAAGGTAGTGCAAACGGTGAGTTTAGTTTTCCGGCAGCAATTGCCATTGATCCTGTTGGAAATCTTTATGTGGCAGATGAGAATAACGATCGAATTCAAAAATTCGATGCCAATGGAAAGTACTTGTCGCAATGGGGTAGCAATGGAACGGGAAATGGCCAGTTTCAAACTGTTACCAGTGTTGCGGCCGATACGAGCGGCTATATTTATGTTACCGACTTAAACAATAGTCGAATTCAAAAGTTTGATACTGCTGGTAATTACATTTCTCAATGGGGAAGTTTTGGCAGCGGGAATGGGCAGTTTAGCGGAATAGTGAACATAGCAATCGATAAATGGCAAAATATTTTTATTGCCGATCAAAGCAATAATCGAATTCAAAAGTTTGATGTGAACGGCAATTATATTACACAATGGGGTTCTACCGGAAATTCAAATGGATTTTTCGATCAGGTGGTAGGTGTTGGTGTAGATAAATTCGGCAATGTGTATGCCTGTGATATTCAAAATGGGGTGATTCAAAAGTTTGATAACAATGGTAATTTTTTGCTTTCATGGGGAGGTAATGGAACCGTAGAAGGGGAGTTCAATGCACCGTGGGGTATCGCTTCAGATGCCAATGGCGATATTTATGTTGCCGATCAATTTAATAATAGAATACAAAAATTTACCAATACCGGAACCTTCATTACTCAATGGGCAAATAGAGGAAATGGCCCAGGAGAGTTCTTTAAGCAACAAGGATTAGCCTTTGATAAACTCGGTAACTTTTATGTGGTGGATGGACTCAATTTTCGAGTTCAAAAATTCGATGCCAATTTAAATTTTATTACTCAGTGGGGAAGCAAGGGCAACACCAGTGGTAAGTTTACTCGTCCGAGCGGAATCATAATCGACCAAGCCAACAATGTTTATGTTAGCGATGCAGTAAACGCAAATATTCAAAAGTTTACTAGTGATGGAAGTTTTATTCGATCTTGGGGTTCTGCGGGAAGCAACAATGGTGAATTTTATAATCCCATGGGTATGGAGACTGATGCTGATGGTAACATTTATGTGGCCGATCAGAATAATGGAAGGATTCAAAAGTTTGATTCTACAGGAAATTATTTGATGCAGTGGGGAAGCATAGGTTTGAATGACGGTCAGTTTTATTACCCTACCGACATAAAGAAAGATTCCAAAGGTAATTTTTATGTGGTTGATCAAGGAAATAGTAGGGTGCAAAAGTTTAATTCAAACGGCCTGTATTTGGCACAATTTGGCACATATGGAAATGGAAACATACAATTCGATAACCCAATTGGAATGTGTATCGATGAATTAGATCATATACTGGTAGTAGACAATGCAAATTTACGTGTGCAGGTTTTCGATACAACAGGAAATTATATCACTCAGTTCGGACAAACACATCTTGCCAATCCTTCTTTTATTGCGGTGAATAGCAGTGGAAAAGTTTATGTATCGAGTGTAGACAATAACAAAATTGAAATTTTTAATAGAAATCTAGCTACAGGCGTCTCGAAAATATTAGCCAATGAGATAGCTTTATTTCCAAATCCGGCTGCCGATTTTGTAACCATCTCTAATGCTTTTCCCTCGCAGGTGAGCATAATCAATGTAAACGGTGAAGTGCTGTATTCTGCGCAGCATGGGTATAATTTTGTGATTGATGTTAGTGATTATTCTGCGGGAATGTATTTTGTAAACTTGCAGAGTGCGAGTGAAGTGAGCACACTTAAATTCATTAAAAAATAATCTACAACATTATTACGCCCCACATTCTGCCTGTTTTTCCTCCATCTCTGCGGTAAGAGAAAAAATCATCTTCAAAGGTACATCGTTGCATCGCCCAAATGTTTTCATTTTTTAATCCTACTTCTAAAGCAGCGAATTTATTGGCATTTACCAAGTCGATATTTTTAGCGTGAATAATGGTAGATGGAAATCCGGCACTCATAAATTTTTCTCGAACCTCATCACCAACTTCAAAATGATCTTTGCAAATTCCAGCCCCAATGGCCATTTGAATGTATTGTTCTTGCGCGCCTAAAGTGAGCATTTGTTGAATGGTTTGTGCTGCAATGCGTTCAACAGTGCCTCGCCATCCGGCGTGTGCTGCACCAATAACCTTATTTATGGGATCATGAAAAAGAAGTGGATAACAATCGGCTGCAGCAACGGCCAAAGCAATACCTCTTTCATTACTCACTAGGGCATCGCCGGTAAAAGTTCCTGGCTTCGCTTTTACTACATCGCAGCCATGAATTTGTTTGAGATTTGAAATTTGTTCGGGAAGGATGCCCAAGTCGCTTAACGCTATTTTTCTGTTTTCTTTGATGTTTTCGTGCGAATCGTCGGTGCCAGCTAAATTTAAAGAATTGAATGGTGCAGGAGAGATACCGCCATTTCTGGTTGAAAATCCGTGTTTTACGCTAATATTGGGTGCTTTTATCCACATAAGCAAAGATAATAAAATCACTCTTTTGTGGTATTGCGGTTGATTATTTTATGGCGACCTTTGCCTCGCAGAGGCAAATAAATGAGACTTTCAGAATTAAATATAGGCGACAAGGCAATCATCACTAAGGTGAGTGGTCAGGGGGCATTTCGTCGTCGTATCACCGAAATGGGCTTTATCAAAGGCAGGGAAGTAGGTGTTGTGAAGCATGCGCCTTTGAAAGATCCTGTGGAGTATGAGCTCATGAATTATCATGTATCACTTAGAAAAAGTGAAGCTGAGTTGATAGAGGTTTTAACGCGAGAGGAAGTTGGTAAGAGTTTAGAAATTGATTTTGCTGGTTCTGTGCCTGAGGAAATTTACAAGCGAACAGTTCAAAGAAAAACCAAAACCATTAATGTCGCTTTTGTTGGAAATCCCAATTGTGGCAAAACTACTTTGTTTAATGGTGCATCGGGGGCACGACAAAAAGTTGGAAATTATATAGGTGTTACAGTAGATGTTTATACATCAAAATGTACTCAAGATGGATATACTTTCAACATTACCGATTTACCGGGAACCTATTCTCTTTCGGCATATTCTCCCGAGGAATTATTTGTTCGATTGCATTTGCTAAATGAGAAGCCAGATGTGATTATCAATGTTCTCGACGCTTCTAATCTTGAACGCAATTTGTTTTTAACCACACAGCTCATCGATATGAATTTGCCTGTGGTGGCAGCATTGAATATGCACGATGAGTTACTCAAACAAGGTGCTACATTAGATGCAAAGGCTTTAGGTGAAATGCTTGGTATTCCAATGGTTGCAACAGTTGGATACAAGAAGCAAGGAATTCAAGAATTGCTTGCAAAAGTAATTGAGGTCTATGAAGAAAAGGAGCCATCATCACATCCTATTAAAATCCAGCATGGTAAAATGCTTGAAGACGCGGTGAATGAGCTTCAAGCGCTTATCGATACCGACAAAAATAAAGTCATTACCGATACAGTTTCTCCAAGATTTTTAGCTGTTAAATTGTTAGAAAAAGACACTCAGGTAAAGAATATCATAAGAAAATCTGATCATTCAAAAGCGATTGAAGATTTAGCTAAAAGGCACATCAAAGAATTAGAAGAGAATTTTAAGGAAGATAGCGAAACCATTGTAGCTGATGCCAAGTACGCTTTTGTTGCCGGCGCATTGCAAGCCACCTATCAAAAAAATTCGCAATTGAAGAAGTTGCGTACAGAGGCCTTAGACTCTTTTTTAACCAATAAATACTGGGGTTTTCCGGTGTTTATCTTTTTTATGTGGTTGATGTTTCAAGCTACTTTTACCATTGGTAAATATCCTATGGACTGGATAGATTCGTGGGTGGGAGCATTTAGCGACATGATTAGTGGGCACATGCAAGATGGAATGTTGAAGGATTTGTTGGTAGATGGAATTATTGGTGGGGTAGGTGGAATCATCATCTTTTTGCCTAATATTTTAATTCTCTTTTTCTTCATTTCGTTGATGGAAGATACTGGCTATATTGCTAGGGCAGCCTTCATCATGGATAGACTAATGCGTGCCTTAGGTTTGCACGGCAAATCTTTTATTCCGCTTGTAATGGGCTTTGGCTGCAACGTTCCTGCGGTTATGGCCACAAGAACCATAGAAGATAAAAACAATCGTTTACTTACGATGTTGATTGCTCCTTTTATGTCGTGTAGCGCAAGATTGCCTGTTTATATTTTATTGATTGGTGCTTGTTTTCCCGATTATCCGGGCACAGTTTTATTTTCTATATACATCATTGGTATTTTGTTGGCGATAGTGGTAGCGCTGGTATTCAAGAAATTCATCTTTAAAACCAAAGCGACTCCGTTTGTTATGGAATTGCCTCCATATCGAATACCAACAGCTAAGTCGGTACTGTTGCATGTATGGGGAAATGCATCACAATATTTGCAAAAGATGGGAGGAATGATTTTGATTGCTTCCGTGATCATATGGGCACTTACTTATTTTCCTAGAGAAGAGAATCAAAGTTCTTCGGCACAAATGGAGAACTCGTATATGGGTAAGGCGGGACATTTTATTGAACCAGTGATTGAGCCTTTGGGCTTCGATTGGAAAATGGGCGTGTCGCTTATTACAGGTATGGCTGCAAAAGAAATTGTTGTAAGCACAATGGGTGTCTTATATCAAGGCGAAGAAGGAATTGATGAAAATTCTAGCACCTTAAAACAACGGCTTAAAGAGCATACATTCGTTACTGGTGAGAAGAAGGGGCAACGCGTTTATACTCCTTTGGCAGCCTATGCTTTCATGTTGTTTGTGCTTATTTATTTTCCTTGTGTGGCAGTTATTGCAGCGGTTAAAAAAGAATCGGGCGGTTGGAAATGGGCAAGTATCACAATGCTTTACACTACGGGCATGGCATGGCTAGTAGCATTTTTGGTTTTTCAGATAGGAAGCTTAATTTTATAGAAAATGCAAGAGATAATTACATATATCATCATCGCAGCAGCAAGTGCTGTGGCTTTGTATAAATTTTATACTTCTGTTTTTGCAAAGAAGAAAGCTGCTGGTTGTGGCGATTGTGGTTGTGGTAAGCAAAGTTGTGGAACACAACTGTAAGATATTATGTGGAAAGAAAAGCGCAGTAGAAATATTTCTACTGCGCTTTTGTTTTTATTCTACTACCAGTTTTTCGGTGATCATACCATCAGTAGTTTGAATGGAAATATTGTAAATTCCATTTTCAAATTTTTTCGGAAAATCGAGTTTCATAGAACCTCCGGGAGCAAATGATACAAACACTTCTTGCTCTACCATTTTACCAAACATATCGGTAATCAAAATTTGTTTTACATCGCTCATGTTGTAATTCACCGAAAACGAGTTACAGTTGATGCATGGATTTGGAAAAACACTAATGCTTTTTTCTTTGTCCTCCATGTATACATTTTGAATATCGAAGGTGGCTGTTTTACCATCCATATCTACTTCTTTCAATCTATAGTAAATATAACCACTTCCTGGTTTTTTATCGGTGAAACTGTAATGTGTGAAGTCGTTTTTAAACCCCATGGCAGGTTTAGTTCCAATAGAATCAAATTCAATTCCATCTTTTGATCTTTCGATGATAAAATGGCTGCTATTGAATTCGGAAGCAGTTGTCCACGCTAACTCCACTTCATTTTTATTTTTTTGAGCATGAAATCCAACAAATTCAACAGGTAAAGTAGACGTAGCTACCATCCTTAAAACAATTTGAGATGTACCAAAAAGGTTGGTTCCTCCTGATACGGAGTATGAGCTCGTTTGCGTAGATGTAGTTCCTGTGATATACTGCGCACCAATAGCCGAACCATCTTTTTCTGATAGCGACGCCGAAGTGTAAGTACCATTGGCATTTGCTACGGTTGTTGTTCCAATTGCAGTGTAGCCAGCACCCTCTGTATATGTTCTCGGACTCCCAATAGAAGCAATAGAAACAATAGCGTTATTAACACTCAAAGGGTCAACTGCGTTTGTTGAAAGCGATGTACATGCCCCGCAGCTGTTGTGGGCCTGATTAGATGCACTCGACACATTTTCGAAAGTCATTGCAGCAAAAATACTTTCATCTCCAGCGTTTGTGGCATTGTTGAAATTTCCAGAGATAGCAAATGAATTTGCCCCAGAAGGAATGCTAGCTTCAGGCATACCAAAAACCAATAATTCTGTACTGATATTAGTGGTAGTTTCAGATACAGGAGCGTTTGCCCAATACGCAATAGACCAACCAAGTAAAGTCATTGATACTACATCATATGTTACTGTAGTTGCACTGCCGCCCAATACTCCCGGGTTAGCCCAGTTGTCTCCTGTTGGATTTGGTTTGTGGTCTCTTTCTATTGCCATCGCAAAGACTAAAAGTCTATCTGTACCCGATGGCACAGTGTAACTTAAACTCGCGTTACCACTTGCTCCTGTACCCGTTGCAGTTGCTGAACTGTAGCTCCCTGCGATATAATTGATTGTTTGTGATTGAGCTATTTCAATATGGAAAATAGCCAATACTCCTAGAGTTAAATTTTTCCAGCACATATCACCCTCCTCTTCTTTAGTTTATAACTAAAAGCCCCTCAGGAATATTTAGGAAATTAAATATGTGCAGTTACAAAAAATGAAAAAAAATATTTTTTTAAATAGTAGTAAATTCAATGCTTTCAAAGCAAAAACCCCTCGTTTTGCAACGAAGGGTTTTGCGATTTTATATACTTGTTTTTTTAGTTTGTAATGATTACAGTACCATCACTACCTGTACCTGAACCTCCGTCACCGGCGCCACCTCCACCAGCACCGCCAGCTGCAGGAGGCCAATTGCCCGTTAAGTAGTAATCTTGATACCAAATTACAAAGGCTTGAAACATTACATCTGGAGCAGTAGCATCTAATCCGTAGTCATAAATGATATCCAATAGTGTGCCTTCGATATCGTAATACGAGATTGCTCCGGCTGCGAATTCACATGCAATAAGTAAGTCTCCATCTTGGCTATTAACATAAGCAGTTAAGTAGTCTTGGTCTAAGATTGCCCCATTATGACATACTGGGATTGTTGGTGTTGTATCCGCTGTTGTACCACCACCTGTACCAGTACCAGGATCAGTTGTACTACCACCTGTACCAGTACCAGGATCAGTTGTACCACCACCAGTACCTGTTCCAGGGTCAGTCGTACCACCACCTGTACCTGTACCAGGGTCAGTTGTACCGCCACCGGTACCAGGATCGGTCGTACCACCACCTGTACTTCCATCGCAATTTACTTTAGCAGACGGCCATTTACCAGCTAAGAAATACTCATCAATCCAAACATTGAATGCTCTTTGTAAAGAATATTTAGAATTCGGATTCAGGTGCTTTTGAGCCATAATGTATTTTAAAGTACATTCAATATCTGCATAGGCAACAGAGTTTTCGCCGTCACAAGCAAATAGTCTATCGGTACTGTGGTTATTGAAATGTTTCAAAACAGCATTTACAGAGATAGTGATCATATGGCCATTATGGCATATGGTAATTTTTCTACCGTGCCCCGAATAACTTTCGTTTTCATTGGCTTGACAACTGCCGTAGTCATCATGATGATTGTATTTCTCTTTCTCTTTTTCTTTTTCCTTTTTAGCTTTATTGAAGTTGTCGTAGTGTTCTTTGTTTTTCGAATCTTTCTTCGTCTCAAAGAACTCATCTTTTTTACAGCCGGTAAAAAAGATTGTCAGAATAAATAATGAAATTAGAATAATTCTTCCTCGCCTTTCCATACCTCACAAATTAAGTTTAACAACTTGTCCCCTTGACCATAATTGCGCTCTTAAACCTTAATCGTTACAAAATAGGTGTAACTAACTATATTTTTTTTAAATTTACCATGCATGAAAAGATTGATAGCCGTAATATTCTTATCCGCCTTTCTCTTCTCGGGAACCGAAGCACACGAGCTATTTAAGATTCCTCATCTCATTTCGCATTACGTTGAACATTCAAAAGAAAAAATTTCTTTATTGGATTTTCTTGAAGAGCATTATGATGGGCAAGAAAAACATGGTGTAGATGGACATAAAGACAAAGGTTGTCTTCCATTTCAAGGGAAGGAACATGTTAATCCGTTGAATTTGTATATCATTCAAAGTACTTCTTCTATTGTATTGCAAAAGTTGGCACCTGTGAGCAACGAGACGATATTCTTAGAAGAGAATATTATTTCTTCTTTCAATGGAAGTATTTGGCTACCACCTAAGTTAGCATAGTCCTTTATTATGTTAGAAGCAATTCTGCTTCAATTTTTCATTTACAATTAAAATCATTTTTATGCTAGATAAGATAATAGCATTCTCTATTCATAATAAACTCATTGTGGGTTTGGGAACAGTAGCTTTAATGGTGTGGGGAGTATTTTCTTTTACACAACTGCCCATAGATGCTGTTCCAGATATCACCAACAATCAGGCGCAAATCATAACTGTTAGTCCGGCCATGGCAGCAACAGAAATGGAGCGCCTAGTCACTTTTCCTGTGGAACAAGCGGTAGCAACAGTGCCAGGTATTGAAGAAGTAAGATCATTTTCTCGCTTTGGATTATCTGTAGTTACGGTAGTTTTTAAAGAAGAGGTTGATATTTATTGGGGCAGGCAGCAAATTACCGAAAGACTGCAAACGGTGAAAGATATTATTCCTTCAGGAACAGGTATGCCTGAGTTGGCACCAGTTACAACTGGATTGGGAGAAATCTATCAATATACACTGCATACCGAGAAAGGATATGAAAAGAAATACTCTGCTACTGATTTACGAACCATTCAAGATTGGATGGTGCGACGACAGCTTTTGGGTGTTGAAGGGGTAGCCGATGTAAGCAGTTTTGGTGGATTTTTAAAGCAATATGAAATTGCGCTGCAGCCCGATAAATTGCGCAGTTTAAATATTACGATAAGTGACGTTTTTACGGCATTAGAAGATAACAATCAAAACACAGGAGGCGCATATATTGAAAATAAACCAACAGCGTATTTCATAAGAAGTGAAGGCCTAATAGGTTCTATTGATGATATTGAAAAAATAGCGATCAAAAAAAGCGATGGAGGTATGCCAGTTTTAATGCGTGATGTAGCAAAAGTGCAGTTTGGTCATGCGGTTCGTTACGGCGCCATTACACACGATGGTGAAGGTGAATCGGTTGGTGCTGTGGTGATGATGTTGAAAGGGGCCAATTCCTCACAAGTAATTGAAAACATCAAAAATCGTATTGAGCAAATTAAAAATACCTTACCGAAGGGTGTGGTATTAGAACCCTTTTTAGATAGAACCAAAATGGTTGATAATGCTATTGGTACGGTAAGCACCAATTTATTAGAAGGAGCATTGATTGTCATTTTTGTTCTGGTGCTTTTTCTTGGAAATTTTCGTGCAGGTATGATCGTAGCTTCAGTAATTCCTTTGGCAATGCTGTTTGCTATTTCAATGATGAATTTGTTTGGTGTATCAGGTAATTTAATGAGTTTGGGAGCTCTAGATTTTGGGTTGATTGTAGATGGTGCTGTGATAATTGTGGAAGCCACCATGCACCATCTGGGCTTAAGAAGAGTCGGGCAATTGAATCAAAGTGAAATGAATGAGGAAGTGAAAACTTCGGCTTCTAAAATCATGAAGAGTGCAGCCTTCGGTGAGATCATAATTTTAATTGTGTACTTACCAATTTTAGCTTTGTCGGGTATTGAAGGCAAAATGTTTAAACCAATGGCCGAAACAGTGTCGTTTGCCATTATAGGTGCCTTCATTTTATCGCTCACCTATGTGCCAATGATTTCGTCTTTGTTGCTAAGTAAAAAGGTAACACATAAGCTTACTTATTCAGATAAAATGATGCTTTTTTTGCAAGGTATTTATACCAATTTTTTGAAAGGAGTTCTGCAAAAGAAAAAAATTGCAATTGTTTCTTCACTGGTGCTTTTTGTCTCGGCTCTGGTGTTGTTTTTAAATATGGGCGGAGAATTTATTCCAACTTTGGAAGAGGGTGATTTTGCTGTAGAAACAAGGGTTCTTACAGGTAGCTCCTTGTCGCATACAGTAGATGCTTCCATGAAAGCTTCGGTAATTTTAAAGGAACAATTTCCTGAGGTGGAGCAGGTGGTCGCCAAGATCGGTTCGGGTGAAATTCCTACCGATCCCATGCCTGTTGAAGCTTGCGATTTGATGATTATTTTGAAGTCGAAAGAGGAATGGGTGTCGGCAGAAAATAGAGAAGAATTGGCCGAAAAAATGGCTGAAGCCTTAGAGGTTCTTCCCGGAGTGAGTTTTAGTTTTCAGCAGCCGGTACAAATGAGATTCAATGAATTGATGACGGGTGCTAAGCAAGACGTTTCATTAAAAATTTTTGGTGAAGATTTAGATTCACTTTCTATCATTGCGAAGAAGATCCATGAAGTAGTAAAAACCGTGGAAGGAGCCGAAGATATCTACGTTGAGCAAATGAAAGGTTTGCCAGAAATTGTAGTTGAATTTAATAGAGAAAGCATTGCTCGATTTGGAATGAATATTAGCGATATTAATACCACTATTCGAGCAGCCTTTGCGGGAGAAAGTGCAGGCATGGTATATGAGGGAGAAAAGAGATTTCAATTGGTGGTGCGTTTGGATTCTTCTAATAGAAAGAACTTGCAAGATGTTCAGCAACTTTTTGTGAGTAATGTTCAAGGCTTGCAGGTACCTTTATCTCAACTCGCTAGTGTAGAAATTAAAAATGGTCCCAATCAAATTCAGCGTGAAGATGCTAAGAGACGATTGACCATTGGCTTCAATACACGTGGTAGAGATGTGGAAAGCATTGTTCAAGAAGTGCAAAAGAAGATCAAGGAGCAAATAGTTTTGCCTGCAGGGTATTTCATTAATTATGGCGGACAATTTCAAAATTTGCAGCAAGCCAAAGATCGTTTGTCGATTGCTCTTCCTATCGCCTTGTTACTGATTTTTGTTTTACTGTTTTTCACATTTAAATCGGCCAAACAAAGCTTGCTTATTTTCACCGCCATCCCTCTTTCTGCTATTGGAGGTGTTTTTGCGCTTTATCTGCGGGGAATGCCTTTTAGTATTTCAGCGGGCATTGGATTTATTGCCTTGTTTGGGGTTGCTGTGCTAAATGGCATTGTGCTAATTGCGCATTTTAATGAACTTAAAAAAGAAGGTATGTTAGATTTAGAACAATTGGTTGTAAAGGGCGCAACAGATCGCTTGCGTCCGGTATTAATGACGGCAATGGTGGCTTCGCTTGGATTTTTACCAATGGCCTTATCAACGGGTGCAGGAGCAGAAGTTCAAAAACCATTGGCTACTGTGGTGATTGGTGGTTTAATGAGTGCTACACTTCTTACCTTAGTGGTTTTACCTTTGCTTTATATGTACTTTGAGAAGGGAATTAAACCTAAGAATTTAGGTGTTGTTTCCCTTGTTGTTTTGCTCTTTGCGGGTGCTGCACTTCACGCACAAGGAAGCGAAGAATATACTTTGGATAAGTGCATTCAAGAAGCGATAAAAAACAATCTCGACCTTAAGGTAAAAACACAAGAAGTTGTTTTGCAGCAGAAGTTAAAGCAAACATCAACCGACATTGGAAAGTTAGATGCAACGGTTTTGTATGGTCAGTACAACAGTAGCGTGCGTACCGACAATAATTTTATGTTAACCCAAACCATTCCTTTTCCTAACTTATTTAGCAGCAATTTAGCTTATCACAATGCTCAAATAAAAGGAAGTGAATGTAGAGCAGAAATAAGCAAGAATGAATTAATTTATGATGTTAAATCTGTTTATGAACGCTTGCAGTATTTGTATGCATACAATGAATTATTGCTGCAGCAAGATTCAATTTTTAGTGAGTTTTTGCGGGTAGCTGCTCTTCGATTTGAAAAAGGTGAAGGCACTTTGCTCGAGAAGATGAATGCCGAAAGCCGTATGAATGAAGTTCAAAATCTATTGCAGCAAAATAATATAGATGTGCAGATTTGTCTCACTCATTTGGGTTCATTGATGAATAGTAAAAATACTTTTGTTGTTCCTAAAGTGTTATTCAAAAAAACTGAGTGGGTTTTGAATGCTGACAGTGCTTTCAATAGCAATCCAATCATGAAGTATTTTGAGCAGCAAATAGAAATTGCCGAGGCTGCTAGAAAGATGGAGTTGAGTAAGATGCTTCCCGATATTACTGTGGGTTATTTTAATCAAACTTTAATAGGAAATCCTTTGGGAAACAGCATTGCTACGTCGGCGGATAGGTTTCAAGGTGTGCAGCTCGGACTAAGTGTGCCGCTTTGGTATGCGCCACAAAATGCAAAAATAAGTGCTGCTAAAATCAATCAGGATATTGCTATCACAAATTTTGAAGCACAACAAAACATGCTTGAAGGTCAGTACCGTGAACTAATTCAAGAGTATTTGAAGTTGAAGTCCAACTTGACTTTCTTTGAACAAAGTCAGTTGCCACAAATTGTTCTAATCGTTGCTCAATCGCAAAAAGCTTTTAATGCCGGAGAGATTGCATATTACGAGCATTCGCAAAATTTACTTTTGGCTTTACAAATCAAAAGTTCATACTTGCAATCGTTGCAAGAATACAATCAAATAATACATAAAATTCAATTTATAACTGCCGCCAATTAATCGTAAATCGTTATGAAAAAATATATAAAAATCTCTGCCATAGTAGTTGTGTTTTTCGGTGCAAGTACTTTTCTAGAATCATGTGCAACCGAGGCTAACACAGAAATTCACAAAGACAGTGAAAAGAAAGAAGTAGTGGAGCTTAATACAGCTCAATTTAAGAATGCTAATATTGTAATGGGAAAAGCAGAAATGCGCAATCTATCAAATGTTATCGCTTGTAACGGTGTGCTAGATGTGCCGCCACAAAACTTAGTCTCTATTTCTTTGCCTATTGGTGGTAATTTAAAAAGCACCGATTTGCTGCAAGGAATGAAAGTAAATAAAGGTGAGGTGATTGCTGTTTTCGAGCATCCTGATTATGTGCAATTGCAACAAGAATATATCCAAGCGAAATCGACTTTAGATTTTTCAGAAACCGAATATAAGAGACAAGCAGATTTAAGCAAGGAGCAAGTAACGTCACAAAAATCTTTTCAAAAAACTAAGGCTGAATATTTATCGCAAAAAGCATTGGTTCTTGCCTTAGAAAAGAAACTTGAGCAGTTGGGAATTTCTGCTGCACAAATGGAAAAGGGAAATATTACCAACACAATAGCTATTACCTCTCCAATTAGTGGTTATGTAACAAAGGTGAATGTGAATATTGGTAAATACCTTAATCCTAACGATGTTGCTTTCGAAATAGTGAACACAGAGCATCTTCACGTAGAATTAACTGTGTATGAAAAGGATATCACAAAAATTAAAGTGGGACAAATCATTCATTTTTCATTGCCCAATGAGAGTGATGTTGAAAGAGGAGCCAAAGTGCATTTGATTGGAAGGGAAATTTCTGCCGATAGAACGGTAAGAATTCATGGACATTTAGACAAGGAAGATGTTGAGCTTTTACCGGGTATGTACATTAAGGCCCATATTGAAGTTGGCAACAATAAAGTGCTCGCTCTGCCTCAGAAAGCGATAGTTCAAAATGACGGAAAAAATTATGTTTTTATAAAACAAAACAGCGATCAAAAAGATGGTTTTTCTTTTAGAATGGTGGAGGTTGGCATAGGCGTGAGTGAAAACGGATTTACAGAAATTATTCTACCTAAATCTATGGATGTAAACTCAGAGATAGTGGTGAACGGCGCCTATGAATTGTTGTCGAAACTGTTTAACGGTGAGGAGGAACACGAACATTAGGTGACTAGTGAAACATACTAGGTAGTTTAACGTACAAGTCATGGATTACTACAAATCAAAAGGAGTTTATTTATGGCTAAAAAGATACTTATCGTTGACGATGAAATATTTACGTTGCGTTTAATGGAGAAGAAGTTGTCGAGAGACTGTGTTGTTGAAATAGCCAACAATGGCAATGACGCCAAAGAGCTAATTGCTGCCAACAAATACGACGCTATCGTACTAGATGTTAATTTGCCTGATTTGTCGGGATTAGAGATTCTCAAACTTGAAAAGAGAAATCCATCTTCTTTAAATTACACTACAACATTTGTGATGTGTTCTTCATCTGTAGATTACGAGACAATATCTGCAGCGATGGAGAATAAGGCATTCGATTATATCATAAAATCATTTCATATGGACAGGTTGAACGATATTGTCGATTCAATTAACTCTTATGAAAATGCGAAGGAGAGATTAGCCGTATAAGTAGTTATTTATTTAGCTTGAAGTGGTAGATTTTATTAGGATCTTCTCTAAAAACCGCCGCGGCTTCTTTGGGTAAAATCACATACAGATTATTCTCATTTGGAACGAAATTTTGTTTGTACTGAGGGTTTAACTTGCTTATATCGCTCTTTTCAATGTTTAAGGCTTTCGACATACGTTCAAAGCCAATTGGCTGAGTAATTTGTATAGTGTCTAGCTTTGCCGGATTAAATTTAGCTTCTAGTGGCGTAATTCCCATCGTTTCGTGATATTCTAATACATAACAAACCGCGAAAAACTTTGCCATGTATTCCGACGCGTATTTGGGTAAATAGGGGCGAAGAGCCCAATAGTCTTTTTTACCTCCACGGCGCGCTATAATCTTATCTAAAGTGCCATTGCCCACTTGATAGGCGGTGATTACCAATTGCCAATCTCCATACATTTTATAAAGTTTAGCAAAGTAGGCGCAAATGGCTTTAGTGCTGGCTAAAGGATTTCTTCTATCGTCGATGTATTTGTCGTTGCGTAAACCTAAAGCTTTACCTGTTCCGTTGGTGATTTGCCATAGTCCGGTTGGACCCTCACCATTGCCAGCATTCGGATTAACATGAGATTCTAATACAGTAATGTATTTTAATTCGAGGGGAAGTTTGTTTTTGGCCAATTCTTCGTCCATCATAGGAAAATAGAGTTGTCCGTTGCTTAAGCATGCTGCCAACAGCTTCTTTTGTTTACTAAAATCGGCGATTTTATCTTTCACCATGTTATTTAAAACAAAGTGAATGGCCGAAGCGGTATCTAGCTTATGCATGCGTTCTTGCATGCTTAAGGTATCTTGGGCGTTAATTAGCGTACAGGAGATTGCGAGGAAAAGAGAAAGAATAATGGATTTTTTTGATATGATTTTAGGCAACAAGCCTCGCATAGGATTCAAAATTTGGGATAAAAAAAAGGCTGCCAAATGGCAGCCCTATCATTAATCTTTTTTAGGCTCAACCTTAGCTGCGTCGGCAGTATTGCCATCTTTCGCATCTTTAAATTCTTTGATACCTTTTCCTAAACCTTTCATTAGTTCAGGTATTTTTTTACCACCAAACAATAAAAGCACTATCAATAAAATGACAACGATTTCAGTAATTCCTAATTTTCCCATAATTCAAATTATTAGGCCGTAAAGGTAATAAATTATTGATAGCGAGAAAGTTTTTAGGGGCATTTAACAATTGATAGTAATCATACTTGGCCTAAAAAGGTTGATTCTACTGTCTCGGACTCAACCAATTTTCGGGGTCCATCACCACACTTCCTTTGTAGATTTCGAAGTGCAATTCTGTTTTACCATCTTCTGTATTGGTTTTCACAGTGCCTATTTCCCCTTTGGTATCAACCTCATCTCCTTTTTTCACAGAGACGTTGTCGAGATTAGAGTACATCGTATAATATTCGCCATGTTTGATTAATACCGCATACTTATCTCCAGGTAGAATAAGCACTGCCGAAACAGTTCCTTTAAAGATAGCGCGCGCTTTACTGCCTTTTGGAACTACCATGTCGATACCATTGTTGTGTGTCATTACCGTCTCTAAAACGGGATGTTTGTGGTCTCCAAAGGTTTGTGAAATGGTTCCACTTGCTGCTGGCCAAGGAAATTTCTTTTGGTTACTCGCAAAGTTGGCGGTTAGCTTTTGCTCGGCAGGTGTGGCAATATAGGCCCCAGGAGTTTTAGTATTGGAGCTTTTTTCCTTCATGCTCTCGCGAATAATTTTAGCAATAGCCTCTTCCAACTGATCGGCTTCTTTCTTTTTCTTTTTAAGCTCTTTCCTGATGTCTTCTTGTTTCTTGCGCAAATCTTCGTACACCTCTTCTTTTTCTTTTTTCTCCCCTGTGAGTTTTTTCTTCTCTTCGTTTTCAGAATTTAGCAAGGCGAGTTTACCGCTTTTGATAGCTTCTAGCTTGGCTACTTCTCCGTTAATTTGTAAACGCTTTTCTTCTATTAGCTGAGCTTGCTTTTTGCGAAATTTATTTAAATCGCGAAGATATTTCCATCTCTTGAAAGCCTTATTAAAGCTGCCCGCAGAGAGAATGAACAATAGCTTATCGGTGGATTTACGTGTTTTGTAGGCATAGCGAAGCATTCTTGCGTATTGCGTCTTTAAATTGCTTAGGTCACGCTCTAGTTTTTTCACCACTGTTTGTTGACCCTCAATGCTTCTCGAAACCTTTCTAATTTCTTGATTGTAGGCATTGATGAGTTGTTCACGCGAGCCAATTTTTTTATTGAGAATAAATAGTGATAGCTCAGTTTTTTGCTTGTTTAATTTTGTTTCTTTTTCAAGCGCATTCAATTTTTTCAATTCATTTTGAATGTCATTTTTCTTTTTGCTTAGATCATTCTGTTTGTCACTTTGAGCAAAGCCAAGCGAAAAACATGTTGTTAGCAACAGGAGAAGAGCTATTTTATTTAATCCTAACATACCCTTGAGGAATTGTAATTTCTGTATCTAGTGCCTTATCTGGCATTTCAATTTTATTCATTTCTAAACGCACAACATTTTCTTTTTCGTCTCTTCCCTTCATTTTCACCTCAGTTACTTTTGGTAATTTGTGGTTTTCATGTTGGCGTACTAAGTACAAAATGTCAAGAATCACTTTTTTTGCAGGCTCTTGATAGTAAACGCGTTGTACTCTGCTGCTGTCGTTTTCCAGCCATATGGCGTGGTATGTTTTTGCCGAATTTGCAAATGTTTTGCTTTGTAAAGCCAAATCCATTTGTTCTCTTTTAGGTGTGCAGTAGAGTACACTTAAGTTTTCTTGATAAGAGGTGTAAACAGAATCATGAAATAGTGGATGAAACTCACCAAGAAGCACCGATTGTAGCAAATCAAAACTTAAATTGGTTTTTAGTGAGTCGTTTATCTTACTGTAATTACCTGCGAAATATCTGTTTTTATAGCTATCGAGTACGATTACCGTATCTTTTGTGAAAAGTAATTTCGCTACAGGAAAACCACCAACAGACGCTGAAATCCAAATGATACTATCTTTCTTCATACGTAAATTCGCATTTACTTCTACCGGAATATCGCTGGCAGAAATGTTCAATTTGGCCTTAAGCCATTTGAATTGTGGATTGTAATTTTTTGCCTTAATTGACAATACATTCTCATGGTAGACTATTGGTTGATTTTTCGCTGATTTTTTGCTTGCATGGCAGGCGAACACAAAAAGTAGAGCGCTAATTATATAGAGTAAACGGTACATTATTCAATAATTTGTTTGCGTTGTATTTTCAAATCTATTTTGTCACTTGTTTCATCGCCTGTGGCTTTTGCTTTTTTCCAATATTCCATGGCTTTATCCAAATTTCCACTGCGAAAGTAAGCATCTCCTAGGTGTTCTAAAATAGTTCCATTAAATTCTCCTCCATGTTGTTCTGCTTTGTGCAGCCATTCAAGTGCTTGTTGATAGTTTTGCTGCTGATACAATATCCATCCATAAGTATCTTCAAAAGATGCGTTATCGGGAGAAAGTTCGTTCGACAGTTTCGACATCTCCGCTGCCTTATCTAGGTGATCTTTTCTTAGAGATAGGTAGTAAGCATAATTATTTAAAACATAATAATTCTTAGGATCGAGTTCAATGGCTTTATCGTAATTTTTATCTGATTCTGCATATTCCTTTTTTGTGTTGTAAAGATCTCCCAGGTACGAGTGGAATTCGGCTTTTAATGCATTGTTTCCTGTTACCAAGTTTACGCCACTTTCGAGTGATTCAATGGCGTCATCGTTTTTTTGTAGCTGCATTGCTGCAACCCCTTTGTACCAATACAGTTCGGCTTGAATAGGAAATAGTTCAAGTGCTTTATTGGCTTCGTCAAACATGCTTTGATAATCTTTTTTCTGGGCATTAACTTCTAAGATTTGTCGCCAAATGAGATATTTATCATCACCTAGCTCTAAAGCTTTTTTGTATTGAAATAATGCATCGTCTAATTTATTGTCGCGATAGTAATAATCGCCTAATAGTGTTATTGCCTTACCGTCGTTTGGATGAGTTTGGTTTATAATGTCGAGTAATCTGTACATTTCGTTACTGAGGCTAGAATCATTTTTTGAAATGTTGTAATATTTCAACAATATTTCAACTTTTCCATCAATGCCCATTTCCTTACATGCAAAGGCTTTTGCCAGTTCATCAAAAGACCTTCTTCTTTCATTTTTTGTTCGGTAGTAGTCGTATAGAGATAATCTTGCTTGGTACAAACAGCCATTCACTTTTACGGCATCTTCATAAATCTTCACGGCTTCGTCATCGCGATTTAAGTAGTGATAGTAATCGGCTAGAGTGATTAAATATTTAGTTTCAGAAGGGTAATGTGCAATTAGTTTGCGTAGCTCATAAATGGCGTCTTCTTGCTTGCCTAAACGGGCGTAAAGAGAATGCTTTTGAATGGATGTTTCGCCTTTAATTACCGATTTTTGTTCTGCTCTATTGTAAACATCAATGGCTTTTTCAAATTGATTCGATTCAATATGTGTTTGGGCTAGATCGTAATAGTATTGAATTTCATTGGGTTCAATTTTAATGAGTTTCTCATAAGCCAAAGTGCTTTCATTGAACATCTTTTGCTCACGTGTTAGTTCTGCATAGAAATGAACTATCCATTTGTTTTCACCATCAAATTTTAGTGCTTTTTTTAGCAGTCGAAGGGCATCGGAAGCCTGACGCTCTTGGTCGGCAATGATAGCCAATTCATAATAACAGGTTGAGCAACTGTTATCGATTTTCAATGCACTTTCGAAAAGTGATTTTGCTTTTTCGTTTTGATGTAGTATTTGGTAGCGCTTAGCCTCTACAAAATATTGATTGAATTTAAAGTCATCGTCGGGAGATAACTTTTTATCGTCATAGGCGCTAAGCGACTGCTTGTTTTTGCACGATGCAAAAACAAGCAGTACTAAGGCTATCGCTAAGCGCCATTGCATTTATATTAGTTTTCAGTATTATAGTCACCCACGCTTAACTCGCGTGCTGTGCCATTGATTTCTGCATAGTTACCCACCATAGAATTTTTAATGTTTGAATTAGAAATTTTGGTGTTTTTTTGTACTATACTGTTGCTGATAACGCTGGAAGTAATCTTTGTATTGTCGCCAATAGATGCATGAGGTCCAACTACAGAGTTTACCAATTCTACACCGTTACCAATGAAGCAAGGCTCTATGATTACCGAATTCACTATTTTGAAAGAACCTTTCAAGGAAGCATCACCTTTCTTAAATTCTAAAACACGTTGATTCGCATTAACAGTTGCATTTTTATTTCCGCAATCCAGCCATTCGTCTACAGCGCCCGGAGCGAATTTTACTCCTTTTTGCTTCATGGTTTCTAAAGCATTGGTCAATTGGTATTCACCTTTATCTTTCAAATCATTGTCGATGAGGTATTGCATTTCTTTTCTAAGCATTTCGCCATCTTTCACGTAGTAAATACCAATGATAGCCAGGTCACTAACAAAAGTTTCTGGTTTTTCTACGAAGTCGGTGATGTGGTTATTGGCATCTATTTTTACTACGCCGTATGCACGAGGATCTTCTACTTTATGCACCCAAATAATGCCATCTGCTGCATCATCAAGAGTGAAATTTGCTTTGAATAAGGTATCGGCGAAGGCAACAATTGTTTTACCTACCAATAGTTCTTGTGCGCAAAGAATAGCATGTGCTGTACCCAGCGCTTCTTTTTGGTAATATATTTTTCCTTTGGCACCCAAGCGTTCGGCAATAGCGATTAATTCTTTTTCAACTTCTTTACCGAAGTCGCCAATTACGAATCCAATCTCATCTACTTTTTCTTTACAAACACCTACTAGGTCTTCAACTAAACTTTGAACGATTGATTTTCCTGCAACAGGAATCAAAGGTTTGGGAGTGGTAAGTGTATGAGGTCTCATTCTTTTACCCATACCTGCCATTGGAACGATAATTTTCATGCGGTCGATTTTTATATAATTTATTTAACTCCAGTACTTCCGAAACCACCAGCACCTCTATTCGTGTTTTCTAGCTCTGATTCTTCACTCCACGTTATTTGCTTAAACTCAGCAACTACCATTTGAGCTACTCTCTCGCCATCTTCTACAACAAAATCTTGATTGGATAAATTCACCAATAAAACACCAATTTCGCCGCGGTAATCTGCGTCGATGGTGCCTGGAGAATTAAGCACAGTGATTCCTTTTTTGAAGGCTAAGCCGCTTCGCGGACGAATTTGTGCTTCACAATTTTGTGGTAGTTGAATGAATAGACCTGTGGGAATCAAAGCTCTTTCAAGGGGCTTTAAAACAATTGAATTCTCAAGATTTGCACGAAGATCCATTCCTGCCGAAAACAATGTTTCGTATTTCGGAAGCGGATGCTTTGATTTATTGATCACTTTTACGTTCGTCATGCTTGCAAATATTGGTTTTTCAACTGGTTCTAAGGTATGATTTTTTTCGGTTTTTCTAAAATATACGCCATGCCTATATAGCCTATAAACAACATACTTGAAACAGAGTATCTTACCACAGTGCCAAAATGTGATGTAATGAACATATCTACTGCTACTAGGGCCATGGCCATACCTAAATAGAATAAAATTCTTTTTACTGGATAGTTGATTGGATAATACTTTTGACCCAAGTAGTACGATATTACCACCATGGCTAAATAGCACGAAAAATTGGTAATGGCACACCCAAGATATCCTTTACCTGGCATTAGCTTTTCAAAGAAGGGGATCAACAATAGATTTCCCACCAAAGTAATTACACTTCCAAAAGATGATATGAGTCCGCCAAAATATGTTTTGTTACTCAACTTATACCAGTTGCTTAAGCTATAATAGATACCGTAAAAAATAGAGCCCATCATGATAAGCGGCAACACAAATAGTCCTTCCTTAAATTCTTCTTTACCTAAAAGCGTATTGAGTAGAAGCTCGGCTCCTAGCATAATTCCTAGGAAACCAATGCAAGTGATAAGCGTGAAATATTTGGCTACATCGGCAAAGGTTTTTTTGGCATCTACATCTTTACTTTTCTTAAAGAAAAAGGGCTCTGCTGCATACTGATAGGCCTGAATAAAGAGCGTAATCATGATAGACAATTTGAAAATTGCTCCGTAGATACCAATTTCATGCAGTGCCAATTTTTCGGGTAATAAGTAATTGGTAACCAGCTTATCGAAATGTTGATTTACCGCCCCTGCAACGCCCACAAAAAGCATTGGTGCCGAGTAAGGAATAAGTTTTTTCCAAAGAGGAACATCGAATTTCCATTTATGATTTACAATTTCTGGCAACAGTAGGGCAAAGGTCACAAAGCTTGCGATGAGGTTGGAAATAAAAACATAGCGCACTCCAACATGAGGGGTATACACGGTGTAGATAATTTTATTGAACCATTCGTAGTTGTATTCGCTGGTGAGGTACGGACAAATTACATAAAAGAAGAAGTTCAAAAAGATATTTACACCTAGTGAGAACAAACGAATGAAGGCAAATTTCTTTGCTTTTTCTTTCATTCTCAAACTCGCAAATGGAATGGCTGTTAGTGCATCAATTCCCACAATGATTCCCAAGTAAGTAATGAACTCACTGTGATCGGGATATTTCATGGCATTGGCAATGTCTTGAGAGAAAAAGACAATGGCTCCCACCAACACAACAGAAGAACATAAAACAGAAATAAAAGCGGTGGAGTATACTTCGTCTTTGCGGTCTTCGTGAGAGGTGGCATAACGAAAAAAACCAGTTTCTAATCCGTAAGTGAAAAAGATGATCATCATCGCCACCCACGAATAGGTGTTGGTGATTACTCCGAATTGTTCTACCGAAAAAACACGCGCAAACAAAGGGGTAAGCAACAAGTAATTGGCCATTCTGCCCAATATGCTGCTTAAGCCGTAAACGGCTGTTTGTCCGAGTAGTTTCTTAATTGCGCTCACCGAGAGCGAATGTACTTAAAATGGAAAACAGATGAGATTAGGCATAAAAAATTTTATGAACGATGGACGATGAATTACTTTGTATTTGACCGTCATTTAAGGAGTGTTTTAGCGCATTAGAGACAAGTATCCAGTGATGGTTTTTATGTTTCCTTCAAAATCGGTATAAGTGATAATATAAAAGTAAGTCCCTTCGCTAAAGTTTTGCCCATCCCATTGTATGGTGAGCTTATCGCTTTCAAAGACTTTATTTCCCCATCTATTAAAAATTTGGGTGCTCATCTCTTTTATTTTATCGCTATAGATGGGCTCAAAAATATCGTTGTGTCCGTCACCATTTGGAGTAAAAACATTGGGAATTTTCAGTTGCGGACGGCAGTCTTTCATTTCCACCAAAATGGAATCTTTATTCACGCAGCTATTTGCAAGTACTTCAACAAAATACAGTCCGGCTTTATTCACTTTAAAGGTTGAATCACTAGAGTTGTCTTGCCAAGTATAAGAGGCATTAGTTACAGAAGCATGAAGTAAAAGTTCTTCTCCACTACATATTACTGTGTCATTTCCCAAGTCTATTTGTGGTTTGTCGCAAGGTAATTCCACCAAATTGAAGTCGTCGAAGTAGTAGTAAGAGTGAGGGATACCTAGTGTTGGCCAGTACAACATGCTTGCCGGACCACCCAATCCTGATATATAGTTAGTATTGGCTTCGTCAAAAAAATTGCCAACAGTCATGTATTTTTCTCCACCAGTTGCGGTGATGGTATCTTTTATTAGCATCCAATTGTCTTTGTCACTTAAAAAATATCCGCTGGGAGAAAGTGATTGAGGCGTATAGGAAAACTGATTTGAAGTAAAGATTTTGGTGTTTGAAAAATAAACGCCCATTCGGTCTATTGCTCTTTCAAAATCATCGGCTAAACTCACATAGTAAGAAATCTCATACTTTTTTCCACTTTTCAAGGCGCTCAGCAATTCTACCTGCAAGTATTCTCTTGGCACATTGCCTGCGCCAACATACAAGGCAGCATAAGCATTTCCTTGGTGTGCTGCTTGATTTCCTACAACATTAGCAGGAACACATGCTAAAGGAAAGTATGTGCAGTAGCAGGAGTTGTACCAATCGGGTGTATTGTTGTTTGGGCTCACCCATGGCGTAGCTTTTACAATCAAGCTAGAAAGGTTTGTAGTGTCGCAAGCGGTATAACTTTCAAAACTAGGGTTGGGCACTAAATTTTGCGCCAAAGCATTTAAGCAATTTGCAACCAGGAGTAAAAGTATTTTGTTTTTCATTTTGTGAGTTATTATTTAACTAGGGTTACAATGCCTAATTTTTCTTTATTCTGTTCTGTATTGCTCTCATTGTAAATGGAGTATGAAATTTTGTAGACATAAGTATCGATTTGTGCAATTCTGCCATTCACTTTACCATCCCAGTTGTCATTGATATTATTGCTTTTAAAGAGCAATTCTCCCCAGCGATTAAAGATGAGTATTTCATAATCGTTAATCAGTCCGCTGTGCAGATTGGGGAAATAGTCATTGTATCCATCGCCGTTAGGAGAAAATGAATTGGGAATGAAGAAGGTTGGAGCGCAATATTCTTTAATATTTATTGAGCGCTCAACACTACACTGTGCATTGCTAATGATAGCGCTGTATAAACCATTTGCAATTACTTGTATTTCTTTATTTTCACCCAAGCTGTGTTGCCATTGAATACTGTATTTCTCAAGATTTTTACCTTCTAGAAGCAATACCGCTTTTTCGTTTTCAAAACAATAGTATTCTTTGCCATATTTATTGATAATCGAAATTTCGGGAGTATCGATTACGGTAACATTGATGTAGTAATCTTCTTTGCAATATTTGCTACTTACCGCGGCATTATAAATTCCAGATTGACCAACAGAAATTTCCGAATTATCTCCTCCGTTTGTCCACCTTACCAAATAAGGATTTGCATTCGCCTTGAGTAAAATTTTTTCGCCCTCACAAATGGTAGTGTCGTGATATGCAAATGGATCGTTAATTTTTTCTATACAGATAGTAATATTATCGTTTGATTTGCAACCAAAAGCATCCACCACTTCTACCCAATAGTTTCCAGCACTGCTTACAATAATACTTGAAGTTTTTTCGCCTGTGCTCCAAGTGAAATTTTTATCGGGATTCTTTGCGTTTAGTTCTAGCGTTTTTCCTTCACAAATGGTAGTGTCATTTCCTAAATCAAGCACAATGGGTGGAGCTACCGTAACCAAAATTTCATCCTTGCCTTTGCAACCATTCGCATCGCTAACAACAACATCATAATGACCAGAAGTATTTACAGAAATACTTTGTGTATTTGCTCCAGTATTCCAAACATAACTAACCCCGGTGATAGCAGCATTTAAAGTGGCAGATGTGCCAGCACAAATTTGAAGATCGTTGCCTATGTTAACAACAGGATTTGCATTCACAGTTACCATGATTTCATCGCTTCCTTTGCAACCAATGGTATCAGTTACTTCAACAGAATATTTACCCGCACTATTTACAGAAATATTTTGTGCATTTGAACCTGTATTCCATGCATATGTTGACCCTGCATGACCAGCATTTATAGTAGTAGATGAACCTTCGCAAATTTGGATATCGTTGCCCAATACAACAACAGGATTTTCGTGCACTATCAAAATGATTTCATCAGCCCCTTTACAACCGTTAATGTCAGTTACTTCAACAGAGTAAGTATCAGAACTATTAACATCTATAGTTTGAGTATTTGCTCCAGTATTCCATTCGTATGTCAAACCAAAATTGCCAGCATCTAAAGTGGTAGAAGAACCAGCACAAATTTCGATGTCGTTGCCCAATGCCACCAAAGGATTTGGATTTACACTTACCATGATTTCATCACTTCCTTTGCATCCATTAGCATCGGTCACTTCAACAGAATAAGTACCAGAATTATTTACATCAATAGTTTGCGTATTTGCTCCGTTATTCCATAAGTATATTGCACCTACATTACCAGCATCTAAAGTGGTGAATATTCCATCACAAATTTGCATATCATTGCCTAAAACCACTACAGGATTGCCATTTACCGTCACCTTGATTTCATCACTTCCTTTGCACCCATTGATATCAGTAATGTTTACAGAGTAAACGCCAGATGTATTTACAGAAATTATTTGTGTATTTGCTCCTGTATTCCAAACATACGTTGCGCCCACAATACCTGCATCTAATGTGGCAGATGTGCCATCACAAATTTGGAGATCATCGCCCAATGAAACTAAAAGATTAGCATTTAATGTCAGGTTAATTTCGTCGCTTCCCTTACAGCCATTGATATCGGTAACTTCAACAGAATAAGTACCAGTAGCATTTACACTAATACTTTGTGTATTTGCTCCAGTGCTCCATATATAACTAACTCCGGTGATAGCAGCATCTAAAGTGGTAGATGTGCTAGCACAAATTTGAAGATCGTTGCCTAGAGCCACCAAAGGATTTTGATTTACAGTTACAATGATTTCATCACTCCCTTTACATCCTTTAGCATCGGTAACCTCAACAGAATAAGTTCCCGACGCACTTACGTTTATATTTTGTGTAATTTCGGTAGTGCTCCACAAATAAGTAGCACCTGCAATTTTTGAATCTAAGGAGATGGTATTTCCTTCGCAAAAGGAAGTATCATTTCCTAAATCAACAAGTAGAGCAGCACTTGGCGGAATGGTGACTTTCTTTTGTCGTATGCATATACCATCTGCTTTTAAATAAACAGTATGCTCACCAAGAGGTAAATTTTTGAATAATGGATCGGTTTGAAAATTAACATTGTCGATACTATATTCTGCTTTTATTCCAGCAGGTATATCGGCGGTGATTTCTATAGTGCCTGTAGCCGAACCACAAGTGCTGAAGGCTTTTAAATCCATATCGATGTCAACGCTTATTACATTTATTGCATCTAAAAAATTCCCTACCGATAATCCACCAACACTTGAAACAGCAGAGAACATGAATCGAGTTGATGTTTGTCCGGCAGGAACTTTATAAGATACCGTATAATATTTCCATGCTGCTTTGCTTGTGCTGTATTTTCCTTGAGAAATATATGGTCCGCCAGGTGGCCCTATTTTTAGTTCAACAACATCGGTGCCTTGTCGGCCTTTATGTGCAAAGCCAAAGGTAATGGTGCTGCCAGGAATAGTATTGGCATCGTTGTAAAGTGCTGAAGGAACATTGGCATTTAGTTCTGCAAATTGTTTCCCTGAGTAAGCAAAGTGTCCCAAGAATCCATTATCCCAGATTTCCACCATTTTATCTGGAGCGGTTGTTTTCCAACCTGGAAGATCGGTTTCGGGTATCACTACATTTCTACCACCATATTTTGCGACGATATCAGGTTGTTCAAAGTCGGAATTTTCCAATTGAAAAGTACAGTTCGTGCTTGTTTGTGACCTTAATTCAAAGACATGAACTAGGAAAATTGACAAAAGCCAAAATCTTATAATATAAATATTTAAGATTTCTAGTTTTGTTTTCATGTCTTTAGATTCAAGCATTATTCAATTAAGACTTTTAAGGTTTGGCCGCTTGCTTGTAACAAATACATTGCTGTTTTTAAATCTTCAATGTTAATAGCTGTTCCTTTATAAATGCCTTCTCTGACTACTCTTCCATACATATCTAATATTTGGTAGAAGCTTCCTACCGCTAAATTCAGCAGGCTAATGTTTTCCCTAGCTGGGTTTGGCGCTAAAGTTATTTTGGTGTTGTTTTCTACTTCTTTTGAGGTTGTGGTAAGACTTGTTCTACTTAAAATCACATGGTAGGCAAGTAAGGGCGAAATGGTTCCTGAAATTAAACTACCATTGATCGTAAATTGATTGTTAGGAATAACATTTATGTTCTGACTACTAGATTCTATGGAGTACGCTTCTTCCACTTTGTATTCGTAGCCACTTTCATTAGTTTGTATGCTGTAGTTAAGCGCATCATTTACATCTTTATTGATAACGATAAGATGCAATTTGCTTTCATCATCATTTAAAGAAGCCCATACAGAGCCATCTCCTGGATGATCAAAACTGGATTGCACTGCCTTTGAGCCGTAAGCACCACCAGCGCCATTGTAGTCTCTAAAAAATTTTAAAGCAGTATTGGTGTAGGTGCTACCATTGTAAGGATTTAAATCCCAACGGGTAGCAATGCCCACTTTATATTGTCCTGCCATTCCAAAAAAATCAACCATAGCAATGGCATGTGAAATATCAGTATCAAACCCAAAGTCGTATTCTCCAATCATAATTTCTACTTCGGGAAAATAACTATCAATTGATTTTTGAAGTCGATGTAAAATTTTATTTGATTCTCCATTTAGCATATAATCCTTTAACCAGCTTTGTTCAATGTATGTTGTGTCGTAAAGTGAGCGTGGTAAATCCATTCTACCTTCTCTAATATAATCTGCGGTTGAATTAGAACTTCTTACTATTGTTCCCGACGAACTGTACTTGCCATTCACATCAATTTTCTGTTGTGGATAAAAATGAAATGAAAAATAATCTACCAAAGGTTGACCAAATTTGATCGACTCTTTTTTTAGTGTATCCAGTATAAACGAAGGAAACCAATCGTAGCCATTTTTTAATACAGACCAATCGGAGGCGCCGCTAAAATCGTAAATGTTGATTCCCCCAAATTCCCCAAGAATCACCTTCACATTGGGGTCCATTGTTTTAACCATTTTAGCTGCTGCAATAACCTTTGCTACATACTCTAAAATAGTTGGAGGAGCAGGTTGAATAAGAGAATGAAGATTATCCCAAAACGCAGGCTCATTATCTAATGAAATGTATTTAATTCCATTGGCCGTGGTAGCATTTCCAAAATGGTGGAGCAAAAAGTTATATCCTTCATCTAAATAAACTTTACCGTCGGTTAAATCGGGTGTTAAACTATACGCACTTCCTTTCTGATAAATCAGTTGATTCCATCTGTTTGAGGGCGCGGCCGTTGTAACGGTACCAGCTTTATCGGCGGCTACCCAGCCTAAAATAGGAAAGGTGATAATAGATGTTACTCCAGCATTAAGGTTGTTTTGATGAAATACGCGATAAGCTTCGCCTGGTAGATCTTTATTGGCAAGTGGAACACCAATCAAATTAGGAATTCTGTTGTCGCTAGCATTACCCAAATCGTATCCTGCATTGGAAGCCCCATTTTCCCAATTGAATGCGGTGAGTCTGTTTCCGCCTAATCTTCTTATAGCCCAGTTGTTGGTGGAATTAAGCGCTTCGTGGTCTTGATTGTAGCCGAAGATATTCGGACTAATAGGCGATAATTTATTGAAATCAAGCTCGACAGTAATCGTGTTTTGCGAAAACAATACTACTGAGCTAAAAAGGATAGTAGGTAAAATTAATTTTTTCATAATCCTTATTTCTTCTTTTAAATTCAAGTCTTAATTTTTAGAATTGAGTTTCTCTCAAACCAATTTTTTCAATAAAACATTACATTATTTTTTCTTAAGGCAATCGCCTCCAATCTACAAGTTCCAGTTTTATGAACAGGAATAAAAAATAAAAAGTTGAGATTATGGTATTTCAAAATTAGATGGAAATGACCCTAGCAATGACAAACTTTAACTAAAAATCTCAACTTTAATTTTTGAAAGGCAACCATCCTATTTTTACTAGTCTTGAGTGAAAATTTAATCTACTTATTATGAACACGAACTTAAAAACTAACCTTTCCATTGAAAAGATTGTATTGGGAGCAATCGCTCTGGTTTCATTTAATGCATGCGATCCAGGTACCTATTACCACAAGATAGTAGAAAATCATTCTGCTAAAGACGTAAAACTGATTGTTAACGATTATAATACTGCAACAAATGATACAGTTGTATTAAAATCAGGTGCTATTGATACCGTGTATGAAAAAGATCAATTGGGAGGCTCTTCAAAAGATAAGAATACAACTTGCGAAACAGGTTATCCTACTTCATTTATTAATCCTAATGATTCAGATGTGGTAGATATCACTAACTCTCCTCATTGGATAAACCAAAAAACAGAAAAGGGTAAAAGTTTGTACGTCACTTGTAAATATATCATTGACGAATCTTCTTTTAAGTAAAAGTGAAGATGCAAACAGGGGAAAATTATAATAATATTTTTCCCCTGTTTGCTTGAAAATCGGAAAGCAAAATTTATTTGTATTGTTTAAATGATGTTTCAAAATGAGTCGATATGTTAAATCCTATTTTGCAAGCAATCAATTTAAAACCATAATAGAACTAATTTGTAACGAAGTAAGAGAATTAAAAATTCGCTTTTCTCTTCTCTAAAAAAGCAGTAGTTCCTTCTGTAAAA
>CAYORT010000006.1:104901-134760 GCA_964406465.1 uncultured Chryseobacterium sp.
GAATTAAAAATTCGCTTTTCTCTTCTCTAAAAAAGCAGTAGTTCCTTCTGTAAAATCTTTGGTGCCGAAGCATTCTCCGAACAGTTTAATTTCTTCGGTAAAACCGTTAATGCCATCTTGATAATTGGCGTTTACAGCCTTGATGGCAGAGCTTAAAGCCATGGGCGAATTCTTCATTATTTTCTTAGCTATTTCATTAGCTTTAGCAATTAATTCAGCGGCAGCTACAACATGATTTACTAAGCCGTAATGCAAAGCAATTTTAGCATCAATCATTTCGCCAGTAAGAATCATTTCCATCGCTTTTGATTTGCCAATGAGTTGAGGTAAACGCTGCGTTCCACCATAACCTGGAATTACCCCCAGACCTACTTCTGGCAATCCCATTCTCGCATTTTCACTTGCAATACGAATATGGCAGGCCATCGCTAATTCCAATCCTCCTCCCAATGCAAAACCGTTGATAGCAGCAATCACTGGTTTAGAAAAGTTAGCTACTTTATCGAATAACAATTCGTGACCTTTAGCACTCAATTGCTTTCCTTGCTCGGTAGAAAATTGTGCAAATTCTTTGATGTCGGCACCAGCAACAAAAGCTTTTTCTCCTGCACCGGTGATGATGACAACATACACTGCAGCTTCTTTTTCAATTTCGCTTAAGGCAGAATTTAATTCTTCAATGGTTTCTTTATTGAGCGCATTAAGTTGTTGCGGACGGTTGATGGTCAATGATGCAATTCCTTCTTCTGTGCTTAATAAGATGTTGTTGTAGCTCATAATTGTGATTTGATGTTGAGGGCAATAGTTCCTTCGGGGTACCTCAGGATGACAACCACTATTCAAGTAGCACTTACCCAGTTTGTCATCCTGAGGTACCCCGAAGGAACTATTGCCCTTTATATTATTTTCTTCCTTTACTTACTTCTTCAGCCGCTAATGCAGCTGCGCCAACAATTGCAGCGTTTGGTCCGGGTAAAGTTGATTTTAATAATTTCACTTTTCCTTTCCACATATGCAGCATAAATTCATTCATATATTTTTCTGTTGGCACCAGTAGAACCTCATTGGCTTTAACCATTCCACCGTATAGAATAATTGCTTCCGGACGAGTAATGGCTACTAAGTTAGCCAAACCGATACCTAATTTTCTTGCTGTGTAATCGAAGATTTCAATTGCTAATTCATCGCCATCTCTTGCAGCATCACCCACCATTTTACCTGTGATATTTTCTTTACCTACTGCTTTTAAAGTAGAGTTACCTGTATAGTTTTCTGACATTTGTCGGGCTGTATTTACCAAACCTGTAACAGATGCATAAGTTTCTAAACAACCGTATCTTCCGCAGTTGCATAATCTTCCGTTTTCTTCTATGATGATATGTCCTAGTTCACCCGCAAATCCGTCATGACCATACACCATTTCATCATTTACAACGATTCCCGAACCTACGCCAGTACCCAATGTAATTACAGCGAAGTCGCGCATTCCTTTAGCGGCACCAAATAATTTTTCGCCTATCGCAGCTGCATTGGCATCGTTGGTTACAAAAACACTTAAACCCGTTCTTTTTTCTACTTCTTTTTTCAATGGTAAATCACCTCTCCAAAGCAGGTTAACCGCTTCTTGAATCATACCATTATAGTAATTTGCGTTTGGCGCTCCGATACCAATACCTAAGCAAACTTTATCTTGATTGGCTTTAATTATTGTGTTGATTTCATCAGATAAAGTATCAACAAACATGTCGAAAACCGGATAAGCTTTTGTTGATAGATTTTTGTAGGCAACTACGTGTCCGTTTTCATCTACCAATCCAATTTCTGTGTTGGTTCCACCAATGTCGATTCCAATTGTGTATTTCATATAGGTTTAAAGTTTAATGTTCAATGTTTAAAATTGGTAATTCAATGAAGAAAGTGGTTCCAATATCTAATTTGCTTTCAAACCAAATTTTACCGTCGATACCTTCTATCATTTTTTTCACCATGGCCAATCCGAGTCCCATGCCCGAATTCTTTGTGGTGAAATTAGGAATAAAAATTTTCTCTTTATCGTGTTCAGAGATTCCTTTTCCATTATCGTTAATTTCAATGATGATTCTCTCCTCTACATTTTTAATTCTGATGTTGATTTTTCCGCCTCTATTTTCTGGAATAGCCTGAATGGCGTTTTTAACGAGGTTATTAAAAACACGCAGCATTTGATCTTTATCTGCTTTTACAAAAGTGTTTTTAGCCAAGTTTTCAATGCTTATTTTAATGTCTTCTTTGTCGGAATATAATTGTTGGCAATTCTCTACGATATTTAGCATATCAACTTCTTCTAAGATAGGATCGGGCATTCTCGCGAAGTTTGAAAATTCGGTAGCGATGTTCGAAAGTGTGTCGATTTGTTCAATTAAACTATTCGATATTTTATTTAATCTTTCTTCAAATTCTTGTTGAGGTACATCTTTCCAAAGTCGTTTCAAATATTGCACATTTAGTTTCATTGGTGTAAGCGGATTTTTAATTTCGTGTGCTACTTGCTTAGCCATCTCGCGCCATGCGCCTTCTCTTTCTGATTTTGCTAGTTTATCTGCACTTTCGCTCAGTTCTAAAACTTTTCTGTTGTATTCGGAAACCAAACTACCAATCTCATCTTTCCCTTGCCATTGAATCATTTCATTGCGTTTGCCCAAGGAAATGTTTTTAAGTTTATCTTGAATAATGATAAGAGGTTTTGTGATATAATTTGACACTATTAATGCTGCGATAAGCGAGAAAACCACCAATAGTCCGTAGATGTTTACCAAGGCCACTAAGAAGTTAGAAATTTCTGTGCTAAGTTCATTTTGTCTCGAGAAGTAAGGTAAATTTAAGTATCCAATTACTTTTCCTTTTTCATTGAAGAAGGGAGTGTATGCCGACAAGTACGTCATCGATTCAATTTCTTCTTTTTGTGTGAAATGAGTTTTGTGTAAGAAGTGCATTTGATAAAAGGCCTGAGGCTGCATATTTTGTGATATCAAGCCTTTGCTAAAAATGTCGTTGCGCGACGAAGCAATTATTTTTCCGGTAGAATCGTACAAATTAATATCGCTAAAAAATATTTTTGAGTAGCGATCTAGCGTTTCCTTTATTAGCTCGATATTGTTAAAACCTTCTCGTCTTTTTAATCGTCGTTCAACATCCATTTTTACCGACTTTATTTTTTCTGTTATGGCCTCTTCATTCTTTAAATTGTATTGCTTACTGATGTAGTAGATGGAACCAGCACTTGTCATTGCGGCAGAGAAGAACAATAAAATTAACATGCTAAATTGAACTCTGTTTTTAAAAGATCCTTGTAGTGGTGATTTTGAGATGAAGTACGAGGTAGTAAATGAAATTAATGCAATAGAACAAAAGATAATGAAGAGATAAGAATACACAGAAAAGAGGTTCCACACCCCCCACGATTCTAAGCTGATAACAGTCGTTGAATTTTTATTTCCTTGATAGATCAAATGACTGTGTCCGTTTATTTCTATCCATTGGAATTCTTCATCTGTTTTGTTTGCGAAGGCTGAAAGTGAAAGAGGGTAGTGGTAAGAACCTGTATTGCTTGATAATTTTCCATTGTGGTATTTTGCCGATGAATATTCACTATTTAAGGTGTTATTCTCGGTTTCTTGATTCACCAAAAGCACCGGAAATCCTAATTCATCGGGTATGTCTTGAGGCTTTAGTGAAAGATAGAATTTGTGATCATCGGGCAAGGGAAATTTTGCGATGTAAGCGATATTATTTGCTAAGTTTTCTGAATGATATAGTTGTGGAAATATCATTTCCATTTTCTTCACAGAGCTGTCGTTGGCTATTCCAAATTCATATTTTTCCCAGTACTTATCGGAAAAGATTCCCTTGAAATATTTCATAGTGAGCAGCGAGTCGTCGATGTACAATAAAACACTATCCTCTTTTATTTTTTGGGCAACACTTTGAAATAGATATTCGGCAATTGGATCGCGGTTAGTCGACATCAAAGTAATTTTTTGCTTGCGGTATTCTTCTTCTTTTCTTTCCAAACTATTTTCCAGTGCAGCTGAAACATATAATGAAATAAATAAGATGAGGAAAACAGTAGAGCTTAATTCAAAGACATGATAGCCTTTGTATATTCTGTAGAAAAGTATTGTTACAACGGGCAAAATTAGCAGCAAACCAAAGATGTCATCTATTTCATCAAACCATAAATAGAAGATTAATCCTAGTAGTAGATTGATGGCTGCAAAAGTTAAAATATTTTTTTTTGCAATGTTATTTTCGCGCAGTGTTTCGGCAGCTTTTGTGCATAGTAAAAAGAACGAATACAAAAGAATAAGTATGATGAAGAGGCAAATTAAACTGTAAAAATCTAGTGCAAAAATTTTCTTTACATCTAGCTCCACGTTCGAGTTGAATACCATTAATTCAATGGTTTCAGAGAGAAGTAACGACGAGCTAAGAAGCAATAGAAGCGTTAAGAAAGTAAATATTTGAGGAGCTCTTTTTAGTTTTATTTCATGATGTGTAATGAACAACAACAAGCAAAAAATGAAGATGCTATGCAGCAATAGATCACCTAATGAAGGAAGCCAACTTGAGTATGCAAATAATTCGGGCGCAAAAAGTTTTTCTTCGTTTAGGTAAAACGGAAATTTGGTTTCAAGTAGAATATATCGCAGTGCAAAAAGAATTCCTATAAAAAATAAGTTTTTACTAAGTGCAGAAAACGAAAGATTTTTAACCAAGTGATAGAGACAGAAAAGCAATAGAATAAGCGCGATAAATTCTAGCACTGAATAGCTAGAGTTGGCGCTATTTTCAATCATGGAGAAATCAAGATGCAGATAGTTTTTTGATAAGGATGAAAATTCACTTTTCTTGTCGTCGATGGTTAAAGCAACGTTTTTGGGCAGTGAGAATTTATTTTGAAATGCTGTTTTGATGTATGAATTTTCAAAGGGATGTTCGTGCTTGATACAAAGCAATCCAACGTAAATCTTTTTGTTGTATTGAACCGAAAATTTTTCATAATAACCTCCAATCGAATTAAAGAAGCCGTCTTTTTGTTGCAGTAAATTATCTGTTGGCTCTTCGTTGTTGGTCCAAAACTGTAAAAGAGAATCTTTGTAGATGAACAAACTAATGCCTTCGTTTTGGTGGAGCGCATAAAGTCGAGCTAATCCCGTGCTTCGCAAATCATCTTCGTTTTGCGTAGTGAGTTGATCTACTTCTTGTCGTAATAATTTTTGCTGAGCACTTAGTTCTTCGGCAAAATTGTGAATCAATTTTACGTTTAACTTTTCGGCGCTATTTTGGTAATGAAAAAAGGAAGTAATAAGCAGCAAAGCTATCGCTAAACAGCTGCTTATTACAATATTTTTTCTTGATATAATCAATTACAAATTAGTTGTTTTTTCCTTCTGGTCTAAAAGGATAGGCCCATGCAGCCATTGGTCCCGACTTACGCGTTTGTATCCATACTTTTCCTTCTCCACTAAATCTACACACCAATCCTTCTCCCGAGAAGAACAAAGATTTGTAGCCACCAAAGCGCGTAACTTGGTATTGCAATCCGCCGGTAAAAGCAACGATATTTCCTGTATCAACAACGTAAGAATCTTTAACGTCGATTTCTAAAATTCCACCGAATGAGTTAAACCAAAGATCTCCTTGTCCGCTTACCTGTGCTAAGAATAAACCTGCCCCACTAAAAAATCCTTTGAACCCTTGCCATTTAGAATTTACGGTTACCGATGGAGCTGAAGCTACAAAGGCAGAACTTTGTAAATAGAAAGTTTCAGTTCCATTCATGGGGTAGTGCACCAGGTCACCAGGAGAAGCCGGAGCAATTTTAATTTCAGCATCGCCATTTTCGGCAGTAAAATCGTTGATGAAAATAGATTCGCCGGTGAGTAATCTACCCAAGCCACCTTTCATCTTGGTTTTCATTTTAAGGTTGGTATCCATCGTAGCCATTGCCGACGCTTCTACCTTTAAAGTTTTTCCAGAAGGAATTTTTACCGTTAGCAAAGCGTAATCGGGTTGTCCTTCAATATAATGTTCGAATGTGTTTTCCATTTTATCTAGGTGTTAATCCTGGTGTTAGAGTAAATCCAAATGAGTTGTCGTTGTGTGATTGGCACCAAACAGTACCTTTTCCTTTGAAGCGGCAAACTAAACCTTCACCACCAAAATAAGAATTGATCCAGCTTGTTCCTGCCTTCGAGATGCTAAAATTTAAGGTTTCTTGAAAAGCCACAATGTGGCCTGTATCTACAATATATTCACCATCTACTTCGATAGGATAAATTGCTCCAAAAGAGTTTAAAATCACAGTGCCTTTGCCGCTTGCGCTCAACCAAAATGCGCTCTCTCCAGAGAATAAAGATTTAAATCCTTGCCAGTTGAACTCAATATTCACATCATGATCTGATGCAACATAAGAACCTGCTTGCACAATCAATTTATCTCCGTTCAATTCGTAAGTAAACATATCGCCAGGTAAGGCAGTTCCTAAATATACTTCGCCGCCTTGTGAACCTGCAGTGAAATGATTTAAGAAAAAACTTTCGCCCGAAACCATTCTTTTCAAGGCTTTCATGATACCACCAGAATTTTTCTTGTGTGTGGTGGTTTCAATTTGCAAATTGTCGCTCATCGCAATCATTGCTCCAGCTTCTGCCGTGAATGATTCTCCGGGAAGAAGAGTAACTTTTGCAGCTGCTGCACCCGGACCTTTTTCTATCTTAACATTCATATAATTAGTTCAATGTTTAATGTTTAAAGTTCAATGTTAGCTGGATTAAAAGAATTTGTTCAACCAGTTGGTTAATCCGCTTACACTGCGCGATTGAATGATGATTTTTCCTTTGCCTTCAACGCGTGTTACTAAACCTTCGCCACCGAAGAAGCTAGAGAAAATACCTCCCGACAATTGCATTTTCAATTTCATTTCTGGAGAGTAACCTACCAAATGACTAGAATCTACAATGTATTCGCCATCGATCTCTTTTTCTATCAAAGCACCGTATGCACCAAAAACAACTTTACCGGTACCCGAAACTTGAAGTTTAAATAGTCCTTCACCCCCAACGAAAGAGGAGATGCCGGCCCATTTTACACCCAGCTTAATGCCTGGAGTGGAGGCTACATAAGCACCGCCTTGTAAGCAATAACTTTCGCCATTAAGCTCTAGTACTTTCATGTCGCCAGGAGTAGGCTGAGTTAGGGTAATGCGTTTTACTGCATTGCTGTTATTGGTGATGTGATTCACGAAGAAGCTTTCACCACCAACATATTTTTTTACCAATCCGCCAAAAAATCCTCCGTTCATTTTAGCTTCCATGGTTAATTCGGCAGCCATGCTAGCCATTGCATCTGCTTCGGCTATTATGGTTTCACCGGGTTGTAAATCTACATTTACATATGTAAATGCTGGTTTTCCTGTTAAATTAATTTCCATCTTTTATTGTTTGTCTAAATCTGTTTTTAAGCGCGTTTTAAATGTATCAAAAGAATTTTTAAATGTGATGTAATGTTGATTTTTTAATTCACTTTTCTTTTTTGACAAAAGCTCAATTCTCTCGCCAATAGCAGGATGGCTGCTTATCAAAGAAGTAAGCTCTTCTGTGTCTTTATCTTCTGGATGTTCTTTTTGTAATTTCTTAAACATGCCTATCATTCCTTCGGGATTGATGTTGGCTTTTAGTAAATATTGCCAACCTGTTTCATCTGATTCGGTTTCGTATTCTCTGCTTGTTTTGAGAGAGGTAAGCGATCCACTCGCTTGAGCTAGCGTTCCTAAAAGTGCACTGGCATCTCCCACCAAAGAAGAGAGTGCAACATAGATACCCACATTTGAAAGTATGCCGCGCACATGATGGCGCTGCGTAACGTGCGATAATTCGTGTGCTAAAACACCCATTAATTCTTCCCACGAGTCGGCTTTTTGAATAATGCCCGAATGTATTACCACATTTCCTCCAGGCATGGCAAAAGCGTTCATTGTAGGGTTATTGGCAATGTAAAATTTAAAGTGGAATGAAGTATCGTCTACCGCGTTTACCAATGGCTGCAATGTTTGCGTTAATTCGGCAATTAATGCAGAATCTTTAATGAGCTTGTATTCGGTTTTTACTTCTTCAAAAAGTTTATCGCCTATCTCTTTTTCCCAAGATGGAGGAACCTGGTTGGCTACACCTTTCATGATGCTTGTTCTAAAGATGAAAAGCGAAAGTATAATGGCTACAAAAAAACCTAAAATGCTCAACCAAATAGTCCAGTTGATGGCTCTTTTTTTCTGTACTTTTTTTACTCCGCTTTTCGCATTTTCGTGATAATGTAAATTAGGGTCTTTAAGAATTTTTTTATCGGTGGTGTAAAACGAAATATCGGGGTGCGATGGATGATTGAAATAAATCAATCTATCAGATGCGCCGCCAATACTGATATTGGTGCCTTGAATGGAGAAACGAATCTTTTCTTCGCCCATAGAAAATACGATGTCGCTAAATCCAACTTCTATGGTAACGCTTTTTCTTCCTGAAGGAAAGCGGTTCGACATGCCAATACCTTGATAAATCATGCTGTTTCAGAATTTTTGTTGCTTTGGAGCTAAGATAGACAAAATTCCATTTTTAGAGCGCTGGAAAATTATCTACCTTCGCCGCTTTAGAAATATTAAGATATGAAGATTAAAGATACTCTCTTACGCACTTTTTTGCCTACATCGGTTTACGAAAAGATGAGAATTGATGCCTTGCAAAAAATTTATGATCAATCTAACAATGAATTCATAAAGCAAAGAGCTGCTAATCCTAATTCTGTGCCGGTGCCACATTCGGCAAAGCAAGAAGTAATTCGCCATTTTGCCAGCAAATATAACATTCAAGTTTTTGTGGAAAGTGGTACTTTTTTGGGTATCATGATCAATTCAATGAAAGGACAGTTTAAAAAATTGTATTCTATTGAATTGAGTGAAATCTTGTATAAGAATGCCATTAAGAAATTTGAAAATGATAAGAATGTAAATATCGTTTTTGGTGATAGCGGAAGCATGTTACCACAAGTGATTAAAGACATCAACGAACCTATATTGTTTTGGTTAGATGGCCACTATTCGGGTGATATTACCGCAAAAGGAATTTTAGAAACACCTATCATCAAAGAATTAAAAACGGTGTTAGAACATCCAGTGAAGAATCACGTAATCTTAGTAGACGACGCTCGTTTGTTCAATGGCACAAGAGATTATCCAACCATCAAGGAAGTTCAAGATTTCTTAGCAGGATATTCTAAAGATTACAAGTTTGAAATTAAAGAAGACATTTTGGTAATTCATTTATAGAATTACAATGTTGTTTCTTTCTCTTTTAAACTGAATTCGATTTTACCTAGGTCGTTGAACGGACCAGGTATCACCTGATTTTTTGAATCCATTAACTTGAATGAAATACTGTGGCTTCCTGTAGATAGACCTTCAATGGTAAACGATGACCACTTGGTGATTTTAAATACCGAATCATCTATAGTTACCAAAACATAGTTTCCACCTTCGCTAAGTTTAGCGTCAATTTGAAAGAAGTCTAAAAGTATTTTTTCTGTGAACTCGTAGGCATATTCTCCCATCGGACTAATAGGAATGATGTGGCTTCCGGTAGGTTTAGTGATTTTTGATTTGTTGCCTTCTCCTATGGTAATTTTAGTAAATACATAACCTTTTGCAGCGTCGTGAACGGTCATGTTGTATGAACGAGTTAATGCAGCAAAGATGTAGTTCTCTCCGGGGTTAATCATTTCCTCAATATCTGTTTCACTCGATTGCTTCGGCAAATGTCCGCTCGTAATCAAGGTAATAAATTGACCATCTTCATTGGCTCTAAATCCCAACTTCTCTTCTTCCGACGTTTTTTCTTTCAACATGAAATTGCTTACCGCGAACTCAAATTTTGTATTGCCAGGGGTTGCTTTGTCTTTCGGACTAATCATCGACAATTCAGCATCTTTAAAGATGGGGAAGTCGGTTAATTCGGTAAGGGTAATTCCGCCTGATGTAAGTACCATGGCTCTTTTTTTACCGAACTGAGAATTGTTTTGAGCAAAATTTTCTTGCGTGTTGTTTTTGTTATTTCCGTTATCAGAATCGCCACAAGCCAACAAAAACAAACAAACTACAGGTAAAATATATTTAAACATACACTAGCTATTTTATGCAAACTTAATCAATATGTCGTTCTTATTTACAGATACTCCTTTTTCTACCATTATTTTTTCTACTCTGCCTTCTGAAATCGCTTGTAAGGCATTCTCCATCTTCATGGCTTCAAGTATTAATAATGGTTGTCCGGGTTTTACTTCATCTCCTTCTGTAACCAATACTGCCACTATTTTTCCTGGCATTGGAGATTTCAATTCTTTTACCTTTTTAATGTCGTTGCTCTTAAAGCCTAAAGTGTTTAAAAGCTGATCCAATTCATTTTGAATATTGACTTTGAAATATTGTTGATTGATTTGTATTTCGAGCTCTTTGCCATCTTCACTTTCGTTGAGCAAAAATATTTCATACACTTTGTCGTCTTTTCTCAACAAGAAACGACCAGGTTCCAGCATTTCAACGCCTTCATTCAATAGATTGAATTTACCATCGATCTGCTTATTATTTACTTTGATTTGCAACATGTAACAAACCTACGTGATTTATTTTATTTGAAAAAGCTATTGTTTATGTTTGTGAAAATTGCTGCGCATGACAACACTCTTTCGCTATAGACTATTGCCTATTTTAATTCTGATGTTTCTATCGGCTTGTCAACTTTTTCAGCAAAAGAAAACCACTCTTGTTCCTCCTCAAACACCAATAGTTTCTCAAACGAAGGCTGTTTATCACCCCAGCAGAACGCTTAAGCAAGATTTATTGCATACGGTAATTGATGTTCGTTTTAATTGGGCGACCAAAGAGGTGTATGGTAAAGCAACCTTAACCTTAAAGCCATATTTCTACGCTTGTAAAAGTGTTGATCTTGATGCAAAGGGAATGATCATCAAGGAAGTGTCTTTGCTTGATTCTGCTGGAAACAAGAAGAAACTTACATACAAGTACAATGACAAAGTTTTGAGTATTCAACTTGATAGAGAGTACAAAAGAACCGAACAGTACAAAATTTATGTGGAATATACCGCTCAGCCAGAAAAATTGCTAGAGAAGAAACTAATTACTGAAGAGAAGGAGAAGGGGATTTTCTTTGTGAATGCCGATAGTAAAAATCCGCACAAACCTCATCAGATATGGAGTCAGGGTGAAGCAGAGTCCTCTTCGTGCTGGTTTCCTACCATAGAAGCGTCGAGCGAGAAGATGACTCAAGAATTGTACGTTACTGTCGACAACAAGTACCAAACTTTATCCAATGGAATACTGAAAAGTTCGGTGCAAAATAGTGACGGCACCAGAACCGATTATTGGAAACAAGATTTGCCGCATTCTACCTATTTAACCATGGTTGCAGTTGGTGAATTTGCCATCGTTAAATCAACCTGGAACAAGATGTTGTTAGAGTATTATGTGGAGCACAAAGACTCGGCAGACGCAACAGCTGTTTTTGGAAATACCGCAGAGATGCTCACTTTCTTTTCTCAGAAATTAGGGGTGACTTATCCCTGGGAGAAATTCTCGCAAATGGTGGTGCATGATTTCCCATGGGGCGCTATGGAGAATACAGGAGCTGTGATTCATGCGCCATATGTGATGCGCTCTAAGAAGGAACTGATTGATGAAGACCATGAAGACATCATCGCTCATGAACTTTTTCACCATTGGTTTGGCGGTCTAGTTACTTGTGAATCGTGGGCCAATTTACCTTTAAACGAGTCTTTTGCAACATTTGGAGAGTGTTTGTGGATTGATCACAAATACGGCAAAGATGCCGGAGATTACCATCGTTTGGTTGATTTGCAAACGTATCTCGATGAATCAAAAGAGAAGAAAGAAAGACTTGTGCGCTATAATTTTTCTACCATTGATGATATGTTTGATGCGCACAGCTATCAAAAGGGATCATGTGTTTTACATATGCTTCGCAGCTATGTGGGCGAAGAAGCATTTTTTGCTGCAGTTCAAGATTATTTAGAAAGCAATAAGTTTAAATCTACCGAGATGGCTCAGCTGCGCATGTCTTTTGAGAAAATTACAGGTGAGGATTTAAATTGGTTTTTCAATCAATGGTTCTTTACCAAAGGTCATCCGGTTTTAGATATCTCATATAGCTACGATAAAGTTTCCGATTCCATTTCTGTTGTGATTGAACAAAACCAAAATCTTTTGGAATCGGCAATATACAAACTACCCATCGATATCGATATTTACAGCGGTGGTAAGCCGAAGAGAATGCGTGTATGGATGGACGACAAATGCGATACATTTAGATTAATTGCCAATGGCGAGCCAGAGTGGGTGAGCGTGGATGCCGACAAAATTTTGCTGTGTGAAAAGAACGAAAGAAAATCATCTGCAGAGTGGACTGTTCAATTGGAAAAAGGAAAAAATGTTCTGGATAAGTTTGAAGCTTTAGAGCATTTGTTCAACGATACTACTCCAAAGAAGATCAAGGAAGATGCTATGCTCAATGCACTGGGCAATAAGTTTTGGGCTATCAAACACGCTACCATTGAAACCTTAAATGCAGATACTACCTTAAGTGATTCGCTGCTCACCGATTTAATGGATGTGATGTTTAAATTGGCTGTGAAAGACCCTAACTCGCATGTGCGCGCAGGCGCAATTCGCTTCTTGCGTCACAATTATTCGTTTGAAGAAGTAGAACCTGTGCTTAAGAAAACATTGAATGACTCTAGTAATTTGGTAGTGGCAACCACCTTGCGCGCTTACTCAATTTACAAAAAAGAGGAGGCTTACAGCATCATTAAGCAAAAGGAGCAGCCTTATGCAGAATGGGTGTCATTAACCATTGGCGACATCTATAAAAATTACAAGAATAACGAAGAAATTTACACTTACTACACCAATGCAATAGCGCATTATGAGGAGAGCCGTCAAGCGCAATTGGTGGAGAATTTTGGCATGTATCTGTTGAAGCAGAAAAAAGAAATCTTCTTTAAAGGGCTTGATTCTTTGTATGATATTGCCACCAGTGATGACGATGCAGAAGTTCGCAAAGAAGCTGTTTTGGCTATGCATGGCTTGCGCACTTATTATGACGAAAGAATGGCTGATTTGCAAAGAGATATCAATGACAATCGAGATACCAAGAAAGGTACTTTTGATGCCAAGCAAATGCAAGAAAAGTTAGATGCGTTAAAGGCCGAAAGAAAAAAAATAGAAGACAAAATTAATTCGGCCATTGCCAAAGAAAAAGATAAAGAACTAGCACAATTTTATAAGAACATATTCGCTAATTCTAAAATTGAGTAAAAAAGGCTTCTTATGTGATTTGCATCACATTGAAGTAATCAAAATAGTGTTATCCTTGTATACTTAAATTTACCAGCATGAAAAAGATTTTATTTAGCTTCATATTAAGCGCATCGTTTTTTTTAACGCAAGCACAAACGCCAGCTGATAGTTTGTTGATCGATTCAAGCGCTGTTGAAGTTGATACCACGTCACTCTCGTTGATGGACGATATGTTAACCGAAACTCCGGCCCTGTTGCCAGAAAGGATGATTTTTACGCAACGTTGGATTTATGGTGAGAAAGGTTTGTTGAGAGCTACAGGACTTGTTCCGCTAACTTTAGAGGATCGCCAAAAGGAAATGAAAGTGCGTCGCTTTATGCTGGTTTCGCATCAAGTGGTGGGGTATGCAACATTGGCATCAATGTTGGGAACTGCTACAACAGGAATTTTGCTTTACAATAATATGATTACGAAAGATATTCATGAAGGCTTTGTTTCATTCACCAACGCTGGATACATAGCAGGAGCCGCATTGGCATTCTTAGCTCCTCCGGCCTTAATTTCGAGAAGCGGTGGTAAATGGGATAGTATTGATTGGCACAAGTTCTTTGCGGTAATGCATATTTCTGGAATGATAGCAACAAACATTTTAAGTGATTATGCATCACAAGGAGGCAATTGGAAATTGGCTCATGGTATTTCGGGCGGATTTACAGCGCTAACATTTACAGCAGCGTTTGTTTCAATTAAATTTTAAAACGTACAATTATGAAAGCAATGATTAAAATTATGGTGGTAGTAGCAGTAACTTCTGTTTTTCTATCATTTAATCCTCCGGCAAAAGCTTCTAAATTAGCTGCAGATAAATCAAGATCGTCCATCACCTATTATATGTATCATCCGGCGCATGATTGGTCGGGAACCTGCAAAACCATTAGTTGTAATATTCTTTATAACGACAGTTTAAAAACCATCAACAGTGTAGCAGTAGTGATTCCTATCAGCTGCTTTAACAGCGACAACGCCAACAGAGATAGTCATACTTTAGAAGCAACAGAAGCATTGAAATACCCTATGGTTAAGTTTGTGAGTAGCTCTATTTCCAACAAAGATTCGGTTTTAACAGTAAGTGGAAACTTAACTTTTCACAATGTTACTAAGCCAATATCATTTACTGCTAAGAAAAGATATGCTGGTAAAGAAATGTCGGTGGTAGGTGGTTTTTCTATCAAATTAACCGATTATAGTATTGCTCCTCCAACATTGATGATGGCTGCAACAGAAGACTTGGTTAAATTAGAGTTTACTGCGGTGTTTAAAGTGAATTAATCTTCACTGTCTGCATCTTTACTAGTCTCATACCCTTCATCTATCAATAAATTTCTGCTTTCCGATGCGGCAACGGCAAGCACGTCGCAACGCTCATTCATCACATTGCCAGCATGACCTTTAACCCAAACGAATTTCACTTTGTGTTTAGGGTAAATCAGTAGAAAGCGCTTCCATAAATCCACATTTTTTTTGCCTTTAAAGCCTTTCTTCTGCCAGCCGAAAACCCATTTCTTCTCTACCGAATCTACAACATACTTCGAATCTGAATAGATGGTAACGTTGCAATCGGGTTTGGTAAGTGATTCCAATCCTACAATTACACTCAATAACTCCATTCTATTGTTGGTGGTGAGTTGATAGCCTTGCGACAATTCCTTCTTGTGTTGGCCACTCATGAGCACCACGCCGTAACCGCCTCTGCCCGGATTGCCCTTAGCGGCACCATCTGTATATATGGTGACATTAGCCATTAACTCAACAATTTTTCTATCACCTTGGGGAAATTTTCATGCTCTAACTTAAGCACAGCTGCGGCTATTTCTTCGGGATTTAAGCCCTCCACATTGCATTTGGCTTGAAAAATTATTTCTCCAGAATCATACACTTCATTCACATAGTGGATGGTGATGCCCGATTCTTTTTCTTTGTTTTTATATACTGCTTCATGAACAAAATGTCCGTGCATCCCTTTCCCTCCATATTTAGGCAATAAGGCAGGGTGGATATTCACCATTTTATTGTGGAAGGATTTGGTAAGAAAATTAGGAATTAACCATAAAAAACCTGCCAACACGATAAATTCGATATGATATGCTTTAAGTTTAGTGAGCATGAAATTTTCATCTTTAAATGAGGATTTATCAATCAACAAAACCGGAATGTTTTCTTTTTGAGCTCTTTCGATTACAAACGCATTAGGCTTGTTGCATACCACCAGAGCCACTTTAATGCTGTTGTGGTTCTTAAAATGATCGAATATTTTTTGCGCATTACTGCCCGAGCCTGAAGCGAATACCGCTATGTTCATAAATGTGTTGTTTCTACAAAAGTGCAATTATTATGAAGAAAAAATGCAAAGGATTGTGGCTTTTCGTAAAAATTGTTTTCTTTGTAATCTTGTTTAACCAAAAAAACCAATAGACAATGTCTGACATTTCATCTAGAGTAAAAGCGATCATCGTTGATAAATTAGGAGTTGACGAAAGCGAAGTTACTAACGAAGCAAGCTTCACTAACGATTTAGGAGCTGATTCATTGGATACCGTAGAATTAATTATGGAATTCGAAAAAGAATTCAACATTGCAATTCCAGATGACCAAGCTGAAAAGATTGGTACTGTAGGAGATGCAGTTAAGTATATCGAGACTAACGCAAAGTAATTCTCAAACAATAATATGGAACTGAAAAGGGTTGTTATTACGGGCCTTGGCGCGTTAACACCTCTAGGCAACAATGTTCCTTCTTTTTGGGAGGGACTAAAAAACGGAGTGAGTGGTGCTGCACCAATCACTCGTTTTGATGCCTCGAAGTTTAAAACGCGATTTGCCTGCGAACTTAAAAATTTTAATGCCGAAGATCATTTTGATCGCAAGGAAGGTAGAAAAATAGATCGTTACGCTCAGTATGCTATTGTTTGCGCTTCTGAGGCTGTTCAAAATTCAGGCTTAGATTTAGAGAAAATCAATCTCGACCGTGCCGGAGTAATCTGGGGTTCGGGTATTGGTGGTTTAGAAACTTTCCAGCAAGAGGTGGAAAGTTTTGCAAAAGGAGATGGAACACCTCGTTTCAATCCTTTCTTTATTCCTAAAATGATTGCTGATATCGCTGCCGGACATATTTCCATTAAGTATGGTTTTCGCGGTCCGAACTTCGCTACAGTATCTGCATGTGCTTCTTCTACTCACGCTATAATTGATGCCTTTAACTACATTCGTTTAGGCAAAGCTGATATCATTGTTTCTGGTGGTTCTGAGGCAGCAGTTAATGCAGCCGGAGTTGGCGGTTTCAATGCTTTGCAAGCTTTATCTACTCGCAATGATTCGCCTGAAACCGCTTCTCGCCCTTTTGATAAAGATCGTGAAGGTTTTGTTTTGGGTGAAGGCGCTGGCTCAATGGTGCTTGAAGAGTATGAACACGCTAAAGCTCGCGGTGCTAAAATATATGCAGAAGTTGTTGGTGGTGGATTGTCTGCCGATGCGCATCATATCACTGCTCCACATCCTGAAGGGTTGGGCGCAATGAATGTTATGAGAATGGCATTGGAAGATGGTAACATCAAACCAACAGATATCGATTACATCAATGTGCATGGTACTTCAACACCTCTTGGTGATGTTGCTGAAACAAAAGCAATTCAAAAAGTGTTTGGTGAGCATGCTTACAATTTAAATATCAGTTCAACGAAATCAATGACTGGTCATCTTTTAGGTGCTGCCGGAGCAATTGAAGCTTTGGCTTGTGTGTTGGCAATTCAACATGGAATTGTGCCTCCAACCATCAACCACTTCACCGATGATCCTGAATTGGATAATAAATTGAATTTCACATTTAATAAAGCTCAAGAAAGAAAGATAAAATATGCGTTAACCAATACTTTTGGTTTTGGTGGTCACAACGCAAGTATCATCTTTAAAGCTTATGAGGGATAATAATGCTGCTTAATCGCATCAGATATTATTTTTCTAAAGACAAGCAATTCATTACCCGGTTACGAAACGTGACCGGGTTTTTTCCTTCTAATGTTGACCTATACAAAACAGCATTTACACATCGTTCCATCTTAGGAAATAACGCAAAACCGCACGAATACAACGATAGATTAGAGTATTTAGGCGATTCTGTTCTAGGTATTGTCATCGCCGAATTTTTGTATGAACAATTTCCCGAAGAAGATGAAGGCACGCTTACTAAAATTAAGTCGGCCATGGTGAGTAGAAAAACACTCAATGGAATTGCCGATTCATTGGAATTGAAACATCTTGTTAAAGCAAAAATAAATCAGGAAAATTTCCCGCTTTCTTTAGGTGGTAATGCCTTGGAAGCATTAATCGGTGCCATCTACCTCGATCAAGGTTTGAATGCAGCTAGAAAGTTTATACACCAGAAAATGCTTATTCCTTTCTACAATATGCAAGAGATCAAAGACACCGATCAGAATTTTAAAAGTAAATTGATTGAGTGGTCGCAGAAACACAAGGTGCGCGTTTATTTTAAAGTGTTAGATGAGGGAATAGAAGAGCACAATAAATTATTTCATATCGGACTCTTCATCGAAGACGAGATGAAGGAGGAAGCAATGGGAAAATCTAAGAAAGAAGCAGAACAATCTGCTGCTAAAAAGCTATTTTTATCAGGATTTTTCGACACATGGCAAAGCTCACTCTAGATTTTGAACCCGAATTCGACTTTTTGTTGATTGGCATTTCATGTCATCTCAAAGATTATCGTTTTGTTTGGAATTTAAATCAACATCTAAATTATCAGCTAAAAAGAGAAGATGACTTGTCGATGATTGTTGATAAGTTGAAAACCAAAAGTTTGTTCTCTATTTTTTCATACGAAGACGAAGAGAATCATATTCACTATTCGCTCATCGCAAATCGTGGTGATGCCGGCATTTTAATTCCAGAAATGAAGACCGTTGACTACTTTCTTCAAATACGCGGTCCGCTTGAAGATGAGGACTTAGAGCAAGAGGTAGAACGTCTTAAAAAAGTGCCCAATGTGCTTACGGCTTTTTCCATTGATCCTAGCACATTAAAATCTGGTGCAAGTTTGTTGATATAGTTCTGTGCGCCCGAAGATTTTTTACCCTGTTTTCCTGTTCAAAAATCTTTACTATTTAGGGCCTAAAGCTTAAGCAAAAAAACTATATTTGGTTCCTTCAAAAAAAAACTCGAAATGATTCCAAAGAGAACAAAGATTGTCGCTACGATGGGCCCTGCCTGCAACGGTAAGGAGATGCTCACGAAAATGATTAAAAACGGAGTAGATGTTTGCCGCCTTAATTTTTCACATGGCGACCATGATTTCCACAAAGCTAATCTAGATGCAGTTCGCGAAGTATCTAAAGAATTGGGTACTAACGTAGCCATATTGGCCGATTTACAAGGTCCGAAATTGCGTATCGGTTTAATGGAAAATGATGGAGTTGAAATTAAAGCCGGACAGCGTTTTACAATTACTACAAAAGAGTGCGTTGGTAATGCTGAGCGTGTTTTCATGACTTATCAAGCCTTTCCAAGAGATGTTAATCCAGGTGAGAAAATATTGATCGATGATGGTAAACTTCAAATTCAAGTAGTATCTACCAATCGTGTAGATGAAGTTGTGGTTGAGATGTTGTTTACTGGTGTTTTGAAATCTAAAAAAGGGGTTAATCTTCCTTATACTAAAGTTTCTTTGCCATCATTGTCTGATAAGGATTTAAGAGATTTAGATTTTGCTTTAGATCAAAAAGTAGAGTGGATTGCTCTTTCATTTGTTCGTACAGCAAAATGTATTCATGATTTACGTGCTATTATGGAGAAAAAAGGTAGTACCGCAAGAATCATTGCAAAAATTGAGAAACCTGAAGCAATTGAGTGTATCGATGAAATTATCGAAGCAACCGATGCTATCATGGTGGCGCGTGGTGACCTAGGTATTGAAGTTCCTTACCAAGATGTGCCATTGTTGCAAAAAATGATGATTAAAAAATGCCAGCAGCATTCTAAACCTATCATCGTTGCAACGCAAATGATGGAAAGCATGATTGATGGTATTACACCTTCACGTGCCGAAGTTAACGACGTTGCCAATGCAGTAATGGACGGCGCTGATGCAGTGATGCTAAGTGGAGAAACTTCAGTGGGTAAACACCCCGATTTAGTGGTGGAAACAATGGCCAACATCATTCGCAAAATGGAAGAATTTGAAGGTATCTACAACCACAGATTTGATGCTATTCATCGCCCAGAAAGATTGGTAACTGATAATATTTGTATTTCGGGTGTTCGTCTTTCAGATAGAGTTGGTGCAAAAGGTATCATCACCATGACGCACTCTGGTTATACAGCATTTAAAATCGCTAGCCACCGTCCGAAAGCCTACACATACGTATTTACAGCAAACAAAGAATTGTTGGCTATGGTTAGCTTAATTTGGGGTGTAAAAGGGTTTTACTATGATAAATACGATAGTACCGACAAAACTATTAGTGATTTAGAAGAGTTTTTGGTGTCGAAAGGTCATTTAGAGAAAGATGATTTTTACATCAATATCGCTTCAATGCCAATTCACGAAAAAGGAAAAACAAATACGATTAAATTAAGTCAGGTAGTGTAATTTAGTTCAAAGTTCAATGTATAATGTTCAATGTTAGCTGCGTAATCTGACATGAACAAGGTTACTAACATTGAACATTGAACCTTAAACATTGAACGATTATGTCTATTAACGTTGCTTTACTCAAAGAAATTACTGAAGTAGCCGGTGCTCCGGGCTTTGAGGAGCGCGTTCGTGCATTAGTACTTCGTGAAATTAAAGGTTTGTGTGATGAAATTCGTTTCGATAACATGGGCAATGTAAATGCCATTGTTAAAGGAACTAAAGACAAACAAATTATGGTTGCGGCACACATGGATGAAATTGGTTTCATCGTGACGCACATCGACAAAAACGGATTCTTAAAATTTCATCCACTTGGTGGTTTCGATCCAAAAACTTTAACTGCTCAGCGAGTTATCGTTCACGGTAAAAAAGATATTATTGGTGTTATGGGTTCAAAACCTATTCACGTCATGTCTCCTGAAGAAAGAAATCACCCAGCTAAAATTTCCGACTTCTACATCGACCTAGGTTTGGATGTGAAAGAGGTAGAAAAAATAGTTGAAATTGGCTCTCCTGTTACGCGTCAGCGCGAATTGATAGAAATGGGAAATTGCGTTAATGCAAAATCTCTCGACAATAGAGTTTCTGTTTTTATCTTAATAGAAACACTCAAAAAATTAAAAGGCAAAAAAATACCATATACCTTGAATGCGGTTTTCACTGTGCAAGAGGAAGTTGGTATTCGTGGCGCAAATGTATCGGCACTAGAAATCAATCCCGATTTTGGAATTGGCTTAGATACCACCATCGCTTACGATTTGCCTGGCGCTCCAGAACACGAAAAGATTACTTCTTTAGGTAAAGGTGTGGCCATTAAAATTATGGACTCATCTACCATTTGCGACACCCGCATGGTGAAATTCATGAAGAAAACTGCCGATAAAAATAAAATCAAATGGCAGCCCGAAATACTTACTGGTGGCGGAACTGATACTGCCGGTATTCAACGTTCTAATGCAGGTGGTTCAATTGCTGGTTGCATCTCTATTCCAACGCGTCATATTCATCAAGTGATTGAGATGAGCGATAAGAACGACATTAAAGGTGCTATCGATTTATTGGCCGCATGCATCAAAGAAATGGATACTTTTGATTGGACTCTTCAAGGGTTGAAAAAGTAGTCTCCTATTATTCAAAATGGAAAAGAAAAAAATCGCTATACTAGGTTCTTCAGGTTCTATCGGAACTCAGGCCCTAGAGGTGATACAAGAACATCCCGATCAATTTGAAGTGGAGGTTTTAACGGTAAATTCAAATGCCGATTTACTCATTGAACAAAGCAAAAAATTTAAGCCAAATACTGTTGTAATTGCCGATGATTCGAAATACGCTTATGTAAAAGAAGCATTGGCGAATGAAGATGTGCATGTGTATGCTGGTGAAGCTGCTTTGGCGCAGGCCATGGAAGCAGAGGCGATTGATGTGGTGCTTACAGCGGTAGTAGGTTTTGCCGGATTAAAACCCACCTTAGCCGCTATCAATGCAGGAAAGCATATAGCACTTGCCAATAAAGAAACATTGGTGGTGGCAGGCGAAATGGTCACCAAATTGGCTCGTGAGAAAGGAGTAAATATTTATCCTGTAGATTCAGAGCACTCTGCTATTTTTCAATGTTTAGCAGGTGAATTTCACAATAAGATTGAAAAGATTTATTTAACGGCTTCAGGCGGACCATTTCGCGGATGGAGCCCCGAGCAATTGGCCAATGTTTCTCGCGAACAAGCTTTAAAACATCCCAATTGGGAGATGGGTGCTAAAATTACCATCGATTCGGCTTCCATGATGAACAAAGGATTAGAGGTGATTGAAGCCAAGTGGTTGTTTGGTTTAAATGCCGAACAAATTGATGTGATTGTGCATCCGCAATCTATAGTGCATTCCATCGTTCAGTTTGAAGATGGATCGATGAAAGCTCAAATGGGTTTACCCGATATGAAGTTGCCTATTCAATATGCTTTGGCTTATCCTCAACGTATTAAATCTGATTTCAAAAGATTTAACTTTTTGAATTATCCGTCTTTAACTTTTGAAGCTCCAGATAAGAAAACCTTTAGAAATCTTGATTTGGCGTACGAAGCGATGAAGCGAGGTGGAAATTCTCCGTGCATATTGAATGCAGCGAACGAAATTGTGGTTGATGCTTTTTTGAAAAATAAGCTTAGATTTACAGAGATGCCCGATGTGATTGAGCAGTGTATGACCGACATGAAATGGATGAGCGCCCCAACATTGGAAGATTACTTAGAAACAGACAAAAACGCCAGAATAATGGCGAATGAAATAATATTAAAAACGGTTTAACCGACTAAATGGAATACTCAGAAATATTTGTAAAAGCTGTAAGTTTAATTTTAAGCTTATCTATTCTCGTTTTACTTCATGAAGCAGGGCATTTTATTCCTGCTCGACTTTTCAAAACAAAAGTTGAAAAGTTCTATTTGTTCTTCGATCCTTGGTTTTCATTATTCAAATTCAAACGCGGCGAAACCGAGTACGGTATTGGTTGGTTGCCTTTTGGTGGCTATGTGAAAATTGCCGGCATGATTGATGAATCAATGGATAAAGAGGCCTTAAAAGAGCCTGCTCAGCCTTGGGAATTTCGCTCTAAACCAGCTTGGCAACGTTTGATCATTATGATTGGTGGTGTTACCGTGAATGCTTTGTTGGCTTGGGCAATTTATAGCATGTCGCTGTTTACTTGGGGGCAAGAATATCTCCCAGTAGAAAATGCAAAGTACGGTTATGCCTACGATTCATTATTAATCAATAATGGTTTTAAAGACGGTGATAAGATTCTTTTAGTAGATACTACTAAGCCTAAAGATACTCGTGATGTGACTTTGTTGATTATGCTTGATGGCGCTCGTAAAGTAACAGTGGATAGAAATGGTGAAGAAGTTCAATTGACACTTCCAGCCGATTTCCACAAGACTATCATGTCTGAGAAAAAGCAAATCCTCATTGAACCAAGAGTTCCTTTCCTTGTTGATTCAGCTTTAGCCGATAATCCTGCTGCAAAAGCTGGCATTAAGAAAGGCGATTACTTAATTGCAGTGAACAAATTAAACACTCCTTATGTGCAAGACTGCAGAAGAGAGTTTGAGAAGAATAAAGGTAAAAAGGTAAATCTTACCCTTTTAAGAAATAACGATACAATTGTTGCACCATGCGAAATAACTGCAGAAGGTAAAATTGGTGTTGCTTATGCCGGACCAAAAACCTTTTTGCAAACCAGTAAAACAGAATACGGTTTCTTTGAATCGATTCCCGCAGGCCTTGATGTGGCAGTAGAAACTTTGGTGGGTTACGTAAAGCAATTTAAATTAATCTTCACAAAAGAAGGTGCAAGCAATTTAGGAAGCTTCGGAACATTGGGTAGTTTATTTCCCGACGATTTCGGTCCTGGTTATTGGGAGAAATTCTGGGGAATTACAGCATTACTTTCGGTGATTTTAGCCTTTATGAATTTATTGCCAATTCCGGCTTTAGATGGCGGGCACGTGCTATTTTTAATGTATGAGATTATTTTCCGTCGCAAACCAGGCGAAAAGTTCATGGAATACGCTCAAATGGGTGGTATGATTTTACTCTTTGCCTTAATGGCTTTTGCGCTCTTTAATGACGTGGTAAAATTCTTCTTCTAATTGCAATACACACATTGCTGTTAGTAATATTTCCAAGCACAAGCTAACGTTAGTCTCTATAATGAGTAAACTTGTTATATGCGTAAGTTTACCCTAATCACATTGTTATTCGTTGCTATTGGCAGTCTTTCTGCGCAAAAAGATACTGCCGTTATTGATACTTCTTATCAATACAAAAAAGTAATGATCATTCCCTTTGAAGAAAATATGTATGTGTGCAACATTCAAAATGAATTGGCCACACATTCAAATATGAACAGCAAGCAAATAGTTCGTTCTTTTCGTTTGGGCGCTGCCGCCTCCCTTCAAAGTAAATTTTTGTATTTGTACAGCACTACTTCATTGATTCACTTGGTGGAGGATTCTTTAAAGGACCTTCGTAGAGTTTATGGATCGATTAGTAGAAGTTATGAGCCTATTCCAGAAGAACCTAAAGAGGAGGCCAAGGGAATAGCGCCTGTTTTGAAAAAACTAGAAGGTAAGCAGCAAAAGAAACAAAGTGGCGAAGTTGGAACTAGGGTGGAAAACGGACAAATTGTTTCTTCTCAAGTGAGTACTCCGCGTTTCATGAATACTTTGATTAGAGACCCTCGTTTGTTGGGTTATCTAAGCACAAAGTATGGAACCGATTTGTTCGTGTTTTTGAATGAAATGGACATTGAGAACGATTTATCCGATCAAGTGAAAGTGGCTGAGGGCAATTACAATCGTATCTTGAAATTCCATTACACTGTTTACAATCATCGCGGCGAATTGATTTCTAAAGGAGTGGTTTCTACCACCTTTCCTTCAACAGAAAACAATGTGGCAAACATCATTAAGTTATATTTCCCCGAAATAGCGCAAAAGATAGCGGCTAAATTGCCTCAACCACGAGTTCTTAAAGTGGTTACCCCAAGCGAAAGCAAGGTGGAGGTAGAAGAAGAGGTGATAGAGGAGGAGAAGTAATTTGCTAGAAAATGGCACAAGTGTAAAATCATTACAATTTTTTTAAAAAACTGTGTACTTCGGTAGGGGCGTATTGACATACGCCCACTCTCGATTTATAGCGGGCGTATGTCAATACGCCCCTACGTGATGCACTATACTAAATTGTGGGATAAATAGATCTGTGCTATTCTCTAGGGAATTACATTTAAAAAAGGGAGAATTTAGTTAGCGTTTAAGTACTTCAAAATGTATTGTTTCATCCAACAAAAAAGCGCCCGTTAAACGAGCGCTTTTCACTTTTATATCATTCACCAAGCTTTACCTTCCGCCACCACCTTCAATGATGTCATCCATATTGAAGTTGAAGTCGCTATTCTTCTCTTCGCAGTCGAAGCTTTCACCACTTAAGCTAGCTGGTTTTTCTATAGCTCCCTTTGAAATCTTGAGGTCTTTGTCTTTATACAAGCTGTTCATGTAGTACCCCCAAATAGGTAAGGCCATGTTGGTACCCATCCCCAACCGCAGGGAAGTAAAGTGCGCACTTCGGTCGTCGCAACCTACCCATACACCTGTAACTACATCTGGCGTAATTCCCATGAACCAACCATCTGATTGATTTTGTGTTGTACCTGTTTTTCCTGCAATTTTGATAGAGTAAGGAATGTTACCATACGGTTTTGCTGGAGAACGCAAACGAATACCTGTACCATATGTTTTTTCTCCTTTAATCACCGGCCCGTAAGCAGCGATTCCCGATAACAGTTCTACCATTTTATAGGCTGTTTCTTCGCTCAACGCTTCTCTCGTTTTAGGATGAGCATTGAAGATGATATTACCATTTTTATCTTCAATTCTTAAGATATAAGTTGGCTCCACCCAAACACCTTTATTCGCAAAGCATGAATATGCCGATACCATTTCTTTCAATGAAATATCTGGTGTTCCTAAACAAATAGATGGTAACATCTCTAATGGCGAAGTAATGCCACAACGACGAGCTACATCAATGATAGCCTCTGGTCCGTATTCATGCATAAATAACGCAGAAACGTTGTTAATAGAGTTCGCTAAGGCAATTTTCAATGTTACGGTTTCACCATCTAATTTTGATACCTCTGAGTTTTTAGGTGTCCAGCTGGATTGTATTCCATACATTCCCGCAGGGAAGGTAACAGGATTGTTGAGGACTTTATCGCACGGACCATAACCATTTTCTACCGCAGCCGCATAAACGAAGGCTTTAAATGTGGAGCCCACTTGTCGGCGACCCTGACTCACGTGGTCGTATTGGTAATGTTTGTAGTTGATACCACCAACCCAAGCTTTTATATAGCCTGTTTGTGGGTCGATAGATAACATCCCCGTTTGTAAATACCATTTAGCGTAATGCACAGAATCGCGCAAGCTCATGATGGTATCTTTATCTCCTTTCCATGTGAAAACAGTTGTTTTAACAGGTTTGTTGAAAGCGCGCATGATAGAATCATCGAATGGTTTCCAAACTCTTTGGTACGCTTTCCATGCACGATCTACGTCTTCCTTAATGTCTACTCTTTCGTTGCGCAGCTCTTCCATTCTTTCTTTCAATTGATCAACAGAGTCTTTGAAAGCCAAGGCTTTTTCGGCTGTTATAGGAGAGTTTGCTGTATCTTTTTTATGGGCGTTAAGCTGACTTTGGTAGAAATATCTTTTCTCTTCCATTGCTTTTAAAAGCGCTTCATAACTGTTGTCGGGATCTTTATATTTCAAATATTTTTGCAATGCTTTTCTAATGTGCGGACGCAAATCCAACTCAGCATTGTAACGAGAAGAAGCGCGAATACCTTCAACAATAATTTTGTCTACTTGCTCCTTGTATTGCTTTTCATTCACCCCTTCAAAATAGAACGGCGCCATTTTTTTGTACACTCCGTTTTTGTTCTTCCAATGCTTAAAGAACACATCTTGCAGCTCACCTCCTAAGTGACTTTTCACCGCATTTTCTGCGTAAATCTGCATTTTACTGTTGATGGTGGTGTAAATCTTTAAACCATCGCGATACAAGCTGTAATTTTCACCAGTGCTTGGGTTTATGTTTTTAGAGCACCAATCGGTCATGTACCTTCTCAATTCCTCACGGAAATAGGTAGCTGTTCCTTCTTTGTGAGAAGCAAGTGATAGCTTTAAGCCTAAAGGCAAAACTTTAAGTGAATCGCGTTGTTTATTGGTGATGATGTTGCTGCGAACCATTTGTCCCATTACAACATTTCTTCTAAAAATAACCGTGTCAACTCTTTTCTCGCGCAGTGGATTGTACAACGATGGATTCTGACACATTCCAACAAACATAGCGGCTTGCTGCATGTTCAATTCACTTGGAAGTTTACTAAAGTAAATTCTAGATGCCGATTTGATACCTACTGCATTGTTGATGAAATCTACTTTGTTTAAATACATCGTTACCAATTCTTCTTTGGTGTAATGTCTCTCCAATCTCACTGCAATTACCCATTCTTTAAGCTTTTGAATAACACGCACAACAATGTTATCGGCTGGTTTTTCGGTAAACAATAGCTTGGCCAACTGCTGCGTTAAGGTACTACCTCCACCATCTTTCCCCATCCCTTTTATGGCGCGGGCAAGAGCGCGTGGGTCGATTCCCGAGTGTTGGAAGAAACGCTCATCTTCAGTGGCTACCAATGTTTTAATTACAATAGGCGCAATTTCATGGTATTCTACATTCGATCTATTTTCCTTAAAGAAAGTACCCAATAGAACCCTGTCGGATGAATAAATCTCGGCGGCTAAGTTACTTTTAGGATTTTCCAATTCATCGAAAGAAGGAAGTGTACCAAAAAGTTCCCACTCTGAGATAGCATAGAAAAATAAGAAAACTAGAAGTACTCCTGTGAAATACAATCCCCAGAACCATTTTAGCTGCTTGCTGTATTTTTTTATTGAATCTTTTAAAGCCATTTGATCAATTATTTACTTAAAAATAAAAAAGTGTGTACTCTTTAAATTTGTATTTTATTATTCGTTGTGTTCTGCATATTTACTGCTCTAGGTCGATAGTTTTTAGTCTAAAACCTACATCTTCAACATCTTCCAAATTCTCTTCGCGCATGGCTTGATAGATAGTGAATTTGTAAATCCCTTGGTAAGGAAGCTTAATCTTAGGTCGGTATAAAAACTCCTTTTCTTTTATCGTTCCAAATCCCGATACATCTTCTAACCAATTCCCGGCCTCATCTTGCAACCAGCCATTCACCGTATCTCTAATCACTTGCTTGTTGGGCATTTCAATGTCAACAAAGAAATAAATATTGCGGTAGGCGTAATTTTCATTCACGCGCAAATCGATATAGGCATTGTATCCCTGATTGATATCGATGATAGAATCGGTAATAAAAACGAAAGGAGATTTTTGATTCCACTTTAGATCTTTAACCGAGTATGATTCGTTGTAAACCATTGAAGAATCGCAAGAAGATAAAGCAAAAAGTAAAAAGCCAAAAGCCAAAAGGGTGAATGGATTTTGCTTTCTTTTATCGGACTTACTTAACATTAGGCTTCGAGCATTAATCATTAAACTTGCTTTGGCGGTTGATTGTTGTTTGGTCGCTGACCATTGTTATTATTTGGTCTTGGTCCTTTATTGTTTGGTCTTGGTCCGTTGTTGTTTGGTCGCTGACGGTTTGGGTTGGAGCCATGTTGCTGACCCTGACCTTGCTGACGGCGATTGCCGTTGTTGTTGCCACCTCCGCCTCCGCGATTTCTGTTTCTATTGTCGTTTCCACCGCGTTTTCTATCGAAACGAGTTAAGTCGTCTTCACCTACAACGTTTGCATAGTCAGGCTCTGGTTTCTTCGTTGTTTTATCGGCAACAGGAACCAACAATAAATCTTCAGGTTGATTGCCTGCGCGATTCATTGCAATAATTTCTTTCACACGACTAACAGGTACTGCGTGAAAAACAGAAGGATCTTCGCGGTAAACGTAGTATAGAATTCTTTTGAAAATATCTGTTTTAACTTGATATGCTTCTCCCTTTTTGGTGAACAAATTCGTGTTTGTTTGAGGGAATTCTTTCACTGCATCGAGGTAAGAATCCAACTCATAATTCAAACAACATTTCAATTTACCACATTGTCCGGCCAACTTCTGCGGATTCAACGACAATTGTTGATATCTCGCTGCTGAAGTATTTACCGTTCTAAAATCGGTAAGCCAAGTAGAGCAACACAATTCTCTTCCGCAAGAGCCAACACCGCCGAGCTTTGATGCTTCTTGTCGGGCACCAATCTGACGCATTTCCACACGAATTCTAAAGTGTTCTGCATATTGCTTGATCAACTGACGGAAGTCAACTCTACCGTTCGCTGTGTAGAAGAAAGTAGCCTTTGATCGATCACCTTGGTATTCAACATCGCCAATCTTCATCTCTAAACCAAGATCGATGGCGAGTTTTCTTGCTTTTTGCAATGTTGCTTTTTCCAGTGAAATAGCTTCATTCCATTTTTCAATATCTGTTTGTTTGGCTTTACGATAGAGCTTTTTCATTTCGCTCTCTGGGAAATTACGTTTGCTCATTTGCAATTTCACCAGTTCTCCGGTTAAAGAAACGGTGCCTATATCGTGTCCTGGTGAAGCTTCAACAGCTACGGCATCTCCAATGGCTAAAGGTAATTTTTCTGTATTCCAGTAATAACCTTTTCTGTCATTTTTAAATCGAACTTCAACTCCGTAGTATGGTTCTTCAGATGAAGGAACCGCCATATTGCTTAACCAATCGAAAACACTAAATTTATTGCATCCTTGAGCAGCGCACGTACCCTTATTGCCGCACCCTGTTGGTACGCCATTCGTATTACCTCTTCCTGTTTCGCATCCGCTGCAACCCATATTTTTATTTTAAAAGTAGGCTAAAATACAAAATAAAACGGTAGGGGCGAATTGAATTCACTCACAAGTGTTTGTTGATATTTCGGTGGGAATTTGAGTGCTGGAGTTAGGTGTTTTAGATTTTATTCTAACAGCACAGTTTTAGTTCAATTTCTTCCGACTTTGACTAATTACAATTCTTGTTAGGTACTGCATTTTTCAAACTAGGTGTAAATTGGAGTTTAGAAATGTAAGCTACCCTTAATTTCGGGCCATTTATTAGTTGACTTCTAATTTACAAATT
>CAYORT010000007.1:0-109282 GCA_964406465.1 uncultured Chryseobacterium sp.
TTGATTAACTCGGGTGCAGAGGCTTGTGAAAATGCTTTGAAATTGGCTTCTTTCCACACCGTAAAACCAAGAGTTTTGGCTTTTGATAAAGCTTTTCATGGAAGAACTTCTGGTGCTTTGCAAGTAACCGATTACCCTAAGATGAAAGCAGCTTTCAATGCCGGAACAGGAAGTGATTTTCTTCCATTAGGTGATTTAGAAGCTGTAGAAAATGAATTGAAAAAAGGTGATGTTGCCGGAATCATTATTGAAGGGATTCAAGGTGTAGCTGGAATTGTAGAGCCTTCAGATGAATTTTTGCAAGGTTTGAGAAGCTTAGCAGATAAGTACGAAGCGGTGTTGATTTTAGATGAGGTACAAAGTGGTTACGGACGTACCGGTAAATTCTTCGCGCATCAGCACGCAGGCATTCAAGCCGATATTATTACCATCGCAAAAGGAATGGGCAATGGTTTTCCTATTGGCGGAGTGTTGATTCATCCAAAATTTAAAGCGAGCAGTGGTTTGTTAGGAACTACATTTGGTGGAAATCATTTGGCTTGTGCTGCAGCCATGGCGGTGTTAGAAGTAATGGAGGAGGAGCACGCTGTGACCAATGCTAAAATGTTGGGTGATTATTTAATTAAAGAGATGCAACAATTACCTCGAATTAAAAAGATTACCGGCAGAGGATTGATGTTGGGTGTTTTGATTGAAGGAGGAAAAGAAGTTCGAGATAATTTACTGTTTAAACATAGTATTTTTACTGGTGGTGCATCAAATCCTGATATTCTTCGTTTGTTACCACCGTTGAACATTACTAAGGTAGAATGTGATATGTTTTTGAATGCTTTGAGAGAAGAGTGCGGACAGTAAAAGAATACTATGGAAGAGAGAAGCAATAGAAGAAAGTTATTCCTCATTGTTTCTCTCTTCGCCATTTTCTACTCTCTCATTTCGCTTGTAAATCATTATTGTTTTAGAACTTACGCGCTTGACCTTGGTTTGTATACCAATGCGCTTTACGATTACGCTCATTTGCAATGGAATGATAGTTCTGTATTTAAAAAATTCAACGAGAATTTATTGGCCGATCATTTTGATTTTTATCTGATTGCGTTTTCTCCTTTTTCTTATTTGTTTGGAACTTATACCTTGCTCATCCTTCAAATATTTTTTGTGTTGTTGGGTGGAGTGGGAGTGAACAAGGTTGTGTATTTGTATACTTCAAACTCACGAATAGCATTGTGGGCAACTGTTTATTTTTATTGCTTTTTTGGTGTAATCGCACCCTTGTCGTATGATTACCACAGTAATGTAGTTGCAGCCACTTTATTGCCCTGGTTTCTCTACTTTTTTCACCAAAGAAAAATACTCAAATCGGCACTCGTGTTTTTCGCTATTTTGATAGGTAAAGAGAACATGGCTTTGTGGATGATTTTTGTTTGTTTGGGTTTATTGATCAATTACAAGAAAGATACTCAAGCGCGAAAATTTCTTTTGTATCACGCTGCCTTTGCGCTATTGTATTTCATTCTTGTCATTTTTGTGGTGATGCCTAAATTATCAAATCAAGCTATTTACGTGCATTTTGATTACGATTGTTTAGGTCAAGATTTTTCGAGTGCAATATTGTTTTTAATTTCTCATCCAATAGATGCACTTCAGCTTTTATTTGTAAATCACAGTGGTAATCCCGATGCAGATTATGTGAAGCTAGAAGCCTATATTTTATTGCTGATTACTGGAATTTATCTCTTGTTTTTAAAACCTCAATATTTGCTGATGTTATTGCCCATCTTCTTGCAAAAGATGTATCATAACAATATGCAAATGTGGAGTGTGATTACACATTATTGTATTGAATTTGCTCCTGTGTTGGCCATTGGTATTTCTTGTGTTCTGCATGAAATGAAAGTTCAAAAAACAAAAAATATTTTCATTGCTTTTGTGCTTTTGGGTTGTATTGTTGCTTCTTTTAGAGTTATGGACAATACACTAATATCCAACGATAGAGAACGATTGAAGGTATATGTACCAAATCATTACAGAAGAAATTACGATATACAAAAAGTGCATGAAGAGATAAATAAAATTCCACATGATGCAGTAATAAGCGCGCAATCTCCTTTTCTAGCTCACTTGGCGTAGAGGGATAAAATCTATCAGTTCCCAATTCTCAAAGATGCCGATTTTATTGTGTATTCATTTGATGAACAACCCTACCCATTAAGCAAAGATGAGTTTAAGAAGTTGACCGATGATTTGATTGTAAATGGCAATTGGACCATTCAATTTAAAAGGGCTTCTTTTGTTGTGTTGAAGCGTTCGAGATAAATTTGAAATTTATCATTCAATTTTATTTTTATTTTTGACATAATACAATTCTGATGTTTCTCCTAAATAGCAAATTATGAGCGCAGTGCAACCTACGAGAAGAAGACCTGTTCAATCGAAAAGACCAGCAGTGGCTGTAAAATCTAACGCCAATAGACGTGTTCAAGAAAGAAGCACTTGGCACTGGTCGCTAACACTTACGCTATGTTTTTTCTTTCCTAGTGGAATTGCAATATTGGCTTTCGAAGATATAACGATGATCGATTGGACTACCCTCATTTTGTCGGTGTTATGCATTGGCGCTGTAGCTGCAATGGCACAGTATTCATGGTTTAAGAGAATGAGAAAAGAGAAAAATGAGGGCGACCATTTGGTTATTGGTAAACAGTTGTACTTTGCTTATAACTTTTTGGGAATTGGCTTTTTAGGTACTGCTCTTATGTTAACACTCAACTTTTTTGTGATCGTTGGAGAGCCTGTTGTGGTAGTGCATAAAATTGCAGGAATGGACAAAGATTATGTTGCTAGTTCATACACCGGAATTGTGTATTTGTTAGAAGAAGATGCCTATGCCGATGAAACTGATTTGCGATGGTTTGATGTTTCTACAAACACACTTCGTCAAACACATCCATACATCATTTATGAATTTCATACCGGCTTGTTTGGTTTCGACAACATTGGTGATCGTTACTTATCTGTTGATGAAAAAGGAACAAATAAAATTGAACAACCCTATTTATAATGTTGTTTAGCAAGATTCAGTTATATCTTCTAAAATTTGTTGTTCCCACTGCTGCGCTGGTGATTGCCTTGTGCAACTATTTTTTTACTTATCAAGAAAACGATTTCTCTTCGGCTTATGCAAGTGCTAAAAAGCATCGCAACAGTTACATGATTTGTAATGCTTTGTTGAGTCGCTTTGTCGATGGCTCCATTTCTGCAGAAGAATCATTTGAGTATTTAGAGAATTTTCATGCTTTAGAATCAAATGAAAAAACTCTTCTTAATTCTCGATGGAGAAAATTGAATTTGAATGCTCTTCAATATTTTCAGGAACAATCTCAATCGAAAAATATTGTAAAAGCCAATCAATCTAATTTGGCATTGGCTTTCAATGAGGCATTAAACAAGCGTACTCCCGATACTTTCTTATACAAAGTGAGCGATACTACTTGCTTGTATTGGAATTACATTAGGGCCTATTATTTGCTTGAAAAGGAGGAGAATGCCTTGCCTTATCTAGAGAAAGAATTTGAAGTTTATCCAAAAAATTTTAGAAACAATAATTTACTGGCAGTAGAATGGTTTAAGTCGGATGAAAATGTAAAGCTGGAGAAACTTTTGGCCATTGATGATGATCGATTGGAGTTCGATTATGAATCGGAATTCTACTACAGCACTGGCAATTGGACCAAACTAATAAGCAGCGATTATTTGCATGTGTTTCATTCAGAGGCGCTGTTTCCTTTCATAGCATCTTTAATTGTTGTTTTTGTTTGGTTGTGTTATTTGTACTACATCAATGTGTTTAAAAAGACAAAGTGGCTCTTGGTAACCATACTATTTTTAGCAGGTGCTCTTTTTTCTTTTAGCACCCCACTACTTTCTAATATTGTGAATTACACATTTAATTTTTATTTGAATGGGAATGCTGCTAATGATTTTTTTTATTGCGTGATTGGTATCGGATTCATAGAAGAGTTTCTTAAAATTTTGCCGCTATTATTGGTGCTAAAATTTGTACTTAAAACATCAGATCCAATTGAAATACTAATTTATGCATCGGCAAGTGCACTCGGCTTTGCTTTTATAGAAAACATTATTTATTTCTCGCATTCCTTGCAAAATATTGGTGCACGTGCCTTTTCATCAACCATGTTGCACATGTTTTTAAGTTCAAGTTGTATTTATTTGTTTTTGTATTTTCAATTTAGGAAAGGAAAAAGAGGTGGGCTGTATATTTTGCCCGGATTGCTTATTGCATCTGTTCTTCATGGTTTTTATGATTTTTGGCTCATCAATGATTCGGTGAATATTTTTTCTTTTTTATCTATGGTATTTGTCATCATTTCCATTTTTGTTTGGATTATGATGATCAACAATTGCTTAAATATTTCCTCTGCATTCAACTCCGAAAAACAGTTTTCAATCAATCAATCCACCATGCTTTTGTTAACTGGTTTGATCGCTGTTATTTTGCTTGAATTTGTGCTGACTGTCATCGATAGCGGCGCTCATTTTGCCAACGAATCTTTAAAATATTCTATGTTGGGTGGCGGCTATCTTCTGGTAGTGCTTTCTACCAACCTAAGCAAAATCGATTTAGTAAAAGATCATTGGGAGAAAATTGATTTATTTCCCTTTAGAAAGATTCTCAATATTGAAAATCTTAAGGGAATGACGGTGGTTTTTACTCCTTCGTCAACACGTTTGCTTTCTCAAGAAAGCTATCCACTTAAGGGTAGAATTAGCTCAAAAATTCAACTTAATGGAGAAAAAGATTGGTTTGTTGTTGATTTGAAATGGCCCGGTAATCTTAATGGTACTTCTGTTCATTATGCCGTAGTGAAAATTGTTCATCCCGACAAAAAGTTTGGAGACCATGATGTAACAGTAAAAATTATTTATCTGCTCAATAAAGAATTGTTGAAACAACCTCGCATTAGTCGCAACGATTTAAAAAATTTAGAGCTCGTTCGTTGTAACGAATGGATAGAAGATTGATTATTTGAAATTTAATAGGTATTTTAATGTTATACCTTTAGGATGTCTTCTACAACAGAATTAATAGAAAAGCACAGTTTAAAAAACGATTTGATTTTTCGTTTCAAAATGGCTGTGCATACTGCTAAAAGATCATTCAAAAATCTTGTAGATGCTCCTCTTCGATTTAGCGATACCAATGAGCTAAAAAATGCCAAAGTAATCGCAGTTTCAGAAAGTGAACTTTGGAACGCAAAAGACAATCAATACAATTGGTTTTTAACTGCTGGTAAAATTGAGAATTTAAGAGTTGCGGCCAGAAATTTGAATGGCATAGAAGTTAAAGCAAATAAGGTTTTTAGTTTTTGGAAACACATTGGAAAACCTACCAAACGAAAGGGCTACGTGGTGGGAAGAGAAATTAGAGAAGGATGTATTGTGCCAACTATTGCCGGCGGACTCTGTCAGATGAGCAATGCTTTGTACGATGCGGCATTAAAGGCAGGATTCGAAATTGTTGAACGTCACAAACATACGCGCGTTATTCAAGGTTCATTGGCCGAAAAAGACAGAGATGCTACTGTGAAATGGAATTATGTTGATTTAAGATTTAAATCGAAAAATGCCTTTAGAATAGAAATAGAATTTACTGCAGATAAACTGCTGGTGAAATTCAGAAGTCAGGACGCAAATCTTGAGTCGAATGAACCTGAAAGCAAAGTGCTGACTTCAAAAATTAACGATTGTTATTCGTGCGGAAATACGGTTTGTTTGAAGCATCCTGGGAAAATACCAGAAAGAAAATTAAATGATATTACAGCGTATATTTTAGATGAGAAATCTACCGAGTTTGAAACATATCTCGCAACGATTTCAAAGGTTGAAGATTATTTTATAGTTCCCTTCTCTAAAAATGATAAGATCAAGATCAATCGTTTTTTGTGGGATAGTAAGAATGATGGTCATACTAAGTCGTTCGCTATAATGTCTATTAAACGTTCGTTGCACTTGAGACTGCAAGCAAGAAGAAAGAAAAATATTCCGTCTCTGTTGTTGAGCTACGATGAGAAAATAGTAAGAAGTATTTTGAAAATGATTCCTTCTGAATGCACTCACATAGTGGTATCTCAAAATCTACTGCCTTTTGCCTACAAATATGGTTTGTTGTGGGGAAGGTCTTATGATGTATTAATGACTCGTTTGCCTATAGAATATTTACAAGCGAGATTGGATGTTTTAAAGAATAACTTTCCTAAAAGTGTTACGGCTGCTGATTTTCGTGTGAATCAAGATTTACTTGATTTAGAGAAAATGGCCTTAAATAAAGCACGAAAAATAATTTCACCTCATTCAGAGATAGTGAAATTGTATCATCATAAAGCTGTGCAGCTTGATTGGCAAAAACCTGCTGTTAAAAATCAATTGCGGAAAGGAGATAAAATAATTTTTCCTGCTTCTGCCTTGGCTAGAAAAGGAGCATTTGAAATGAGACAGTTGTTGCTAGATTTAAATCTTTCTATTCATGTTTTGGGCAAAGCACAAGAGCACGATGGTTTTTGGAAAGGAATTAATATTCGCTACGCCAATAACCTTGAAGATGCGCGTTTGTTGGTGTTGCCTGCTTATGTGGAGCATCACCCAAAATTAATTTTGAGAGCATTGGCAATGGGCATTCCTGTCATTACAACTGCAGCTTGTGGATTGAACCCTCAAGAAAAATTGATAATAGTTCCTGTTGGTGATTATAAAGCTTTAAAAGAAGAAGTGCAGAAATTTTTAAATAGGGTAGAAGGACTGTAGAAGAGTTATTTCTTCTTGCTTGATTTTGCTTTGGGATTGTATTGTAAGGCTAAATTTATCCAATCTTCCAAGTCAACTTCCATATCAATTCCTTCAGGCGAAACAAAAGCATAACCTTTCATTGGTTTTTTAGTGAAGTCCATTGGTCGGGCTCCATTTCTTGTAAAAATTTCATCTTGAATTTCGGGGTCGAAGCGAACCATTAAATCGTTTTTCACAATACCAACACACATCTTATCATTTATCAAATAACATAATCCGCCCATCATTTTCTTTTCTTCAAAAATGATTTTTTTGCTTTTTAAGATTCTAGAGATTCTTTCTTGTAGGTTTTCGTCGTAGGCCATGGAAGGAAGGTAAAAAGTTAAAAGGGAAAAGCCAAAAATGGAATCAAAAAGATTCCATTATTACCAATGCGGCAACAACAGCAATCAATATGATCCACAATAATATTTTTCGGTTTTTGCCAGCGTGTCTTTGAAAGCGGTGCCATGGATGACGATAAGCCCAATGCGTATATGCTTCGTAGGTCTTATCGAAATTCATATGCTTTTCAATGTCCTTTTCAGAAATGGGCTTCGAATCTATTTTAATATCGTACTTAGTTGTTTTCACCTGATAATTTGTTCAACTTTTTAAGCAAAACTACTTGAAGTTTTTTTAATATGCGATGTACTTTTACTTTGGCGTTGCTCTCGGTAATTCCAAGGATTTCGCCTAATTCTTTGAAAGAACGTTTTTCAAAAAAGCGCATCTCAATTAGTTGTACCACTTCTTCGTCTTGCTCGCTTAAAGTTTGTTTTAACGCCTGTAACTTAATGTCGCTGTAATCTTCATCGATTTCTTCAATGAAATTTTTCACAACGCTTTCTTCAATAGATACGGTGCGTGCTTTAGTGGAGTTTCTGTAATGAAGATTTATTTCATTAAGAGCTATTCGATACAACCACGCAACGAAAGGAACGCCTCTGTTTTCATAGCGCGAGATGTTCGCCATCGCCTTCACAAATGTTTGTTGTGTAAGGTCGGCGGTAAGGTCCTGATCACTCCCTGTACGAACAAGCACAAACCTAAAAATGGTTTTGAAATGCCGTTGGTACAACTCCCTAAAGAAACGAATGTCTCTTTGGGCAGCTTGAATGATAGTCCATTCATCAGCGTTATTAATCACATTTTGTCCAGCCACTCTTCCCGGAGTTTAAGGTTATAATACAAAGATTTCCAAAAGTAACAGATTGTCCCTAAGTTTTTTTCTAACGCTATATTTTTTTACTTATTGTGTTTGACTATTTTAGTACGATGAAATATGTTTTTTTCTTTTTCATTTCATTTTTAGTTTACTCGTGTACTAAACCCGATGTGTGCAACACCAGCACCACATGGAATGGTCAGTTTTCTTTTTACACCACCAGTTCGGTATTGTCAGATAGCGCTATTGGCGTAGACAGTATTCATATCAATGCAGTAAATAATAGTGTGTTCTTATATACAGATACCATTTTAAAACGCAAATCAGTTTCTTTGCCTTTAGATATCTCAACAGATACTACTCGCTATGTTTTTGGTCGTCATGCCTTCAACGATACCCTTACCATTGCTCATCAAACGGTGCCTGTGTACATCTCTAATGCTTGTGGTTATGGCTATAAACAAACATTATTGAGTGTATCAACTACCAAGCACTTAATTAAATCGGTAGCTATAAAAAGTACTTCAATTGAAAAAGATGCAACAGAAAATATTAGGATATACTATTAGTCTATGTTTGTTGCTTGCTTTTTCAGCGCAGGCGCAAACCGATACCAACAAACGCCAGGGATTGGTGCGTTTAAATATTGATTTACTTTCGCCTGTTTACGGTTATTTTTCTGATGCTCCATCGAAAAGAATGGGAGGGGAAGCAATGCTGGAGATTTCTAAAAACGACTCTTTGTTTTTAGTTCTAGAAGCTGGTTTTCATCAAATGGATTACACGCGTAGTATGTATCAAACGATATCAAACGGACTCTTTTTTAGAGCTGGAGTGAATCGTAATTTAATGAAGTACAATAACAAAAGGGATAGAGATATTTTGTACATCGGTGCACGTGTTTCAGCAAGTACATATAGTTTGTCATACCCTGTTTTCACTTTAGATAGCACCTATTTTGGAAAAGGAAAGAATGTTGCTGTTGCCGATGCTAATTATATGAGTTTTTGGGTAGAAGGTGTTTTTGGTACCAGAATAGAAATTGTAAAAAATGTGTTCTTAGGCGCCGATTTACGTGGTGCCTTGATGGTGTACAATACCAATCAAAGCGATTATAAAACTTTGTTTGTTCCCGGCTTTGGTAATCCAACAAGTGGTGCTAGTTTGTGGGTGAATTATTCGGTGGGGTTTAAGTTTTAGAATACAGTTTTTGCGAAGTTCAATATTTTCTAAATCACTTCGCCAATCCAATAGCCCTTAACCTCTCCATTAAAAATTCTTCTACCGTTGCATCTTCATAAGCCTTAGGATGTTCGGCATCAATACAAGAGGTCAAACATGTTAGATCCATATCCGGATTTCCATGCATAAAGAAAGGAATAGAATAACGAGGTGAGGTAGCTTTGTCTCCGCTTGGATTTACCACCCGATGTAAAGTTGATTTGAGTTTGTTGTTGGTTAAACGTTGCAGCATATCTCCCACATTTACCACCAATTGCTCGGGTACGGCTGTAATAGGAATCCAATTTCCATCCTGACGCTTTACTTGCAAGCCTTCTGCACTGGCACCCATCAAAATGGTAATTAGGTTGATGTCGCCGTGTTCTGCAGCGCGCACCGCTTCTGATGCAGCTTCTTCGGCTGTTAGAGGGTAGTAGTGAATAGGTCGCAAAATGCTGATACCCTTATCTACTTTGTCTTCAAAATAATTTTCTTCTTGTTCAAGAAATAAAGCCAGTGCTTTAAGAATTGTTCTTCCTACTTTTTCTAATTGCTGGTAAGATTCAAGCGCATATTCTCCAAATTCTATAGCTTCATCGGGAATGATATTCGCTTGATAATGCGTGCTTGTGCTGCCCGCTATTTCTCTTCCGAAATGATAAAACTCTTTCAAATCTCCAACTTTTCTGCCTGCGGCATGTTCTTTCATTTTGCCGGTATAGCCACGTTGGCCGTGCGTTTTAGCGCCATCATATTTTTGCTTTACCTCTTGAGGAAGTGCAAAGAATTTTTTACTAGCCTGATATAATTTTTCTTGAAGTTCATCAGCAAAACCGTGATTCTTAACAGCAATGAATCCGATGTTATTGTAAGCTTCGCCAATGGCAGCGGCGAAGTGTTTTCGTGCTGTTAAATCTCCTTTAATAAAATCGTTTAAATCGAACGAAGGGATAGTATCATATAATATTTGTGACATTTGCCTTATTTTTATCCCGAAGATAAAAATTAGTTCAATCTTCAATGTTCTATTTTAAAACTTAGCTAACATTGAACTTTAAACATTAAACTTTGAACGTTTAAATTTATGAAATACAATTTATCAGAATTACGAGAAATAATTCGCAACAGAAGAACCATCAAACCCGAAGATTTTTCACCACGAAAAGTTCAAAAAGATATGGTGATAGAAATGCTGAATAATGCACTTTGGGCACCTACTCACGGACAAACACAACCTTGGCTATTTAAGGTTTTTACCAACGATGGTTTAGTGAAATTAGGTGATTTCTTGGGCAATGCTTACAAATCATTAACTCCCGAAGATAAATTCATGCAAAAGAAATATGAGCAGTTAAAATCTCGTCCAACTATGGCTTCGGTGGTGATAGCTGTTTGTATGAAGCGCCAGGAAATTGAGAAAGTAGCCGAAATTGAAGAAATTGAAGCGGTTGCGTGCGCAGTTCAAAATTTACATTTAACTGCCACTGCTTACGGATTAGGAGGATATTGGAGTACCCCCGAGCTAATTTACAATCAAATAACTAATGAATTTCTCGGACTTTCTCCTAAAGACAAGTGTTTGGGAATATTTTATTTAGGTTATCCGCAGGGGGAATGGCCACAAAGTCACCGAAAGCCACTAGAGTACCGAAGTGAGTGGATTGAGGGCTAGGGCTTGCAAAAACGACTTTTTTTACTAATTTTGTACTCCTTTTTTATCAAGGGAAAGTTTACCAAATAAGTTTGGCATTTATGAAGAACGACAGATCAGGTAAAGGTTTTAAAGCGCGAGTATTTAGATTTATATCTATCAGCCTTTGGGGAATTTTACCAGGCGGAGCTCAGCGTAGAATATCACGTGTATATGCGAATATCTATAATCGCCGTTGGACTAAGCATTTGATTAAGCCATACGTGCGCGCTCATTATGATGACCCTAATTATCTCGACAATTATTTACCTGCTAGCCGCTCAAATGATTACAGAAGCTTTCAGGACTTCTTCACAAGAATATTAAAATTTCCACCTCAAATTATTTCCGATACCATTTGGGCTTGCGAAGGTTTGCTATGCGAATACGGTAAAGTAGGCGAATTGGAATTGGTTAAAGTAAAAGGTCAAAAGAGACATCTTCGCGCCGTTTTTGGCCAAGAAGGAAATTCTATTCCTGATGAATATTACTTTTCAAATGTGTTTTTACACAATAACAACTACCACAGAATTCACGCTCCAGTAAATGGTAAAGTAACTAGAATTGAACATGTGCCAGGAGACTTGGTATTGTTAAGACCTTGGGCATACAAAGATCCTTCGCTTCCTGCGTTAAGAAACGAGAGAATCAATGTTGATATTGAAGACGAAAAAGGTCGCAAATGGTATATGAGTATTGTTGGCGGACCAGGAGTAGGAAGTATTGTTTTAACACATTCTACTTTCGTTGGAGCTTCAGTTTTAATTGGTCAGGAAGTAGCTACTTTCCTTTTAGGTTCTACTTGTTGTATCGCAGCGCCTGAACCTTGTGTTCAATCGCAAGTGGGAGATCAGGTAGAAATGGGTGATCCTCTATAAAAGATGCTTACAGTTCTAGTTGCACTTGCTGTATTTGTATTCGGAATTTCATCGGGTTTTATTTCCTCTACTCCCTTAGGGCCAATAAATTTATTGGTAGCCAATCATTATTTATCGCATAAAAAGTTAGCCATAATTCCATTTATCATAGGCATTATACTTGCCGATGTTATTCTGGCATTCGCGGCCTTTATGGGGTATCAGTCGTTACTCATTGGCAATAGTGTTGGCGCTTGGGTAGGTTTGATTGGTGGTATTTTGGTTATTGCTTTTGGAGTGATAGGTATTGTTGCCGCATTCAATAAAAACAAAACCATTAAAGAGGTAGAACACGAATTACCTAAAACTGCAAAAAAGATTTCAGGCGATTTTTTTAAGGGCATGGCTTTGTGCGGATTAAATCCGGGCTTATTGCTGTTTTGGGTGTCAATGGCTTCGTTGCAGCAAGGTATTTTAAGTGATATTTTTGGCGAAACCATTGAATTAACAAGTCTTTTGTTGATTGTTTTACTTGTTGGAATTACACTTGGAGAAATTTTTTGGTTTGCATTCTTTATCAAAATTTTGAAATTCGGCGCTAAAAAGTTTAGTGATAAGATACTTCTTTACTTGCGTGTGATAATTTCTGGAGTGCTTGTTATTCTTGGGTTATACCTCATGATCTTTGAGGGTATTTTAAAAATTTAATTCAAAAACTTTTCATTTTTTGGAACTTCATTACGGATAATACCGTACCAATGAGTGTGTTTAATTTTAATCTACATTCCATGAAAATTCAAACAGCCAACCAATACAACGAAGTCTTAAAAAGAATAGATGATTTATTAGACTTATCAGTTTTAAATCCCAGTGAATCGGCCATGTTGAAGGCATTGCTGCAAGCAGTTGATCATTATCAGTTGAAGATATTTAACAAGCGAATTCCAGCTCAATATAAATTAGTGAATGAGTACATCAAAATGGAAAAAGTATTAAAAAATTAAAGATCCAGGGGAGGAGTGTTTTAGTACAGTAAAAGGCCCTTGTCAATTGACGAGGGCCTTTTTGCATTTTTAAAATTCCGACTTGAAATGAAATTGTATATCAGGATATTTTTCCTTAGAAATATCGATAGAATAAGCTGAATCAGCTAAGAATACATCTTTACCATCTTTATCTCTTGCCATATAGCCGGCCTTGCGCATCTTAAAATCGGCCAATTGCTCTTTGTTGTCGGATGCTATCCAACATGCCTTGTGCAATTGTACTGGCTCGTATCTACACAATGCATTGTACTCGTGCTCTAATCGATATTGAATAACTTCAAATTGAAGTTGACCCACAGTGCCAATGATTTTTCTTCCGTTTTGCACTCTGGTGAACAATTGAGCAACTCCTTCGTCCATCAACTGATCGATTCCCTTCGCCAATTGTTTTGCCTTTAAAGGGTCGGCATTCTCAATATATTGGAAAAGCTCTGGTGAAAAACTTGGTATACCTTTAAAATGTAATTTTTCACCTGATGTTAACGCATCTCCAATCTTGAAATTACCACTATCGTACAAACCTACAATATCGCCCGGATAAGCATCATCGATTACTTCCTTCTTCTGCGCCATAAAGGATGTTGGGTTAGAAAACTTAATCTGTTTATCTAATCTTACGTGATAATAGTTGGTGTTTCTCTCGAATTTCCCAGAGCAAATCTTCACGAAAGCAATTCTATCGCGATGCTTAGGATCCATGTTTGCATGTATCTTAAAAACAAAACCACTAAATTTCTCCTCGGTTGGAACAATCATTCTCTCGTCGGTTTCTTTCGGCTTTGGAGAAGGAGCTATTCTAATGAAAGTATCTAAAAGCTCTTTCACCCCAAAGGTGTTTAACGCAGAGCCAAACATTACAGGAGAGATTTCTCCCGACTCATACTTCGCTGTGTCAAAATCTTCATACACACCATTGATTAAGTCTAAGTCTTCTCTCAACTGATTGGCTGAATCTTCAGAGATGATGGCGTCTAATTCTTTTGAGTTAATGTCTTTAATTTCAACTATTTCCTCTGCAATTTTTTGTTTGTTTCCTTCAAAAAGCAGAATGTTTTTATCGTAGATGTTATATACTCCTTTCAGCTGATCGCCCGTTCCTATAGGCCAACTTAAAGGCTGCACCCTAACATTCAATTTCTTTTCGATCTCGTCAAGTAGATCGAAGGCATCTTTACCCGGCCGGTCAATTTTATTGATGAAAATAAGCATTGGAGTGGCACGCATCTTACATACTTCAACCAGCTTCTCTGTTTGCGGCTCAACACCTTTTGCAACGTCTATCACCACAATAACGCTATCTACAGCAGTTAAAGTTCGGTAAGTGTCTTCTGCGAAATCTTTGTGACCAGGGGTATCTAAAATATTGATTTTGGTGTTTTTGTAATCAAAACCCATTACAGAGGTTGCTACCGAAATACCTCTTTGCTTCTCAATTTCCATCCAGTCGGAAGTAGCCGACTTCTTAATTTTATTAGATTTTACAGCACCTGCGGTTTGAATCGCTCCCCCAAAAAGGAGCAATTTCTCAGTTAGTGTTGTTTTACCGGCATCGGGGTGACTGATGATTCCGAAGGTTCTTCTTTTTTCAATTTCCTCTTTAATACTCATGCCGCAAATGTAATAAATATGATTTTTAAGATAATGGATATTTTTTTTTGTAAAACGAATGCAAGCACTTATATTTGGCTCAACCCTATTATTTAAACCTATTACTATGAGAAGCGGATTGATTTTTACCCTGTTCCTATTTGTGCTGTGTGGCAATGTTGTGGCTATTACTCCCGCAATTTGTAAAAGATCTTTTTCAAGTAGTTCGGTAGCTGCCGGACAAGAAATTACTGTTACAGTTGAGATAAATAAAGGTAGTGTGAACGGCATCGCTAAGCTTTTGGAAGAAATTCCCGAAGGTTTAACTGCTTATGAAGGAAATAGCTCTGCAATAGGTGGTGTGTTCACCTTTGAACAACAAAAATTGAAAATAGTTTGGTTGAATGTTCCTAGTCAGAATGTTTTCAAAGTTACTTACAAATTGAAAGCTACCGGAGACATCAAGAACTCTTACCACATCATCGGAAAATTCTCATACGTTATGAATGAAGTGCGCGAAGAATTCTTTCTTTCCGAAGGTATTTTATTAGGTGCCACAGCGCCTTCAAATTTGCAAGCATCAGTGTCTAACAATATTGTAATTGAGAATGTTGCTTCTACAGTAAAGTCCGATAGTGCTGCTCTGGTGCAGGAAGCTGCTAAAGTGAAAGTTGTCGAGAGTGCTGAAACAGTTTATAAAGTGCAATTGGGCGTTTTTGGCTCAAAGAAGGATGCTTCTGTGTTTAAAAATTTAACAGATATTTCTAATGAGGAAGTAGGTGGTAAGTACAAATACTATTCTGGTTCTTTTAGTAATAAAGCCGATGCAGAAAAAAGAGTGGAAGAGGCTAGAAAAATCGGTTTTTCTGGAGCCTATGTTGTTCCGTTTGTGAATGGCAAACGTGTCAATTAAGCACTATTAATTTTTTGCTCAACTTATTGCAGCGGTATATATAAATGCCACTGGGCAAGTCAATAATGGTTTGCTCATTTCTTAAAAGTGTCTTCTCAAGAATCAACTTGCCTTCGCTACTGAACAATTGTATTTTTTGGGTTTGCTCGCCATTAATAAGATGCAACTGATTGTTTTCAATTCTAACTACTAGAGCGCTATTGTTTATTTCATTCACGGCAATTTCAGAAAACGAGCTTTCACCATCAAAATCTACACTTTTAATTCTGTAATAAGATGCGAAATTTTGATCGATTGGGAAAAGATAGAAGTTAGTGTTGTTGCAGTTTCCGCAAGCCTTCACACTGCCAAGGGTATAGTAAATAATTCCATCTTGCGAAATTTGGACTTCAAAATAGTTTGTATTGATTTCTGATGCGGTGGACCATTCAATAAAATGGTCATCATTGATCTTAACATCTAACCATTGCACTGGCAGAGGATCTTCAGGAATATTTTTGAAAGTCCAACTTGAAAACGATTTAATGTTATCGACACGAAAGCGATAAGCTATGGTGTCTTTCTCACCATTTATTTTGTGCCAATTCACTTCATCTTCCGATTTATATAGAGCCAAATTTCGATTGTCGTTACTTCCCAGCTCATGAGGCAGATAGTTAAATATTACCGATTCATTTAAATTTTCATTGACAAGAGGATGAATTTCATAAATACGATTGATGGTACTTTTGCCTTCGATGACTACAGCTGTGTGTTTTCTAACAAAGTTGCATTGGCCCCAGTTTAGGGAGGGGTGAATGATGAGTCCGATACCATTTACTGTATCACTAACGCCTCCAATAATAGTTTTTGTTACTAAGATTTCTCCACCATTTCCATGGATATAATGCGATTTATTTTCATTGATTATTTTGCCGTTATTGAGCAAAATAAGTTGCTTGTTGGAGATGTTTAGTTTCCCGCCAATAAAGGTAATATCGCCTTGTACTTTTGTATTGCTGTTTAATTTTATTGTTGCAGAAGACTTGTTGATGTCTATCTTATTGAAGGTGTTGTTTCCCTCTATAACTTGATTTTTCGTTGAATCGGAAAAAATAATTTTACACGAGTTACAAATAAAATTGCCTTGATTTATCCAATTGCCATTTACACTAAGAGCAGTGGCCACTTTAAATAGCAGTTCACCGCCATTTAGATTTAGTAAGTGATTTACTTTTCTGCTTTGTAGGGTGGAAGTGAAGTGAATTTTATCCTTATTGATGAGGGAGTCGGTGATGTAAACGGTTTCATTTCCAATTTCTAAAGTGCTTTTTTGGTTGTACAAAGTTTTGCATTGTAGAATGTTGCTGTTTCCTCTTACAAGAGCTTTTCCAGTATTTTTATTAATGATTAGTTTGTTGTACATTCCAATCTTTATGAATTGATTCTGCGTTCCATTGTAAATTACTTGTCCTTCTCCAGGAAAGAGCAAACCGTAATTATTGCCATTGCCCTTTAATTGAAAAATGCCTTTTTGCATATCAAGGTTTCCTATTCCATTCCAATCTCCATTGCACTGAATATCACAATTAGCACATTTCAATCTTACCGAACTTTCTGCAATCCATAAATTTCCTCTAACGCGCAAGCTATCGTGTTCAATGGTTTTAATGCTTTCGTTCACAGCACCATCATCAATCGATAAATTGCCATATGAAATTTCGGAATTGATGAGTTGATTTTCTTTTGACTGATACAAGACTGTGGAGAATTGATGAAGTTTTAGTGTTTTAAAATTTATTGGAAATCCTGCAGAAGAGATATTGTCGTTGTTTCCAATGGCAAGTGTTGAAGTGGAATCAATGATTAATTGTGCATTATTATTGCCATTTATTTGGTGCGTGTGTTCCACTAAAATAGCACTGTCTAAAAGTTCAAGATGTTGATTAACATCAAGATTGCTTGTGAGATTTTTTCTGCCATTTTTAAGTATTAGATTTTCATATTTCCCATTCGATGGTTGGTAGATGTTTTGTTCATTTGTATCTGCGTAGATCACGGTGTTGTGTGGTTCTGAGGTGATGAATTGACCCGAATGAAAGGCGAATTCGGAGGTGCACAACTCCAGTACGTTTTTATTGTCGATTGTAGGATTTCCCTCTAATGATATCAAAATTTTCAAATTGCCATAATTTGTCAATTTACTGTTTGAAGGGGCCTCAATTCTAGTAATTGCAATAGGTGAAGTGCCTGTGAATTTCGTATCATTCATGAAGTGATATGTGCATCCTGTATTTTTGCAGGAAATAAAGATTCCATTATTTTCTATATTGCCCGATATTACTGGGTCTCCATTGTTGTTGTTTTGCCATTTTCCTGTTGACGTGATTGTAATGTTTTCAAATTCTTTTAGATTGCTTTCTGAGTTTAAAATACATTCACCTGATATGAAGCAGTGACCTTTCGATTGAATATTTACGTTGTTTATGGTGAGCTGATTATTAATGCTCATCATTGAATCAATACATAAACTTCCCGAGAAAAAATTGCTGCTCATTTGGCTTTTGGCAGAGCAAACAAATGTTTTAACTTTTAGTGAGGATGCATTGGCAAATTTGATGTTTCCTTTGGTTTCTAAATAGCACACTTCAATCGAATCTCTATTTACAGTTACTTCATGATTTAAGCCAATAATTATTGAGTCGGTTCTTTGCGGAATTGTCGCATTTTTCCAAGTGTTAGGGTTATTCCAATTGCCCGATTGAACGCTTTCAATTTTATTGGCGATCAAAATATTGCATGCCGCTAGAAGCAGCAAGAGAAGTGAATTACGCATTTTAGTTTAGTTAGGAGCGCAAACTTAAATATTGTGAAGAATTAGTAATTCACAACTTATTAAAAGCTATTTATAATTCACTGTAAAATTGTGATATGAAAAGCTGAAACCCTTTATTACTATTGCGAAAACGACGCAAGTAAATTTGCTATTGTTTGATAAAGGAAATTGAACTTTTATTGTTGTTAGGATCAATTAGTACAATGTGGAATTGAGAGTTGTTGTATTCATGTAAAGACAACGCAAACTTGTTTTCACCGATGTGCGCCGGAATTATCGCGTTGTATAGTAGTTTGCCATCTTGATTAATAATGTTGAGTAAATAAATTCCTCCTTTAGAAGAGTTAAAATATAATGTGGTATTTCCTGGGGAAGGATTAGGATACAACTGTGTAATTGAATTTTCTTCAGTGTTAAAATTTATTGAAATTATTGATGATAAATCACTTTGACCATCCTTGTCTACTTCCTTCAATTGATAATAGTTAATTCCTGGTGAGGGATTTTCATGGGTTGTGAAATACAGCTGAGGGGTGTTGCTATTGCCTGCAGCAGGCTGAGATGTAAATGTTTCAAATTGAATTCCGTTGATGGAATGCAATACTTCAAAATAATTACTGTTGATTTCAGTGGCAGTTTTCCAATGAAGTTGCACCTTGTTATCATTCTTCTCTGCATTAAAAAATAGTAGTTCTACAGGTAGTGGATTGAAAATTCCTGTTGTTGCTAAAGTCCAATAGTCTGTGCCACTCCAAGAAGTCCAGGCATTGCTTTCTAAGGTTCCAGCTGCAGTTGTTCCAGTAATGTTATTACCACCAGAGTTGGTCCAATCACCCGCGTTATAGTAGGCAGTGATGAGCGACGACAATTCGTTAACATCACTAATAGCATCCCATGATAAGGTAACTGTGCCATCTGCTGCACCCGCGGTTCGTGATAGTGTCCAATATTCCACTATCCCCAGATGATTCATGGTATTGTCGAAAGTTAAATCTGTATATGGAGCATCATGGTAGTGGCCGTACCACGTGGTTGCACTTGTTGCTGCCGGAGTAATGGCGCAAGGGCGGTACCGACTTCCATTTCCTACAGGGAAAGTGAAGGTAGAGGTAGAGGCTGTGGTTTTGTTCATCGGACCATTTACATGGTTTCCGTCGGCTGCCCCTGTGGCTGTTGCTGCTGCTGTTAAATTTAAAATGTTTACTGCTGTGGTTACCAAATCGCCACTTGTGAAGTTTAAATTGTTGGTTACAGTGGCTGCGCGTGTTAGTGTTACATCACCACTGGTATTACTTATTTTTAAATTGTAAAGATTGTCACCACCAAAATCGGCATTTTGCGCTGCCGCACCCGTAAAACTTATGGTACCCAAACCGGCAGTTAATATGCCGCTTGTGCTGTTGGTAAAATCACCTTCTACTTCTAGAAGGCTCGATGAACCTGCGCTGAATTGCAAGGTGGCTCCCGTTTCGTTGGTTACATTGCCATCGCAGTGCAACGTGAAGTTTGAACCAATGAAAAGAGTGCTTGTAGTTCCTAAATTCGTTAAGTGAGATTGCGCAAACGAAGCACTGAATTGCAGAAGCAGGGCGAAGAAGTAATATTTTTTTAAATCAATTGCCATCAAAAAAATATTTATCTGTTGTTAGAAGAAGCACTAAATTGAAGCTGATTTCTTTTAAGTTGATCAAGTGATGCTTGAAACTCGAGCAACATTTTTTTCTGATTCTCTAATTCCAATTGTTGCATTTTAATCATTTGCTGTTGCTCCTTAATAGCTTCAAGTAGGATGGGCGTTAATTTAGAATAGTCCACAGATTTATAGCCATCGGTATCGGTGAAGACCAAATGAGGATAAATTTTCTTTACTTCTTGAGCGATCACTCCAATTTGTAAACTATCGGTAAAATTCTTTTGCGGAAATTCATCGGTGCGCCAATGGTAGGTGACGCCATTTAGTTTCATCAAATTTGTTAAAGAATTGTTTAGTGGTTTAATATCCTTTTTATATCTGAAATCAGAACAAGCGGTAATAGCGCCAGTTACTAATGCGTTAGTTGTTCTTACAGTCGCTGAAGAAGCAATATCACCAACGACATGTAAAGTGTATTGCGGACTAGAACATCCTATACCAATATTCCCTGTAGCGTCTTCAATGAAAAGGGTGGCTGTACCAGCGCCTTCATCTCTAAAATACAAGCTGCCCCCGTGATAGTCTAAGTAGGTACTTGTTGCGTCATTGTATAGCCTAAGCTGTGCAGCACTATTGTTTAAAGTCCCTCTAACATAAATGTTTTGATAAGCTTCTGTATTTCCATTAATCGTTAATGTTGAGGAGGGAGAACTGGTTCCAATTCCAACTTGTTGTGTAGCATCAATAGTAATAGCCGTATTGGTTTCTAAAGCCGAACTACCAATTTTAAATTTGTCGCCATCACTGTTGTCAATTCCAATGGAAAATGTCGTGGCACTTGAAATTTGAAAATTGATTTTAGGATCTCCTGCTCCTGTATTATTAATGTCAACCGCCGTAGCCGAAGCATTACTAGATTCAATATCTAAAATTTGAGATGGAGCCGTGGTGCCAATGCCTACTTGAGCGCTGCTGATGACTGAAATGGAGCACAAAAGGACTGTAAATAATCTACGCATAAGCTAAAAATTAGAAATTTTGGGAGAACTGAGATACGTAGGTTAAACATACTATGTTACAAATAATTTAAGGCTGACTCAAATTATTTAAATTTCCTTTCGCCAATTGAAAATCGGGCTCAATTGCTAAAGCCTTTTCAAATAGGAATTTAGCTTTTGATTTTTCATTATGATTCATCAGAATAAAACCTGCCATGTTATATGCTGCCGCTTGTAATGAAACACTTTGCTGAGTGCTTTTCTTTTGCTCGTTTTGAAAAGTGATGTTGATACTTCTATTCAAAGTGGTGGTGTCGTTGATGATAAGTTGTAATTCATTCAATGACTCTTGATAGCGCTGTTTCTCAAACAATAAAGTTGCCTTTTGGTATTTGTTGTAGGCATCGGGGTAAAGAGAATCGAGTTTATTGTACGCCAACAGTGCGCCTGTGCTATTGCTTTCTTTCTGGTAGCAAACAGCTAGCATTTGCCAGCTTTTTCTATGTTTATTGTTTTTCTCTAGTGCGATGTAGCAGGTGTTGATGCATAGAGGAAATTGTTCGGTATCGAAGTAAAGTTCGGCCAATTTGAAAATCTTGTTCACATTATTGGGATCCTTGCCAACGATATGATATTGAATGTCGATGGCAGCGGCGTAATCACCAATTTTCATCGCCAATTCGAAAGCTATAGAGTCGGGGTTGGCTTGCTTTTTTTGAGCTGATACTATTCCAAAAGAAAAGATAAATATGAATAAAATTAGGTGTCGCATAGTTAGCGTTGGTTTTGTTCAAAGATAGTTTTTTCATGAATTTTTCCTTCTAGCCAGCTACTGGCGTCGAAGTATTTATACAACTTAAGTTGTTGCATATCAAATTGCCTACTCATCAAGAAATCTCGAAAATCGTAAAAATGACTTCTGGCGTGTTTCGCTTCCGATTTGATGAGTCGAAGTAAAAGCTGAATGATTTCAGAGTCGATTTCGTAGTACACATTTTCTTTGTCGAGCGATTTTAGCCACACTTTGGCTGTTGTCTTCACCGCTTCGTAATTCTTATTTTCATAAAGACAAAGCAAATACAAAATGTTTGAAATGTTGAAAATATCAGATTTAACGCCTGTTGATTTATTGTTCAATATGTTTTCAAGTACTTTTTCTGCCTCCTTAAATTTGCCAGTAGCAAAGTAGGCGTAGGCTATATAGTAGATAAGTTCTTGTTGGAGCCCGATATTAATTTGCGCCTTATATTTCTCTATGCCTTCAAAAATCTCCTTTTCAAATGGTATTATCTCTTTAAAACGGTTGTGAAACTTCAAGTTTTCTAGTTTAGCCAAGAAGTAATAAACAAATAGATTTGATTGGTGTTCGGGTGCAAATTCTTCTTGAGCCAAATATAATTTATTCAATTGAGCAAGCAGCTTGTCGCACAATTCTCTTTTATTGGTTTCTTCGGCTAGCTCAGCGGTGAATTGTAAGGTAAAGAGATAGTCGGAAAACATTTCTTGCATGAAAACATCTACATTTTCAAACAGTTTGAGCCTTTTTTCAAAGAAGGGAAGGGCCTTGTCTTTTTGAAAAAGCAATTTGTGATACATCCCCCATATATAGTAATAGTTAAGTCGCGCGCGCAGCGACAATATTTTTTGTTCAGATGAAAGCAGCTCATTCTTCATGAGTTCTTCTAAGTAGAATAAGTCTTTTTTCTGCTGAAATTGAGCGCCTTCAAAATGCAATCGGGCAATGGGCAATAAAAGTGTATCGTATTCTTTAATGTTTTCTATTATGTTCAAAACGTTTTTAGTCTCATCCATCAACACCTTAATTCTTTCCTTATATGACTTTAAGCTTTTAAAGGCCATTGCTGATACCAATAGCTTTTGCTCCATGTTGATCAACTGAAGCAAAGTCTCAAATTGTTCGTTTTGTTCGGCTTTCTTTTTGGTTTGGTCTATGAGTTTATGGCCTTGTTTGTATAAGCCTTTTCTAAATAAAATATCGATTTCATTCAGTTTGCTTCTGGTGAACATGCGCGAACTTTTTTCGGCATAAAGAGCGGCCAGGCTTTTCAATATGCTGCTGTAAAGCACATTTTTAATTACAAAGTATTCTTTTACATCTTTGAGCTCTTTCATCACCTTCTCTTCGTCGTAGGTCTTTGATTTCTCAAGAATATCGAAAAGTCTCAAATACTGATTTTCCTCTGAGTTCTTCATTACAAAGGAAGCATGCAGCTTATAGTAGCGCTTTTCCCCCTTGGTAAGCGATTGAATTAACTCGTGTAATTTTGATGACGATTTGCGCGGCATGTGGCTAAAGGTAGAAGGTTTTGCGTATTTTTGCAATGAATAGGCGAAAGCAAGGGCTGAAAATATTTTATTAAAGTTTTGATGTTTAAAAAAAATATCTCATCTTTGCCGTCCTTAAAAAATTGAGTCATGTCAAAAGTTTGTCAAATTACAGGAAAGAAAGTGATGTCAGGAAACAACGTTTCTCACGCACACAATAAGACTAGAAGAAAATTTTATCCGAATTTATTCGAGAAAAAATTCTTCGTTCCTGAAGATAAGTCTTGGGTTGTATTGAAAGTTTCTTCAGCTGGTTTGAAGTTAATCGATAAGAAAGGAATTACCGTTGCGATGAAAGAGGCGAAAGAAAACGGTTTCTTGAAAAAATAATTCATTCACAAGAATTTTAAGTATTGTCCTGCCCCAACCGGCGGGACAATCTTTTTTAAATCCTATCCATTGAAAAAGGTTTTAATATTATTCTTCTTTCTTCCTCTACTTTCAAAAGCTCAATTTACTTTTGCCGATACTTTACGCGGCAGTTTGCGTGCCGAAAGAACATGTTTTGATGTTCGTTACTACCATCTTAATATCACTATTGATACCTTAACAAAAAGCATAAGCGGCTACAACGAAATATTGTTTTCTGCGGTGGAAGATGTGGATAGAATTCAACTCGATTTGTTTGCCAATATGCAAATAGATTCCATCGTTTTTAGAAAATTCCATTTAGATTATAAAAGACAATTTAATGCCGTTTTCATTGATTTTCCAGGCACCATCTTGCAAGGTAATCAAGAAAGCATAAAAGTGTATTATCATGGTTCACCGCAAATTGCCAAAAGGGCTCCTTGGGATGGCGGTTTTGTATGGACCAAAGACAAAACAGGTAAACCATGGATTACCGTGGCCTGCGAAATAGATGGTGCTAGTTTATGGTGGCCAAATAAAGATCATTTGAGCGATGAGCCCGATAGCGCTCGTATTACTTGTACAGTTCCCCATGGCTTGAAATGCATTTCAAATGGAGTTTTGGAGTGGCAAAATCAGAACACCTTCCAATGGAAAGTTTCTTATCCCATCAACAACTATAACATTACCCTCAATATTGGTGATTATGCGCATTTCGGGGAATATTACCTTTCAGGAAAAGACAGTATGTCTTGCGATTATTATGTAATGCCGTACAATCTCGAAAAGGCTAAGATGCAGTTTAAGCAAGTTAAGCCAATGCTTAAGGTGTACGAAGAATTGTTTGGCCGTTATCCTTTTTGGAACGATGGATATGCCTTGGTAGAAACTCCTTATTTGGGTATGGAGCATCAAGGTGCAATTGCTTATGGTAATAGATATTTGCCGGGGTATCGCGGACAAGTTGATAGTTCTTTGTATAAACAGGGAATCGATTTCGATTACATCATCATTCACGAAAGTGCTCATGAATACTGGGGAAACAATGTTAGTGTGAGTGATATAGCCGATTTGTGGATTCATGAAGGATTTGCTACTTATACCGAGGCTCTTTATGTGGAGAAGATGCATGGCCATCAAGCTTATATGGATTACATGCAGTTTTTAAAACAAGGTATCGATAACGATAAGCCAATTATTGGAACTTATGGGGTGAACAACGAAGGAAGTGGAGATATGTATCCAAAAGGTGCATGGATGCTACATACCATTAGAAATGTGGTGAATAATGATTCGCTGTTTTTTGTTTGTTTAAAGGGGATACAAAAGGCGTTTACGACGAAGACGGTGACGACTATGGATGTTGGACAGTACATGTCAAAACTGCTGAAGATTAATGTTTCAGTATACTTTAAACTATATCTTGAACGGAAGGAAATACCATCTTTTGAAATTTTGTATACCAAGAAAAGTTGCAAGTATATGTTATCACCTATTTTGACTTCTGAAACAAATAATTTCCCCATTCAATATTCTGTAGATGGTGGAATTAGTTGGATTGATTATCCGCAACAAATCATTGGTGTTTCAGGATTAACACTCACCAAAAAACAATTCAAATCCCTTCGCTTCAACAACGATTTGTACTTATATGATGTGAAGATTTCCAAAAAGGTAAAATAATAATTTTTTAAGAGCATACGTCGTAGGGGCGAGCTGCCGCTCGCCCGTTTTATGGCATTGTGGGCGTCCGTCAGCCGACGGTCGCCCCTACAAAAATGCTTGCTAATCCTTTAATATTCCCATTATTCTCTTATTTTTGACCCTTCAACAAAAAATATGTCGGTAAAGAAAAATTTAGTATTAGGTGGTTCAGGGATGATAGGTTCTCATCTTTGTAAGTACTTGCTTTCAAAAGGAGAAGAGGTAATCAATCTCGATATTTTAAACGGTTTCGATTTACGCAAAGATGATTTAAGTAAATACAAAGACGTAGATTTTGTTTGGTTTTTGGCTTGGGAAGTAGGCGGAGCGAAGTTCCTTACCGATAAAAACAATTACATCGCTATCATTAAAAATAACACTCAAATTTGTGAGCGTGTTTTTACCTTTTTAGAAGAAACTAAAATTCCTTTTCTTTTCGCTAGCACTCAGCTTGCTGCTCCTGATAACGTGTATGGTGTGACCAAGCTATTGGGTGAAAACTGGACCAAAGCTCTTGGTGGAAAAATCGTTAGATTTTGGAATGTATATGGATGGGAAGATCCGGGTGAGAAATCTCATGTAATTACCGATATGGTGCTCAATGCACTAACTAAAAAACACATTCAGTTAATGACCACCGGGGTGGAGGAACGTCAGTTTATTTATGGTGCTGATTGCGTTAAAAATCTATACCTCATAAAATCTTTGAAAGAAGATGAGTTTGATTTATCTAATGGTGATTGGATTTCAATTAAGAAATTGGGCGAAACAATAGCTGCTAAATTAGGTGCTACAGTATCTCTTGGTGATGTTAAAGGCTACAACAACCATATTGACCCTAAATTTAATACCCATTACTTCAGTTTCGATTACGATTTAAGCAAGGGGCTTGATGAGGTGATAGAAAATGGTAAGAAATACTTGGCCGAAAAATCAAAGTAGTAGATTATGCTTTTTAACTCCTTTGAATTTTTAATTTTCTTTCCAGTTGTTACCATTCTCTATTTTTTACTTCCACACCGCTTTCGTTGGATACACTTGCTAATCGCGAGTTGTGCCTTTTACATGTTTTTCATTTGGTACTACTTCTTAATCTTAGTTTTCACCATTATTATCGATTATTACGCTGGTATATTGATTGAAGACACACTCGACCCCGTTAAACGAAAGCGATGGCTATTGCTGAGTGTTGTGGCCAACGTTGGTGTTCTCTGTGTTTTTAAATATTACAACTTTTTTACCGACAACATAAATACCGTTTTTGGTTATGATGTAGCGAAAGGTGAAGGACTTCCATACCTCGATATGATTTTGCCCATAGGTTTGTCGTTTCATACTTTTCAGGCAATGAGCTACACTATTGAAGTCCATAGGGGCGTGCAAAAGGCAGAACGACATTTTGGTATCTATGCCTTGTATGTAATGTTTTATCCGCAGTTGGTGGCCGGTCCGATTGAACGCCCTCAAAATGTGTTACATCAATTTTACGAAAAACATAGCTTCAATTACGAAAGAGCCATTAGTGGCTTGCGACTCATGTTGTGGGGATTGTTTAAGAAAGTGGTGGTGGCAGATAGGTTGGCGCTCTATGTTGATGCTGTGTATGATAATCCACACAACTACGAAGGATTTCCTCTAATGTGGGCGACTGTATTTTTTGCCTTTCAGGTGTACTGCGATTTTTCTGGATATTCTGATATAGCGCTTGGTTCGGCTCGCGTGATGGGCTTTGACTTGATGAAGAATTTCAATGTTCCCTATTGGGCTAAGTCTATTTCAGATTTTTGGAGAAAATGGCACATTTCCCTAAACACTTGGTTTGTTGATTATGTTTATACTCCAATTGTGGTTGAAAAAAGACATTGGGATAAAATGGCAGTGGTGTTTGCCGTAATGGTTACTTTTTCGTTGAGTGGTTTGTGGCACGGTGCAAAATGGACCTTTGTAATTTGGGGGTCCCTGCACGGATTGGCACTCACATACGATTTCTTGTCGAAGAAAAAGAGAAAGGCTTGGGCTAAAAAAATTCCTTCTTTCGTTTATGATCCAGTGAGTTGGGCTATCACTTTCGCATTTGTGTGTTTTAGCTACATTTTCTTTCGTGCCGATAAAATTTCCGACGCATTTTATGTGATCTCCCATGCGTCTAAAATAAATATTCATCACTTTTTTGGCGTGCCACTTTTTACAAAAACGTTTTACATCATTTGCTTGATATCAATTGCAGTGGTGATGTTTGCAGAAAAAATTTACACTTCAAACAGTAAAGAAAAAGTGCTGCACCTGCTGTCACAGAAAGGTGTAAGCTACGCTTACTTCTTCACCTTGCTTTTGCTGATTTATATGTTTGGAATATTTGAGAAACAAAGTTTCGTTTATTTTCAATTTTAATGAAAGGAATTAAACTCATAGTAGAAGTTGCTTTATTGCTGGTGATACTGGCTGGAGCAGGCTATTTAATTGAAAAGAAGTACGAAAAGTTTGAAACTGCGGCCGATCAAATTTTTAAAAATTATAACTTGTACAAGAACGACTCTATAGTAGTTATATTAGGAAGTTCACACGCTTTAATGTTAGACGATTATTATCCAGATACTTCGAAATACGTGGTTAATTTTTCGATAGGCGGACAAGATTTGTTTAGAGAGAATATGGTCCTCAAAAAAATTGTAAAGGATGGGGCTAAGATTCAGCAGGTAATACTTTGTCTCGATTTCGATGCACTGGGGTATAACCAAGTGTTGTCGGGAGAAGGCTACATCGACAAGCAATACTACAAATATCTTGATACGCTTTACGATGATAGTTTCACCAACAGATTGATGGGCTCTTCTTCTTTTTTTCGATCCAATAGAGATATTTCATTTTTGTTTCAAGAGCCACAAGTTTCTGTTTTGGTGAAAACAAAAGGTGGTAATGCTAACGGTTTACCTTATGTGCCTGTTGGTAACGGTTCGCTTAACGACGAAGATTGTAAGGGTAGAGCCATTGAGCATTCTTCCATTAAATTTAAAAAAGAGTTGGTGGGTGAAAATATATCATATTTGGAAAATATAGCGACTTTATGCAATACGAATCACATAAACCTTGTAATAATAACTACACCAAAGATGCAATGTTATTGTGACCATTCGAATAAGGAAAATATTGAATTGGCTAAGTATGAAATTACAGAACATTTAATGAAATTTGAAGTTTTCAGTAACTATCATGACTTTTACAACGATACCTCATTTGTAGCTGATGATTTCGTCGATTATGATCACCTCAATCAAAATGGAGTGAAAAAGCTTTATCAAAAATTAAATGCTATTTTCGTAAAAAAATAAGAGTCATGACAGTTAACGATATCATCAGCCAATACCAGGAAATTTTTAAAGATGTACTTGATAATGACGATGTGGTTTTAAAATATGAAACTACAGCAGCTGATGTAGAAGATTGGGATTCATTAAGCCATATTCAAATTGTTGTTGCCATTGAGAAGCATTTCAAAGTGAAGTTTACTACTGCCGAAATTCGTGAGTTTAAGAATGTTGGCGAGATGTGTGAAGCTACTTTGAAAAAATTATCATAATGCTGCGATTAAAGTCGGCACTTTTTCTCTCCTTACTTTTACTACTCTTTTCGTGTAAAAAAAGCACCAGCTATCAAGTGATGTTGTACAACAATAGTGCTGAACAACTCAAGGTTAAGGTGTATTCAAATGAGGTGGCGCTTGAAAAAGATTCTGTAGTGCTCAATCCTTCACAGGAATATGAAATTTACTATAGAGAAGAAGAGGGTATCAATAGCATTTACAATTGTAAGATGATTCTCGATTCGGTTATTTGCTACTCAGCTACCCATAAAATGAAGGTCTTAACTCATTCGCAGGCTTTTTGGCAATACACCGAAATGCCCGGTAAATATCAAGAACAGCATAAATGTTCGCTTGCGATAGGGGGCGGCGACACAATTCAATAGAATTATTTTCAAAAATCTTGTGTGGTTAATTCTTTATTATTACATTTGCCGTCCTTAAAAAGTTAAGATAATGGCAAAGAAAGGCAACAGGATACAAGTGATTTTAGAGTGCACTGAGCATAAAACCTCAGGTGAGAAAGGCACTTCACGTTATATCACTACTAAAAACAGGAAAAATACTCCTGATAGAATTGAGTTGAAAAAATACAACCCAATCCTTAAGAAATACACTATTCATAAAGAAATTAAATAAGTAAGTCATGGCTAAGAAAACGGTAGCGAGCTTTAAAGATAAATCAGCTGGTAAATCATATACCAAAGTGATTAAAGTTGTTAAATCACCAAAAGGTGCATATTCTTTCAGAGAAGAAATGGTGCCTAATGACTTGGTGAATTCAGTATTGGCTGGCAAGTAATTGTGAAAGCAAAGTCTTTACAAAAAGCTTCTATCGAAAGATAGGGGCTTTTTTAGTTACTTTTGTTTGAGGTTATGATAGCTAATATTGAACTTGAACATTAAACATTGAACGAATTGTATGGCATTTTTCGGACTCTTCGGAAAAGATAAAAAAGAAAAACTCGATCAGGGTTTAGCGAAAACAAAAGAAAGTGTTTTCTCTAAATTGGCTCGTGCTGTGGTAGGCAAATCTACCGTAGATGCTGAGGTTTTAGATAACCTTGAAGAGGTGCTTATAACTTCTGATGTTGGGGTAGAAACTACGCTTAAAATTATCAAAAGAATTGAAGCTAGAGTATCGAAAGATAAGTACATGGGTACTTCCGAGCTAAATGGAATGTTAAGAGAGGAGATTGCTTCCCTTTTGGAAGAAAGTAACTCGGGTGACGGAAAGGATTTCGACATTACTTTACCCGCTAAACCATACGTTATCATGGTGGTTGGTGTTAACGGGGTTGGAAAAACTACTTCTATAGGAAAAATTGCTTATCAATTTAAAAAGGCTGGAAAAAAGGTAATGTTGGGCGCTGCAGATACTTTTCGTGCCGCAGCTGTTGATCAATTGAAAATTTGGGCTTCTCGTGTTGATGTTCCTATTGTTGAACAGGGAATGAATGCCGATCCAGCATCGGTGGCCTACGATACCTTACAATCGGCAAAAGCAAAGGATATCGACGTTGTGATTATCGACACAGCCGGACGCTTACACAATAAAGTGGGCTTGATGAATGAGCTTACCAAAATCAAAAAAGTGATGGAGAAAGTGGTGCCCGGCGCTCCGCATGAAGTATTGCTGGTGTTAGATGGTTCTACCGGACAGAACGCCATAGAACAAGCCAAGCAGTTTACTCTTGCTACAGATGTGACGGCTCTTGCTCTTACAAAGCTTGATGGTACCGCGAAAGGTGGCGTTGTCATTGGTATTTCCGATCAATTTAAAATTCCGGTTAAATATATCGGTGTAGGAGAAGGAATGGAAGATTTACAGGTGTTTCATCGTAAAGAATTTGTTGATTCTTTATTCGGTTAATATTTTATCATGAAAACTAAAACCCTCAAAAAGAATAAAGTCAATGTAGTGACTTTAGGTTGTTCTAAAAATATCTTCGATTCTGAAGTATTAATGGGACAGCTAAAAGCCAATAATTTTGAGGTGGAACACGAGTCTACCAAGAAAGATGCTGCAATTTTAATCATCAATACTTGTGGCTTTATCGATAATGCAAAACAACAATCTATCGACACCATTCTCGAGGCGGTTTCGGCAAAAGAAAAAGGTTTGGTGGAAAAAGTATACGTTACAGGTTGCCTTTCTGAGCGCTATAAACCCGATTTAGAAAAGGAAATTCCAAACGTTGATGAGTATTTTGGTACACGTGATTTACCTCGTTTGTTGAAGACTCTTAAAGCCGACTATAAACATGAATTGGTGGGTGAGCGCTTGTTAACCACACCCAATCATTACGCCTACATGAAGATTTCTGAAGGCTGTGATCGTCCGTGTTCTTTTTGTGCGATTCCTTTGATGCGTGGCCAGCACAAATCTACACCAATCGAAGAGATTGTGTCGCAGGCTAAAACTCTTGCAGCTAAAGGAGTTAAAGAGTTAATGTTGATCGCACAAGATTTAACTTATTATGGCTTAGATATCTACGGAAAAAGAAATTTATCTGAGTTGTTAAAGCATATTTCAGATGTAGATGGAATCGACTGGATTCGTTTGCATTATGCATTTCCACATGGTTTTCCTATGGATGTGCTGGATGTGATGAATGATAGAGAGAATATCTGTAAGTATTTAGATATGCCTTTGCAACACATCTCCGATCCTGTTTTAAAATCCATGCGCAGAGGCACCACCAAGGCAAAAACCAATGCTTTGTTAGAAGATATTCGCGCTAAAGTTCCTGGTATTTCACTAAGAACTACTTTGATTGTTGGTTATCCTGGTGAAACAGAAAAAGATTTCAATGTGATGAAAGAGTGGGTAGCCGAGCAAAAATTCGACAGATTGGGTGCCTTCACTTACTCGCATGAAGAAAATACGCATGCCCACAAATTAAACGATGATGTTCCTGCCGAGGTTAAACAACAGCGTGCAGAAGAAATCATGGACATACAATCGAACATTTCTTACGATAAAAATCAAGAGAAAATTGGTCAGACTTTAAAAGTATTATTCGATAGAGCAGAAGGAGGTAATTTCATTGGCCGCACCGAATTCGATTCACCAGAAGTGGATAATGAAGTGCTTGTTCCTACTAAAGGAAACTACGTTCGTATTGGAGATTTCGCCAATGTGAAAATTGAAAGCGCTGACTTCTTTGATTTGACAGGGAGTGTGGTGAAATAGCGATTTAGGTTTGATAAGTAGGACAATAGTTCCTTCGTTCCTCAGGATGACAACCACAGTAAAGATGAGCTTTGTATGTCATCCTGAGGAACGAAGGAACTATTGTCCTTCACGTTTAATTTATTCTTTCTTCCTCTCCGCCAAAACATCCCTCAAATTCGGTCTCAATCTACTCTTATAAACCGAAAGTGCGTTTTCCTTTTTTTGTCCTTTTCGAATTGCTTTTTGCTCCTCTATTGGTAACGAAGCAATGTGCATACATTCAGGAGTGCAACAACCATTCATCTCTTTTGCACACTTTTCACACTGTATAAATAGCAAATGGCAATCATCATTGGCACAATTCACATGCGTATCACATGGTGCGCCACATTGATGACAGTGCGCAATTACATCATTAGTAATTCTTTCGCCTACACGTTCGTCAAACACGAAATTTTTACCAATAAACTTAGAAGGCAAACCTTCGGCTTTTATTTGTCGAACATAGTCGATGATTCCACCATGCAATTGATTAACATCTTGAAATCCGTGATGTTTAAAGTAGGCACTTGCTTTTTCACAGCGCACACCACCGGTGCAATACATCAATATCTTCTTGTCTTTTTTGTCTTTTAATTCTTCTAGAACGATGGGTAATTCTTCACGAAATGTATCGGCATCGGGAGTGATAGCGCCTTCAAATTTGCCAACTTCACTTTCGTAATGATTTCGCATGTCTACCACAATGGTGTTTTCATCTTCCATTGCTTCGTTAAATTCTTTTGCGGTAAGGTGTTTTCCTACGTTGGTAACATCGAAGGTGTCGTCGGGTAAGCCGTCGGCAACTATTTTCGGACGCACCTTAATAGTGAGTTTATAGAATGATTTTCCGTCGTCTTCTACTGCTATTTTAAATGGAACCTCGTTGAATCGCACGTCGGAATACAACTCTTTTTTAAAGGCATCGAAATTGTCCTCCGGAACACTCATCTGAGCGTTGATTCCTTCGTGAGCCACATAAATTCTTCCTAGGATATTTAACTTTTGCCATTTAGCGAAAAGTTCATCGCGCAATTCTTGCGGATTTTCAATAATAACGTAGCGATAAAACGAAACGGTAGTACGTTTAATGGTTTCTTCCTGTATTCGTTTTTTAAGCTCCTTTTTGTTAACTCTGTTTTGCAGTAACATAGTTTCGGGGATTTAAAAATTAGTGGGCAAAGATACGGAAAATAATTCTCTAGTAAAGTTTACTTGATTTGTGTTTGCCTTTGCTATTTTGCTATTCCAACCATTTTTTGTTTTGTGTTTCGTTGAGGATTGAACTTTTTTTGAGTCAAACCTCAATCTATGAAAACACTTAACTTTTTGATTCTATTGCTACTGCTTTTTTGTTTCAATTTCGCTAGTGCTCAAGAGATTTGCAACAACGCCCTCGACGACGACGGAGATGGTTTGGTGGATTTGAATGATTCGGCGGAATGTGTTTGTCAGTTCAATGCAGTAAACATCCCATCTCTGTTACCTAATCCATCATTTGAAAAACATACTTGTTTACCTGTGATGCCTTCGCCTATTACAGCATCTTCGCTATGTGCCGAAGATTGGAATAAATGCGGCTGGGGAAGTGTAGATTATTTGTATGATAATTCTTTTGATTTGCCAAATTTTATTCCTCAGCCTTTTCCCGATGGTAAAGGAGCCTTAGGTATGTGCTACAAAATAGGCTATGGTGAATGGCCCGCTGCCAATCTCAGCAGTCCTTTATTAGCAGGGAAACAGTATGTTTTGAATTTTAATATTACAGGAGGAATAATGAACGACACTTCAAACGCTCCGTCTGGCTCTCCGCTTGGAAAGATTGAATTTTTCATCTATGGTTCAAATAGCACTCATTTCTTTCCTTTGAATGGGTTTGATTGTCCCGACAAGAATAAAGGTTTCGAGCCCCTTGGAAAAGTAATTTATGATTCCGATTCATCTAAATGGAGCAACTTGTCCATAACATTTACTCCCTCTTTTGATATCAATTCTATTGCTTTTGGAGCCGCTTGCGATATTACTTATAGTGTCAATTCTTTGGCATATTTGGAGCCAGAAGAAATTGGATATATTGCTGCCGATAATCTTATATTAAATTCTTCTGAATTCTTTTTGTTATCGCAGGGTATTTCACAAAATGGACTCTTGTGCGATAAGAATAAAATTCTTACTGCTCATCCAACCTATGCCTTGGGATTCTATCAATGGTTTAAAGATGGATTGGCTCTATTAGGAGAAAACGATAGTGTTTTAAAAATATCTGCTGCCGATTTAGGCGATGGGAACTATAGTTTTAAAAGTGCAAAAAATGCTCTAGGCGATAGTTGTGTGCTTTCAAGTATAAAAATTCACGAGGAAAATTCTTGTGATTTAAACTACACTTGGCCCAATGTTTTTACTCCTAATGGTGATGGGTATAACGAATTTTTTACGCCCAATTTGAAAGATGAAACAAACTTATTTTTAATTCTAAACAATATGTCAAAAATGGAGTTTGAAGTTTATGATCGCTGGGGAATCAGAGTTTTTAAATCAAACAATGAATGGCCAAAATGGGATGGGAAGTATAATGGTGAATTGACTTCTCCTGGCACTTACTTTTATATTTTTAAGTATGTCGATAAGAACAATGAAATTCACTTCGAGAATGGATTTGCTCAATCTGTTTATTGATTTTGCAGAGAAATGCAGGGGAGGAAGATTGCTTATCTGTGTTAGTTATTTTTTTGCATCACCTCATTCCAAAATTGGTCTCTATTGGTGATGCAATGGTACTTGCATGCGAATTGTCTATTGAATCTTTTAGCATCTCTTTCGCAGCTGCTAATATCAAAAGCACTAGAAGGAGGTAGGAAATGATTTAAATGGAGCATCGAATGCAAAAATGGATATCCAACTTGAATTTTGGTAAGGATCCCAAAAGATATAATTGTTGTCTTTTGCTAGTCCGAAAATGGAAATGTACCCCTCTTTATCTACTACAACTAAACAAGTATCGCCCACTTTGGGCCAGTATCCAAAAGAAAAACTTTTTCTAGGTAATGTGTCGGGTCTAGGCCAATAGTAATCGTGTAATATTTGCTGACGAATTTTAATTCCCGTAGTTGAATTACCATGTTCATCTATAAAATACAATTTGTTTAGAACGAAGACAGAATCGGTGTAAATGGTGTCGCTGTGCTCTTTTCCAGTAATAGAATCTTTTAGAATTCGCTGATAGTATTGAGAATATTTAGGAATTCCTATGGTGTCATATTTGCTGAAAACAAGTTCTCCCACAAAAGCAGCTGTTTTGAGTTCTTCTTGAAGATCAATTGCACGATATCTAGCAAAAGAAGATTGGTCAATTAATAAGATGAGGGAAAATATTATTATTGATCTCATTGGTTTAGTGTGTGAACGAATTGTTGTTTCTATAAAGTTAAAAAACAGTGCTTGATTTTTGTGTTTTTAATTTCTAAATGTTTTGTCTAGTATAACCTTTAATCCTTGTTCTCTAAGCTTTTCTAGTAAGTCTTTTATGTGGTGATTTCAGACAAAAAAATCCTCTTCGTTTTCCAACGAAGAGGATTTCCCATTTATTATAAGATGTTTCTTACATCATCCCTGGCATACCACCACCCATGCCTGCTGGCATAGATGGAGCGCTTTCTTCTTTCTCTTCAGCTAAAACGCACTCAGTTGTTAACAACATAGAAGCAATTGAAGCAGCGTTTTCTAATGCAACACGAGATACTTTAGTTGGATCGATAACACCTGCTTTAATCATATCTTCATATTTGTCGGTTCTAGCGTTGTAACCGAAATCTCCTTTTCCTTCTTTTACTTTGTTCACCACTACAGAACCCTCACCACCAGCATTGGCAACGATTTGTCTCAATGGCTCTTCTAAAGCACGACGGATAATAGCGATACCTGTGGTTTCATCGAAATTAGCGCCTTTTTTGCCTTCTAACACCGATAAAGCTCTAATGTATGCAACACCTCCACCAGGAACGATTCCTTCTTCTACAGCTGCTCTAGTAGCGTGTAAAGCATCGTCAACTCTATCTTTTTTCTCTTTCATCTCTACTTCAGTAGCTGCACCAACATAAAGAACTGCAACACCACCAGCCAATTTAGCCAAACGCTCTTGTAGTTTTTCTTTATCGTAATCAGAGGTAGTAGTTTCTATTTGAGCTTTGATTTGAGCTACTCTTGCTTTGATATCTGCTTTTTTGCCTGATCCATTTACAACAACAGTGTTGTCCTTGTCGATAGTGATTTTTTCAGCTCTACCCAACATATCTACTGTTGTGTTTTCTAATTTGAAGCCTTGCTCTTCAGAGATTACAACACCACCAGTTAAAATTGCGATGTCTTCTAACATTGCTTTTCTTCTGTCACCAAAACCAGGAGCTTTAACAGCTGCTACTTTTAATGAACCACGAATTTTGTTTACTACCAAGGTAGCCAATGCTTCACCATCTACATCTTCAGCGATGATCAATAACGGACGACCTGATTGAGCTACTGGCTCTAACACAGGAAGGATATCTTTCATTGAAGAAATTTTTCTGTCGGTAATCAAGATATATGGATGATCTAAATCTGCCTCCATTTTCTCGGTATTGGTTACGAAATACGCAGAAAGATAACCTCTGTCGAATTGCATACCTTCTACCACTTCGCTATACGTTTCAGTTCCTTTCGCTTCTTCAACAGTAATCACACCTTCTTTACCAACCTGAGCCATTGCACCTGCAATGATTTTTCCAATTGCTTCGTCGTTGTTTGCAGAGATAGTGGCTACTTGTTCAATTTTTTTGTTGTCGTTACCTACATTTTTAGAGTTCTTTTTCAACTCACCAATGATTAACTCAACTGCTTTGTCGATTCCTCTTTTCAAGTCCATTGGGTTAGCACCTGCAGCAACGTTTTTCAATCCTGCTGTTACAATCGCTTGGGCCAATACAGTTGCAGTAGTTGTTCCGTCACCAGCAATATCAGCTGTTTTAGATGCAACTTCTTTCAACATTTGAGCTCCCATGTTTTCGATAGGGTCTTTCAATTCAATTTCTTTAGCTACAGAAACACCATCCTTAGTGATGGTTGGGGCACCGAATTTTTTGTCGATAACCACGTTTCTTCCTTTTGGTCCAAGTGTTACTTTCACTGCATTAGCTAAAGCGTCAACTCCTTTTTTAAGTTGGTCGCGAGCTGCTACATCGAATGTTATTGATTTTGCCATTTTTGTAAATTGTTTAATTGTTTGATGTTAATTTGATTTGTTGTTTAATGATTAAGCCAACATTGAACTTTGAACATTAAACATTGAACTTATTTGGTGAATACTGCGAATAAATCGGCTTCTCTCATGATTAGATAATCTTTTCCGTCAACCGTGATTTCTGTTCCTGCATATTTTCCATAGAGAACAGAATCTCCAACTTTCACTGTTAGTGGCTCGTCTTTTTTACCTGTTCCAACAGCTACTACTTTTCCTTGTTGTGGTTTTTCTTTTGCGGTATCAGGAATGTATAATCCGCCTGCTGTTTTTGTTTCTGCCGGAGATGCTTCAATGATAACTCTGTCGGCAAGAGGTTTAATTTTAATTGCTGCCATTTTTATTTAGATTTAAATGTGATTAATGTTTGCATCACGCACTTGTCAGAATGTGTGCCAATGCAAAATGAATAGTGAATTACGGACAAATTTTCAGAGTGGAAATAAATACTGGAAATAAATGACAGACAAGCGTGCCAAGCTGACACTATTGTTGTCCGCTAGGGTTACCAGGAAGAGCATTTACTCCTTCTTTTTTCTCAGAGTTTTGAACTGCACCACCTTTATCACCGCTGCCAGTGTTTACGGCGTAAATAATACAAACCAAAGCAATTGCAGAGGCCAATCCCCATGTGATTTTTTCAATCACTTCAGTGGTTCTTTGTGCTCCAAAGGCTGTAGACTGAGCGCCAAAATTAGAATCTAAACCGCCTCCTTTACTGTTTTGAATTAATACTACAATTACTAGGAGTATGCTTAATATGATAAGAATGATGCTCATTGTTTCTTATGTTTTTTTAATTCTTCAATTTCTTTAATGCGGGCGCTAAAGTAAACATTTTTTTTCGGGAATTTCAAACTAAGTTGTTCGAATGCTTTGATTGCCTTTGTATAATGCCCTTGTTGCACATACAAATTTGCTAGTGTTTCAGATACAATTTCGGCATCTTCTTCAACACTCTTTCTGGCCATATTTACCGGAGAGAAAAATTCCTTCTTAGGTACTATTTTCGGCTGATCGGCCAAGAATTTATCTATTAAATGGGCGTATTTCAATTTTGGTTTAACTTCCTTAGGTTGTTCTAGCCAACTGTAGAAATCTTTAACCGCATTGCTGTCTTCAACCGCCTTTTCTTCCTTAGGTAATTCGGGAAGCTTAGCGATTTCTTCTTCAATATTGTGTTCTAAATTATAGCCAATAGCCTCAGAAAGGATTTGTGAATTCAACTGCTCTAAAAGCGGGTCATGAATTTCGGGTACTTGCTTTTCTTCACCTGTTTTTTCTTCCACCACAAGTTCTTGCACTTCTTCTGCTACTATTTCAGTTTCCGACTTGCTAATTTTCGTTTCGCTTACCAAGTACTTTTTTACCTGATTTCTATCCGACGAGTAAACGGCTGTTAACTTTAACAACTCTTCAAAATCTATATGGTTTTGCAGATAATAGTACTTAAGTAAGGGCAGGTAGGCACTCTGACAATATGGATATTTTTCAATAATGTGCTTCATCTCTTGTACTTGCTCCATAGTTAGTACAGCCTGATTTTGCATCAAAAGTTGATAATTCTCTGCGCGCATTATTCTTTGTTTTCGTCTCTTTCTTTTTTAGCTGTAGATGCCGACAGTAAATCTAAATAAACTTGTTGCGTTATTTTAGTTACAATTTCTTTTATCAATTGTTCTTCCACCGCGGCAAAGGTTTCTTCTGTGCTGAAATCAGAATATTCGGTATACGATTTTGTGAAGAAGGGGGTGCTTGCACTTTTGATGGGGCAAACTGTATCACATTGAACACTTACTGATACGGTTAATCTGTTAGCAGCGGCAACATTTGCTCCGGTAGCCGATAGGGGCGATACCGCGTAATTTACTACGCTTCCAGTAAAATAGTAAGAGGATGTAAAGCAATCTTCAGTGAATTTTAAATTCGATTCGTTGATGATTTTGGTTCTTAATCCGTCGATTAATTCCTGACTAAAGGCCGGCTGTACCAATGAGGCATTGTTAGGAAATGCACCAATAGCAAAGGTTTCTCCATATATTTTTCCTTCAGAAAAGGATGCCGATACAGTGCATCTCCAGCTTACTAAAGCCATTGCAACGAAGGTGAATACTATTAATTTACTTTTCATTGAATATCGTATTCTTTAATTTTTCGGTACAATGTTCTTTCTGATATGCCAAGTTCTTTTGCAGCATTTTTTCGCTTGTTGCGATGCTTTTCCAAGGCTTTAATAATGAATTCCTTTTCCTTGTCGGCCAACGAAAGTGATTCTTCCACTTCTTCTACCTGATGAATGATGGCGTTTTCATTTTGTTGAATAGGGTAGGCAGTACTAAATTCATTGTTGTGCTGAACGGCTTGATTTACCTCAAGAACTCCGGTGTTTTGAACATTTCCAAGTACCATCTGTCGCAACTCATTGATCTCCTTTTTCATATCGAAAATCACCTTGTACAATAATTCTTTTTCTTTCGAATCCATTGTGCCGCTGGAGAAACTCTGACTATTACCAAGAATAGGAACAGGTAAGTTCATGCCGTCGACTGCGTTTGGTAAATATTTCAATAAGGTATTCTTGGAAATCAGTCGTTTTTCTTCGATTACTGAAATTTGTTCTGCGATATTTTTTAGCTGACGGATATTGCCTGGCCATCTGTAATTTACCAGCAACTGCACAGCATCTTCCTCTAGTTTTACCGGAGGCATTCTGTATTTGTCGGCAAAATCAATGGCAAATTTTTTAAATAATAAATGGATATCGCCTTGTCTTTCACGTAATGGCGGAATTTTAATGGGTACCGTATTGAGTCGGTAATATAAGTCTTCTCTAAATTTTCCTTCCTTCACCGCATTTTCCAAGTTCACGTTGGTGGCCGCTACAATTCTAACATTGGTTTTTTGCACTTTTGAAGAACCAACTTTGATGTATTCACCACTTTCTAAAACTCTTAACAATCGGGCTTGTGTAGGCAAAGGAAGTTCACCAATTTCATCCAAAAAGATGGTGCCTTTATCTACCACTTCGAAATATCCTTTTCTAGAATCTACAGCTCCGGTAAATGCTCCTTTTTCATGTCCAAACAACTCCGAATCAATTGTTCCTTCTGGTATTGCACCACAGTTGATGGCGATGTAATCGGCATGTTTTCTAGCCGAATTTTGATGAATGATTTGTGGAAATGATTCTTTTCCAGTACCACTTTCCCCTGTGATGAGTACCGATAAATCAGTAGGTGCCACTTGTATTGCAATATCAATAGCTCTGTTCAATTGCTCAGAACTACCAATGATTCCTAAACGTTGTTTTACTGTGTCGATTGTTGCCATATTATTCTACCACAATTCCCATTAATGTTGCACGTGTGCATTCAGTTATTTTCACATTCACATAGTCACCAGGCTTATGGTTTCCTCGCGGGAAAACTACCACATGGCTCTGACTATTTCTACCCATCAATTCATTTTCCGATTTTTTTGAAACGCCCTCTACCAAAACTTCATAGGTTTTACCCAAACATTTTTTAATGCTTTCTCTTTGTGAGTTGTGTTGCGCTTCAATTATTTCTTGTAATCTTCTTTTTTTGGTTTCTTCTGGCACGTCGTCTTCATATTTCTTTTCGGCCAATGTTCCTGGTCTTTCCGAATAATAGTACATGTAAGCCATATCGAATTGAGCCCATTTCATGAGGTTTACAGTGTCTTGATGTTCTTCTTCGGTTTCACTGCAGAAGCCGGCAATCACATCTGTTGTCACTCCACAATCGGGAATGATTTCACGTATTCTATTCAACTTCTCAATATACCATTCACGTGTGTAGGTACGATTCATCTTTTCTAGAATTCTAGTATTTCCACTTTGAATTGGCAAGTGAATGTAGTTGCATATATTGTTGTACTTCTTCATGGTGAAAAGTACTTCATCGGTAATGTCTTTAGGATGTGATGTTGAAAAACGTACGCGCAATAAAGGAGATACCAAAGCCACCATTTCTAGTAATTTTGCAAAGCTCACGATGTCGTCGCCTTGTGCCTCTTTAAGTTCTTTTCCTTTTAAATCGGGGTTTGATGACCATTTGTAAGAATCTACATTTTGCCCTAATAAGGTCACCTCTTTATATCCTCTATTAAATAAATCTTTTGCTTCTTCTACAATGGTAAACGGATCTCTACTTCTTTCTCTTCCTCGAGTGAATGGTACTACACAGAATGAACACATGTTATCGCAGCCGCGCATGATGGAAATGAATGCGGTGATGCCGTTGCTTTGCATTCTCACTGGCGCAATATCGGCATAGGTTTCCTCCCTTGACAATAGCACGTTTACTGCTTTTTGTCCGCTTTCTACTTCACTAATTAATTCGGGTAAACTTCTGTATGAATCGGGCCCCGCTACTATATCAACTAACTTCTCTTCTTCTAAAAATTTCGATTTCAATCTCTCGGCCATGCAACCCAAAACCCCAATTACTAAGTCGGGATTGTTTTTCTTTAAAACATTGAATTGCTTCAATTTATTTCTTGCAGCAACTTCAGCATTGTCGCGTATGGAACAAGTGTTTATGAAAATGACATTGGCCTCCTCTACATTTCTAGTTGTACTGTATCCTTTGTCTTTTAAAATCGAAGCAACGATTTCACTATCGGCAAAATTCATCGCACAGCCATAGCTTTCCAAATATAATTTTTTGCCATCTGCGTTTGCAGCTGCTTCTAAAACTACTGGTTCGCCCTGACGGGTTTCATCTATTTTTTTGTCGGAATGGTCGTGCATTATATATAGGTATAGTTCTCAATATGCGAATTTAGGCAAAAAATCAAAGAAGTGACAATCTGGCATATTTTCTTTCTTCATAAAAAATAAAAAAATAAAAAAAGTAATACATTATATATTATATATATAATGTATTAGTACCCCCTTAAATGGGGTGATTTGGTTTTTCGGTTTGGAAATACCGATTGCTTTTATTTTACTTTGCAGCATCGGGACTTCCAAAAAAGGCTTAAAACCTGGTATTTTCTTATGATAAAAAATCTAGTTATTGTTGAGTCACCTGCCAAAGCAAAAACCATCGAGAAGTTTTTGGGTAAAGATTTCGTGGTGAAATCGAGTATTGGCCACATTAGAGATCTGGTTAAAAAGGGCTTAGGTGTAGATACTACAAAGAACTATCAACCAACCTACGAGGTGTCGGAAGATAAAAAAGAGGTGGTTAAAGAATTAAAGAAATTAGCGAAAGAAGCCGATACGGTTTGGCTCGCTACCGATGAGGACCGCGAGGGAGAAGCTATTTCATGGCACCTTGCGGAAACCTTAGGTTTGGATGTGAAAAAGACTAAACGTGTTGTATATCATGAGATTACGAAAGAAGCCATTCAGTCGGCTATTGATAATCCTCGTTTTATTGATATTAATTTGGTAGACGCTCAACAAGCACGCCGTGTACTAGATAGATTGGTTGGTTTTGAGCTTTCTCCCGTTTTATGGAAAAAGGTGAAACCATCACTGTCTGCAGGTAGAGTGCAATCGGTTACCGTTCGTTTGATAGTAGAAAGAGAAAGAGAAATAAATGCTTTTAAATCAGAAACATACTTTAAAGTTATTGCTCATTTTGATTTAAAAGGTAAGGGTATATTAAAAGCAGAATTGCCAACCCGATTGGATTCTGAAAAAGAAGCTACCGCTTTTTTAAAGGAATGTGCTGAATCTTCTTTCAAAATAGGAAATTTAGAGACAAAACCTGCTAAACGCTCTCCCGCACCTCCTTTCATTACTTCTACTTTGCAACAAGAAGCAAGTAGAAAACTAGGTTATTCGGTGGCGCAAACCATGTCGATAGCGCAAAGATTGTATGAGGAAGGGTTGATTACCTATATGAGAACCGACTCGGTGAACCTTTCTGAAACAGCTATTGAATCGGCTAAGAAGGAGATTACAAAAAGCTATGGTAAAGAGTATGTAGAAGTTCGTCATTATAAAACGAAAGCAAAAGGAGCACAAGAAGCCCACGAAGCCATCCGTCCTACTTATTTTGATAAACAAGAAATTGAAGGTGAAGCTCAACATCAGAAATTGTACAATTTGATTTGGAGAAGGGCTATCGCTTCTCAAATGGCCGATGCTGAATTGGAAAAAACCAATGTGGTGATTGAGGTTTCAAAAAGTAAAAGAACTTTAGCTGCACACGCTGAGGTGATGAAATTTGATGGGTTCTTGAAAGTATACATGGAATCAAGTGATGATGAAAGTGAAGATGGAGAAACCAATAGTGTGTTGCCGGCGATGAGTGTTGGACAAGAATTGATTCTTACCGATATGTCGGCGAAACAAAGGTTTACCATGCATCCTCCTCGTTACTCTGAGGCGAGCTTGGTAAAGAAATTGGAAGAGAAAGGTATTGGTCGTCCTTCTACCTATGCGCCAACAATATCAACGGTTTTGAAAAGAAATTATATTGTTAAAGAGGCTCGCGAAGGAGAAGAACGCCCGTATAAAATAGTGACCTTGGAAAATGGTTCCATCACTTCCTTCACTAGAACAGAAAACACTGGAGCAGAAAAAAACAAGTTGTTTCCAACAGATATCGGTACTGTGGTAAATGATTTCTTAGAAAAGCATTTTCCTACCATTGTTGACTACAATTTCACAGCAACAGTAGAAAAAGAGTTTGATGAGATTGCCGAAGGAAAGATTGATTGGCAGAAGATGATTGATTCTTTCTATAAACCTTTCCATCAGGATGTTACCGAAACAACTGAGAATTCTGAAAGAGCTAGCGGAGAAAGGTTGTTGGGTGTTGATCCTGTTTCTAAAAAGAACATTTATGTGCGAATTGGTCGTTTCGGACCAATGGCGCAATTGGGTGAGACTCCCGAAGAGGAAGATGGCGAAAAACCTAAGTATGCAAAGCTTCGTCCTAATCAACGATTAGAGAATATTACATTAGAGGAAGCAATTGATTTATTCAAATTACCTCGTGATTTGGGTGAATATGAAGGTAAGAAGGTGACTGTTGGCGTGGGGCGTTTCGGACCATATGTGCTGCATAACTCTAAGTTTATCTCAATCCCAAAAGGTGAGGATCCAATGGAAATTGATATCACTAGGGCAGAAGAACTTATTCTTGCTAAACGTCAGGCCGACATCGATAAGTTCATTTCTAAATTCGAACACGAAGGTGAAGAAATTGAGGTGTTGAATGGTCGTTTCGGACCCTATATCAAAAAAGGAAAAGAGAATTTTAAAATTCCTAAAGGAACCGAAGCGAAATCATTGACTTTGGATGATTGCCTAAAAATAATGGCCGATACTGCCAATGCTCCAAAGAAAAAATTTGTAAGAAAGAAAAAATAATAGCGAATGAATTTATCCATTTATCTCACTCCTGTTAATCTTCATGAAATTAAGCATGAGCGATGGGGAAACTATTCTTTAGGGAAATCTGTTTCTTTTTATCAAGGAGAGGAAGATGGTGATATTAATCTTCGAGATTTTAATATCGCTGTTGTTGGCATTTGCGAAGAAAGAAATGCCGTAAATAATGATGGCTGTGGGTCGGCACCTAATTCTGTAAGAAATTACCTATATCAGCTATCTGCAGTGCAAGGAATTACTAAAATTCTCGACCTGGGTAATGTGTTACCGGGAGAAAGGGTGGAAGACACTTATTTCGCAGTTCAGCAAGTGATAGCCGAATTGGGTAAAAGTCAGGTTGCAGTTATTGTACTAGGAGGTTCACAAGATCTTACCTTCCCAATCTATCAGGCTTACGAGAAGTTGGAACAGATGGTGAATGTAGTGTCGGTAGATCCTATGTTTGATATTGGTGACATGCAGGCTCCTCTAGATGCAAGAAATTACTTAAGTAAGATAATTCTTCATCAACCCAACTATCTATTTAATTTTAGCAATATAGGTTTCCAAAGTTATTTCATAAATGCCGAGGAATTGGCGCTCATGCAAAGATTGAATTTTGATGTTTACAGATTGGGGTGGGTGAAAAGCAATATGGAAGAAGTGGAGGCAGTGGTGAGAAATGCAGATATTTTGACTTTCGATATGTCGGCAGTGAAATTTTCTGATGCCCCCGGTAACAATAACGTTCTGCCCAATGGTTTCTTTGGTGATGAGGCTTGCCGCATATCTCGCTATGCTGGTATTAGTGACAAGCTTTCTTGTTTTGCTCTTTTTGAATTGAATCCATTGAGAGATAAAGACGGCATAAGTGCTGCTCTTGCTTCACAGATGGTTTGGTATTTCTTAGATGGAATTGCCGGAAGGAAGTCAGATTACCCCGTAAGCTCAACAGAAAACTACTTAAAATACAATGTTACTTTCGAAGACAACGACCATTTGGTGGTTTTTTATAAAAGTGATAAAAGTGACAGATGGTGGATGGAAGTGCCTTTCCCTAATGAACAAAAATCTAAATATGTGCGTCACCACTTAGTGCCTTGCAGCTATAAAGATTATCAAACTGCATGTACCGGTGATGTGCCCGATAGATGGTGGCAAACTTATAATAAGCTGCATTGATTAGTCATTAAAATATTATAAAACTGTTAATAGATGTTCAAAAAATTGGAAATTTTGGTCGATCAAAATGTAACCTTCGACAAAGATTATTTTCGATTTTTTGTTATTAATTCAAAATTTATTTAGCTTTAGAATTCTTTTGGAGGAACTTTTCAAAAGAAATTATTCTCAATTAGGGGTTTTTTATATGAAGAAAATTTTTACAATAATCGCTCTCTCTGCCTTGTCACTGCCCGTTTTGGCGCAACAAGATAAGCAGTTAACGCACTACTTTTTTAATAACATTACCACCAATCCTGGTGCAGCTGGAACCAACGAAAATATTTGCGTGGGTTTAACTTTACGTGAGCAGTGGACAGGTTTTCCCGGTAACCCACAAACAGGTGCGTTTACTTTTTCTATGCCCTTGGCTCCTGGAATGGGTGGCGTTGGTTTAGTAATGATTGCAGATCAATTGGGTGCTTCAAGAGATATGACAGTTAAGGCAAGTTATTCTTATCATTTGCCAATAAGCAAAGCAAAAAACAGAATTTTAGGAGTAGGGTTGAATTTGGGTATTCTTAATAAGGGTATCGACTTTACTATGTTTAATACGCCTAGTGGTCCAACGTATGTAAATACTTTAGATCCATATTTAAATGGTGCTAATTCAAACGCAAGTGTTATGAAACCAGATCTTGGTTTCGGACTTTTTTATAAATCGCCAACATTGTATTTTGGATTAAGTGGTCAAGAATTATTGGCAGGCAAACTAGATTATAGTTCTTCTGGTGGTTCTGCTGAGTCACATATTGTTAGACATTATTATCTAGCAGGTGGATATGATTATCCAGTAGGAAGCACTCAGTGGGTTCTAAAACCATCTTTCCTTGTTAAAACAGATATGACAGCGACGCAATTTGATTTCAACTTACGTGCGGAGTGGAGAAATTTAGTTTGGGGAGGATTGACTTACAGATATTATGATGCCGCAACAGCAATGGTGGGTTATAATGCGAGAATAAGTAATTCTCAAAATTTAAAAATTGGTTACGCTTACGATTTCACAACAAGTGGAATGGGTGAGCCTCAACAAGGTGGAAGTAATGGTTCACATGAATTATATATTGGATACTGTATCAAGAAGCCCGTTCCACCAAGGGTTACTTTCATAGATCCAACATTATTGTAAGCGAACCTAAATGAATTTTTATCGTTTGATTGCAAACTTGTTGTAACTTTTAGATATAATTGTATTATTGTTTTAAACTCGAGTAACTTGTCTACATTAAAATTAAATATCGGAAATATGAAAAAGTTAGCTTGCTTTTTTATGGGAGTAGTTGTTTTGTGGAGTTGCAGTAGCGGACCGAAAGGGGAGCTGGTGGGAACCAACCGTGAACAATTTTATCAAGAAGTTCCTTTTGGAATGTTGTTTATTCCGCTAGGGTCTTTTCACATGGGACCAAGCTACGAGCAAATTACGCACAATCAAACTTCTCAAAATAAAGTGGTTTCTGTTCAATCTTTCTATATTGATGAGACCGAGATTACCAATGATGAGTATCGTCAGTTTGTTAATTATGTGCGCGACTCTATCGCTCACTATAAATTATATGATGTAGATGCTGATCATATCATCGCTAAAGATGAATATGGTGAGCACATCGACTGGGATGTTAAAATCAAATACGACGATGAGGCAAACACTGATGCCTTGGCTGATATGTTCTTACCTGAAGCTGAACGTTTCTATAAAGTGAAACAAATTGATGCTAGAAGAATGAACTTTGTTTACTACTGGATTGATTTTAAAACAGCAGCAGTGAGAGGGAATGTGCCTAACCGTTACGAGTACGATGATGTTGTAAACGGAAAACCAATGAAGGAAAGAACTTTAGAATCTTGGAAATACCGTGATGTTTATGGTGATGGTATTACAGATCGTTCTCAATTCATAAAGAGAGAAATTGTTAACGTTTATCCAGATACTTTATCTTGGGTACACGATTTCACCTACTCATTCAATGAACCAATGACACAAATGTACTACTGGCACCCAGTTTACGACCATTATCCAGTAGTTGGCGTAAATTGGAATCAAGCTAAAGCGTTTTGCGTTTGGAGAACTCACTTGATGAATGATTATAGAACTAGTATTGAACAGGCTATCGTAAATGATTTCCGTTTGCCTACAGAATCTGAATGGGAGTATGCTGCTAGAGGTGGTTACGATCAGTCTCCATATCCTTGGGGAGGTCCATACATCCGTAACAGCCGTGGTTGTTTCTTAGGAAACTTTAAACCATTAAGAGGTAACTACGTGGATGACGGTGGTTTACATACTATCATTGTTGCTCACTACTGGCCAAATGGTTTCGGATTGTTTGATATGGCGGGTAACGTAGCAGAATGGACAAGTAACGCTTTTGAAGAATCTGCATACAACTTTGCACACGACTTAAACTTAGATTTTACATACAATGCTAACGAAGATGATGCGCCTGCATTGAAAAGAAAAGTTATTAGAGGTGGATCTTGGAAAGATATAGGTTATTTCATGCAAACTGGTGCTAGAACCTATGAATATCAAGATACAGCAAAATGTTATGTGGGGTTCAGATGTGTACAAACATATCTTGGTCGTAAAATGGGGGACGTTAACGATTCACAAGTGTATTAGCAAAACAACATAAATCACTAAAATTTAACTTAAAAACCTAAAACCTATGTCTGGCGGAAGTTACAAAAAGAAAAAGTTTATGGCGATGTCTACCGGTTTCGGAGCGGCAATCGTAATCGTTGGAGCCATGTTTAAAATTCAACACTGGCCTGGAGCATCATTCATGCTTATTTTCGGATTATCAGTAGAAGCGTTCTTATTTATCATGGGGGCATTTGAACCGCCTCACATGGATATCGATTGGACTTTAGCATACCCTGAATTAGCAGGTGGACACAAAGATGAAGAAGAAGCAGAAGCTTCTGTAGAAGTTTTAGAAGAAGCAGATCCTGTGACTCAAAAATTAGATCAAATGTTTACAGCGGCTAATATTGGTCCTGAATTGATTGAATCTTTGGGCAAAGGTTTGAAAAATATGGGTGACGCTGCAACTAACTTGAATACTCTTAGCACTGCTGGTGCTGCTGGTGGCGAGTTCGCTGAAAAATTGAAAGGCGCGTCTTCAAACGTAGATAAATTATCAGATTCTTATACGCGCGCTTCTGAAGCGTTAACAGGATTGGCTGATTTGAAAGGTCAAGGTAATGTTTATGCGGAAGAGTTAGTTAAAATGACTAGCAACTTGTCTGAATTGAATGAGGTTTACGCAAAACAAGTAAAAGCATCTAAAGATAGTATTGGTTTGTCATCTGAAGTAACTGAAAGCATCAACGAATTGTTGAAACACTTAAGTGCTTCTGTTGAAGATACTAAGAAATACAAAGAGGAAGTAGCTGTATTAGGACAAAATCTAAGCAAGTTGAACACTGTTTACGGTAACATGTTGTCTGCAATGACAATTCGTTAGTAAGCGGATTTATTTAATTAATAATTAAAGTTTAACTACCTAAAGATATTTAGAAATGTCAGCAGAGAAACTCAGTCCCCGCCAGCAGATGATTGGTATTATGTACCTCGTACTCTTGGCGATGTTGGCAATGAATGCGTCAAAAGACCTTTTGAACGCCTTCGTTGCTCTAGAAAATGGTATTGGAAGTACCAATAAAAACTTTGCAGTTAAAAATGCAAGTGCTTACGCAGTAATCTCAAAAGCTGCTGCAAAAATTCCAGCTCTTAAGAAAACTGAAGCTCAAGCTAACGTTTTAAAAACGCAAGCAGACAAGCTTTATAAAATGATTGAAGATGATAAGAACTATATGATTTACACCATGACAGGTGGTAAAGATGAAGATTCGATTCCACTTGGTAAAGACAATCAAGATAAAGGTGCTGAGTACTACTTAACAAACGACGCCCCTAGCGAGAAAGGTGAGCGTTTGAAAAAAGCAATGGAAGAGTTTAGCGATTTGATTGCAAATAAATTCGTTAAAGATTCAATTCTTAATCCTGCTAAAGATAAGGAAGACAAAGCGCTTGTCGACAGATGTACCAAAATGTTGTCTACTAAAGATTCAACAGATAAAGATGGTGTTAAGCATCCATGGATTTCATTGATTTCTGAGCATATTCCTTTGGCAGCTGTTACCGCTAACTTAACTCTTTTGCAAACCTATGTAAGAAATGCAGAAGCAGAAGTTGTGGAAAGAATTGCTTCTAGATTGGAAGGTGATGGTATGACAGTGAATAAAGCCGAAGGTATGGCTGTTATGAAATCTGGTTATGTATTAACGGGTGAAGAATTAGAAGGAAGTATTTTCCTTTCTGCTTATAACAGTAACATCGTGCCTAAGGTCTATACCGGACTTGTAGATACTAGCAAATTCAATAATGGAAAAGTTGAGAATCCAGATGATAATGAGGCTTTCTTAAAATCATTATTTAAGAAAGGTTCTTATGATGAAGAAGTTCCAGTTGTTGCTGGTAAAGGATTATTCAAGAAGAGAGCAGGTTCTCCTGGTCCAACTGATTTAATGGGAGTAATTAAAGTTCCTGGTAAAAATGGAATTTCTTACTACTGGTTTAAAACCACTTATATGGTTGCTCAGCCTAGTGCTACTATCGCTGCAACTAAAATGAACGTGTTTTATATAGGTTTACCTAACCCAGTTTCAGTTTCTGCTCCAGGTGTTGCCTTGAAAGATATTAGCCTTTCTGCTCCAGGTTTACAGTTTACTAAAGCTGGTAAAGAAGGGGAGTATATCGTGAATCCAAAAACTGCAGGTAAATTTAAAGTTACAGTTAATAAAGCTGGTGGTGGTGCGTTGGGTAGCATGGAATTCCGTGTTAAATCTTTGCCAACTCCAGTAGCTAAAATTTTAGGTAAAAATGGCGGACCAGTTCAAGTTGGTTTATTGAAAGCTGTTGATAAGGTGGATGCTGTAATGGAAAACTTCGACTTTGAGATGAAAGTTACTATTGCATCTTTTGACTTAACCATGAATATTAAAGGTGACTTGAAAACTGAGGTTTCAAAATCGAATACATTAACGCCTCAAATGAAAGCTATGTTAAGTGGTGTTCAAAAGGGAACTAAAGTTTACTTTGAGAACATTAAAGTAACAATGCCAAATGGTGAAAAACGTTCTTTAGGTACATTATCTTTCACTGCAAACTAAATATTTAACTATATGAAAGTGATTATAAACAAATTTGTGTTGTTGGCCGCTGGCGCAATTCTTTGCAATACTTCTTTTGCACAAGATGAGCCAAGCTTATTGGATGGTGTTTATACTCCAACCCATCATACCGAAAGAAAACACATTCCTTACCCGTCTCTTAGAGAGGCAGATGTAATGTGGTCCAAACGTATGTGGAGAATTCTCGACTTACGTGAGAAAATGAATCATCCTCTGTACTATCCTATCACTCCAATTGGTGGTAGAAAAAGTTTAACTCAGGTGATAATGGATCGCGCTAAGAGTCCAGATGATCTTGAAGGCTTAACAGCTTATGCTGATGAAGAATTCAAATTGAAGATGGAGAAATCTGAGATTGAAAATATCTTAGTTAAATATGATACTTTGCAAGTACCAGATGATGAAGGTAACATGATTCCTAAACCAATTAAAATTGATTTTGAGCCTTCTTCAGTGAAGCGTTACAGAGTTAAAGAAGATTGGTTCTTTGATAAACAAAGATCGGTTTTAGATGTTAGAATCATTGGTATGTGTCCGGTACAAGAAGTTTTCGATGCTGAAGGAAACTACAAAGGTGAAAAACCATTGTTCTGGATTTATTTCCCAGAGGCTCGTCATATTTTCGCAAACGAGATTGTTTTTAACCGCTATAGTGACTCTGAGAAAAGAACTCTTGAAGATATTTTCTGGAAGAGAAACTTCAGCAGTTATATCTACAAAACAAGTAACGTTTACGATAGACAATTGAACGAATACACTACCAATCTTGATTTACTTTTAGAATCAAAAAAAATTAAGGATGGTGTTTTTAATATGGAACAGGATTTCTGGGAATATTAGAAAACTTAAATCTTTTAGAAAAAACTCTCCGAATTTCGGAGAGTTTTTTTTTATATTTAACTAAAACCAATTTATATGAAACGAATACTACTACTTGTTTTAACGATTACTATTTCATCAATAGCTAGCGCTCAATATGAAAGTTCTATAGGGGTGATGTATGGTAAAGAAGGAATGGGATTAACCTTCAAGAAGTTTTTACAACCCGAACAAAATATTCAAATCAATGCCCTATATGTGCATGATAACTTTGCTAGAGGAGGATTGTTGGTTGGTTTGTATGAATTTCACAAAGAGATACATTCTTCGACTTTACACACTACCAGCCTAAGCTGGTCGTTTGGCGGAGGCTTTCATACCGCTTATTGGATGACAAAAGCTACAAACGAAACATCAGCATTTAAAATAGGTATTGATGGGGTTTTGGGGGCAGAATACAACTTGGAGTTTGTTCCATTGACCATTGGTGCGCAAATTCGTCCTTATGTGCAATACAACACCGGTGATTTAACCAACAACAATCGATATTACAATATGGATTATGCCTTAATGTTGAGGTATATCATTCAGTAATCGACTTGGCTTTCAATTCAGAAACAATTATTCTAAGTACGGAGTAAGCTGGGATAGCAAAAATTAGAGCCATAATTCCACCTACGCTGCCTGCCACTAGTATCACCAAAAAGATTTCTAGAGGGTGAGCATTTACACTAGATGAATAAATATAGGGTTGAAGGAGTAGAGAGTCAATGAAATGCACGATGATCATGATTACAATCGCTCTTGTAAGCAAAGGTAAAAGTTCGGCTTCAAAGGGTAATTCATAATTGCCGGCTACAATAATGATTGCCGCAATTACCATAGCGCTAATCGGACCAATATAGGGAATGATATTTAAAAGTGCTGCTATGATGGCAATTATCAGGTATTGTTCAACTCCTGCAAATCCTAGTGTGATCGATAATAGTGCAGCGATTATCACTGTTTCTAGAGCAACACCCAGAAAGTATTTTCTTAATTGAACCAATGAACTTGCTATGATATTTTCAACTTTAACTTTAGAGTTTTGGGGTAGCAGGGCAATCAAATTATTGTAAATTTTATCCCCGTCTTTTATCAAGAAAAAGGTGATGAAAGTAATGGAGAATAAGCCAAAGAGGATTTCTGTAGCGATTGATGTAATGGATTCTAGCCAAGAAGATACATTAGAGAAACTGAGTAAAGAAGCCAACTGCTCTTTTATCGTTGTTATTAGATCAAAATGTTCATTGCCGCTCCATTGTTGAAATTTGGATTGAATTGTTTGAATAGGGTCATGAAGGTTTAACAATAATTGATCGGTATTGATATTGCTAAGCGATTCTAATTGTTGATCAAAAATAGGTAAAAGTGCTCCAAGCAGAAGGAAGATTGTGAAATAGATAGAAAAGATGATTGTTAGGGCGGAGAGCCATCGAGGAATAGTCTTTTTCTTGATTTTAATAAGTTCAAATTTGTCGGCAATATTATTGCCTATCACCGCAAAACCACATGATATTATTAAGTAGATTAATATTGTTGAAGCTTGCCAAATGAAAAGGATAATAAGGACAAGCGCAGCTATATTCAGTAAGAGAGATCTAATATTTTGATTCATAAGAAACACATGCTAATTCAACGTCATTTTTATTTACTTAAGAATGAAAGTAATAAAAAAAAGGTTTTTAAAACCTTTATTGTTCGATGAAGTATAACGGCCAAACCAATTTTAATGCAGTTTCTGAAGAAAATTAGTTTCCGACAAAAACTATTGCTAGCGACATTGTTCCCACTAGCTATTGTGTGCTGGTTTTCTGTGCAAAAAATTCTGTTTGAGTTTAAAGAAAAGGATAAATTAGAAGTGATTGGAAAGAGGACTCAAGAAATTAAACTTATTTCGCAGTTGGTTCATGAATTTCAAAAAGAAAGAGACTTTTCTGTTCTATACATCAACAATGCTACTCCCGAGATGCAGTTTAAACTTAGAGAGCAAGTGAAGCAAAGTGATTCTTTGGTGTATTCAATTAAAAGTTTGGTAAAGCAAGAACATTTGGATAGTTCTTTTTTTCAGGAGATTAAAGCCATACAAAGAGTGAGAGGGAATGTAGAAGGCTTCGTTTATGATTATCAGCAAGCCGATGATTATTTTTCTACCCACATAGAAAAGATGATCGATAAGATCGTAGCGATTTCTACTTCTGCAAGGACAGAAAAAACAAATGATCCGATTAGAGCATATATTTCTTTAGTGAATACCAAAGAATCCTTAGGTAGAATGAGAACTACCGTTAACAAGGCCTTTGATATGCATTTGTTTGATGGTTTGGATTATGGGAAATTTGCAGGTCAGAAAGGTGCTTTTGAAAGTAATCTAAAATCATTCATAAAATTAGCTTCGCCCGCCTTAAGTGATAATTTCTGTCGCGATTTTAGTCAGGGAAGTGTTGCTAAAATGCGTGAAATGATTGCATATGCATTCACTCATCCTAACGATAAGTTGTACGAGTATTCATCGGAAGATTGGTGGTTTAGCACAACAAGCGCACTTAATATCATTTATTCGGTGGAGAGCCTCTCTCTTTCTGAAATAGACAAGGTTGTGAATGATGATATTTCTTTGGCTAATGATACCATTAATTCATCAATAGCATTGGTTTTAATTACTGTTTTGGTGGTGGTGTTAATGATTACCTTTTCTGTAAGGTCGGTAAATAATCAAATGCGACGATTGAGTATTTCTGCAAGGAAAATTGAAGATGGAAATACCGATATAGATTTAGAAGTTTATACCAAAGATTCAATTGGCGACTTAACCAAAGCATTTCTCTCTTTGGCTGAAAATACTAAGGAATTGGCTGATATTGCCAATGAAATTGGAAAAGGTAATTATGATGTGCCAGTTAAAATTAGGGGGCCATATGATATTTTAGGTAAAGCGATTGTAAATATGCAGGAGTCGCTTAAGCGCACCACAGCTGAGATGAATCAGTTGGTTGAAGAGTTAAGATTGAGCAATAAATACAAATCTGAGTTTTTAGCGAATATGTCTCATGAACTAAGAACTCCGTTAAATAGCTTGTTAATACTTTCTCAGTTATTGAAAGAAAATAGTGAAGGAAATTTAACTCCAGATCAAGTGGATTCAGCAGCTGTGATACATAAGTCGGGTGCTTCGTTATTGCGATTGATTAATGATATTCTTGATTTGTCTAAAATTGAAGCAGGTAAATTGGATGTTGAAATCATGCAGGTGTCATTGGTGGAGGTTTTAGATGATGTTCATGGTGTTTTTAAGCCCTTGGCAAAAGAGAAGAAGATGAATTTAGAATGGACAAATAGGATAGGAGATATTTTGTTCATGTCTGATAAACATCGATTGCAGCAAATTTTAAAGAATATCATTTCAAATGCCATCAAGTATACACCAGAAGGGGGTACAGTAACTTTAGATGTGAAGCAATCCACTTCCATGATTTCATTTGTTGTTACTGATACCGGAATAGGCATTCCAAAAGATAAACAGAGTCAGGTATTTGAGGCATTTAAGCAAGCAGATGGTTCAATAAGCCGACAATATGGAGGAACGGGATTGGGGTTGTCGATCACAAAAAATTTAGTGCATTTGTTAAGCGGAGAAATTGAATTTAGCAGTGAGCCAGGAAAAGGCACTAGTTTTACTGTTAATTTTCCTTTGATAGATTACACCATTAGGCAGAATATTCAAAAGGATGAGGTTGTAGCCAAAACCGAAAAAGTGGAATGGTTGAACATTGATAAATTAATTCATCAGGAATACTCTAAATATTTACGAGGTAAATCGATACATATTTTTAGCAAAGATATTTTGCATGTCTATCAACTTAACGCATTGTTTGAAAAGTATGATTGCAAGGTAGAGGAGATTGGTTCTTTGCAAGAATTACTAGTAAAGTCAAAGGAAAGAGGCTTTAAGGTTTTGCTCGTTGATCAAGATGATTTAGTTGATGGAGAAATTACTGTTTTGAAGTCAATAGGTAGGTTGATATGGCTTGAAAAATCTGCAAATACTGAGCTACAGATATTAGAAAATATTAAAAAGGTACTAGAACATGTTTAAAGTGCAAAGGAAAGACGAGCCGGCCAATATTTTGTTGGTGGATGACGTGGCAGAAAATATTTACGCCCTAGAGAAGATGTTGGCTGGTAAGGATAGGAAATTCTTCAAAGCCACCTCTGGAAAAGAGGCGCTTAAAATTGCATTGAATGAGCCTATTGCCCTAATTCTTCTTGATGTTCAGATGCCCGAGATGAATGGGTTTGAAGTTGCTGAGATATTGAAATCAAATAAAAAGACTGCAGGTATTTCTATCTTGTTTGTCACAGCGATTAGCAAAGAACAACAATATGTTCTTAAGGGGTATGAAACGGGAGCGGTAGACTATTTATTTAAGCCATTAGATGTTGAGATAACAAAAGCAAAGGTTAAGACATATCTTGAGTTGTATCGTCAGAAAAATGAGTTAGAGCAACAAAATGTGATGTTGGAAAACTTGAATAGTCTGGTAGATAACTCGATATATATTACCTGCATATTCGATCTAGATACTTTTGTGGTGGAGCAGGTAAATCAAACTTTTAAGTTATTGCTCGATTACGATGTTGAAGAAGTGGTTGGCACATCGCTGCTTAAGTATTTCAACAATGAAGATATTGATGACACCAAAAGCATCATTCAGGAAGAACTAGGTAACAATGCTGATGTTTTCGTTTTTGAAAATAGAATGCGCGGTAAATCGGGCGCCGAGAAGTGGATGAGATGGAAACTTGTGGTTAAACACGGGAAATGTTTTGCCAATGCTACCGACATTACCATACGAAAGCAAACCGAAAAGAAATTAAGTGAAAATTTGGCTTACTTAGTTCGCATCAATAAGGAGTTGGCAGAAGCGAAAAGATTGGCAGAAGCATCGGTAAAGGTGAAGCAAGATTTTATGGCCAATATGAGTCATGAGATTAGAACGCCTATGAATGCTATTATCGGTTTTACCAATTTGGTGCTTAAGACCGATCTAACAGATGACCAAAGAACAAGTTTGCAATCGGTAAAGATTTCGGGAGAAAATTTGATTGTTATTATCAACGATATTCTAGATTTCTCTAAAATTGAAGCGGGTAAAATGACTATTGAATCTGCACAATTTGATTTGAAAACTGTTGTGGCAGAAGTTTTAAAAATGCAAGGCCAGGCAGCCAAAGATAAAGGAATAGAGCTTGTTTTAGAATTGCCTGAATCAGTTCCAAGTTACTTAATAGGCGATCCTGTTCGTTTGAATCAGATCTTGTTAAATCTCATCAGCAATGCGGTAAAGTTTACTGCTAAAGGTAAAGTGTCGCTATCTGTAAAATCACTGTTAGAAGACACCAAAAACGCGAAGATTCAGTTTGTTGTTGAGGATACAGGAATAGGGATTCCTAATGATAAGTTGGAAAATATCTTTGAAAGTTTTACTCAAGCTAAAGGTGATACAACGAGAAAATATGGAGGCACAGGTTTAGGGTTAACAATTGTAAAGAAAATTGTTGGTTTGATGCAAGGAGAGATTAAGGTGGAAAGTGAGCTAGATAAGGGGTCTAAATTCATTGTTGAAATTACTTTTCCTAAAGGAGTTTCTAGATCAGCTGAAATTAAAATTGAAGAAGACAATCAGGTTATTGAGCTTGGTAAATTACAAATACTCTTGGCCGAAGACAATGAACTCAATCAAATTTTAGCCAAGCGTGTTTTAAATAACTTTGGTTGTGAAGTAGAAATAGCTGAGAACGGTAAGATTGCTCTGGAAAAATTCAGAAACAAAGATTACGATATTATACTGATGGATATTATGATGCCCGAGATGGATGGCCTAGAAGCAACGAAAATTATTCGAAACGAATTTTCTGAGCCAAAGAAAAATATTCCTATCTTGGCTATGACAGCGTTCATATTTACTGAGTCTGACGACAACAAATATTTAGAAGCAGGAATGGATGATTATATTTTGAAGCCATTCAATCCTGATAAATTGAAACAAAAAATTGCTAAACTTGTAGAACGGGCTTAACGTAACTTATGGGAAAATGCCAACACATTGATTTAAACTACTTAAATGACCTTTCATTAGGAAGTAAAGATTTCATGGAAGATTTAATAGTTTCTTTCATCAAAACGACGCCTGATTCTATTTCAAAAATGCAAGAGTGTTTGGTTTCCAAAGATTATCAGCAAATAGGTGGTATTGCGCATAAATTGAAGACGAGTTTTTCGTTTATGGGGATGAGTAAAATGGTAGAAGTGAGTAAATTGCTTCAGGAATATGGGCTAAACAATAAAGATTTAGATAAAATACCCGGCTTAATTAATGAAGTAGTGAGCGAATACCCTTTGGCTGAAGCAGAATTAAAACAAGAATTAACTCAATTGCAACATTGATATTAAATAAAAATTATGGCTAATACTCTAATTTACCTTGTTGATGACGATGAATTGTATTTAAAAACGGCAGTTCATAATCTTAGTCAGAATAAAGGCTTAACAATTAAAACTTTTATGAATGGGGAGTCTTTATTGAAAGCCCTCAGCAAAAAGCCTGATATCGTTATTCTCGATTATTTTCTTGATAGTGAAAAGCCCGAGGCCATGTCGGGAATAAAAGTTTTACAGGAAATAAAGCAAATCGCGCCAGATGTAGAGGTGTTGATGTTATCTGGCCAAGAGGATATAGATGTCGCTGTAAACTCAGTAAAGTATGGTGCAGTAGATTATATTGTTAAGAATAAGAGTGCTTTTATTCGAGTGCAAAATGATATCAAGCGTATCATGGAAGGCAAAGAGAAAGATAAGGAGAATGCAGGTTTCAAGAAGTTTGTATTTATCCTAGTTGGTTTCTTGTTATTGCTTGTCATTTTCTTGATTGTTTATTATTTCGATCCTACGGTCTTTGGTTTGTTGCCAGATCCAGCAGGACCACTTCCTGATGTGAAAGAGGGCGGAGTGCCAGCTGCTCACTAAATAGTAATTAAAATATGTATGTAACATCCGCACTTAGCTAAGGGGCGGATGTTTTTTTTTTGCATCTTTGCAACTCATAAAAATTTAACCATGGCAAAAGAATTAAACATTCACAGTAAAACAATCACTCAAGACCCAACGCAACCAGCTTCTCAAGCAATGTTGTATGGTGTAGGTTTAACAGATGAAGACATGAACAAAGCTCAAGTAGGTATTGTAAGTACGGGTTATGAAGGTAACACTTGCAATATGCACTTAAACGGTTTTGCAACAGATATTAAGAAAAGTGTAGTGGATGCTAATTTAGTGGGTTTGATTTTTCATACAATTGGAGTAAGTGATGGTATTTCGAATGGTACTCAAGGAATGAAATATTCTTTGGTTTCTCGTGATATTATTGCCGATTCTATAGAAACGGTTGTAAATGCTCAGTTTTACGATGCTGTAGTGCCAGTTGTAGGTTGTGATAAAAATATGCCAGGAGCAATGATTGCTTTGGGAAGATTGAATCGTCCTGGAATATTGGTGTATGGGGGTTCTATTGCAGGCGGACACTATTGCGGTAAAACATTAAATATCATTTCTGCATTTGAGGCCTTGGGTGAGAAAAACCAAGGTAAATTGAGTGACGAAGATTATAAAGGAATTATCAAAAATTCTTGTCCGGGCGCAGGTGCTTGTGGTGGCATGTACACAGCCAACACAATGTCTTCTGCAATTGAAGCAATGGGAATGAGCTTACCTTATTCGTCTTCTGCTCCAGCTTTGAGCAAAGAGAAGCAGGCAGAGTTGAAGAATGTAGGCGCAGCGTTAAGAAACTTAATGGAGAAAGCCATTAAACCACGTGATATCATGACGCGCAAAGCATTCGAAAATGCCATGCGATTGATCGTTATCTTAGGTGGTTCTACCAACGCGGTATTGCATTTAATTGCTATGGCCGATGCGGTTGATGTTAAATTGACTTTGGATGATTTCCAAAAGATGAGTGATGAAACGCCTTTCTTGGCCGATTTGAAACCATCGGGTAAATATTTAATGGAGGATTTACATGCTGTTGGAGGTGTTCCTGCAGTAATGAAAATGTTATTAGAAAGAGGTTTACTTCATGGCGACTGCCTAACTGTAACGGGTAAAACTCTAGCTGAAAATTTAGCTTCTGTTCCTGGTTTGAAAGAAGGGCAAGATTTGATCATGCCTTTCGATAAGCCTTTAAAAGAGACTGGACACATTAGAATTCTATACGGAAATCTTGCTACTAAAGGATCTGTAGCAAAAATTACAGGAAAAGAAGGAGAGTTGTTTGAAGGAACTGCTGTTGTTTTCGACGACGAATTTGCTGCAATTGATGGTATTTTAGGTGGTAAAGTGAAAAAAGGAAATGTGATTGTTATTAGATACGAGGGGCCTAAGGGCGGACCAGGTATGCCTGAGATGTTGAAGCCAACATCTGCTGTGATGGGCGCCGGTTTAGGGAAAGACGTTGCTCTAATTACCGATGGTCGCTTTAGCGGTGGTTCTCACGGTTTCATGGTAGGACATATTTGTCCGGAAGCCCAAGAAGGTGGAAACATCGGTTTGGTAAAAGATGGCGATATCATTCGTATTGATGCTATCAAGAATACTATAGATGTTAAGGTTTCTGATGCTGAATTGGCTGAGCGTCGCAAATCATGGAAACCAAAAGCTGGTCCAACTAGAGGTATATTGGCAAAGTACGCTAAGAGTGTTGGCCCTGCATCTGAAGGTTGTATTACCGATAAGTAATTGATATTTAAAGAAAAATATATTCAAAAAATTAGGTGGGTAATTGAATCTTTTACTATTATTGTAGCCTGAAACTGAAAATGAATTTTTTAAATAACAATATTATTGTCGTGGTTGTCTCCTCTCTGGGGTGAGAAAGCACGTCTATAAAAAGAACAAGCCTTTCTCGAAATCGGGAAAGGCTTTTTTAATAAATAAGGGTTATGGAAACTATCATGGAACAAGAGAAAACGAAAACAGAAAAAAAATCAGAAATGAAAAAAGTAACTGGAGCTGAAGCTGTTGTTCTTTCTTTACTAGCAGAAGGAATTGAAGTTGTTTACGGTTATCCTGGCGGAGCAATTATGCCAGTGTATGACGAGTTGTATAAATACCAAGATAAAATTCATCACGTCTTAGTGCGCCATGAGCAAGGAGCAATTCATGCTGCCGAAGGTGCTGCACGTGTAACCAATAAACCAGCGGTGGCAATTGCTACTTCTGGTCCGGGAGCTACTAACTTAGTTACCGGTATTGCCGATGCTATGATTGATTCTACTCCGGTAGTTTGTTTAACAGGGCAAGTTGGTAGTCATTTATTGGGAACCGATGCTTTTCAAGAAACCGATATCGTTGGTATTACCGCACCCATTACTAAGTGGTCTTTTCAGGTAACCAAAGCTTCGGAAATTCCTAAGGCTATTGCAAAAGCGTTTTATATTGCTAGCACAGGGAGACCTGGTCCGGTTTTGATTGATATTACAAAAGATGCTCAGTTTGATTCTTTCGAATTTGAGTATAAAAAATGCACACATATTCGCTCCTACAAGCCGAAACCAGAATTGAACATGGATTCAATTAAGGAGGCTGCTGCGGCTATCAATGCAGCAAAAAAACCATATATGTTGGTTGGACACGGTGTGTTATTGTCGCATGCGCAAGAAATAGTAAAAGCAGTAATTGAAAAAGCGGGAATTCCTGCAGCTTCTACTTTATTAGGGTTATCGGCATTACCAACCGATCATCCACTATATGTTGGTTATTTGGGTATGCATGGAAATTACGGTCCGAATATTAAAACCAATGAGTGTGATGTGTTGATTGCTGTTGGTATGCGTTTCGATGACCGTGTTACTGGTAGACTAAACGCTTATGCGAAACAAGCTAAGGTGATCCATATTGAATTAGATAAATCAGAAATTGGTAAAAACGTACCGGTTCACATTCCGGTTCATGCTGATGCTAATGAAGCTCTGCATGCCTTGTTGCCTTTGTTGGATAGAAAAGAGCACAAAGAGTGGTTGCAAGAGTTTAAGGAGTGTGATAAAATTGAGCACGAAAAGGTGTTTAAACTTGACTTAACTCCGCAAACAGAAGCTATTAAAATGGCTGAGGTTATTCGCAAATTGAGTGATATTACTGAAGGTCAGGCCGTATTGGTTACCGATGTTGGTCAGCATCAAATGATTGCTACTAGATATTATCAGTTTAAATCAACCAATGCCAACGTATCATCTGGCGGATTGGGTACTATGGGCTTTGGTTTGCCTGCAGCTTTTGGTGCTAAAATGGCTCAGCCCGAAAGAGAAGTAGTGGCGATTATTGGTGATGGTGGATTCCAAATGAACATTCAAGAATTGGGAACTATTTTCCAAACTAATGCGGCAGTAAAAATCATCATTTTGAACAACAATTTCTTAGGAATGGTTCGTCAGTGGCAAGAGCTGTTCTTCGACAGAAGATATGCTCAAACCGAATTGATTAATCCTAACTTCTGCATGATTGCGCAAGGATACGGTATAGAGGCGAAGAAAATCGACAAACGTACCGATTTGGAAACAGCTTTAAAAACTATGTTGGCGCATAATGGTCCTTATTTATTAGAGGTAATGGTAGAGCAAGAGGGGAATGTATTCCCAATGATACCACAGGGCGCAGCAGTTAATGAAGTAAGACTAGAATGATAAATTCTTAATTCTGAATTTTTAATTTTTAATTGAACAACAAATGAGTACAGATATAAAAAAATATACGATTACTGTTTTTTCTGAGAATTACGCAGGTATTCTTTATAGAATCACACAAATTTTCGTGAGAAGAAAAATAAATATTGAAAGTTTAACCACTTCTGAGTCGGAAAAAGAAGGTGTGCATCGCTTTACAATTGTGGTGATGACGAATGAAAAAACGGCACAAAATGTTACGCTTCAAATTGAGAAATTGGTTGAGGTGTTGATGGCTTCTTACTTTGTTGATGAGGAAGTTGTAGCAAATGAAATAGCGTTGTACAAAATGCAAACCGGACACGATTTTAATTCTATCGTTCAGGCACACAATGCTCGTTTTATCCATGTTGATTCTGAGTTCTGTGTAATTGAAAAAACAGGTGGTAACGAAGACACAAGAGCATTGTTTAATGCCTTACAACCTTATGGGATATTAGAGTTTGTTCGTTCGGGAAGAGTTGCGGTATCTAAGCCAATGAGAAATTTGCATACTTACCTTCAGGAAATAGGAGAAGCTTAGAATTGGTTCAAAGTTCAATGTTTAAAGTACAATGTTATTGATGGAGTTAAAGGAAGTGTTAGTTAGTGTAGAAAATATAGATAAGGCAGCTGAGAATTTGAAGGGTGTTGCCATGCGCACACCCTTGCAAAAGAATTTGTCGCTGTCGGATAAGTATGGCTGTGAAGTCTATTTAAAAAGAGAAGATTTACAGTTGGTACGTTCTTACAAAATTCGTGGTGCTTACAACAAAATCCAATCTTTGCCGCAAGAAATTTTAAACAAAGGAGTGATTTGCGCCAGTGCAGGTAATCATGCGCAAGGCTTTGCTTTTTCGTGCAATTTATTGGGTATACACGGTAAAGTATACATGCCATCTACAACACCAAAGCAAAAGGTGGAGAAGGTGAAGATGTTTGGTAAAGATAAAGTACAGGTTGTATTGGCTGGTGATACCTATGATGACAGTTACAAGCAAGCTTTGGCAGTATCAAAAGCGGAAGGTTTAACTTTTATTCATCCATTTGATGATGTAAAGGTTATTGAAGGTCAGGGAACTGTTGCAAAAGAGATTCATGAAGACCTAAAAAATATAGATATCATTTTTGTGCCTGTAGGTGGAGGTGGTTTGATGAGTGGTTTGGGTTCATATTTCAAAACATTGAGTCCGAAAACCAAATTGGTGGGCGTTGAGCCGGCAGGAGCGCCTTCATTGAAAAAGTCGCTAGAAGCAGGTAAGGTAGTGGAGTTGGCAGAAATCGACAAGTTTGTGGATGGCGCGGCAGTACAAAGAATTGGTGACAAAACATTTGAAATCATCAAAGAAGTGATTGACGATGTGGTTTTGGTTCCTGAAGGAAAGGTGTGCAGCACCATTTTGAGTTTGTACAACGAAGAAGCGATTGTTGTTGAGCCAGCAGGTTCTTTGTCGGTAGCAGCTTTAGATTTTTATAAAGATGAAATAAAAGGAAAGCGAGTAGTTTGTGTGGTGAGCGGAAGTAATAACGATATTGATAGAATGCAGGAAATTAAGGAGCGTTCAATGATATACGAAGGTTTAAAACATTTCTTTATCATTCGTTTCCCTCAGCGTCCGGGTGCTTTGAAAGACTTTGTATCAAAAGTATTGGGGCCAGATGATGATATCACACGCTTTGAATACGTGAAGAAAAACGCTAGAGAAAGTGGTCCGGCAATGATAGGCGTAGAGTTAAAGCACAAAGAAGATTATGTTGGTTTGTTAGAAAGAATGAAGCAATACGGAATTAACTATACAGTGATTAATGATGATCCAAGTTTGTTTCAGTATTTTGTGTAGTTCAAAATAACCCTTTAATTATTTACATAATTCAACAAATCTTCGCATTTTTGCACACCAATTAAAATTTAAAATAGACTTATGGCAAATTATTACAACACTTTAACGCAAAGAGATAAGCTGGCTCAGCTTGGTACTTGTGAGTTTATGGATCGTTCAGAGTTTTCTGAAGGAGTGAAAGCGCTTAAAGGAAAGAAAATCGTCATCGTAGGTTGCGGTGCTCAAGGATTAAACCAAGGTTTGAACTTAAGAGATTCTGGTTTAGATGTTTCTTACGCTTTGCGTGATGAGGCTATCAAAAGCCAAAGACAATCATATAAAAATGCTGCGGTAAACAAATTTCCTGTTGGAAATTACGAAGAAATGATTCCTACTGCAGATTTAGTAATTAACCTTACGCCAGATAAACAACATACATCAGTAGTTGCTGCGGTTATGCCTTTAATGAAAAAAGGTTCTGCATTGGCTTATTCTCACGGTTTCAACATCGTAGAGGAAGGTACTCAAATTCGTAAAGATATCACTGTTATCATGGTTGCTCCTAAGTCTCCAGGTACAGAGGTTCGTGAAGAATACAAAAGAGGTTTTGGTGTTCCAACCTTAATCGCTGTTCACCCTGAAAACGACCCAGAAGGAAAAGGATGGGCTTATGCAAAAGCCTATTGCGTTGGTACAGGTGGCGACAGAGCTGGTGTTTTGAAATCATCTTTCGTTGCTGAGGTAAAATCTGACTTAATGGGTGAGCAAACTATCCTTTGCGGATTGTTGCAAACTGGTTCTATCCTTTGCTTCAATAAAATGGTAGAGAAAGGTATCGACAAAGGTTATGCTTCTAAATTGATTCAATATGGTTGGGAAACTATCACTGAAGGTTTGAAACAAGGTGGTATCACTAACATGATGGACCGTTTGAGCAATCCTGCTAAATTGAAAGCATACAGCTTGGCTGAAGAGTTGAAAGGTATCATGAGACCATTGTTCCAAAAACATATGGATGATATCATCACTGGTGTTTTCTCATCTACAATGATGGCCGATTGGGCAGCTGACGATAAAAACTTATTGACTTGGAGAGCTGCTACAGGTGAAACTGCTTTTGAAAAAACTCCTGCTGGTGATGTAAATATTTCTGAGCAAGAATACTATGATAATGGTGTGTTGATGGTGGCTATGGTGAAGGCTGGTGTTGAATTGGCTTTCGAAGCGATGGTTGAGGTAGGTATCAAAGAAGAATCTGCTTACTATGAGTCATTACACGAAACTCCGTTAATTGCAAACTTGATTGCACGTAAGAAATTGTTCGAAATGAACCGTGTAATTTCTGATACAGCTGAATACGGCTGCTACTTGTTCGACCACGCTTGTCAACCATTATTGACTGATTTCTTCAAAAAAGTTGAAACTGATATCATTGGTAAACCTTTCGCTGCAAGCAAAGGGAATGGCGTTGACAACGTAGAATTGGTTCGTGTAAACGAGGCTATCCGTTCTCACTCTGTAGAGAAAATCGGTAAAACTTTAAGAGGTGCTATGGGTGCTATGAAAGCTATTTCTGTTGGTGTTGAGAGAGTGGTGGAGTTGGAAGAGGCTTAGTCTAAAGAATTTTGAATGTTGAATTCTTAATTTTTAATTGATAATTTAAGTCCCTGTCCGTCAGCCGACGGATGGGGATTTTTTATTTTAGTGGAGTTGGATAATTTTTAATCTCGTAAAATATGAAAAAGTTACTTTTGGTTTTGTACGTGTTTTTTTATTCGACTTCAACGGCACAAGTAGTTTCCAAGTATGATACAATAAAAGTCAATAACAATGATAAAGAAATAGGTGTAGAGCATATTGCAACGAACACGTATCATAAAGAAGATACTTCAAGAAGTGTTGCTATTGTGAAGTCGGATGGGGAGGAATTTAAACTTACTGACTCTGTATTTAAAGTTGGAAGTATACACCATTTTAAAATGAAGTTTGGCTATAATGGTAATTTTCGTTCTGATAGCGCAAAGACTGACTTAGATTCTGTGTTTGATTTCTTAATCAAAAATCCCAAATTAAAAATTCAAATTGAACAGTATACTGATAGTCGCGGTCACAGTGAATTCAATCAGAAATTATCACAGCGTAGAGCTGAATATCATGTCGCCTATCTGATAGATAAAGGTGTACAGGGTAATCGCTTAATTGCAAAAGGATTTGGTGAAAGTGTTCTTTTGGTTTCTGAACAAGCGATAACTTCCATGAGCACGATGCGAGAGAAGGAATTAGCTCATGCTAAAAATAGACGCTGGTTGATTAGAATTATTTCAATTGATTGATTAACAAAATGATAATTAATTGCTTAGCAGAGAGTAGGAAACCTTTAATATAGGTTGTTATAACCAAGCGCTTTTAAAAAGTATAATTTGAATACAATGAAATCAGAAAAGAAAATTTGGTCAACCCCATTAGTATTAAATCTCGATGGCTCTGAAGTGGCGCTCGGAGTGATTCCAAGTACAGAAGGTTCTCATGATGGATTAACTAACACAGGTTCTATTCCCTCTTAAACTAGTTTTTCTAGCTCCCCTTTAAAGACCCGTGCTTTCAGATTACGCTTCGCTAAATCTGAAACTACTGGATAAAATATTTCCCCTTTATTTGCTCGAACTGCTAAATTGATTGCTATTTCGATATATCTTTAATTTAGATTAATTTCATTCAATAGATATTAATTATGGCAAATAAAACAAAGAAAAGTTGGCAAGTTCCCACACTAATGAATTTGGATGGGTCGCAGGTAGAATCAGGAGTTGCTCCTATACAAGAAGGATCTCATAGTGCCCTTTCTGCTACGGGTTCTTTACCTGGTATTCTTATTTCATAGGTATTTTAATCATCATTTTAGCCATAAAATACATCGCTTAGGCTAAGAAGCCTAAGCGAAGTTAAATGGTGGTTAAATGTTATTTCATTATTTTGAAATTTTGCATTGATGTTTTGTCTTGCAAATTTACAATGTACATCCCTTGCTCTAAGTGGCTGATGTTGATGCTTTCGTTGTTTCCAAGTTTGTTTGACAGAATTAATTTTCCTGATAAATCAAAAATCTTCACCAGAATCGTTTCATTTCCATTTACTATGAAATCATGGTTTTGAGAACGAGTAAGATTTAAGCTAGAAGCCTTGCTTGTAATTTCGTTCGTAGAAACACTAACATCGCTGAAGATAAAACTTCCAAAGTAATTTGGTTGATGAAAAGCTGGTGTACCTGCAGGGTAGGTGCTCCACGAGTTATATTCGTTAGGAGAAGAGGATGAAACATTATAATCAACCATCATCATATTTCCTTTCCAAACAGTGCCATTAGTGGGCATTTGAAAATTCGAGCCAGTCATATTATTAAAACTACTAAAAGGTATTTTTACTTCTACATCAAATCCATAATCAAAAAAATTGTCGGCTGAACGGTAAATTTTTGTTGAAATTTCCATGTTTGCAATATCCCATGCTTTATCGTCGTTCCATCCGCCACATGCTGGAGTTGTGCACAGCATATTGAAATCGTAATTACTACCATCGGGATTGATTCCCATTTCTAAATAATGATGTCCATTACCGTCGAAATCAAATATCATTTCAACAACATCTCCAAGTTGCCAAAGGAAAGCATCTTGCGCTTGCGCACTCGTTTTTATACTGGCGTCTTCCATATGAAAAAAGATGTACAAATTATTTTCGTCCCAAAGCATTCTGAAGTTTCCTCCTGAATTACCATATTTTCCTGTTGTGCAAATGCTCATGTCCTCAGAGATTTTGGCGCCCTGCCAACCATTCATTATTGCATCAATAACAATAGGTGTAGAAGTGCGTAAAACAGTGTAGGATTTTGGTGTTTGTGCAAAGATGTTGCTGCATAGCAAAGTGCCGAATAAAAGTGATTTAGTTTTCATAGGTTTAATTAATGTTTGAAAATTCAGGTGAACTTCTTGATGTGAATTTCAACACATTATAAGCCTTAGAAAAACTAATTTTTGGCGATTTTATCGATTTAAACTAATGGCGTTGTGATCTTGTAAGCTGCTGAAGAATGGTCGTTTTTCAGTTTAAATTATTTAATTTTTGATGCAACTGTAGAGTGCGTTTCTGTCGATGCTGGTTAAAGGAAATATTCATACCCTATTTTACCTTATCTTTAACCATTAAATTCTTAAACAAATCATATGATGTTAATAGCTAAGAAGAAATGGGAAACTCCATTGCTTCATTCTTTGGATGGATCAAAAGTAGAATCGGGGCGTCTACCAATTCAAGAGGGATCGCATACACTGGCTTCGGGAACAGGATCTTTAGTGGGTTTGCTTGGTTCTTAATTGAAATGTAAATCGTTTGTATTTTTTCGCGAAAGAAATCGCTTTTAAATTCTATTTTCGCCTTTAAACTAAAACCTAAATTTATGATTAAAAAAATTACACTTTTTTCTTGTCTATTATCCGTGTCACTTTTTGGGTAAATTGACAATGGGGTAGTTGCCAAATACTACTTCAATAGTGGTAATGCAAATGACGAAGTGGGATCAAACAATGGCACAGTAACCGGTGCAACCCTAACTACCGATAGATTTGGAAACCCTAACTCGGCTTACAATTTTAATGGTACCAACCAATACATTAGTTTGGGCAATTCAACCGTTTTAAAACCATCTACAGGAAGTATTTCTTTATGGATGAATATGGCTGGAATTTCTACCACTGGCTCTGGGTATAACTATAATCCAATCATAGTTGCTAAAAATACTTCAGGTACCGATTCATATTTTGAAGGTTATTGCATGATGGTTAGAACTACCGATTCTAAATCTTTTGCCATAACAACCAATGCAACCAATAACTCAGAAAAGTATATCGTTAATAACACTGCTTTTCAAAATAATACTTGGTATCACTTAACAATGGTTTATGCTAATGATTCATTGTGGTATTATGTTAATGGACAGCTAATAAGCAAAATCGCTAAAGGATTTACAAGTGCTTTTAGTGCTTCCAAACCGGTGATGTTGGCTTATTCTGATAACCAAACCAACAAAAGATATTTTAAAGGAAAAATTGATGATGTAAGAATTTACAATAGAAAATTAACTGCTGCAGAAGTTACTGAATTGTATAATGAAAACGATCCAGCTACATCTGTTGAAGATATAAATGCATCTTTAAATTGGTCGATTTATCCAAATCCAGCTTCATTTGAACTTACCGTAGATGCTAGTGCGCTGCAAGGAGCGAGTTTAAAAGTGTATTCTTTGAGCGGACAAACAATGTATTCTTTGGCAACTTTGAATGGTGTTCATAATGTGAATTTAGGCGATTTTGCATCAGGAATTTATTTTGCAGAGATTGTAAGTAATGAAGGAGTTGAAAGAAGAAAATTCGTAGTTACGAAATAATAAAAGTCTATATGAAGAAAATCCTCGCAATTGCGGGGATTTTTTGTTTTAGTACATTTGTTTAATCTTTATATCGACTGATGATTGAAAAAATAAAAAATTGGTTTTTTGAAAATGCTGCGCGTTCTGTGATTGCACTTTTCTCGCTATTGTTTATCACTTCTTTATTGCTTCTTAATATACCAGAGGAGAATGGTGGAATAAGTGGAGTAGGCGGCGATGTAGGAGCAGGTGGAGTCGCAGAACAAGATGCCGGTGCGCAAAAAGAAGTGCCAATTTATGAGAAAAGTAGATTGAAGTCGGCCGACGGCAAAGTAGAAGCTGTTGTAGTTGAATCTTTTTATGGTGCTACTTCTACCACTTCATCACATATTGTAATTGTGCCTGCTGGTTCAAAAATCACCAATTTAGATGTTGAATTGGCTGTGTTTAGTTGTGATCATGATGCTAATTTACAAGTAAAATGGAGGGCCAATAAAGAACTGCTTATTTCTTACGATCACGCTAGAATTTTTAATTATTCTAATTTTTGGAGTAGGGAAAAGGTGGAGCAGTGGAATTATGTAGTGGAGATATTTTTGAAGCCTTCCTCATCGAAACATCAATTGAGCGAAGATGATCGCTTACCTTATCGCTAAAACAAAGTTTTTACAACCAATTCTCAATTCGTTTCAAAAGTTTTATTTCTCCAATTTTTTGGGCATCAATCAAAAGGAAGCATCCCATGAGTAAAAAGGAGATGGCTGGTATTTTGTAACGCACCAGGGTGCCAATAATTGGAGTTACAACTCCCGATAAAGTAAAGAGCAGTAAGGTAAATGAGAAGCAGAAAAAGGCATAGCTCAGCATCTTTGATGTTGGCTTACTGAACCACTTAAAGCATAAAATAAAAATTACAATAAGTATCACATTTTCTAAGGCAGATGCTAAAACAACAGGTGAGAATGAAGGAATGAATCCATCCCATAAAAACGGTCGGAAAATGGCGTTGAACAAGCCTTCGGGGATATTGCATAGAAAACTCCATAAATCATTTTCCAAAGTTTGTGTTTGTATTACACTGCCCGAATTCATTGTTTTTGCTAATCCGTAAAAATTGCTCTTTTGCCATTTTAAACCGTGAATAAAAGAATGAAATGGGGTAATGAAATGGAAGGCCAAGGCTGCAATAACAAAGCATAAATGCACAATGGCTGTCTTTAGCAAAGGTTTTCTATACTCTTTTCTTTTCAACCAAAACAGAGATATGAGTCCGGGAAACAAAGTCACCGCAACATAAAACTTCACAAAGAATAAAGCGAAAAAACACAGTAGTACCAAAGTACCATACTTAAGAGATTTAAGCTTGTCACTCCATTTTTCGAAAGAGAAGCAAAGTAGGCCAATGATGAAGAAGAGCGGTCCCTCTTTTAAGATACCCGACGACCAGAAGATGACCGATGGAACAAAAAAGACAGCTAAGAAAAAGAGAGATTTTTTGTGTTCAAAAAGTTTTTCGTACGCCTTATAAATGAACAATTTTCCTATCAATGAAATCATTGCAAAAAATAGAATGTGCACATAATAGTGGCCAAAAGAAAACAACATGATTAAGGCATTGAGCTTAATTAATGTACGGTTATCGTTGTACAAATACTTATTGTTAATGACATACCAATTGTTCATTTGATCGAAGATAGGTTTCAAATGAATGTTGTCGCTCTTATAGCCAATGATGATTCTAATAAAATCGAGGGGTTGGGTACCAATAATATTGTATAATGGCTTTGCGTCATCGTAGTACTTAAAAGTATCTGCTAAATTTCTTTGTGGATAGTAGAAAGTGTAAATCAAGCTTAGAGCCACGCCTGCAATAACGTGCATCAAATACAAGAGAACAAGAGTTCGTGGTTTCAAATTGAATTTAGAGAAGAAGGGCAATTTCCACAAGAGAAAAATGAAAATCACAAACCATATAAGCACTATGAGTAGGTTCATTAAAATCCTAAATCTAAATCGAGTTTCTTTTTAAGTTCTTCCAAAGCTGGATTTTTTTGCGCCATCTTTTTGAATTTATCTGCAGAGGTGTATAAGCCTTTCTCTTCACTACCTTTTTCTATGTAGGTTTTTAAATCAACCTCGTAGTTGTTCAATCGATGACGAATGAAACCTAATAAATCAACCTTGATATCTGTGATTTCGTGCTCTTGCGCTTTATTGTCGAGCTTTAAGTTGATGGTGCTTTTGTCGATTAATTTCGGACTATGTCGCGTGAGAGTGGTGTAGATATCTAAGTCTTTTTCCTTTATCTCCTCGGCGTATTCTTTCCAAACACCTAACAATTCTGCTTCTGTAAATGCTTTTGTTTCAAGCGGACCACTTTTCTCTGCTACGACCTCTTCCTTTTGAGGGTTGAGCATTTTATTGATGCCAATGGACTTAAGCGTAACTTTTGGTCGAGCAGCAAGGCTAGGTTTAGCAACTACAGGTTCACTTGCTTTTACAGCAGGTGCAGGATTACTAGGAACTTTCGAGTTAACTTGTAAGATGGAGCTGGCCTTAGGTAAGGGAATTCTCAGTCGGCGAAGCTTTTTTTTTTTAGCTCTGCCAAATTATCTGAGCAAAGTTTTAGTAAGCACAATTCAACCAGCAAACGTTTGTTTTTGCTTGATTTATATTGGATGTCGGTGTCGTTGGTGATTTCTAAGCCACACAAAAGCAAATCATCAGAACATTTGGCTGTTTGCTCTAAATATAATGCTTTGTTTTTCTCAGAGGTTTCAATGATATGAGCGGTAGAAGCATTTTTGCACAGCAAGAGATTGCGGAAATGTTCTCCTAAGCCTAAAATAAAGTTATGTTCATCGAAGCCTTTTTCAATTACCTCATTTAATAGAAGTAAAATATCGGGAATGTTCTTTTTAAGCAATAAGTCGGTTGCTTTAAAGTAATAATCGCTATCTAATACATTTAAAGAAGAAATTACCGACTGATAAGTGAGGTTCTTGTTGGAGAAGGTCACCAACTGATCGAAAATCGATAAAGCATCACGTAAACCACCATCGGCTTTTTGCGCTATGATATGTAAAGCTTCGCTTTCATAAGCAATACCTTCTTTTTTTGCGATACCCTCTAAATGAAGAGCGATGTCGTTAACGGTAATTCTATTGAATTGAAAAACCTGACAGCGACTTAATATAGTAGGTAGTATTTTGTGTTTTTCGGTAGTAGCTAAAATGAATACCGCGTGAGCAGGCGGTTCCTCTAATGTTTTTAAGAAAGCGTTGAAAGCCGATTGAGAGAGCATATGCACCTCGTCTATCACGTACGCCTTCTTTGTTCCGATCTGAGGAGCGATGCGCACTTGGTTTACTAAATTTCGAATATCTTCTACTGAGTTATTCGAAGCGGCATCTAATTCATATACATTTAAAGACTGTCCCGAATTAAATGAAGTACACGACTCACATTCATTACAAGGTTCTATGTCTTTAGTAAGATTTTGGCAGTTGATGGTTTTAGCAAGGATACGGGCACAAGTGGTTTTACCAACGCCTCGCGGTCCGCAAAATAGAAAAGCTTGAGCTACTTGCTGACTTCTTATCGCATTTTTTAAAGTACCTACAATAGAAGGTTGACCCACTACCTCATCAAAAGTGGCTGGTCTGTATTTGCGCGCCGATACTACGAATGCTTCCATCGGCAACAAATATAATAATTATGTTCAATGTTTAATGTTCAATGTTTAAAGATAGCAGAGTTGCATTCAATCTTTGATTTTCAATGAGATAGTGCTTTTTAAGAGGTTTTCGGTAGGAAGAGCTAACATTGAACATTGAACATTAAAAATTGAACTAGTTATTTTTCAACATCAAACTTTGAAAAAGATTTGCATGATACAAATTCTTTTGTATTTTTGCCCTCCGCTTTTTTTAGAGGCGGATTGAATTTTTTAAAAACTGATTGATAATGAATCAATACGAGACAATTTTTGTGATGACGCCGGTTCTTTCGGATGAACAACTGAAAGAGACTGTGAATGAGTATGTTAACTTATTGAAACAAAAAGGCGCTGAGGTTATCCACCAAGATAACTGGGGTTTGAAAAAACTAGCTTATCCTATTAAAAAGAAATCAACTGGGTTTTACCACCTAATTGAATTCAAAGGACCAGGCTCTGTAATCGCCGATTTAGAGTTGGCTTACAAAAGAGATGAGCGTTTATTGAGATTTATTACTGTTAGCCTTGACCAACATGGTGTAGCTTTCAATGATAAATTCAGAGGAAAGTCTCAAAAATCAAAGAAAGAAGAAGTTAAAGCATAATAAATAAAGCAATGGCAGCAGACGACATCAGATATCTAACACCTCCTTCGATTGAGGTTAAGAAAAGCAAATATTGCCGTTTCAAAAAGAGCAAAATCAAACATGTGGATTACAAAAATCCAGATTATTTGATGAAGTTCTTGAACGAGCAAGGTAAAGTTCTTCCTAGAAGAATTACTGGTACATCTTTGAAATTTCAAAGAAAAGTATCTCAATCAATTAAAAGAGCAAGACAATTGGCTTTGTTGCCATTTGTTGCCGATAACTTAAAATAATTATTAGCCATGGAAGTAATCTTAAAAAAAGATATGCAGCCTCTTGGATTCCAAGATGATGTAGTGGTAGTTAAACCAGGCTACGGAAGAAACTATTTGATCCCTCAAGGATTTGCTGTTTTGGCGACTGAGGCAGCTAGAAAAGTTCACGCTGAAAACGTTAAACAACGTGCTAAGAAAGATGAGAAAGCAAAAGCTGATGCTAATGCTTTAGCAGCTAAATTGGCTTCTTTAACTGTTAAAGTTGGTGCTAAAGCTGGTGAGACTGGAAAAATATTTGGTTCTGTAATCAACGTACAAGTTGGTGATGCTTTGAAAGCTGCAGGAGTAGAAGTTGAAAGAAAAAATATCAAAATTTTGGGCGGAGGCATCAAAACTTTGGGTACTTACGAAGCGGAGTTGAAATTACACCGTGAAGTAACAGCTAAGTTTTCTTTCGAAGTTGTAGCAGAGTAATACAACAACTACAATAAAAAATGGGAAGCCCTTCGTTGCAAAACGAAGGGTTTTTTATTTGAAGTAATCTGTAACATTAAATATTTAGGAAACTGTCTTTTTTCGGGTGTGGGATTCCCTCTCGGAGGAGAGGGGTGTGAAAGGCCTGTGAAGTGGGAGGGAGATGGATTCACAATAACTTAATCCATCTCCCTCCTCCCCTCAAGCAAAGTCGCACCCCTCTCCTCCGAGAGGGAATCCCATACCCGAAAGGAGTTCTTGTCCTAAATGTGTCCAGTACTAAGAATAAAATTAGCGCTAAAAAAATCTTATTTTTACTTCAAGCATTACCACTACTATGAAAAAACTAACCTTACTCTTCCTTTTAGCCTATTCCATTTCTTTTAGCCAAGATGTTCAAATCACCAATTGGTACAACAATAAAAAATGTGCAGTGATAATGACTTTCGATGATTGGTTAGAAGGTCAAGAAGAAATCATTGTTCCCGAATTGATCAAGAGAAAGCTTCCTGCCACTATGTTTGTCACCGTTCAGGTGGGCAATTGGCGTAAAACAGCTTTTCCGGTGATGCGATTGGCACATGCCAACGGTATTGAGATTGCCAATCATACCATCACGCATCCAAGTTTAACAGATATTCCTTTTGAAAAAGCCAAGATTGAAATTGATAGTGCGCGTAAGGTGATCATGGATTCGGTTCCTGGTGCGCAGTGTTTAACATTCGCATATCCAATGGGTACTAAGAATCCCGAAGTGATACGCTGGATTGAAAGAGAGCACATTGCAGCTAGAGCTGTAAATGCAGCTGATGAGAAAGGAATAAAGTACGATTTCGATTTAGACAGCGCCGATTATTTTAAAATTCCAACTGCTAGAATTTGGCACATCATCACATTAGAGAAAGTGTCGAGATGGCTTACCTATGCCGAAAATGGAGGTGGTATGCTCACGTTTATGATGCATTCCGTTTATGATGATTCTCTAGCGACTACCAAAGGTTGGGATGCAATGCCAAAGGATTATATGCTGGCCATGATGGATTCGCTTAAATCTAGAGAGGATTCTATTTGGGTAACTACTTTGGAAAATGCGGTGAAATATCACAAAGAGAAAAAGGCATCTACTATCAAAATTGTGAAGGATAAGAAGGGGAAGATGGAGATTGCGATCGATTGTCCCTTAGACGCTAAGGTCTATAATCATGAATTAACGGTTAAGTTGAAAAAGAGATGGAATAGAATGACATTATCACAGAATGGTAAAGAACTTTCTTACACAGAATCAGCCGACGGACAATGGATTTTCTTTAACGCTCTGCCGGGGAAAATTGACGTGATTTATTCAGAATAAATTTACTTTGCATCTCACACACAGCTCCGCTTAGGCTTCTTTTGCCTAAGCGGTCTTACCACCTCAGAGGCTTTGCCTCGAATTTAATATTTAAAAAAGAAAGAAAGCCAAAGGCTTAGGGAGTGTTGGAGTCGCTTAGGCAAAAGAAAATGCAGCCTAAGCGAGGCGGAGGAATTAATCTAAGAAACTTAAATCGAGATAATAGCTCTCCTTGTTTTTTTTATTAACGTAAAGAGTCCCTGTTTTTTGCAAGATAAACTTCATTTGTAAGCTTGTCTTATCCTTATCAATCTTTACTGAAAATGGAATTTCTTCTTCTTTGAATATGGCTTTCCCGCTTATTAGACTGATTGTTTTGTTTTCTTCGAGAATTGGATGTCAATCATTTATTGTTTGTATTTCGCAGTCTTCTAAATTGACATTTACTGCTTCGACATCTTTAATAAATAAATTTAGCTCATTCATTACTTCTTTGTGCTCTTTCTTTGCTTGAAGAAATAAGTAAAAAGCAAAGAAAATGGCTGGCAGAATGCAAATACAGCCAATAATAATCCAATTAATTCCGTGGGATAAATTACCAAATAAGGCTCTTTCAAGAACAAATAAACCGAAAGCGGCAAATAATGTAAGAATCCAAATTATTATCTTCATCAAAAGATTTATTTATTCTTCTTCATCTCCTCCACACTCTGCATCACTTTCTCTTTCAGTTCTTCTTTAAAATCTACAATACGTTGCAGCACTTGGGCATTAGAAGAACCAATGATTTGAGCGGCAAGGATACCTGCGTTTTTTGCAGCATCTAAGGCTACCGTAGCTACAGGAACGCCATTGGGCATTTGAAGGATGGAAAGAACAGAATCCCAACCATCGATAGAATTGCTTGATTTGATAGGCACTCCCACCACAGGAAGCGGAGTAAGGGAAGCTACCATACCTGGTAAATGCGCGGCACCACCAGCACCAGCAATAATTACTTTTAAGCCTCTGCCTGCAGCAGATTTAGCATAGTCGAACATTCTTTCGGGCGTGCGGTGCGCAGAAACAACAGTGATTTCGAATTCAATTCCCAATTCTTTCAACACATCGGCAGCGTCTTGCATGATTCTTAAATCTGATTGGCTACCCATGATAATTCCTACTTGTGCGCTCATGCTATAATTTTTAAGGTGTCTTTTACAAATCTTGCTTTTTCTTTGGCCTTGTTAAGGTCTTTGTCGACAATGGTAACGTGTCCCATTTTGCGGAAAGGCTTGGTTTCGCTTTTGCCGTAGAGGTGAACATTCACGCCAGCTGTGGCCATTACTTTATCGATGCCATCGTATTTTGCTGCGCCAACATAGCCCTTTTCACCCAATAGGTTTACCATTACAGATGGAACTGTGATTTCGGTGCTGCCTAGTGGCATGCCGATTAAGCATCTCAACAATTGATCGTATTGTGATGTTTCATTCCCTTCAATCGTTTGGTGACCGCTATTGTGAGGGCGCGGAGCTACTTCATTTACCACCACTTCATTGTTGTGTGTCACAAACATTTCAACGGCTAAAATGCCCACCATATCTAGTTTGGTGATGATATCTTTAGCCAATTGCATGGCATGTTCTTCCACTTCTTTAGATATATCGGCAGGAGAGAATAAGAATTCCACCAAATTGGCTTCTGGATTGAACTCCATTTCAACGGCAGGGTAAGCAGTAACGCTGCCATCTTGTGAACGAGCAGCAATAACAGAAATCTCTTTTTTGATATCTACCAATCTTTCTAAAACTGAAGGAGCGTCAAAAGCTTTATCTAAATCATTAATATCTTTCAATATTTGAACGCCTTTGCCGTCGTATCCCCCCTTGCGTAGTTTTTGCACTATTGGGAATTTATCGGCAAAGAGAGATATTTCGTTCTTATTCTCAATGAGGTAAAATTCTGCGGTATTGATGTTGTGTTTTTGATAGAACAACTTCTGCAAACCTTTGTCTTGAATGGTTTTTAATGCTGCAGGCTGAGGAAAAACCTTAATGCCTTCTTTTTCTAGTTTAGCTAAGGCATCTACATTCACATTTTCGATTTCAATGGTTACAACATCGCACTTTTTGCCAAAATCGTAAACCAATTGCGCATCGTTTAGGTCGCCTTTGTAAAACCAATTGCTAATTTCTCTACAGGGGGCTTTTGGGTCGGGATCAACGAAAGCCATTTCTAGATTGTAGCTATACGACTTCTGAAGCAACATTCTGCCTAGCTGTCCGCCGCCCAGCACTCCAATTTTAAATCCTTTGTAAAAGGGTTTTTCCATAGTTGCGAAGATAATAAAAAGTTCAAAGTTTAAAGTTCAAAGTTCAAAGTTTGCTAAGCTTCAAGGCGAAACATTGAACCTTGAACAAATATCACTATATTAGTCGCCTTGTTTTTAAAAACCAATATATGTTGAACATCGTTTTATTTGGCCCTCCGGGCGCAGGAAAAGGGACTCAGTCAACCAAACTATTAGAAAAATATGGCTTGGTACATCTTTCTACAGGAGACATTCTTAGAGCAGAGATGAATGCAGGAACAGAATTAGGATTGAAGGCTAAGTCTTTGATTGAAAGAGGTGAATTGGTGCCAGATGAGGTAGTAATTGGAATGATTGATAATAAAATCAGTTCAAGTGTAAACAAAAACGGTTTCATCTTCGATGGTTTTCCACGTACAACTCCCCAAGCTCAGGCACTTGATAAAGTGTTGGAAGGAAAGGGTACAGGTATTACCTTAATGTTGTCGCTTGAAGTGCCAGAAGAAGAGTTGGTAACGCGTTTGTTGGGTAGAGGTAAGGTGAGTGGAAGAGCAGACGACCAAGATACCAAAACCATTCAAAACAGAATTAAAGTTTACAATGAGCAAACTTTGCCATTGAAAGATTATTATAAGTCGCAAGGCAAGCAAGTAGGTATTGAAGGAGTAGGCACTGTAGAGGCTATTTTCGATGCCTTATGTGAGGCTATTGATGGCGTAAACGCTTAATAAACGTTCAAATTTTAAAGTTCAATGTTCAAGGTTTTTTGCCTTGCTAACATTGAACTTTGAACTTTTAAATAGAACTAAAAAGATGGATTCCAATTTTATAGATTACGTTAAAATATGCTTTAGATCGGGAGCAGGTGGTGCGGGGTGCATGCATTTTCATCGTGATAAGAATACTTCAAAAGGAGGGCCTGATGGTGGAGATGGCGGCAGAGGAGGGCATATCATTTTGAGGGGGAGTCATCAGCATTGGACACTCATTCACCTTAAATACAGAAAACACGTTATCGCTGAAGATGGTGTGCCTGGAAGCTCGAGCAACAAAACTGGGGCAAGGGGAGAAGATATCATTTTAGATGTGCCGCTGGGTACCATTGTTAAAGATGCTGAGACAGGGAATGTGGAGTTTGAGATTGTAGAAGACGGACAAACTTATACCGTTGCGCCAGGTGGTAGAGGAGGATTGGGCAACGGAAATTTTAAAAATTCGGTGAATCAAGCGCCAAGTCATCATCAGCCTGGTGAGCCAGGTACCGAAGATTGGAAAATATTAGAGCTTAAAGTTTTGGCAGATGTTGGTTTTGTGGGCTTTCCTAATGCAGGTAAAAGCACATTGCTTTCTGTGATAAGTGCTGCTAAACCAGAGATTGCCGATTATGCTTTCACCACTTTAGTGCCCAATTTAGGTATAGTGAAATATGGCGACTATAAATCGTTCATTGCTGCCGATATACCTGGTATTATTGAAGGAGCGAGCGAAGGACGAGGCTTAGGGCACAGGTTCTTACGCCATATCGAAAGAAATTCAATTCTTCTTTTTGTAGTAGCTGCCGATAGCGATGATATCAAAAAGGAGTACGAAATTTTGTTGAGTGAATTAGAGAAGTATAATCCTGAACTGCTCGACAAAAAGAAAATTTTAGCCATCAACAAAAGTGATATGTTGGATGAGGAGTTGGAAGCTGAAATCAAAAAAACTTTGCCCAAAAGAGTGCCCTATATTTTTATCTCAGCCCTTAAGAAACAAGGTGTTGAGAAATTGAAAGATATGCTTTGGAAAGAGCTTAATTCATGATAGAAACCATTATTCAGTGGGATAAAGACCTTTTTAATTTTTTCAACCATTGCTGCTACAATGGACCAATGGATTTTTTGATGTATTGGTTTAGTGATAAGTGGGTTTGGGTGCCTTTATACCTAGTCTTGTTGATTTATCTATATTCAAAATTCAAGCAAAAGGTATTGTGGATTTTATTGGTTGTTGGCTTGATGGTGGCTTCTACAGACCTCATTTCTACAAGAGTTTTCAAGTACAATGTTCAAAGATTGCGCCCTTGTCAGGAAGCAGCAAATCTAACTTTTGACGTGCGTATCTTGCCAGAAGTGACTTGCAGTCAGTATGGTTTTGTGTCTTCTCATGCCGCCAATACCTTTGGTTTGGCCATTTTCATTGGATTGTTATTTTATCATAAAAACAAATGGTTTTTATGGGGTGGGTTAATGTGGGCAGCTATTGTTAGTTTTAGTAGGATTTATTTAGGTGTTCATTATCCGTTGGATATAGTAGGAGGAGCACTTGTAGGACTTTTTTGTGCTTTATTTTGGTTTGGTGCCTACAAAAGATTTTTGAAGCATAAAGTGGAATAGTTATTGTAGCTATTAAGTGTCTCTCGAAAATCTTTGTTTTGAATTGATAATTAAGCGTGTAACTTTACGTTTACTTTCGGGTTATACGTTTGTAATGTCTTGAAATTGAAAGCTATTTTAAAAATAAAATTGATATTCATCTTGATGCTTTTGCTTCATCAGTCTGTGTTTGCGCAGTTATCGGTGGTAGATCAAAATATCAATTTTATGGTTCAAAAGCTTTTGTTGTGCGACAAGATTAAAGTATCAAATATCAGCTTCAAGGGCGATATGCAGATGATTGGAAACTTTGATGGTTCTAAATCTAATATCGGTTTGAAAAATGGTATTATCATGAGTAGTGGTAAGGCTAAGGATGCTATAGGGCCAAATAATAACGCTGGTTCTGGAGGTTCAAACTTTAGCGTAGCCAGTGATCCCGATTTACAAATTTTAGCTGGTGCGAGCGCTTGTAACGAGGCCGCAGTTTTAGAATTCGACTTTGTTCCCCTAACAGATTCAGTGGCAATTAAGTATGTGTTTGCATCTGAGGAGTATTTAGAATACGCGAACACCTCTTTTAACGATGTATTTGGATTCTTTTTAAGTGGTCCGGGTATTTCGGGACCATTTTCTAATGGCGCAGTTAACTTGGCAACCTTGCCAGGAACAAGCACTCCGGTTTCTGTAAATTCAATCAACAACACTCAAAATAGTGGCTTATATGTAGACAATGGAAATGGCCAATCGGGAACTCCTCAATACAATAATAATATCGTTACTCAGTTTGATGGTTTTACTCGTGTTTTAGTGGGTAGATATGCTGTTACTCCGGGTCAAACCTATCATATTAAATTAGCCATTGCCGATGTGTCGGATGGTATTTATGATTCAGCTGTGTTTTTACAAGCTGGAAGTTTCTTTTCAGATTTCTTTTCCGTGAATCAAATTGTTTCCTTTCCCGAATTATATGAAGGTTGCGATAGTGCTATGGTGAACTTTCAAATGAAGCCGTTCATGTACAAAGTGGGTAAAATTCCTTTAACTGTTTATGGTACTGCAACAAACGGCGTGGATGTGGTTAAAATACCCGATTCCATTGTTGTTAACCCTATTACTGGTAAGGCTTCCTTTAAAGTTGTTCCTATTCTTGATAATGTTAATGATGACTTAGAAAAGATTAGTGTTATTTTGCAAACCTCTGCTTGTTCAGAGGATACATTGCACTTTACGATTCGTCAATTTAAGCCGCTTATAGTTACCGATTATGATACACTTTATTGTGGCGGACCAATTACTTTGAATTCTAAATATAGTGGTGGTGCTTTACCAACTATCACATGGAATCTCGACCAAAGCAATAATAATACATTGAATGTGAATCCGGGTTGGAATACCACCGAGTATACTTATGTGGTAGATGATCATTGTCATCAAGGGCCAATAACAGGAAAAGTAAAAGCCATTGTAAACAATAAAAAGCCAGATGCTGGTGCCGACCAAAGATTTTGCAGCGGAACCATTGCATCCATTGGTGGCGCATCCACTGTTGGTTATACTTATCAATGGACACCAGCCGCACCAGTAGCAAACGCTAATTCTTTAAGTACTACCGCAAATATTACCAATGTTTCTAACACCAAAAGTGTAAATTCTTTGGTTGTTGAAAGTGACAATGGAATGTGTAAAGCAAAAGATACCGTTGTATTAACTGTGATACCAGTGCCTCAAGCAATTATTGATCCAGCGCCTTATACCGATTGTCCGGTATTTAAATCTGCAATGAAAGAGAATTCAATTGTAGCCGATTCTAATGAATACATCTGGTCAACATCAACCGGTGAGATAGCAAAAGGTAAAAATGCATTGTTAACTTTTCCTACTCCGGGCACCTACGATGTGTTTTTGGAAGTTAAGAATTACAATATGTGTTCGAGTAAAGCGAATGCTTTAGGCCACGTAATCATAATGCCTAAGCCAACTGCCGATTTCACTGTAGATAATTACGAAGTAAATATGTTGTTTCCAACCGTAACAGTAAGCAGCAGTCCGCAAGATGCCGACACATGTTTCATGCGCATGTACAGTGAAAAAGGTGAGCTCGTGTATGAACCAAGATTTTGTGATTTCACTTACGAAATTCCCACCACCGGCAACAATAAGTTTGTTCAATATGTAACCGCAAGTAACGGTTGTAAGGATACTTTAGAGCGAACAGTGTATGTAAAACCCGAGTATTTTGTATGGGTACCTAATGCATTTACAACCAATGGTGATGGATTAAATGAGGAGTTTAAGGTGTATTATTCTTGGGCAATAGAAGATTTTAATTTTTACATCTTTGATCGTTGGGGACAAGAATTATTTCATGGAACGGGCGACGGCCGTCAAGTTACTTGGGATGGTAGAACCAAAAATGGCGATTTGCAACCTATAGGCGTTTATGTATACATGTACACTTACAATAAGCCCGTTCGTGGAGATATGAAAGAGCCAGTAAGAGAGATGGGAACCGTTACTATTATCAGATAATTTTTTCTTTCCAATTTCAGGAGTATTTTTACAAAATGAAAATCGTTTATCTCTCTACCTTTTATCCATTTCGTGGTGGTATTGCACAATTTAATGCTTCATTGTTTAGGGCATTTGAACAGGAGAATGAAGTAAAGGCTTATACCTTTAAGCGTCAGTACCCAGAGATTCTTTTTCCTGGAAAAACACAAATGGTACAAGAGAATGATAACGCAGATAAAATTCCCGCAGAACGAACTCTCGATACGGTTAATCCTTTAACTTACATTTCAACCGCTAAGGCCATCAATAAAGTAGATGCCGATATTTTGGTGATGAAATATTGGATGCCATTTTTTGCTCCTTCATTGGGCTATATATCGGGTAAAACCAAAGCTAAATCGATAGCAATTATCGACAATGCCATTCCTCATGAGAAGCATTTTTACGATGCTCCGCTATCGAAATATTTTTTGTATCGATGTGATGGATTTGTGGTGATGAGCGATTCGGTGAAAAATGATTTGTTGAGCCTTAAGCCCGATGCCAAATACATTCAGCATGCTCATCCTTTTTACGATCATTTTGGAGCTATTATAAATAAGGAAGAAGCGCGCAAAGCGTTGAATATAGGTGAGAATCAGAAGGTGATTTTGTTTTTCGGATTCATTCGTGCCTACAAAGGATTAGATGTTTTGTTGGAAGCATATAAAAATGCAACATCAGATTATACTTTAGTAATTGCTGGAGAACCTTACGAAGATTTCTCTAAATATCAACCTGCTGTTGATGAGCTGAAGAAGCAAGGAAAAAATATCATCGATATCGTTCGCTATATTGATGACCACGAAGTTGCAACACTTTTTTCTGCTGCAGATGTTGCCGCACTTCCTTATAAAAGTGCAACGCAGAGTGGTATTGCTTCAATAGCCATGCATTTCGAAATACCAATGATTGTTACCAATGTAGGTGGTTTACCCGAAGAAGTAGAGAATGGTAAAACAGGAATGGTAGTGGAGAACGTTGATGCAACAATGTTCTGGAAATCGATAGAGGAGTATTTCTCCAAATCATTGAAAGTATGTTTTCAACAGCGCATTCGCGAAACGAAAGAAGAGCGTTCGTGGAAAAAATTAGCGGATAGAATAGTTGAGTTTTCGAAAAGTCTTTAATTTAATTGTAAATGTTTTTTTTAAAGCTAGGCCTCGCAATGGCGCGCTAGGCAAGAAATACCTTTAAACAAAAACGCTTCGAATTTTCGAAGCGTTTTTGTTTTTTTTATTTATCTGGATTATTCAGTTTACTTTTTTTCACTCCATAACCGAAGTAGATGAGGAGTCCGATACTTAACCATACCACCAACCTTATCCAAGTTTCACCACCTAAAGATACCATCATTCCCAAGCAGAAGATAATTCCCATAATTGGCACAAATGGAACCCATGGTGTTTTAAATCCGTTGGTTTTGGTTTGAACCCCATCAACAGTATTGTGATTTTTAAATTTCTTGCCATAGCGCATGATTAAAACTCCAAAGCAAACCAATACGAAGGCGAATAGAGTACCAATACTAGCCATTTCGCCCACCACTTCATCGGGAATAAAGCCTGCAACTAATCCGGCAAATACCATTAACAATAAAGTTGATTTAGCGGGAGTTCTGAATTTAGGATGAACATCTGAAAATAATTTAGGGAGTAAACCATCTTTCGACATAGAGAAGAAAACTCTTGATTGTCCCATTAAAGTTACCATGATTACCGAGGTAAAGCCGGCCAAAATTGCGAAAATAATTACTTGTTGAAAGCCTTCATAAGGTGTGTGTGTTAGTGCAACTGCAACTGGTGCGATACCATCTTTACCTTTGAATTCACTATAAGGAGCTAAGCCAGTTAGCACGTGCGCAAATAGAATGTAAAGAATGGTGCAAATAGCCAAGGAAAGTAAAATACCAATTGGCATGTCGCGTTTGGGATTTTTAGCTTCTTGAGCAGCAGTAGAAACAGCATCAAAACCGATATAAGCAAAGAAGATGAAACCAGCTCCGGCAATAACTCCACTCCAACCATAAGTACCAAATTCACCAGTGTTTACAGGGATATAAGGAACATAGTTTTCTGGAGTGATATAAGCCCAGCCTAAAATGATGAACAAAAGAACAACAATCACCTTTACTACTACAATGATTCCATTTACTAAAGCCGATTCTTTGGTTCCTTTTGCCAAAATCAATGAAGCTAAAACAATGATGAAAACAGCAGGTAAATTAACCCATCCGGTAACTTCAACTCCGTTGATTATTTCAGTTTGAAAAGGAGACATCGTTAATTCGGGAGGAAGAGCAACACCATAATGCGCTAAGAATTTTTGTAAATATCCCGACCAGCTGATGGCTACCATCGAGGCGGCCACCGAGTATTCAAGAATCAAATCCCAACCGATTATCCATGCTACCAACTCTCCGAAAGTTGCATAGGAATATGTGTATGCGCTGCCGGCAACAGGAATCATGGAGGCAAATTCGGCATAGCATAAACCAGCTAGTGCACAACCAATACCTGCAATGAGGAAGGAGATGGTAACAGCCGGACCGGAATGCAACACAATTGCCTTGCCTGTTAAGGAGAATAATCCGGCACCAATGATGGCTCCAATACCCAATAAAACAAGGGCAGTTGCACCTAAAGTTGGTTTTAAGCCTTTTTCTTTGTCGTCGGCTTCTTGTAATAGAGAACTAATGCTTTTTTTAATCCAAAAATTGGCCATAATATTTATTTGTATATTTCGCTAAAGTAATAAATTAGAATAGTTATTTTTGCTTTCATCGCGATTTTCGTGATGTTTAAATTGATACCAAAACACTATTGCTTATGAGTACTTCAAATTCTTTAAATATTGATTCGATTGTTGAGCCTCTTAACTTATCGGATGTTGTTGAGCAAATGATTGAGTTGCCCGAAATTACCTCTAAAGCGAAAGAAGTTTTGAAGGGAAATGGAGAAAAACCTTCTAGCGCGTTTCAGCAGAAAAGTGACTTGATTTTTTTAATTGGTACTTCGGTAGATGATTTAGCTTCGTCGTTGTATCTATCTGCTGTGCACAATATCACCAATTCTCAAGAAGCTTATCACAATGCTCAGCAAGATGGCGAGATGAGAGCCGAATTGAAAAGATTGAAAGGCGTTGGTATTTTGCAATCGGCGCATGAAGTGGGAGTAGGCGGTTTGTTTTTCGCTTTGTTTGAATCGGCAGCGCAAAAAGAATTGGGTTTCGATATTACATTGCCAATTGAATTCCGTCGCGATGCCTACCTTTTTGGTGAAAGTAGATCACGTGTTGTAGTAACCATTAAAGATTCAGATCACGATGCCTTTTTAGAAGTGGTTGATGATTCAAAAGTTCCGCATACATTGTTGGGCCACGTTACTAAAAACGAGTTGCGTATCGATGATGAGAGTTATGGTTTTATGGATGAGTTAAAAGTTTTGTGGAATAAATAAGTATTATGTAGAGTCAGATAGAATCTGACTTTAAAAAGAAGATCTTCCATTGTTTTGGAATCGGAAGAAATCTATTTTGAAGTAATCCGTCAGTTGACGGATGACTCTACGAAGACCAAAAAAATATTAAAAGTGCAAGAAATTAAATCACAAGGTTATTCTGTTTATGTTGGCGATGTATTAGAGCAGCTGCAAACATTTTTAGAAAATCATACCACTCAATATTCTAAGTTTTTTATTCTCGTTGATGAGAATACACATAAGCATTGCTTGCCGCAAGTATTGCACGATGTGCATCATTTTGCCGATGCAGAAATTATAGAAATTGAAAGTGGTGAAGCCAATAAATGTATCGATGTGGTAACTCAGGTTTGGATGACTTTGAGTGAAGCCGAAGCTGATAGAAAGGCGTTGTTTGTGAATTTAGGCGGTGGCGTGATTGGTGATATGGGCGGATTCATTGCATCGACCTACAAAAGAGGAATTGATTTTTTAAATATTCCTACCACTTTATTGTCGCAAGTGGATGCATCTGTAGGCGGTAAATTGGGTATCGATTTAAATGGATTGAAAAATCAAATTGGAGTGTTCAATTTTCCGCAAGGCGTTTTTGTGCATACACCATTTTTAAGTTCTTTGCCTTTTTCTCAAATTCGCTCGGGATGGGCAGAAGTGCTGAAACACGCTTTGATTCGCGATAAACAACAATGGAATAATTTGAAAGGTGCCGATTTGCATAAAGTAGATTGGAACAAAGAAATTGCTTGGAGTGTAGGCATTAAAAACGAAATTGTGTTGGAAGATCCTCGTGAAAAAGGAGTGCGTAAATTGTTGAATTTCGGACACACCATTGGTCACGCCATTGAGACTTTATCAATTGAACATATTGGTTTAAAAGATTTACTGCACGGAGAAGCTATTGGCGCAGGTATGATTGCCGAGTTGTATTTGAGTCATAAATTGGCCGGATTATCAAAAACAGAAATGGATGAAGTGGTTGATGTGTTGGTGAAATTATATGAGCCTGTGGCGCTGCGCGAAGAGTTTTTCGATTCTTACGTTCAGTTGATGGGTAACGACAAAAAAAATGAAGGAGGATTAATCAATTTCACTTTGCTAAAATCAATTGGTGAAGGAGTGATTAATTATACGGCCGATAAAGCACAAATTATTGAGTCCTTGAAATATTTTAATTCTGTGGTGAAAAATGCTTAGTCTGAAAAAAAACAATAGAAACATCAAAGGAGAAATTGTACTTACTGCTTCAAAGAGTGAAAGCAATCGTGTGTTGTTGATTCGTGCGTTGTGCGATACATCTTTCACCATTCATAATTTAGCTGCAGCTAAAGACACGCAAACCATGATTCAGCTGTTGAATGAAAAAGGGGAAACTTGGGATGTAGGTCCGGCTGGTACAACCATGCGTTTTCTTACAGCTTACGCAGCATTGATTCCAGGCACACATATTCTTACAGGAAGTGAGAGAATGAAGAACCGACCGATTAAAATTTTGGTTGACGCGTTGAAAGATTTGGGTGCAGATATTGAGTACTTGGAAAAGGATGGTTGTCCGCCAATGAAAATCAACGGAGGAAAATTAAAAGGCGGAAAAATATCAATTGATGGAAGCGTGAGCAGTCAGTATTTATCGGCTTTGTTAATGATTGCGCCAAAGTTGAAAGGCGGATTGGAAATGCATTTAACAGGAAAAGTAGCGTCTGTCCCTTATTTAAATATGACCTTGCGTTTGATGGAATATTTTGGAGCGAAAACATCGTGGACAGGCAACGTGATTAAAGTGGATGAAGGAAATTATGTTGCGAAAGAATTCACTGTAGAAGCCGATTGGAGTGGTGCAAGTTATTGGTTTGAAATGGCGGCTTTTGCAGAGGAATTAGACTTAACCATCAAAGGATTAAAAAAAGTAAGCACACAAGGAGATTCTGCTATTGTAGCGATGTACGATCAATTAGGTGTACAAACCGATTTTTTTGAAGGAGGATTGCGCTTAACAAAAAACAAAAAACAATTGGTTTCTCGCTTCGAAGAAGATTTTACCGATTGTCCGGATGTTGCGCAAACACTAGCTGTTACCTTAGCCGGATTAAATATTCCCGGAAGATTGACAGGCTTAGAAAGTTTACGAATTAAAGAGACAGATAGAATTGCCGCAGTACAAAACGAATTGAAAAAATTCGGAATTAAAGTAGATGCAGAAGGTGATTTCGCGATGATAGTTCACAAAGGAGAATTAAGTAAATCATCGTCTCCTGTTCACACTTACGAAGACCACAGAATGGCAATGGCATTTGCTCCGCTTTCTATGCTAGTGGAAGGCGTTCAAATTGAAGAGCCAGAGGTGGTGGAAAAGTCGTATCCAGATTATTGGAGGGATTTGAAGAAGGTGGGGGTGGAGTAGAGTTTTTCTTTCCATTTGGTTATACACTCAGTGCGTCTTTGCGAGATTTTTGTACCCAAAAATGAAGCAATCTCATTAGTTGAATTTTTTAATTTTTTTGAAATGAAAAGAATTGTTTTTGCTGCTTTAGTTCTGTTTGCGACCAATTTCTTTTTTAGTTGTAAAGACAGTGAAAAGGATATAGAATTAGAAGAGATTACATCTCGAATTAATTCCTCGGATGGTTGGAATGATATATTTTTAAAAATTGTTTCGGACTCAGTTACGGACTCGTCGCATATATACATAGCGAAAGGACTTTATAATGATGAAATTGTTGGATTGCAGTTCGAGTTGAACTCAGAAATTAGCGCTGGTATTATTGAAGGGAGAATTAATGGTAAAGGAATGAAATGGAATGCTGTTAAACTTAGAACTATTGGCCCCCAAAGTGATTTACTAGTAAAAGTACTAGCTAAATTATATAAAGAGCCTGTATCTACTGGTTTTTCCAAACAAACTATTATAGCGAATGCCTATTCATTAAATGAAGTGCCAGTTGAGCTTAATAAATCGGGTTACTATAAACTTAAACTTTTTTTTGAGGATAATAATGAAGAATTATATTCAGAACTTTTTCTTCACATAAATACGGAAAAGAAGGAAATAGAAATGAATGAGAAGGACGAGATATATAGAAAACCTTTAATTAAAGTTTTTACAAAATAATTCCCCCGCTCCCCCCGCTCCGCTTAGCGTGCATTTTCTTTTCGCTATGCGGTTTCAGTACCTTAGAGGCTTTGCCTCGTATTCAAAAAAATAAAGCCGCAAGCTTAGAGAGTGAAGGAATCGCATAGGCAAAAGAAAATGCAGCCTAAGCGGAGCAGTGAAGCAGTGCGTTAGCACATTCATTCACCTCTCCCCATTTTTATACCCAATCTTTTTTCGTGGTTCAATAGGTTTTTGAATCAACTGCTTAAGCACCGCGAAAATTTGTTGAATTTCTTTGCTGTGAATGCTCACTTGCTTTTCCATTTGTTCAAGCTTCAATAAAATGTCTTTGTGGGTGAGTAACATTTCTCGCATTCGGGTAAAGATGCGGATGATTTGAATGTTGACGTGAATAGCTTGTTTGCTGTTTAAAACGCTGGATAGCATGGCAACACCTTGTTCAGTGAAGGCGAGAGGAAGGTATCTTGCACCGCCCCAACTTGAGGTCGCAATTTGCGACCTCAAGATTTCCAATTCTTTTTCAGTTAATTGAAACATGAAATCGTCAGGAAAACGATCTCCATTTCTCTTAACTTGTTCTTTTAATCTTTTGGTTTCTACACCATACAATTCAGCCAAATCTTTATCTAACATTACTTTTTGTCCGCGAATAAAATAGATTTTGTTCATGAGAAGTTCATCTGTAAGTACAGATTCGTTAGGTGTTTTCATGTGAGTTTTTGTTTAGTTAGAATTCGAAAATAACAACAATGAGCAATTGTTGAAATTAATGTTTTGAGCAGAAATTAACAGAGGAAGTGATGTTTGTGTTTTTTTTAATTGCTGTTCTTCGTAGAGGCAGATAGAATCTGACTTTAAAAGAAAAATAAAATCCGTTTCATGTTTTAATAGGAAAGTAATCTATTTTAAGTCAGATTCTATCTGCCTCTACGAAGAACAATAAAACATCACAAAATATTTTTTTCATTTTCTCTTGCATATATAAAAACATCTTATAACTTTGTAACTCAAAGTACTTTAAAATGACAGATCAAGAAAAGCATTTACAGGATTTAAAAGAGATAAGATCTTTGATGGAGAAATCATCGAAGTTTATTTCTTTAAGTGGTTTAAGTGGAATCATTACTGGGGTGGTAGCGCTAATTGGTGCGGCCTTGGCTTACTGGAGATTGAAAGTGCATTGGTTGCAAATTGACAGCGATAGATTTAGTCGCGTATCCTCATTTATATACAACAGTATGCCTTCGCGAATTGGTTGGTCGGATTTAGTGTTTGAATTGGTGGTTATTGCCTGTGGAGTTTTATTCGTTGCTGTTGTGGCAAGTACTTATTTAACTTTTAAAACGGCTAAGAGAAATAATCAGAGTATATGGGATAAATCATCTCAATTGTTATTGGCAAACATGATGATTCCTTTGGCTGTGGGTGGTGTGTTTGCATTGATTTTAATAAAGCAAGATTTGTTTGGATTGGTAGCGCCGGTTACTCTTATATTTTATGGATTGGCATTGATCAACGCAAGTAAGTACACTTTACACGACATTAGATATTTAGGCTTCGCAGAAGTGATCTTAGGTTTGATGAATTCGGCATCGATTGGCTACGGCATATTTTATTGGGCAATTGGTTTTGGAGTGTTGCACATCATTTATGGCGCATTGATGTATTTTAAATATGAGAGAAAGTAGATACTAATTTTGAATTCTTAATTTTGAATTTTGAATTGGGAAATTACCTATAGAATATTATAATGAAAGGAATAATAGCACATTTAAACAAGGCTTTTGAAAACCGGATTCGTCTGGGCATCATGTCGGTGCTATTGGTGAACGACGAGGTGGAATTCAATCGCATGAAAGAGCTTCTCGACGTGTCGGACGGTAATCTTGCGAGCCATATCTCTGCCCTCGAGAAAGAAGAATATGTGTTGGTTCGTAAGCAATTCGTAGGTAAGAAACCCAACACCACTTATAAGGTAACCAAGTTGGGAAAGAAAGCTTTTGAAGATCATTTAACTGCGCTTGAAAAATTGTTGAAGGGATAATCACGTTTTTTTTGAATATACACTTTGAAATACAAAGTACTTTAATATAAATAATATGAAAACAAAAATTAAAAATTGGTTACGCGAAAGAAGCTTCATCAAAAAGGTGTTTGAAGCTGTGTTAATTTTGAGTACAGCTCTTGTTACATTAATGGCAATAGGTATTTGGCTGTTTCCAACGAATTACTTTTTTGCCTTGGTGCGTTCGCTAACACCGCAAATTGCGCTGGCAACTTTGTTGTTGTTGATCATGCATTTGTTTGGAAACCGATTGAAATTATTTCTTACTACCTACGGAGCATTGATGTTGTTGATTCCCACTTTTTTTGGTTTATTGTTTCACGATAAAGTGCTGCATGTAGAGAAAGGAAAACAAAGAATTTCTTTTGCTCAATTCAATGTGTTGAAATTTAACAGCGATCATGAAAGTGTGATTGAGTCGATACAAAAATGCAATGCCGACTTGGTTTCGTTGCAAGAAATTGATGGTGGATGGGCGAATGATATTCATGAAAAAATCTCAAAAATTTATCCTTACTCTTTTTCTTATCCTTCTGAAAATTGCTGCTTTGGAATTGCCTTATACAGCAAAATTCCTTTGCACAATGCACAATTGAAATGGTTGGGTGAAGTGCCTAATATTACAGCTGATATTTTGTGGGAGGGAGAAAAGATTCATGTTTTGTCGGCGCACACGCATGCACCTATTTCCAAGTATAAATTTGAACGTCGCAATTTTCATATTGCAGAAATGAGTGAGTACTTGAATTCTGTTGAAGGTGCTAAGATGGTCATTGGTGATTTTAATTCTGTGCCCTGGGATAATTTTTTAAATCAGTTTAAAATTGAAAGTAAGATGCACGATAGTCGCTATTCGTATGTGGCAACTTATCCATCTTACCTAGGAAAATTTGGAATACCCATCGATTATATTTTTCATTCAGAAGAATTAGAATGTACAGGTTTCTCGGCAATTCCATCGAAGGCTAGCGATCACAATGGAATCAAAGGAAGCTTTCAGTGGAAATCAAATTCAATGGCTAAAAATTAATATATATCGATATGGAAATCACTCAATCTAAAATCAAAATCGCCGCTTTTGCTGCGCTTACTATTGCCTTTAACTTCCTCTTTTGGATGGAGAAACCAGGGGTGAATTATTTGATCTACGCATCTTTGTTTTTGGGTTTTTTAATTTATTTGGAGCCCCATAAATTGAAGAATAAATATGCTCTAACTTCATTAGTGGGCACAGTGATATGTGCGATAGCAGTAGTGACAATTAACAGTACTTTAAGCGTGATAATGTTTTTTGTTTCGGCTGTTTTGTTTGTTTCATTTTACTATCAAAACGAATTAAAATCATTGTACTATATTTTACCCGATTCGGTGATAAATTTGTTTTATTCGCTTAGTGAATTGTTCGCAGTAGTTAGTGTGCGTTCGCAAAATACTACATCGGGAAGAAAATTGTGGAAGTGGTCGAAAATTCTTGCGATTCCTGCGGTGATAACCCTTGTCTTCTTTTTCATTTACTTTAGATCAAATCACTTTATTGAGGATTACACTGTTCTTATTTTTAAGGAGATTGGAGAGTACTTAAAGAACTTTTTTATTAATTATCCTTTCCTTCGCTTTGTGCTTATATTTTTAGGTGCTGTTTTGGCTTGCTTTTTTATCTTTTACAAAAGGACGAGTGCATTCGAGAAAATTGAAAAAGTTCAGTTGGATGATGTTGTTCGCGACAAATCAAATGCCTTTAAAAATTTCCCTATTCATGGTTTGAGAAGTGAGTATAGAACGGCTTTGGTGACCCTTTTGTTTTTAAATGTTCTATTGTTCTTGGTAAATATAGTTGATGTTTGGAAAGTATGGATTTCATTTGATTACACCAAAGGTTCAAGTTATTCGGCACAGCTTCACAATGGAATTTATTTGTTGATTATTTCTATTCTTTTGTCGATTGGTATTTTGGTTTTCTTTTTTAGAGGAAATATCAACTTTTTGAAAAAAAATAGAGCGCTGCGCATTTTAAGTTTTATTTGGTTAGCACAGAATATTGCATTGTCATTTACTGCCTTTTTAAAATGCATGCATTATATCAATTATTACAGTTTAACATACAAAAGAATAGGTGTGTTGATATTCTTATTGCTTACTATTTTCGGATTGAGTATGATGTTCTTCAAAATTGAAAAAAGGAAAACTGTGTATTTTCTATTGAGAAGTAATTCATGGTTCATCTATTTGTTTTTTGTTCTCGCTTCATTAATCAATTGGGATGCTACAATTGCCGATTACAATTTCGCCAAATCTGATGTAGAAAGTGTGGACTATGACTATATTCTTTCTTTATCTGATAAGGTGCTACCTACCATTTTGGAGGATAAAGATTTTCTTAAACAAAATATGTATTATCTAGGAGATTCTGTTCGTCAAGTAGGAGTGCCAATTACCCCTCCAACTCCACCAGTAGAGAATTATCCCCTTTCTGAGAGAGTGAATCGATATCTTAATGTACACGACAACTACTCTTTTCTTTCATGGAATTTAAGTGATGATTATTTGCAAGAGTATTTTCATTCAAAAGGATTTAAATCGAGAAGAGAAGTAGAATCACAAAGTAAAACCAATTAAATTTTACACCTATGAATACTTATATCGACGATGCATCATTGTTTGCCATCGAAAAATTAGAAAGAGAGATTAAAAAGTATGTTTGGATTTTTATCGTTGGATTGGCCTTAAGCGGATTGAGTGCTATTCCTTTGCTATGGGGTGTTGATTTTGCTATTGATGTGTTGGATGAAATTGATTTTCACGGACAAATATTTTCTTTCATGAAGCATGTTCAAAGAGGGTTGTTGTACAACAACACTCACTTTGAATTTATGGCCTATGGCACCGATTGGCTGGCTTTTGCACATTTTATGTTTGCCTTACTTTTTGTGGGTTTACTCTTCGATGCAGAACGCAATCGTTTCATCCTTCGCTTTGGTATGATTGCTTGCGTTCTAATTATTCCTACAGCAATTATTTTTGGAGAATTTCGAGAGATACCTTGGATATGGAGAATGATTGATTGTTCATTCGGAGTTATTGGTTTTGCTGTTTTACTTAAAGTAGAATTCTTGCTTAATAAATTGATTTCTATTCAATCTCCATCAATTAAAAATGAGTTGACTTATGAAAAACCTGCCGCTTAGTTTTTTAAGCATCTTAGGCGCTTGGGAACGCAAAAGATGGTTGTACAATCTTATTTGGTTGCTTGATTTAGGATTGATCTTACTTATTAAGTATCTGCAAACAGATCATGTGCCTTCGCTATTAAATGATTTGGGCATTACTATTTTCATCGCCATTTTCTTTTTTCTCAACTTTGTGTATGCATTTACATGGGGCATTAATTATATTTTGTATTTATTGCATAAGAATTTGGGCTATTGGATTTTTAAAAATGGATTTTATTTGGTGCTTTTACCACCCTTTATATTATTGTTAATTCTTGGTGCTTAACATAAGGGTAACATTGAGCTAACTTCTACTTTATTTTGTAGTTACATCTTTGCAACAAATAAAAAGTATGAGAAATTATTTGTTGATGATTGCAGTAGTTTTTAGCGCTACTCTTATGGCTCAAACAGCTAAAATTACAGGTACAGTAACAGAATTGCAAAATGGTGTACTTAGAAATTTATCGAATACCACTGTTGTTGTAAATGATAGTTTGGCTTCTGCAGGTGCGAACGATAAAGGTTTCTATAGTATCAATCTTGAGCCGGGTATTTATAAATTGCACTTTTCTCATATTGGTTACAAAAGCGACTCAATTGTAAATGTTGAATTGAAGTCGGGAGAAACCAAAGTGGTAAATATCACTCTCAAAACATCAGTTAGTTCAACCAAGGTGGTAAATATTGTGGTGAAGAAAAAAATCAACACCGAAGGCGCTGTTAATACGCAATTGAAGAAAGACGATAAAGTTGGTAGTGGTGTGAGTTCAGAACAAATTACCAAACAGCCGGCAGCACGTACGGCAACCGACGTGGTGAAAACGATTCCGGGCGTAACCATTATCGACAATAGATTTGTTATGGTTCGCGGGTTAAGTGAGCGCTATAACTCGGTAATGTTAAATGGAGTTTTTACGCCAAGTACCGAACCCGATAGAAGAGCTTTCTCTTTTGATATGTTGCCAAGTGGCGCTTTAGATAGATTATTTATTTATAAATCGGGGGCCCCAGAATTATCGGGAGAATTCGCCGGTGCAGCCATCGAAGTTTTTACCAAAGATCCAGATACCAATTCTCTTTCATTTGGTTACAGTGCTGGCTTTCGATTAGGAACCACCACCGAGCAGTTCTATTTAGGTTCTACTTCGCCAACAGATATTTTTGGTTTCGACAATGGCAGCAGAAATTTGCCATCTAATTTTCCATCGCATTTAAATAAGGTGGCCAATGATGCAGTGTTAACATCATTGGGACAAGCCTTGCCCAATACATGGAAAGCGAATGAAGGAAAAGCGCCCATCGACAATCGTTTGAATTTTACTATTACACGTCGATTTGGAAAAAGAGTAGGTAACATTACCAGTATCAATTATTCAAATGTTAATGAGTTTTATTCTACCTCAAATTTAAATTACAATACTTACGATCTTGTTGCCAAACAAAGTGATACCATCTATCATTATACCGATAACAATTATCTTAACAGTGTTCGTTTGGGAATTCTACACAACTGGGTTTTTAAGCTTTCTGAAAAAAGCACTATTGAATTTAAAAACACTTTCAATCAGTTGGGGTCGAATCAATCTATTTTGCGTACCGGACAATCATTTGAAGAAGGTTTTGATGTAAAGAATTATGCGTTTAGATATTTGGAAAGAAGTATTTACACTGGGCAAATTCGCGGTGTTCATCAGTTCAATAAAAACACTACTAAATTGAATTATACAGTTGCCTATTCAATGGCGCAAAGTGCCGAGCCCGATTACAGAAGAATTAGAACAGTAAGAGATATAGCGGCAAAAGGTACCAACACTCCTTACGAAGTTGTTATTGCGCCTTCTGCATCGGTATTAGATGCTGGTAGATTTTATTCAGATTTGAATGAAACTATATTGGCTGCTGCGGCAAACTTCGAACATAAATTCGCTTCTTTTTCTAAAACTGAAATTGCGAAGAAAGAGGGAGTGAAATTGAAACTAGGATTTTATTATGAACAAAAAGAAAGAGATTTTTCTGCGCGTTGGATGAGTTATAAAAAATCTAAAACATCTCAGTTTGATGCAAGTTTATTATCGAAACCTTTAGATCAAATTTTTGCTTCAACCAACATTAATTCTACTACAGGCTTTAAGTTAGATGAAGGAACCAACAGCAGCGATGCCTACACGGCTTCTAATCAGTTAATGGCATTTTATGCTGGCACACGTTTTCGCTTAGGTTCTAAATTAGATTTGTCGGGTGGTGTTCGAGCCGAATACAACAGAATGAAATTGAGCAGTTTTATCAATGCTTTGCGTGTTGAAGTAGATAATCCGATTTTAAGTGTATTGCCATCTGTAAATGTTGCTTACCGTTTTTCCGAAGATACATCACTAATAAGAGCTGCTTATTCTCGTACTTTAAATCGTCCGGAATTTAGAGAACTCGCGCCATTTGGTTACTATGACTTTACAAGAAATACAGTGTTGTACGGAAATGATTCTTTAAAAAATGCAGCCATCGACAATCTTGATTTGCGTTATGAATTGTATCCAACGAAAGAAGAGTTGATTTCATTTGGTGTTTTCTATAAAAGATTTACCAATCCTATTGAAATGTTTTTCGTTCCTGGGTCGGGTAGTGGAGGAACAAGAAATTTCACATTTAAAAATGCCAATTTTGCAACCAGCTATGGAGCCGAGATTGAAATGAAGAAATCTTTAAGCAAATTCACTTCATCTAAGATAATTAACAATACAAGCGCTGTGGTGAATGCTTCATACATCATTAGTAAAGTGGAATTGGGACCAGATGCAGTGGGACAAAATCCTAATCGCCCAATGATGGGACAATCACCATACATTGTAAACGCAGGATTGTATTACGACAATGAAAAATCGAAAATGCAAGTAAGTATTTTGTACAACATCATTGGAAAAAGGATCTTTGCTGTAGGTACATTTGGTACGCCAGATATTTATGAAATGCCAAGAAATTTATTAGATGTGGCTGTTTCTAAAACTTTTGGAAAGTACACCAATGTTAAGTTAAGTGTGCAAGATATTTTTAATCAACCTGTATTGTTAAAACAAGATTCTAATTTAGATAATAAGGTGAACGAGCAAGATGAAGAAATTCAAAGTTTTCGCAGAGGACAGTATATTAACCTTGGCGTAACATTTAAGTTCTAGCTAGATAGCTATAGCATTTGCTAAGGAAAAGACGAACGAGAGTTCGTCTTTTCTGTTTTATATCAACAGCTATGTTATGCCATGGTTAAGTGCAATCTAACTTTTTGATAATATCGTGTTAATACTGCCCTAAAGATGTGGATGTAGCTTTGAGGAGTAAATTTAAAAACTATAAAAAAATGAAAAAACGTAATTTAATTCCTGCTGTAGGTTTGCTCTCTTTAGGAATTGCTCTTTCTTCTTTGAGCGGATGTACCGATAAAGAAAAGGAAGCGGTAAAAGGTTGTACTGATCCAGCTTCTGTAAACTATAATCCAAATGCTACAGAAAGCGATGGTTCTTGTACTTATCCTAATTCAACTGTGAAGGTAGATACTCTAAAAGGAAACATCACTTCAAATATGACCTTGACTGGTTCTGCAACACAAAAATATATCTTAAGCGGTTTTGTGTATGTTAAATCTGGTGTTACTTTAACTATCAATCCGGGTACAATAGTATTTGGCGAGAAATTAACAAAAGGAACATTAATCATTGAAAGAGGAGCTAAATTGATGGCAGAAGGTACTGCGAGTCAGCCTATCGTGTTTACATCAAATCAAGCTGCTGGTTCAAGAGATTATGGTGATTGGGGTGGTATTATTATTTGCGGTAAAGCAACAGTAAACTTGCCTGGTGGTGAAGGAACTATTGAAGGTGGTACAGGAGCGATGTTTGGTGGCGCTTTAGCACCAGATGATGCAGATAATTCAGGTTCATTGAAATATGTGAGAATTGAGTTCCCTGGTATTCCATTTCAACCAAACCAAGAGATCAATGGTTTAACATTGGCTGGTGTAGGTTCTGGAACAACTATCGACTATATTCAAGTTTCTTATTCTGGTGATGACTCTTACGAGTTTTTCGGTGGAACGGTAAATGCAAAACACATTGTTGCACACAGAGGATGGGATGATGATTTTGATACTGATAATGGTTACAAAGGAAAAGTACAATTTGCTGTAGCTTTAAGAGATCCAGCTATTGCCGATCAATCTGGTTCTAATGGTTTCGAATCTGATAACGACGCAACAGGTACTTCTGCTACACCAGCAACGCACCCAATTTTCTCTAACGTGAGTATTTTCGGTCCGTATTGCAATCCTAGCACTCCAGCAAATTCATTGTACAAAAGAGCAGCTCACTTAAGAAGAAATACTCAAACTTGTATTTACAATTCAGTAATGGCTGGTTACCCAGTAGGTTTATTGATCGATGCTACAACCACTGAGGCGAATGCAACAAATGGTGACTTGCAATTTAGAAACAATGTTCTTTGCGCAATGACAGATACATTGGCAGTGAACAACGGAAGCTCATTCGATATCACATCTTTCTTTAATACAAGTGGATGGGGTAACTCAAAAGTGAACGGTGTAGCCGATTTATACATTCATTCATTTAATTTAACTGCTCCAGATTTTACTCCATACAATGCTTCTCCATTAATGAGTGGTGCTGATTTCACTAACGGTAATCTTACTACATGGTTTGATGTAGTGACTTACAAAGGTGCGTTTGGTTCTACAGATTGGACAACTTCTTGGACTAACTTCGATCCACAAAACACAGTTTACTAGTCAAAGTTCAAATATTGAAAAAGCCGGTTATCGTTTGATAATCGGCTTTTTCTTAATGTTTATATAACATTCTACTAAACCTGCGGTAATCCTGCCAGCTTATCTTTAACTAAAATCAAAAAGGCTTTATGTCGAAAGGAAAAATACTTATTGTTGATGACGAGCAAGATATCTTAGAATTTGTGAGTTACAATCTCACCAAAGAAGGATATTCTGTTGTGAAAAGTGGCAGTCCGATTGAAGCATTAGATATCTGCTCAAAAAATAATTTTGATTTAATTATTCTCGATTTGATGATGCCCGAAATGGACGGTATAGAGTTGTGTTATAAGATAAGAAATGAAGTAGGGTTGAAAGATGTGTTTATCACTTTTTTAACTGCTAGAAGTGAGGATTATTCTTTAATTGCCGGACTCAATGCTGGTGCCGATGATTACATCAAAAAGCCAATACAGCCAAGAGTTTTGGTGACTAAGATCAATTCTTTAATTAAGAGGATGAAGCATGTGGGTTCTGCAAGCGCAAGTACATCGGAAGTTTTGCCTAACGGATTAATAATTGATCGCGAAAAATTTGTGGTTATTCAAAACGATAAAAAATATTATTTACCAAAGAAAGAATTTGAGTTGTTGGAATTGCTTTCTTCAGTTCCTGAGAGAGTATTTACTCGTGAAGAAATTTATTCTAAAGTTTGGGGAGATCATTTGGTGGTAGGCGACAGAACTATCGATGTCCACATTAGAAAGTTGCGTGAAAAGATTGGTGAACAAATTATTTCAACGGTGAAAGGAGTAGGGTATAGATTTAATCCTGCCGCTTAGTGAGCAACTACAAAGCGCGAAGAATTGCTCCATTTTCCATTAGAACTTATTCTTAAAAAATACGCTCCGCTGCTCAATTCCTGTAAAGAAATTGATTTTGTGAAATTTCCAATGTCAATAGATTGGGAGTCGTATTTGGCGATTTCTTTTCCTAGCATATCGTAAACATAAATGTTGAGTTCGCCTGCCGAAATCAAATCGAAATTGAAATACAAGAAATCATCTTTTTCTGAGCTCCAATGAATCTTAAATTCGTTGCTTAAGGGTGCGCTAATGATTTCTTCTCCGCAAAATTTTCGCATTTCATTAACCGCATTGTAAACATTTAATCTTCCGTTCGAAGATAATTTATTGTTAAATGCAGGTTTAGATTCGGCCCCATTTAAAATGAATTTTCTAATGAGTAATGCTGCACTATCGGGATTATTATTTGCCACCAGAAGAAATGAATCGCATGCTGCAGAATACAACAACGCTATTGTGCCAGCAATTTGCGGCGCGGCAAATGAGGTTCCTGTTCCAATGCTGTATTGATTGGCTGGTCGTGCTAAATATATAGCACCTGCTGGTGCTGCTATATCGACATTAATTTTACCATAACCACAGTTGCCCAGATTATCGTTTTTATCGCTATAGGTGGTGTTGATGATGAAAGAGCTGGCGCAATTTCCAGGCACATCATCTACCACATCATAGTTCAATGATTTGTTATCGGTAGCAGTGGTGTTTATGATACCCATACTTCCCATAAAATCATATAGATTGCACCACACCGCATTGTTGCTGGGTGAGTCGCTAATTCCAAAAGAAGAGTTGATTGCTACAACATATGCCCCCGAATCACCAGCGCTATTGTCGTAGGCTTGTCGCATTTTAATAATGTAGTCGTAAGCCTTAATCACAGAATCAGATAAAACATCACCCAAATGAATGGGTAAAATTTTTGCGTTGTAGGCGATTCCAGCTATTCCAACTTGATTGTTGCCTGATGCTGCAGCGCTGCCCGATACAGCCGTGCCGTGCCAAGTGCTAAGATCACCTGTGTTGGTGTTTCCATTTCCGTTTTCAATGTTCCAACCTTGCACATCGTCGATATAACCATTGTGGTCGTTATCTATTAAATCGTTTGCAATTTCATGTTTGTTGGTAAAGAATTTTAAATCTTCATGGTTTAAGTCGAAACCAATATCAACCACCGCAATTACAATACTGTCGCCATTTTTTGTGCTGTTTCCTGTGCCGTAAGTCCAAGCTAAATCGGCATCGTTATCGGCATCTTTCGCACCACCCAGCACACCATCGTTCACCAAATTCCATTGAGAAGTAAAGTAGGTATCGTTTAAGATATTGCTGCGGTAAACAATTTTTTGCCGTTTTTGAACGGCAATAACTTGTCGGTTGACTTGAAGCTGTTTTATTATTTTTTCTTCGCTCAGCGTTGTGTAGAAAACATCAAAAGAATAGATGTTAAGTGCTTCACATAATTTTTCTTTTTGATGCACTTGAAAGTTTTGTGCACTTGCATTGATCTTGTTTTCAATATCGCTCGCGTTGGTTTTCTCTTGCAATTGAATGATCAACACCAAAGAATTTGATTGGGCAAGGCAAAGCGCCGGAAAAATAAGGAATAGTAATATTTTTTTTGCTTTTGATAACATCTAATTAAAAATAAACAAAAAGAAGGTATTGCGTGTAATCAATTAAATTTATTAGATTTGTAAAAACATAGTAAAAAACTATTTATGACTTTAACTCAATACCAATATATCGTAGCGGTAGATATTTACAAATCTTTCGCAAAGGCGGCCGAGCACTGTTTTGTAACTCAGCCTACCTTGAGTATGCAAATACAAAAGTTAGAGGAAGACTTGGGTGTTCGTTTGTTTGATAGAAGTAAGAAGCCAGTTGAAACAACAGATATTGGCAGACAGATTGTTGATCAAGCAAAGGTTTTACTGAATGAAGCAGGAAGAATTGATGAAATAGTTCAAGTGAATAAGGGAGAGGTGAAGGGAGATTTTCGATTGGCTTTTATTCCAACAGTTGGTCCTAGCATTATACCTCGTTTCCTTTTAGAATTTGCTAAGAAATACCCTCAACTAAATTTGCATATTACAGAGATGCAAACCGATATCATTTTAGATCAATTGAAAAAAGGCTTAATTGATGCGGCGGTTTTGGCAACGCCATTAGATTCTGAAGGAGTTATTGAAAAACCTTTGTACTATGAGCCTTTCATGGCTTTTGTGCCAGAAACACATCGACTGTACAAAGAGAAATTTGTGAGTGTTAAAGAGCTTGATGTAAACGATATGCTTTTACTGCGTGAAGGACATTGTTTTAGAAATAGTGTGTTAAATCTTTGCGGTAAGAATACGGTAAAGAAAGATAAATTATCTAATGTGCATTTAGATAGTGGCAATTTTGAAACGCTTACCAAATTGGCTAAGCAAGGATTTGGAATGACTTTGATTCCTTACTTGATGTCGTTAGACATTAAAGAAACAGAAGACAAAAAGTATTTACGTCCATTTGATAAACCGCAACCATCACGCGAAATAAGCATCATTTATCGCCGCGCACAATTGAAAATTCACATCATCGATAAATTAGAGGAAGCGATTAAGGCGTCGGTGCCAAAACATATGTTGATTGAGAAAAATATGGAGGTGGTAGGGCCAAAATAGCAGTCCTTAATGTAATGGTTTTATCTTATTCAGAAGATTATTAGCTTGTATTAAAAATGTGTCTTGAGAAGCATTGAAATTTTCATCATTTATTGGAAGGTACCGCTGTCTTAATTCTCGTGTTGGTAATTTGTAAATTAATTTATACATAAAAAGACGATAGCTTTGCTTGTTTTTAATTAGCGATATTTGTTGTTTGGCTGCAAAAATATCACTGTTAGCATATGAATTTAAAAATTCAATAAATATTTGAAGATCTTGCGGTAAATCGATTTTTATTGTTTTCAATTTACGATGAATTAATTCTAATTTATCTAAAAAGATATCGAAGTTATTCAGGAGGCAGATCACAAGTGCCTCAAAAGCAAGTGTTTCAAAGTATTGTATGGTTTTTTTATATTTTTTGAAATTTTCAAAGTATAAATCTATTTGCAGAAGAGCCTTAACGTAGTTTTCTTCAAAAATTTCTAATTCAATTAAAGCACAATGAATTCGGCTTAATAGTAAATCGTTTTTTAAAAGTTGTTTGTTTTTTATTTCGTAAAAATGGTCATTCAATTCTTGAGATTCTTTATCATTTGCCAGAAATATTTGTAAATAGATTTTATTGGTGAAATAGATGTCGTAATATTTCTCCATCAAAACATAATTTTTTTGACTTTCACTAAAATCAAAAAATGAATTTTGTAGCAAACCCAAATAAGCTTTAAACTCATTAATCTTTCTATCAATTTTAAGTTTAGTAAGGAGGTGACTTATAATTAATAAAATTGAAATTTTATTATATTCTCTGTCATTAGCTGATATGCACAACAGAAATTGTTCTTTTCTAATTGCGTGATGCTTCTCTACATCAGATTTTAAAAGAGATTCAATGGACTTGATTTCTAGTGAAATAAATTTTGCTTTGTTCGTATCTAAGTCAATTTGTTCCAAATTTTCAAAAATGTAACTCACATTTTGTGTGATTCTATCGCATTTGTTGAAAAAAAAGTAGTTGTAATAATGTTCCGCAGAAATTCTGTACCAATTTGTGAGTTTAAAAATGGTATTTATTTTATGGAAGGTGTTTTCAATTTCAACTTGTAAATTTTGTAATTCATCAGTATTTAAATTTCCTCTCTTGAGAAAAATGTTCCATAATTCCTCATAGGCTTGAAGTAAGATGTTGCATTCCTCATTTATGTTCGCTTTGTAAATTAATTTTAAACATCTACTTTCGGCCTCATCTAAAAATCCCTTGAAAACTAAAGTTTTTATGTCGGTTAAACTATTATAAAGCTTTATTTCTATGTTTTCTTCTTCGCAAATATATCTAAGGTCTTTTAGAATTATTTCATAAAGTAAACTCAAACTTGATTGAACTAATTTTAAAGTTTTTCCACTCTGCTCAATTATATCATTTAAGTTATAAGTTTTTTGCTTACTTATTATGCAGTAAAAATCTAGCAGCAACGAATTGTCTTTGTTGCTTGTCAAGCGCAATTTAACATGTTTTTTCTCGGCTTGAGTTAAACTACTTATGAGTTCATGTAGCTTCTTCAAAGTTTCTACTTTTTAATAACAGGTATGTTTTTCAATATATTACCTTCGCTTGATTTGATGCTTAGAATATAAAAACCTGCAGGCATATTATTAGTATCTATAATCAAAGTTCCTTCCACGTTTTCATTATCTTTTACAGCAACAATTCTCAAGCTCTCATCATAAAGAGTATACGATAGATTAGTTTTTGAGTAGGGCATAGATATATTGATTCTATCTATGAACGGATTAGGATATGCAGCAATATTTTGCACGTTTAATTCAATTATACTCGAAGGGGACGTTACTATTACATCCAAATTAGTGCTTTTATAGTGAGAAGAATCTTTATCGTAAAACTTTAAATTGTAGTATCCATCGGAGGTAAAATGAATGTTGTTAAAATTAAACCATTTACTGCCGCTCATACTCAAGGTACCGTATATCTCACCCGGTCCATAGTTTTTTGAAACATAAATAGTACCCTTGTATGTGCTATCTATGTTTCCTGTTGTGGAATCAATTATTGTTACAATAACTGGAAGTACGGCATCTACTGGTATAACATTGCCGCAATGCCCTTTTGCTGATACTTTGTTTCCTTTTTCATTTCCACATTTTCCGCTTGGTGCTTTATGGCATAAATCAGAATCTTTGAGAACTGTAATTGATATAATTTTTTCATATTTATAGTTACCACTCACTTGAAGGTGTATTTTGTAATACCCCGACTTCGTAAATTGTAGATTATTGAAATAGCAAAACTTTGCTGTTAATTTTTCTGGAACTCCAATGATTTCTCCTGGGCCTTCTAGTTTTGTTAAAATTAATTGGTTTTCAATGCTTATTGTTGTGTCAACCTCATTAGTATTCGTGTCACCAAATGAAATCCAAAAAGGTATCGAACGGCCTGGAGCTGGGTAAACAAAGCTACTTTTTCCAAATGAATTGATAATTCCGTTTCCATTTTCATTTGCAAAATTCACCCCTTTAAATTTATCTAACTCCGCATCTGTTTGAGAAAACAGATAGGTTTGCCCAATAACAAAGAGGAAAGACAAAATCTTGCTTAAAAAAGTATTCATAGGATTATTTTTTGCCGCGAAGTTACTAGAAATACTCTAATAACACGAAGAAAATTAAACAATTCACTGTTTAAGAATCTCTAAAAAATCTCTAAGTATCAGTAATACAGCGTGTTGTAGTTTTAAAATTCATTTTGTAAAAAAAATGTAAAATTTAATAAAGAAAGTTAAATAGGTATTATAACCGATTGTTTTAGCAGTTTTTAGTTTCAAATTCTAAGCATACCGTCCTACCTTTTTCTAAAAAGGTTACTTTGCTTGCTAATTTCTTCATTATAAATATCCCTCTGCCATATGGCTCATTGATTTTATCTGCAGAGGTAGGATCACATAAATTGTTGTAGTCAAAGCCTTTGCCCTCATCAATAATTGTAAATATTATTTTGCTTTCTTCATATTTTCCTTGCAGTATGACCAATTTTTCAGGATTCAATTTATTCCCATGTATAATTGCGTTTAATATTGCCTCTGAGACCGCAAGTTGTGTTTCGTACAATACTTGTTCTGAAAGACTTTTTTTTACTAGGATTTCTTCTATAAATCTTTCTGCGAAAACTAAATTTTCTAATCTTGAGAAGAATGATATTTTTTCTTGCATAATATTATCAATATTTCATTTTTCGTGTATAAGCCTTTCTTAAATTGTTTTTATTAGGAATGTGTTATTTCGAGCTATATGCGGTATCCTTTTTTAAAGTTAGACCTAATTTATTTTGCCATGTGATAAGTAAGTCCATTCATAAATTACACCTTCATCCGCTTTATTCATTATTTCAATGTGGCTCGAGATATCTTGTGTTTTCACATCTATCACTTTCTTGTATATTAAGCCAATATTTCTGGCAAATATTTCTATGTAATACTGCTTGGTATTTTTTGAGGTGAAATCGCGTTGTAAAACTGTTGAGGTTGAGTCGAATTTATTTTTTCCAATAATTAACTTTGTGTCTAAATTCTTAAGTGTGTAATTCCAAATAGGATTTGTATTAAAGGCGTTACCATTCCATTGTGATGACTCCATTACTGGAAATTTTAATCGAGTATACCTAAAGCTTTCTTCAATTCTTTCAAACCTATCTTTTGTTTTTTTTACATACCAAACGTCTGTAAGAATCCATGGTGTTTTATTAATATCGGCATTGGTCTTGTAAAAGCGCTTGTATCTTTTATATTCATAATTTAGGTTTCCAGTTAAATCAGGAAATGAATTACCAATTTCCTCCTTTAGTTGAAATTTACTAGTGTCTTTCTTTTTATTGAATTTGTCAATAAAAACCGAATCCACGTCATAGATTACATAATTGCCTTCTGCTAATGGGACATAATTGTAACCCATATCAACTTGCTGGGCATTTTCTTTTTTGCATGAAGTACAAAATAGAATTATAATCGTAATAAACCAGATTAGGCCTATTAATTGCATTGTAGTATTTCCTTCTGTTCCTAAATTTTTCACTTTAAATTGTTCTTTAACCATTCGTTTAACATTTCTGTTGAATTAGGTTTTAAAATTATTTTTCTGTTTTTATCGATAAGAAATAGACGTGGAGTGCTTGTTATTTTATAATCTAAAGCGGCTTGTGTCTCCCATTTTTTGAAATCACAAACAGAGTAGAAGGGGAATTGTTGGGTGAATAGCTCAAATTCTGTTTTGTTCTCATCGAGCGAAATAAATATTATTTCGAAATTTAAATGGTGCCATTGTTTATAAATAGCAACTAGTTGAGGTATTTCATGAGCGCATTTAGGACACCAGCTTGCACCAAAAACCACAAGAGTGTAGTTTGCGCTAATTTGCGACAGATCTTTGATTTTTGTTGTGTCTTCGGCTTTTTTTATTATAAAATTTACATCAAATAATATATTTGGAACGGTGTCACCTTTTTTTAAAAATTGAAAACTCTCACTCTTTTTCTTTAAATCATCATCGATTGAACAAGAATTTGAAGCGAGAGCGAAGTCGGAAAGGTATTCTAATGCATTGTTTAAGCTGTGTTCTTCAAAAGATTTAAAAAGAAATTCGAGTACATCTTTGTATTTTTTTTCATCTTTTGCCAAATTGTTTAATATATCTTCAATTGATATTTGCATCTGTTTAAAACTTGAATCAATTCCAAGTCCGCAATGTTCAATCAAGTAAAATTGACTTTCAACTACTTCCTTCAAAAGGCCACTTTTGTATAGTCTATCATCTAAATAATCAATGCTTCTGTATTTTTGTAAAATCGAAAAGTAGTTGTCAGATGGATTATTAGATTCTGCAATAGATTCGTTTATTAAATTCTTTATTGTAAAGTACCAATGCAGAAATCCATCGCTAGGTAGGTTATACATGGAGAATGTTTGTTCATGGCTTAATCGGTTCAATTCTTCATTAAAATTATTTAGAATTGCTGGTGATTGAATTTTTTCTTCCAACGAATGATAATAAAAAGTTAAATATTTTAGCGCATCAATTGCAATTAGCCTTTTATTGTTTTCTTCTGATATTTTTTGAAATAGTTGATTTTGTGCCCCTTTTTTTACGTAAATGCTTTGTGGTTCGTATAAAGAACTACCAACGATTTCAAGTTCTTCAATATTTAGTAAAATTGGAAAAGACTTTGTGTTTTCTACTTTTAAGTATCCCACTTCAATGCTTTTTCCCTCATAGTAAATATTGAACTCCCCAGCAGAATTGGTACTTACTTTAATTTCTATTTCTGAATTTGCGCCATTGTATATATGCAACGATATTTCTTGGTTCGGCATGTTGAAAAAGCATCCGCTAATTTTTTGAGAATACATTTTTGCCACCAAGAGAAACATAAATACAACTAAAAATAGTGTACGCATAAATTCTATATTTTTTGTGCACCTTAGCATAGCGCTATGCATCTTTGTTTAAAGCATTTTTAGTTGTTGATATGCAAATAGTTTTCAATCTTTTTAGATGACAATATTCATATGAAAAAGTTCCTTTGCACCCATAAACACAACTTGCAAAAAAACACCTAGGGTTAGCGTTTTTTTAAATTGAATGCAAAGGAACCGTATCTTTATTTCAATACTTTTTTAGATATA
>CAYORT010000008.1:0-106993 GCA_964406465.1 uncultured Chryseobacterium sp.
GAAAATCAAAAACAACTTGTCTTATTGCCGTGAATTTATATCGAACTCACGTTAAATACAATTTCGAATTACGGGGTTGCAGTATCCCGAAAAACCATATCCATGATTGTATATGCCTGCTCCCAGACCATTTCCTGCAGAAGTAGGAGTTCTATCGTCGTTTCCATCACGAATTACAAAACCATCAATGATTGCGGTATTGTTCAATTCTTGGTTATAAACTACTTTGTAACTATTGTCTGCAATACCATTATTGCCAATTTCTCCACTTAAAATGCTGCAGGGTCCGCAAGAAAATACACGTTGAGATAATTGAGTTTCTGTGCCAACGAAGCTACCGTAAATGGCAACATTGTTTTTCATGTGGAATGAAGCAGATCTGTTGTTTGTTGAAGTGGGCTTGTAGGTGCCACAGGCCACCCATACTTCATCTCCACCACTACTCGCGTCGATAATGTTTTGCAGATTTGCACCAGCTGCTGCATTTGTCCAACTGCTTCCGTTAAAGTTGCCTGCGCCATTTTCACTTACGTACCAGATTGTTGCCTGACTAGTGGCAAAAAGAAAGATGCCAATGGCGGTATTAATTTTTTGTAGAAATGTTATCATGAAATTTTGATTTGATGTTTCTACTAAAAAATTGCAATTTGGTTTAATAAATATTTATATGAATTATTATTCCCTAATCTTAATTCAGCAAAGTATAATTTTAGTATTTTTCATCTCCTTATTTCTTTTCGGTGCAATGAAACATCCAGTTGATTCCAAATTTATCTGTGCAGCTTCCATAGTAAGCACCAAAGAACATATCCATTAACTCCATAGTAACCTTTCCATCTTTCGATAGTGCATCAAAAAGTCGCTTTGTTTCAACGCGAGTTTCGGGTTCTAAATTGATGTGCATGTTGTTACCTGTTGTAAGCGTAAAACCCATACTTTCTGGTGCATCGGTAGCCATGATTACATGTCCGCCTAAAATTTCCAATTGTACATGTAAAATCTGATTTTTAATATTTTCTGGAATACTTGGATTCCCTTCTGCTGGCGGGATATCACTGAAGCGAGTTAATCCTTTGCCACTGAATTCTCCGCCAAAAATACTTTTATAAAAGTTGAAAGCTTCTTCGGTATTGCCATTGAAATTCAAATAAGTAGACACCCTTGATTTTGAGCTTGTTTTCATCTCGCCATGTAATTTGAATTTTGCAGCGATGTAGGTATCTAATTGATCGAAAGTTTTTCCAAATCCTTCGTTCATGCTTGAATGCAGAGCTAAAAAAGTCTTAACCTGTTCGTCGGTACCCATGAAAGGATAGCCATTCAAGGTTAAAGTTGTTTTTCCATTGTTTTCGCTAAGTGTCCAAGTGTTCATTATTTCCAACGGAAAATCAATGTCGAAAGGCGCTTTAATTATATTTCCTTTGTCATCGGCAAAGGCACTAGTAAATACTATTTTTTTTGGTGCATTTATTTCTTTGTAATTAAAAATACCATACATGGCGTTGCCGTCTGGACCAATCATTTTGTAATGAAATTTACCATTGGGTTTTACATCCAGCGATACCACTTCGAGTTTCATGCCCGCAGGGCCCCACCAGTGCTGTAAATGTTCTTCTTTTGTAAAGGCATCAAAAACCAGTTGTATAGGAGCTTTAATTATCCTTGTGATTATTAGCTCTTCTTTTTTGGTAGTATTCATTTTTTCTTTGGTTTATTTTTTTGGATAGTGTTTAAATATTTTTCGAGAGAATCTAGTTTGCTTTCCCAGAATTGACGGTATTGTTCTACCCACAACGATACTTCATTCAGCTTTTCTAATTTAGCTTCGCAATAACGCTCCCTGCCTTGTTGCTTAATTGAAATCAAACCGCATTCTTCCAAAACTTTTACGTGTTTTGAAACAGCGGGCCTACTGATATCGAAGTTTTCTGCTACTGCATTTAGGGTTAGTGATTGCATGGCCAACAATCCCAAAATTGCTCTGCGTGTTGGATCGGCAATGGCCTGAAATACATCTCTTCTTGTTTCCATATGTGTAACTAAGTGGTTACAAATATATGTGTAACTATTTGGTTACGCAAATTTTTTGAAGAAAATAGTAGATTTGGTTTCAATTACATTCTTATGAAAAAATCGCAAATAGTTGAAATGCCTCGGTTTTTTGATACGTATATCAAAATTGTTGAAGATATTGATTTGGTTGAAGGTTTAGAAAAAACATTGAATATGTTTGAGCGCGAGAAAGAACAAATAGCAAGGGTAGCAGAGAAGAGGTATGCGCCCGGTAAATGGACACCAAAGGAGATCATACAACATATCATTGATAATGAGAGGGTGCAGTCGTATCGTGCGATGAGAATTTCTCGTGGTGATAAAACATTATTGCCCGGTTACGATGAAGAATTGTTGGCCACCAACGCCAATGTTTCTCCTCGAACCTTGGAAGAACTGCTGGAGGAATTTAGCACTTTGCGGCGCGCCAATATTTTGATGTTTAAAAATTGCACCGAAGAGATGTTGTTGCGTTCATCGATGTGTTACAAAGTGAATATTTCTGCGTTGGCTTTAGGATTTGTGTTAATTGGGCATCAAGAACATCATATGAATGTGATGCGAGAAAAGTATTATCATTTATAAAATTATTCTTTCACCGCCTTTTTATATACCTCCAAGCATCTTTCGCGCGCCAATTTGTGATCTACTATTGCCTTGCTTCTCTCTTTCACCCATTTGCGAATATACTTTTCTTCTGGGTCGAATTTTTTGGTTTGTTCCTCGGGATTGAAAATTCTAAAATAGGGAGCAGCATCACAACCGCTACCTGCAGCCCATTGCCAATTTCCGTTGTTGGCCGATAATTCGTAATCTAACAATTTCTCAGCGAAATATGCTTCGCCCCAGCGCCAATCAATGAGTAAATGTTTGGTTAAAAAACTTGCTACAATCATGCGCACTCGGTTGTGCATGAATCCGGTTTCATTGAGCTCGCGCATACCCGCATCAACAATGGGGTAACCTGTTTTACCTTGACACCAGGCTTTAAATTCTTCTTGGTTGTTACGCCATTCTATCTTGTCGTATTTTGCTTTAAAGCTATTCTTCACGACGTGTGGAAAATGAAAAAGAATCATCATGAAAAATTCTCTCCATATGAGTTCGTTGAGCCATTGCTCATTGGTATTTATGGCGCGTTTCACCAGTTTACGAATACTAATGGTGCCAAAGCGAAGGTGAACACTCAGCATTGAAGTACCTTTTATAGATGGTATATTTCGCGTGTCGTGGTACTTTTTAATTAAAGCTTCATTCCATTCTGGTTCGGGATAAATCAAATCGCTTTTTTCAAAGCCGATTTCCTCCAAAGAAGGAAAATGCAAGGGAGAAAGTTGGATGAAATTTTGCTGCCATTTTTCACTGTCGAAAGTTGTGATTGGATGTTGCTGTAAATTTTGTTTCCATACTTTAGAATAAGGCGTGAAGACAGTGTATGGAGTGCCATCGCTTTTCACTACTTCGTTTTTTTCGAAAATTACTTGATCTTTAAAAGTGTGAAAAGCAATGTTTTTTGAATTTAAATATTTGCCAATTTGCTGGTCGCGTTGAATTGCCGACGGTTCATAATCGCGATTGGTGTATACCGCACTGATGCTGTACAGTGAGATTAATTTTTCGAAGGCTTTTTGTGGACTGCCATACTCTACATGTAAACTTGAACCTTGCGCTATTAATTTATCTTGAATGCGCTGAAGAGTTTGATGAATGAAATCAACGCGTTTGTCTTTCTTGTTTTTTAAATCGTGCAATATATTGATATCGAAAATAAAGATAGGCAATACCGCATCAGAGCTTTTGAGGGCATGAAAAAGTGCGGTGTTGTCGTGAAGACGTAAATCCCTTCTAAACCAAAATATTACAACGTTTTTCATGGAAATTCTTTTTGTAAATTTAGTATTATTATTTCTGAGATTATATAAAACAGTTAATTTGAATTTTAGGGGGAAATCGTCAAGATGTTTCATGCAAGCGTATATATCCTTGATCAAAAATTTGCTATTCAATCCGTGAATTTGAATATGATTTTATGAGATGTTATTTTACATCTTTTACACTTAAAATGTGAACTGATTAGAACTATGAAAAGTAGATATGGACATTAGTTGGAGGTTTCTTTTTTCGAATGATTAATCTTGCTTTGTCATCCTGTTAAATATCTGTAAATCAATGTTATAAAATTGTCCATATAATGTCCGTGCCCTAATGTTTAATACTGTCTCGTTTGCTTGTAACTTACTGCTCGCTACCTTTTTCTACGAGGGTATAATCAAACGGGTGAATTATGATAAAACAGGCTTTTATTTCGCTAGAAAAAATGGTGCTTTTTGCCATCGTTTTTTGTTCATTTTTTCAAGAATTGAGGTCACAATCTTGTTCTACCGACAAGAAGAATTCTTGGGAATGGCCAAGTCATTCTAATTGGTATTTTGGCGATGGGAATAGATTAAAATTTACGCCCACTTCAGCAACGCCAAGTGCGCTGGGAAATTTTGCTTCTTATGAAGGAACGTTAGGGGTTAGTGATGATTCGGGTAATCTACTCCGGTTTTCAAATGGAGTAACAATATGGAATGCGGCTGGCGTGCAAAAATATACTCCTATACCAGTTGGACAAGGTGGAACAGGGGGTAAGAATAGTGCTTCACAGGGGGTTTTAGCTGTGCGTCATCCTTTGAATCCAACGAAGTATTTCGTTTTTAGCACCGATGACGCGATAGAGGGTGGCGGAAAAGGGTTTAATTACACCGTTTTTGATGCCGCTGGAAATTTAGTGAGTGCACCGATTAAAATTGGTAATTACACCACTTGCGAAGGGGTGAATGCAACTTTTCATGCTAACGGAGTAGATATTTGGATTTCAGTTTGTCAGGCTCAAAATTCCTCTATAATAAATACATACCTATTGAAGTGCGATGGTACTGTTACCGGACCGGTGGTTTCTACCGTTGGACCAAAAATTACGGGAGATCCTATGCGTGGTGCTTTAGAATTTAGTCCTGATGGTACACGAGCAGCAACGGTAAATCACAATCCTTCGTCAAATACATTTCCAAATGGAGGAGCAAGTGAAGCGGTAATGATTTATGATTTCAACAATTCAACAGGTGTATTTAGTAACCCTTTAAAAGTATCTGCTTTGCCAGGAGCCTATTGGTGGCAACCAGGAGCTGTTACCGATGGGTACGACTGTGAATTTTCTCCCGACGGAAAAGGTTTGTATGTTGCTTATTTATCGGGGGAAGTTGCATTTTTTGACCTAAGTAGCAATAATGCAATAACCATTTTTAATTCACGAAAGTTAATAGGGAATGGAGGCAAAGAAGGAGCTATTGAAATGGCTGCTGATGGTAATATGTATCACCAAGGAAATGCACTAAAAAGATTGTCGGGAAATTTAAATACCGGCGTTGTAACGTATACCAATGTAACGGGATTAACGAAAACGATACGCGATGGATTGCCAAATTTATTTTTACCACCACAAGAGGAACCAGATATTCAAGAGGTAGGACCATTTTGCAGTTCAGATGGTCCGGTTGATTTAAATACTTTATGGTTGTGTAGAGGTATTAATGCCGAAAGTCAAACGGCACCCGCAAGCGTTTATTCAGGCACAGGAATTACCGATGCTGCTCAAGGTATTTTTTCTCCATCTGTTGCAGGTGAAGGTACTCATAGAATCATTTTTACAAAATGTAGTGTAGATGACACCATCTATATTACAGTGAATGACTGTAATTGTCCCGACACTGCACTAAAAAATATTGCACCAATTTGTGCTGGCTCAACCATAGATTTGAGTTTACAAAAGGTTACCACCCAAAATGGAACATGGAGTATTCAAGGAACTGCAGGTGCAAACTGGCCAACAATAGTTGGAAATGTTTTTACTACTGATGCTAACACAGTTGCTGGAAATTATACGGTTCGATTCACTTTGAGTCCGGTACCATCAAATGCAACTTGTCCGAAATACGCCGAAAGAGTAATTAAAGTCAATGCGAAACCAATTTTAACATTCAATACCACACCGGTATGTGAAGGCTCTGCAGCTATTAATTTTACAGCAACTCCAGCGGGTGGAACATTTTCGCCTAACGCGACATTTACGCCGAGCACTGCAGGAAGTACGTCAATTACTTACACGTATACCGATGCAAATTCATGTTCGAATTCAATCACAACAAATCAAGTGGTGAATGCAAAACCAATTTTAACCTTCAATACCACGCCGGTATGTGAAGGCTCTGCAGACATTAATTTTACAGAAACTCCGGCAGGTGGGATATTTTCACCCAGCGCGACATTTACGCCGAGTGCTGCAGGAAGTGCAGCAATTACTTACACGTATATCGATGCAAATTCATGTTCGAATTCAATTACAACAAATCAAGTGGTGAATGCAAAACCAATTTTAACTTTCAATACCACGCCGGTATGTGAAGGCTCTGCAGCTATTAATTTTACAGCAATTCCAGCGGGTGGAACATTTTCACCTAGCGCAACATTTACACCGAGTGCTGCAGGAAGTACGCCAATTACTTACACGTATACCGATGCAAATTCATGTTCAAATTCTATTACTACAAATCAGGTTGTAAATGCAAAACCAACTGTTACTTTCAGTACAACCGAATTATGTGAAGGCGATGCAAGTATTGTTTTTAATGCTAGTCCGACAGGGGGTGTGTACAGTGGAAGTGGCATAAGTGGCAATACCTTTACGCCAATTACTGCAGGTGCTACAGTGGTGACTTATACTTATACCGATGCGAATGGATGTGTCAATGCGGCATCAGCCAATCAGGTAGTAAATGCCAAGCCAAGTTTAAATCCGCTTGATCAAAGTATTTGTCCGGGAAGCAGCACCAATCTCGATGCAGGCGCTGGATTTTCAACCTACACTTGGATGCCAGGAGGAGAGACTACACAGCAAATATCTGTTTCAAGTGGAAACACTTATTCTGCAACTGTTACCAACGCCAAAGGATGTAGTGCAAGCGATAATATAGTTGTTACAGTAAATGCTAATTTGAGTATTGATTTGGGTGCAGACAAAAAGATATGTGAAGGCGAGAGTGCCGATTTTACTGTGAACTACGGGGGTGCAGGAGTTCAGTACAATTGGAGTAGCGGACAAACATCGAAGAATATAACGGTGAATACTAGCGGAACTTATCATGTTGATGTGGTTGATCCAATGGGATGTTCAGGTTCAGATGATGTGCAGTTGATTGTAAATCCTTTACCAACTCCATCAATTGCCGATGCTGAAATTTGTGCCGGTTCAACACATATTTTCGATGCAGGAAATTATGTGAGTTATCTGTGGTCGACAGATGAAACAACACAAACAATTTCAAAAGGTAGTGCAGGGTCATATGCAGTAACTGTTACCGATACTAATGGCTGCAAAGCTATTGCATCTGCTACCTTAAATGTTACTGCTAATCCTACGGTGAATTTGGGTGCAGATTACACGGGATGTGGAGGAACAAGTGCTCTTTTCGATGCAGGAAATGCTGGTTCTACTTATTTATGGAATAATGGAGCCACGTCAAAAACTATTTCTGTAACCACCGATGGAACCTATTCAGTGGAGGTTACAGATGCTAAAGGATGTAAGGGCAATGGAAGCGTGAAAGCTACTTTTATTGCTATACCATCGTTGGAAATTGGCAATGATATAGACCTTTGTGAAGGAGAAAGCGCGGCAGTGAATGCAGTGGTGAGTCCGGCCTCTTCCAATGTTACATGGAGCACAGGAGAGAGTGGCTTAAGTATCACCGCAAATTCTGGAAGAATTATAGCAACTGCAAATAACGGAGGATTGTGTTCTGCAAAAGATACAATGAACATTTTTGTTCATCAAGCGCCATTAACTATGAGTATTCCCGATCAAACATTGTGTTTTTTAGATGTTGCAAATTCTGTGGTAGACGCTATGGCTCCTGCAAGTCAGTATTTGTGGAATACAGGTGAAACCACTAAAGAAATAACTGTGCAAAAGGGAGGTGTGTACACCGTTGATTTAATTAACGAATATGGTTGTGTTTCAAGCGAAAAAATTAATGTGATTGAAAAGTGCGAGTCTTCATTGTTTGTGCCTAATGCATTTACACCCAACGATGATGGAAGAAATGAAATATTTTATGTTGAAGGGGTGAATGTTTACGATTTCGAATTATGGATTTTCGACAGATGGGGTGAAGTGATTTATCATTCATTAGATATGAAAGAAGGTTGGAATGGTAAGCGAAATAACAATATGCAAGATGCTCAAATTGATGTGTATGTATGGAAGGTGAAGTATAGATTTTGGGAAGATAGAGAAAATAACAATCCTTTGAGAGAAGAAGTAGGAACGGTGACTTTGGTTGAATAATTGGTTGATTACAATAAAATCTACCGCAAAAAAAAATCCCTCACAAAATGTGAGGGATTTTTTAAATTTTTCATTGGTAATTATTTGGTGGCCGGAGTAAATTTCTCCACCTGATTTTTTATAGGTTTAATGGTTTTCAAGTAAGCAAACATTGCCTTTAAATCCTCTTCTTCCATTTGTCCGTACATTTTCCAAGGCATTACAGTTTGAAAATTGCCGGGAGCTACTTGAGGATCCACGTAGTTTGAATCGAAATACATTTTAAATCTGCTCACGAAAGCAGCTTCATCCCAATTTCCAATTCCCGTTTCTTTATCGGGAGTTATGTTAGCCGAACGAACAGTTCCAACAGGAAGAGGAAATTCAAAACCACCTGCCATTTCCATTCCTTCAATTGGTGTTCCTTTGTCTTGTTTGGTATGACACTCGGTACAGCTAGCCATGGTAAAAAGATATTTTCCGTAAGCTACTTGGTTTTTTTTATCTGGTCGAGTAGAGAATTCAGCTTTGGTTGGAATTGTATTTATAATCACATTCATTGGAAAAATAGCCTCAGATTTAGGCACATCATTTTTGATGGAAGGTAAACTTCTTAAATAGGCGATGATATCGTAAATATCTTCTTTGTCACATTTGCCATATGCTTTATGCGGCATAACAGGAAAAAGCGCTTCGCCATCTTTGTTTACACCACTAGTGATAGCACGAAATAATTCGCCGTCGGTCCATGAACCAATTCCATATGGGGTAATATTTTTAGAATAGAATGTTCCTGGAAAGCCAAATTCTTCAGGGAAAACTTCTCCGCCTTTCCCAAGAGTACCATCCATTAAAGGGCCCGCAAATTTACTCCAGTCGCGAGTAGAATGGCAGTCCATACAAGCAGCAACAGCATTGGCTAAATATTTACCATGCGCAACTCTTTCGGGAGTAGCTTCAATTTTAAGGTCTTCGGCCTCACCAACATTTGGTAGTGTAAATTTCACGTAAGAGATTAATCCAGCGATTAAAACCACTATGGTGAGTAGTGTGTAGAGAATTATTTTTTTCATTATAAAAAGTATTTGCGGCGAAGATAGAAAAGAAACGGATTTTTCAAATGTATTTCTTGGATACAATTCAAAAATGAAAAAGTAGGCTGTGGTTGATGTTGGGTAATATTTAACAGACCTTGTTAATCAACCATAGATGCTTTTTGATATTTCTCTTTTGCCATTTCGACGATACTTCTATTGTGAACTTTTGATTCTAACCATAGGTCGAAAATCTCTAACTGTTTTAATCTTGGCCAATTAGGATTGCCACTCATTTTGTGCAGTTGCTTATGCAAATCATTCATAGAATCTTTTATAGATTCTTTTTTATTGATGTTTTTTAGAAGTTTTTGAATCCATCTTAAGATGTGTTTTTCACTTTCGAGATCATTGCTGTGTTTCAAGAATTCTCGGTATACAGAACGAATCAGGTAATCCATCAAGCTATAGTTTTTCAATTCATAATGAAGTATAAGTAAATTGATTTTTGCCGCCAATTGGTGTTCCTTTCTAAAAGCGCTTTTATTGTCTAATGTCTTATTTATCCAAGGTATACAGTTTTTATATTCTCCTAAGGTGAAGTAAAGAGTGAAGAAGGTATTGTACAATGTTATTTTATAATAGTCGGATAATCTATCTTCATTTTCCTTGAGCCAAACTATTGCTTCCTCTACATTTTTCTTAGCCTCTGTTAAGTTTCCTAATTTGATGTTTAACGAAATGCTGCCCACATGGTAGCCAATTTGTCTTATTAAGTTGATATGGCTATGAATATTAGAATCGAGTTCAAAATTTTTGAGTTCTTGAATGAGAGGTGGAACACTTTGGTAATCACCTTTATTCATTTTGCTATTTATTTTGTTTACTAGTGTTGTGATGTAAGCATCGGGGTAATTTTTTACGAAGGAAGGGTTTGCTTTCAGGATATCTAAAATTTTCTCTTTTATGTCATCATTTTTATTAAAGTCGCGCAGCATGTAGTGGCCCTGACTAATGATCGTCCATTTTCTTATTTGATTTTTGGTGCTGTCGTTTTCATCTATGGTATCCAATGCTGGATGACTTAGAAGGCTTTTTATCTTTTCGATATTTTCGGCTGATGGTATATTTTCCATGAAAAGAAGCTGGCGCATTTTCTCGCTAAGCTTATACAGTTCAAATTCTTTTTGAAGATCATCCATTACCTTTTTAGACTGCAGTATAAACTTGTCTTCTATCCCATTGAGGCCCACTCCGTGAAGCTGAGTTATTCTTATACATATTTCATATGAAGATGAAAATTCTTCTTGTTCAATGGCAGTTTTGAGTGCTTTTTCATACTGTTCGTAGGCCAGCGAAAATAGCCCTTTGCGATGCAATACAATTCCTTGAGCTAACAGCTCTTTAATTTTCAAGGCATTGATATTTTTTTCGTGATAGCGAGTAAGCCTTTTGAGTATGGTATCAAAAAGTTGATTTTTGTTTTTCGAGAAGTTTTTGGTGAAAGCCTGTTTTTTATTTTTTTCTAAAAATCGTTTTTCATCATAGTGATCTAAATTACATAAAGCATCAAAAAGCTTTAAATAGGATACATCTTCACCGTTTTTAGTGAATACACTTTTTTTGATATACCCCTTCTCAGTTTGAGACAAAGATTTAATCAACTCAAAGAGTTTGTCGTTGTTGTTCATTTAATTAGTAGTTACAATAGAAAATTCCTACCGAGAAGATAATGATTTTATAAATCGTTGTCCATTAAAATCTTTTTTTTCTATTCGTGATTTTAAAAACGAAAAGTATAGGTTGATTCCTTGCGACGCATTAAATACGCGTGTTTTAGGGAGTAAGTGTGAAATCAAAAAGTAATAATTTAAAATTATATGTACGCTTTTAGGTGTTAAAATTTTCATTTTTGCTCTATCGTCTTATCCTGTTTTAATAGCGATTATTGATTTCAACTGAACAGTGTAGAACTGTTAACCTGTCTGAGAATTCCGGCGTCCCATGCCGGCATTTTTAGTATCTGCATTTTCCCTCAAAAAGGCGATTGAAAGGTAATTTTCATGAAATTCTTGAATTGCGCTTTCTATTTCAAATCGATTTCTTTAGGCTAACCTAAAACCTAGAAATATGAAAAAACTGCTATTTCTCCTTATGCTTCCTTTTGCTGCTTTTGCAGGTATCGATGTAAATGGAACGCTTGTGCTTGGCACAGCAGCACAGTTTCGAAATACTGTACTTAATAATCCGAAGCAATTACAGGTGAGTAATTCGCAAACCTATTCTACCGTTGTTCAGCAACAATCTGCACAATCAGTTTCGGGAACCCTTAAAGGTATTGCTGGTTCGCAATTTTTGATAAGACAGCAATCAGGTAAAGTAGAAGGATTTATCATTGTATCACAAGCCAACGATATTGCTTATCAATATGTCACTGATGCCAACGACCAAGTGAGTCTTGTGCAAGTATCGGTAAATAAAATTATGTGTGTAAACTATGGTACTGATTCACCAATGAAGAGTAGTGCGAAAACTAAAACTCAGGTTTTAGGCGCACAAGAAGCTGTTCCACTTTTGCAAAGCTTGCCGGGTAGTAGCAACGTGGCTTATCTCGATTTTGATGGTTATACTTTGCCAAAGAATAAGTATTGGAATGGCAATCAAACTGTAACTGTATCTGCAACCGGTTTTACCAATCAAGAAATGACCGCTGCTTTCAATATCATTGCAGAAGATTATGCTCCATTCAATATTAATATCACCACCGACGAAAGTGTTTTTTTAGCTGCTCCTGCTGCTTCTAGAATGCGTGTGGTGTTTACACCTAGCTCATCATGGTATGGCGCAGCAGGAGGTGTAGCATATATTGGAAGCTTTAGCTGGGGTGAAGATGTTCCTTGCTGGGTTTTTATCGATAGATTAAATTACGACAGTGAATACGCGGGGGAAGCAGCCGCTCATGAATTGGGGCATACCGTAAACTTAGAACACGACGGGGGTAGTGTTGGAAGTAGTGGTGCTTATTACATGGGACATGGTGATTGGGCTCCAATCATGGGCGGTTCTTATTATAAAACCGTAACTCAGTTCAGTAGAGGTGAATACAATGGTGCAAATCAACAACAAGATGATTTGGCTGAGATAGCGGCCGTAGTGGGCTATTTGAGTGATGATGTAGGTAATACTGTTAATACTGCATCGGCTTTGGTAATCGATAATACCGGAGTGGTTCTTGCCAACAGCAACAAAGGCTTAATCAACTCTCGCACCGATCTTGATGTATTTACTTTTTCTACATCGGGAGGTACTGTTTCATTGAGCATTTTGCCATCTGCTCCCATACGCACCAATGTAGATTTAGAAGTGAAGTTATATACCAGCAACAACAGCTTGGTGCAAACTTATGGAACTGGTCATTCGAATATTATGAATGGTGTAAATATTAGTACCACTTTAGCTGCAGGCGACTATTATATCATAGTAGATGGTGTTGGTACAGGTAATGCAAGTACTGGCTGGAGTGATTACAACTCCATGGGGCCCTACACTATTTCGGGTAATGTGCCAAACATCAAGAACAATTACGATGTGGCAGCCAAAATGGTAAATGGAATTACTTCTGGTGGTTGTGCCGATTCGATAAAACCAGTGGTTCAAATTTTAAACAATGGTTTATTAACGCTTACATCTGTTGAAGTTGAAATTTTACTTAATAATGTGGTAGTAAAAAGTTTTACGCATCAAACGTCTTTGGCTACTGGCGCAACAGAAAACATCTCTATACCAGCCATTGCGCTCGTTACATCAGGAACTAATGTAGTTACGGTGCGATTGAAAAATCCAAACAATCAAACCGATGCAGTTTTATCGAACAATGATTTAGATTTTACCTTCAATATCGGAATAGGAAATTTGATGACATTTAAAATTTCATCTACATCTGTTGATTTGCCTAATATTTCCTGGTCGATAAAAGAGAACAACAATACAGTAGTGACAAGCGCCAATAATGCCTTCAACACTTCTGGTGCTTTTAAAACACAAAGTTTCTGTTTGGTTGACAATAAATGTTATGATATTAATGTGTCTACAGCCTTCATCACTGCTATTTGCACACAATATTCAGCTTGGAAGGCTTCAACCATATACAACAGCGGAGATATGTTTAGCTACAATGGTAGATTGTACAAAGCAACAACACAAATATGGAATGCAAATCCGGTAAACTTCCCACAATATTACCAAGATATGGGCGCTTGTCCGGCACCTTCGCCAACCGATTATTTTGAGATTGTTGATGTGCAAAATCAGCAGTCATTGCTAAAGAAAACCGTTGCACAATACGTTTCTCCTTCCTCTGATGCATTTTGCTTAGGTAACACAACATCTGTGCAAACGGTTGCAAAATCGCAACTTAATATTTATCCAAATCCAACCAGTGCAGAAGTGAATCTCAATTCTGATGAACAAATTGTAAACGTAAAAGTTTATTCATTAGACGGCAGAATTTTGCTTGAAAATTCAGCCAACATCAAACAAATTGATTTGTCGAGTTTCGCAGCTGGTACTTATTTACTAAGTGTTCAAACAGCCAACAACTTATACTTTCAAAAAGTAATGAGATATTAATTTTTTCCTTTCATATGTAGTAGTGTGCACTTTTATTAAAGTGTATTTTAAAAAAATCCAAGGTTCCCAGCCTTGGATTTTTTTTCTTATGAAAGGTAATATTCTGACTTCGCAAAGTATTGAAAATACTGGTTTTTAGTTCGTTATGGGGTGGTTTGAAAGTTAAAGAAACTCGACTTTTTGTTTTACATGGCAACTTAAATAATTGAATTTTAGCAGAGAGGGAGGGTCCAGATAGATTAAACTACGCTATTAATTAGAAAACTAAAGTAAGATCATTTTTATGAAAACTGTTAAAAGTTCAATCTTGAAGTTTGCAGGCATATCATTGGTATTGAATTTACTTTTTTGTGCAAATGTATTTGCAGTGCACGTATTTGGTGGTGAGCTTGAGGCGCAATGTTTAGGCAATGGCAATTACAGGTTTAGACTCACCGCCTATGCCGATTGCGGAAGGGTTTCTGACGCAGCTTCTAACACTTTTCAGATTTATAAAGGAATAGATAATTCTCTTTACACTACTGTTAATTTAACGAGAGTGAGCGCCGACACCTTGCCGGTGATTCAAAATAAATGCGCTACTGGTGTGAAGGGAACTTGTGTTGCTAGAGTTGTGTTAGAGGGTACCGCAAATTTGCCTATGATACAAGGTGGCTATGTGCTTGCCTATGGCTCGTGCTGCAGAAATCAAAACATCACCAATATTGTAAATCCCGGCAGCACCGCTCAAATTTACACCTTAAAATTACCAGGCACCGAATTGGTAACTACTTGCAATAGTGCACCTACATTTAATGCTTTGCCTCCTTCGGAAATTTGCACCAACATGCCAATGGAAATTGATTTTAGTGCAACAGATGCTGATGGCGATGAATTGAGATATAGATTGATAAATCCGCTCGGACAAGGTAGTGGGTCTTATACTCCTCCTTTTCCTAAAGTTAATTTTTCTTCACCTTATACTTACCAAGATCCAATCAACTCGGGAATTCAAATAGATAGTACAACTGGTATCATTACAGGAACTCCAAAGAATATCGGACTCTTTGTAATTGGAGTGGCGGTGGAAGAATATAGAAACGGAAAATTAATTGGTACAAAAATTCGTGATTTTACTTACACCATCATTGCATGTACTCCACAGCTTTCTACCAACAATCCAACGGTGGCTACTTGCGCAAATTTGCCCGTGCAATTCGATTATAATTTTAGCGGACCGTTAAAAGCAGGAACTACTCCGCAATGGAATTTTGGAGATCCTGGTTCTGGCGCAAATAATTTTTCTACTATCAAAAATCCTACGCATCAATATCCAACTTTAGGTACTTATTATGCCACGGTTTCTTTGGTTGATTTTTGTGGTAATAGTTTAAGAGATACTGTTCGCGTTGATATCGTTGAAACGAAAGCGAATGTGGCCGATCCTGGTCAGCATTGCAAAGGCGACCTGGTAACTCTTACATCAACCGATGCTTCGTGCTCTGGCATGTCGTGGTTTGCCGATGCAACCACCACCACAGCCTTAACTACAGGTTGCACGCACAGCTTCACCTTAAACAGCGATTCTCAATGCGTTTATTTTGAACCTTTCGTTGATCCTGTGGTGAGAACTGTTGGCGCCAACGGTTATCAAACTTGGGGAACCGATGCCACCAACACCGCTTCCTTTGATGCGATTGTTCCTATTACCATTGATGGGTTTTCGCTAAATGGTGATCAATACTGGAGTGGTTGCGTTAAGTTTAATGCTACCATAACTGTGGAACAAGCGGGGGTAGTGGTTGCCGGACCAATTACCAAAACAGTAAATTGTGATGGAACTACTGCAACAGTGCTTACTGGCTTAAATTTAAAAGTACCGCAAGGAACAGGATATTCACTTAAAATTTCAGGTGCTACTTTAAAACCTACCACTGGTTTTACGCCGGTGAATCAGTTGGGATTGATTAATGTAAATAGTTCGGGACCATTTTACAATTGGAAAGTGCAATCAGATCAAAAATGTGCTGTAAGAGATAAAATTTGTGTGAAAAGTAATTGTCCTTGCCCCAATACCACATTGAAATTTCCTGCACCTATTTGTTCAGATGTAGATTTCGATTTAAATACTTTGAAAACAAATACCACTTCACCTGGTAAATGGAGTATCATTAATGCTCCGGTGGGTGGCACTGCTGCTGTGATTAATGGAACTAAATTTAATGCTAGTAAAAATGGAAAGGGCGGACAATATACTCTGCTTTATACTTTAGATGGCGGACCCTATCCAAACTGTGCAGATTCAAATACACGCGTAATCACCATTAACCCAAAAGACACCGCTAAAATTACTTTGGGTCAAGGTCCGTTTTGCCTAAGCGATGGTGTACAAACTTTGAAATTGGAAAATATATCATCTGCTGGAAAGTGGAGTGGCACAGGAATCATTGATGCCAATACTGGTAAGTTCGATCCTGTTGATGCAGGTGTTGGGGCACACGTTATTACCTATACTACTAATGGAATTTGTTTTGTAAAAGATACTTTGACGGTGGTGGTAGTGGCGCAAAAATTTTCAAACATTATCACTCCCGATACAGCAGTATGCAACAATGCAGCGCCATTCAAAATTAGAACAAGTGCTAATACAACGCTTGGCGGCACATGGGTTTCAGTACCTGCCGGATTGGTGAATGCTAGCGGAATTTTTGATGCCACTAAAGGTGTTCCTGGTGGTCCTTATAAAGTGTATTATATTATTCAAGGAGCTACTTTGGCTTGCAGCGCTATCGACAGCGTTGCTATCACGATCAACGATATTGATGTTGCCAACATCACGCCTAATCAAGGTCCGTTTTGCATAATGGATTTACCAACACAATTGAATTTAGATGCAGGCTCTCATAGCGGACAATGGAGTGGAACAGGAGTTAGCGCAACAGGAATTTTTACGCCAAGTGTTGCAGGTGCCAACAAAACAGTGGTTACTTATACCACCGATGGTGCATGTAAAATTATAGATACAGTGCAGATATTAGTGCATGCTAAAAAGATTTCGAATATCTTAACAAGTGATACTACAGTGTGTAAAAACTCTGCTAATTTTCCAATTCGTTTGAGTGGAAATACAAGCGCAGGAGGTATGTGGTTAGAGAATTTATTGCCAACCACCTCAACCTTCAATCCAACAATAGCAACAGCAGCAGCGCATAAAATATATTACGCAGTACAAGGCTTTAACCTAGCATGTAGTGCCGTGGATAGTGTGCTGGTGACGGTGAACCCCAACGCCGATGCCAGCATCACTACTCCATTAAAATTGGATTTTTGTCCAGATGATGCATCCATAACATTAACATCTACTGTTCAGCCTTCAACAGGAAAATGGTGGAGTGTTCCAGCAGGTGCGGTAAATAGTAACGGAGTATTTACACCTAAAAATGCATCGATAGGAAAAACAAAAGTGTATTATGGAATAGCACAAATGTGTGGCGATACTGGTGTTGTGGAATTAACAGTGCATGGTGTTAAAGATCCTACAATAACGCCATTCGGACCACTATGTGAAAGTGAGTTGCCATACACTATGAAGGCAAAAGATGTGGGCACTTGGACAATTGATGATGTAGCCATAAATGGTTTGTTCTCGCCAGGTACTTTACAAGCAGGTTTCCATAAAGTGATAAACACCATTAACGATTTTTGTCCGGTTGCCGACACCATCGAAGTAGAAGTGAAAGCTACGCCTATCACAAATTTAGATGTTGATACGCTCTTTGGCTGCGTTCCACTTTCTGTAAATTTTACAGATATTTCCGATTCAACAGCTATAGCAAGTAAATGGTACATTCAATTGAATGGAACAAATGTAGATTCATTAACTGGCTTGCAAAATGTGAATTACAATTTTAGTGGTGCGGGTTGTTATGATGTTGTGCTGAATAATCAGTACAAATACAATTGCAGAAGCACACAGAAATTTCCGCAACAGATTTGTACCGAATCTCGTCCGCTAGCCGATTTCACGTGGGAAGATTTAATAATGACGGTGTTGGATCCATGGGTGCATTTGTTGAATCAATCTAGCAATGCTTATACCTACGAATGGAAAATGCCTGAGGGAGATCCTAATGTATCGAGCGATGAAAATACATGGACCAAATACATCACCGAAGTGCAAGATACTTTTCCAGTAACCTTGATAGCACACAACACATGGTGTTTAGATAGCATCACTAAAAATGTAATTATCAAAGATATTTTTGCGGTGCATGTTCCCAATGCATTCACACCAAATGGAGATGGAAAGAACGATGTGTTTTATCCAACAGGATGGAACATCACGGGAGAGAAATACGAATTTATGGTCTTCAACAGATGGGGTGAATTGATATTTAGAACAAACACACCAATGGAAGGATGGAACGGAAAACGCGACAACAACCTGCGCGATGCACAGGTGGATGTGTACGTTTGGAAACTAATTGTATTGGATACTTTTAAAGACAAAAAGGAAACCTTGGTTGGCACGGTGAGCTTAATTAGATAAGCAAATTTGCTCTGTGAAAACAAGGGAAAATAGTGTTGGTCGAAAAGTAATATTCGAATAAAAATGTTTTTCAATTAACGCTTGAAAATATCAGTTTTGCCGATTTACAACAAGCAATTAAAATTATGAAATTGAAAAACTACTTTTTTAGATCAAACGGTTTTCAAAATAAGTACAATGCAAATTTATTTGTGCTTGGTTGTTTTTTCTTCGCGGGCTTTTTTCAATCAGCAAATGCCCAAACATGTTCTCCTAATTACAATAATCCGTGGCAATGGGGACCACATTCTACTTGGTTTTTTGGAGAAGGAGTTTTCATGAATTTTCCCAATGGAACCAATGCTCCGGTTGTAACTTATAAGCCTGTGGTAGGAGATGTGAACAGAAGTTATGAAGGTACAGCCACCATTAACGACAACGCCGGAAATTTAATTTGTTATTCTAACGGAAGAGGAATTTGGGATGCTAGCGGAAGTGTTATCTCTAACGGATTGCTGGCCGGAAATGAAGACGGTGCAGTAGGTGCCAGAAGCTCGGCTGTACAAGGTATTGTTGCTGTGCGTCATCCTTTTAACCCTAATAAGATATTTATCGTCACCTCAGATGATGCTTTATCGAATAATGCCAATGGTGTAAATTATAGTGTTTACGATATTCAATCGAATACTATGACTGCACCAGTGCGCTTGAAAGATGATTTAGGAAATGATTACAGAACAACAGAACAGGTAGATGCTACCTTTCATACAAATGGTTTTGATGTGTGGATTGTTGTTCGCCAATCGGGAGAAGGAAATGCCGCTAACTTCAGAAATTTTTATGCCTACTTGCTCACTTGTAATGGCTTGAATACTACTCCGGTGAAGTCGGTTGCCGGACCAACAGTTAAAGGAAATTGGACCAACAACTGGGAAAGAGGTGCGTTGAAATTTTCATGGAAAGGAAATAAAGCAGTAACAGTAAATCATGTAAATGATTGGGCATCTTATGATGAAGCTATAGTGGTGTACGATTTCAATCAAAGCACCGGAGTATTGAGCAATACCAAGGCTGTGTCGGGTAAGTGGGGTGGAGGTACTTGGAGCGGACCAACCTATGAATCGATGTACGATTGTGAATGGGCTCCCGACAATAAAGGAGTTTATATGGTGCCCGCAGGAGGTACTGCAAGATTGTTGTGGATGAATTCTTCATACTCTACCCAAGATTCGATTTACAATTCTATAAAAGTTACTACCAATCAAGTGAATATTCCAGGTGATATAAAGTTGGGTGGTGATGGTAAATTGTATCAAGCTACTTTTCAAAATAATTTGAATGTTTTTTCTTTTCCAACACCTACCGATTTGAACGAAGGAACAAACATTACTAGAACAGTGATGAACCTTACACAAAATTCAACATTGGGACTTACCAATATGTTTATTCCACCAATAGATTATTTAGACATTCAAACACCTCAGGCGATGAATTGTGATGATGCGCCCGCTGATTTGCAAGTGAATTGGTTTTGCAAAGGAACGAATGCAGAAGATGCAGTGAATAATCCGGCCGGTTGGACAGCATCTTGTGGCGCTTGTTTAACAGATGCTGGAAATGGAACTTTTGATCCTTCGATAGCCGGACAAGGACAACATACCGTTTATTACAGTTATGGTAGTGCATGTGCCGTGATAGATTCGTTGGTGATTACCGTTGGGCCGTGCAACACCTGCAAAGACACTTCTATTGCTTCAATACCTGCACAATGTACTTCTAACGGAGTGATACACTTAAAAGATTATCAAGGTACCGCAAAGCCTGGTGTGTGGAGTATAGTAAGTATGCCAACAGGCGGAACGGCAACCATTACCAACGATAGTATTTTTAATGTGAACAATACTGTTCCTGGTAATTATGTAGTTCAATATACCGTAAACAATCAATTGCCAAATTGTGGTAATAATCCAAAAAGAACGATTATCATTAATGGTGTTTCAACTTTCGATATTAGTGTGGCTAAAAAAGTTTGTTTCGAAAAAAATGAGACAACTACAGCATCGCTAAACGCAACTTTTAGTTCTTATTTGTGGTCTACTGGTTCAATATTGTCTACCACCACTGTGCAACAAAAAGGAAAGTTGTGGGTAACTGTTACCGATCAAAATTCATGTGTAGGTAGCGATACTTTGGATGTCGTAGAAGATTGTCCGATTATCCTTTGTGTACCCAATGTTTTTACACCAAATGGTGATTCTGAGAATGATGAATTGAGCGTGTGTAAAGATGTATACAAAGAGATTATAGATAAAAATTACATCATGGAACACATCAAAGAAATAACTTTTGAAGTGTACGATAGATGGGGAATTAGAATGTTTCAAAGCAAAGGAGTTTTTCCTAGTTGGGATGGAAAATACAACAACAATGATGCTTCAGCCGGTGTGTATTATTGGATATTGAAATACACAGATACTACCAATACATCTTATGAATTAACCGGATTTGCGCAGCTCATAAGATAATTAATTTGTACTCCCTTATATTAATATAATCCTGTAATAATGTAGAAAATGCCAGACCCCAAAATCTGGCATTTTTATTTTATGTTTCTTTCGGCTTGTGTTAAATGTCTTTCGTAGTGATAAACTACAAATCGCAATGTATCGCCCAATCGCAACTTAATCACCTTGGAGATGGAAATGTTGGTTTTTACTTTCTGTAAGTTAACGCTCTTCGCCTTTTTTATCAACTCTAGCATAAGGTGCTGATGGTCTATAAATTTTTCAATAGTGCTTTTGTTTAGCTTGCTGTGAAGCGGATTTTTGTCTTTAAATGTTTTCATCTTTTGAATACCATTTTTCTTTGGTAGCATAGAAAGAGCAAAGTAGTTGCCCAGTAATCCGCTTTTAAAGATGGTAGACGAAGGTGAAGTGTTTGCTTCAATTCTTCTTTTTATTTCTTCAATGTAAAAATCATCGTACAAATTCAAATGCTCTATACACTCCAAAGCACTCCAACTTTCGCTGCTCTCTTTATTGTTGAGTGCATCTTCTGATTGCTCTAGTAGCTTTGTACTTCTTGCAATATTATTTTCAATTCTTTTTGCAAGATCGTTCAGTAATTCTGTGCTATTGAATTTCATGTTTTTTTATTGCAATAGTACGCGATTAGATTTTTCTAATTCTTGATTTGCCTCAAGATTTTTTGATGCGTGATAAGGTTTCGGGAGTCATGCGCAAGTAGGAGGCTATATATTTTAATGGCACTTCTTGAAACAATTGCGGACTCCTTTTTTGAACTCTTTTGTAGCGATCTTCGGGCGAGTAGGTGAGCAAATCAATTTCTCTTTCGAACTGCTGTTCAACAAGATTTTCTAAAATGTTTTGCCACAGAGAAATGTTTTCCGACTTCGAATTGATGATTTGCATGAAGCTTTTTTTATCGATAGAATACACTTCACTTTTTTTGAGTGCTTGTATATATAATGCCGAAGGTTCTCCGCTGATGAAAGAATCGATGGCAACAAAAATGGAATTTTTGTAGGCAAAGCGAACACATTGTTCTTCTTTTTCATTTTCAATGAAAATGCGAAAACAACCTTCATTCACAAAGTAAATGTTTTGATCTTTGCGATTTTTGGTGCTTAAAAATTCACCTCGTTTTAGCTGTATTGTTTTCTTCCAATGTGGCGCAACTTCTTTCTTTAGAATTTCAATAGGATTCATTTATTCCTTAATAAATTTGGTGCTTTGTTGAGCCGAATTTAAATAAAAATAAATACCACTTGAAAGCTTGCTAATATCAATGTTATGTGTGTTTGAATTGGCAGCTCCTTGCATCACCACTTTGCCATATGCATCAACAATTGAGTAAGTGTTTATGTTTTCTGAAGTTTTGATTTCAATGAAATTGCTTGCCGGATTTGGATACACCATTATCTCTTTTTGCAATTCGGCTATAGAGGTAGTTAAACAACTGTTTGCGTTACATGCTTGAGTGCTAACATTGCTTAATCCTTTAGCGCCTGACTTTACTGTATTGTTGTTGCAAACTACATTATACGTTGCTGTGCCTGCATTTCCACTTGTTTGAACATTGATGCCATAGTAGGCATTTGAAAATGCTTCTGTAGAATTGTTGATGAATGTGTTGTAGTCGCCGGCGCCTGCGATGATGATATGCGTTTGCAATCCGTCTTTAAGTGTGGTGCTGCCTGTATTGCATTCTATAGTGTAGTAGTTCCCTTTCATGTCTAACCACGAGTCGCCAGAATTTACGCCATTCAATCCTTTTCCATTAAAAATATTATTAGAGATAGTTCCTCCTTTAGTTCCTTCTTTTACATCAATATTTTCCGATGGAATATTGTCGCCAAAAGAATTAGCATTGATGATGTTGTAGTTGCAGGTGTCGGGATTTCCACCAGTGTAGTTGCCCCAGTTATTTTGTGATGATCCAACATAAATTCCTTCGGCAGTGCCGCTTGCGCCTGATACTATACCCATCGAATCTACATAGCAATTTTCTACCAAATTGTACGAGCTGTATTTGCGCAGATGAATGCCTTCGTCGCCTATATAATTAACGGTGATGTTTTTTACTGTGCAATGAAAACTACTGTCGAGCATTATTCCTTTTTTCGACTTGTATACTGTGAACCCATCGAGCACCCAATAGCTATTTCCTTTGAGCCATAGTCCGTAACCTGTAGTGGTACTATTCGAAGTGATGACCGCATTCGCATTTCCCTTCAATGTGATAGGATTTTGAGCGCTACCATTTTTACCAGCGTTTATGGTGAAACCTCCCGATTTGCTGTATATCCCGTCGGCAAGAACTATGGTTTGTCCGGCACTCGCCGCATCCAAAGCATTTTGCAATTCTGTTGCGTTGCTCACATTTACAATTTGAGCATTTATGAATGTAGGTAAGGCTGCAAAAAAGCAGACAAGCAAAAAAGATTTCATTTGTAGTAGATTTTGCGCTCAAGCTACAAAATATATCGATAAAAATTGCTTTTTCGTCGTTGAAACAGAGATAATTACGGATAAATACTTAATTGCTTTTATCTTTTAAAATAAGACGCAATGAAGTGTCTTTGGTGATGTAGGTCCATGCCCAATTGATAAAAATAATAAGCTTACTTTTCACGCTCAAAATCAACATCAGATGTAAAAACATCCAAACGAACCAAGCCATGTATCCTTTAAATTTCATGAAAGGTAAATCCACAACAGCTTTGTGTTTTCCCACAGTGGCCATAGCGCCAAGGTTAGTGTATTCATATTCTTTTAGCTTTTCATTTTTAAGAAGCGCATTAAAATTTTTAGCTAAATTTTTTCCTTGATTAATGGCAACATTCGCTACTTGAGGGTGACCTTTAGGATAGTTTGGCGTCTCCATATAGGCGATATCACCCAAAGCATATATATTATTGGTGTTATCTACCAAGTTAAAGCGATTAACTTTTATTCTACTTCTATTGATGATTACATCGTTTGGCAAACCGTTGATTAAATTTCCTGTTACGCCGGCAGCCCAAATCACGTGTTTACTTTTTATGGTTTCGCCATTGCTCAGTGTAACGATTTTTCCATCATATGACTTCACAATAGTTTTTGTTTTTACTTTAACTCCGAGTAATTCAAGATAGTGTTGCGAGGTATTTCGCGCCAAATCGCTCATGCTGTTTAAAGTATGGTCGCTACCTTCTAGCAAAGTGATGGTAAGATTTTTAAAGTCGATGTTGGGAAAGTCTTTTGGTAAAATATGTCTTTTTATTTCGGCAAAAGAACCTGCCAACTCAACGCCTGTTGGTCCGCCACCTACAATCACTATATTGAGCAAGTATTCTTTTTCTTCCTCCCCAACCGATAAAAAATCTTCAAAACTTTGAAGCACACTGTTCCTTATTTTAATGGCGTCGTAAGTAGATTTTAATCCGTATGCAAATTTCTCTAAATCGGCATTTCCATAAAAGTTGGTGCGGCAACCTGTGGCAATAACCAGATAGTCGTATTTAAACTCACCTATACTGGTGGTGATGGTGTTTTTATCTTTATTGATGAGCTCTACTTCGGTCATTCTAATTTCCATGTTTTTTCTACCCTGAAATATTTTTCTAAGTGGAAATGAGATGCTGCTAGGTTCGAGCTGTGAGGTTGCAACTTGGTAAAATAAGGGCTGAAATTGATGATGATTCAATTTGTCGAGGAGCAGTACTTCAAACAATTCGTCGTTTAATTTTTGAATGAAGTTGATTCCGGCGAACCCACCTCCAATAACGATAACTTTTTTGAGTGCCATATGAGTAGGAATTGAGGTCTTGAATTTAGCCAATAATTATGGTTATTTGTTATATATTTTATGATATTTTTGGCCCATGAAAAAAATAATACTGTTGCCTCTACTGTCATTGGTTTTTGTAATCCATCTATTTTCTCAAACTTCAACTACCGAAAGCACTATGCTTTGGCGCATAAGCGGTAAAGGAATTAAAACTTCCTATTTGTATGGAACAATGCACGTGCGTGATGCGCGGGCCTTTGATTTTGCCGATTCGGTATTAGTAGCCTTTGGGAAATGTGAAAGTTTTGCTACCGAGGTTCATCCCGACTCATTAAGTAAAATGATGTTTGCCAACTTTGAAAAGTCGATTAGCAAAAGAATGTATTTAGATACCGACGAGTTTTTTCAAAATGCTATTGGTAGCGATAGATACAACAAACTTGACAGCCGTTTGCAACAGGAATCGGGTATAAGTTTGAATCAGATTAAAAATAAGAATCCCCGACTCATTCGTTCTTTGCTGAGTGAAACAGAGAACGAGATGAACGCTAAGCCAGTGTTTCTTGATATGTATCTGTTTGATATGGCGGGCGGAGAAAATAAAACAGTTTATGGTTTAGAATCTTTAGAAGGTACCGAGAAAACATTGACAGCCTTAACGATGAGTCGCCAACAGCGCTATGAAATGGAGGTGGATGCAGTAGATAAAATTAGATCAATGGACAACTTGATAGATTATTATCACGATAACAATTTGCAGGCTGTATTAGAATTGTTCAACGATACTACGAAGTTTGGCCTAGAGTACAGAAAATTACTGCTCGATGAAAGAAACGTGATTATGGCCATTAGTATCGATACTATTGTGCATCAAAAAAGCTGTTTTATTGCGGTGGGTTGCGGACATTTACCGGGGCAATACGGACTCATTACTTTGCTGCGTAAGATGGGTTATGTTGTTGAGCCAGTGTTGTCGAATAGATCAGGCTTAGCCAATGAATATCCATACAAGTCTAAAGAGCTTTCATGGCAAACGATGAGCGATGATGTTGCTGGTTATTCAATAGATTATCCGGGTGTTCCATATCCAGTAAAAGTGCCATTAACCGAATCGGATATGTATTGCTATAGCGACTTAGGTAAAGGATCGGTGTTTTTTAGTTATGGAATTTTCGCTTCTTCTCAATTGGCCAATACTAGCGACAAAAAATTATATAAAACGCTAATTGATAGAATGGTTAAGCAGCGCGGTGGCAAACTTTTAGCGCAAAAGAAAATTGTGGTTCAAGGAAAGGATGCAATGCAACTGCAATTTGAATTGAAAGGTTTGCCATATGAAATGGTGATGGTGCGTAACGACAAAATGGTGTATTTACTTCTTGCACATATCCCTAATGAAAAGGTGAGGAATGAAGTGTTTCAAAGATTTGTTTCTTCCTTCCGCTTCAAAGCTATCGCCAATAAAGATTACATTACTTTTACTTCGAAGGAAGATGCTTTTAGTGCCGATTTTCCTGGTACTCCGGTGAAACGTGAAATGACTGTAAGCGCTATGAAAATGCGCTTATACATTGCCAACGATACTAAGTCGAATGTGAATTATGTGTTTCAATGTTTAGAGCTTGCCGCAGGAACTTACAACAATAATGATGATCAAATTTTAAGCAATGTTGGCGACAATGTGCTTCAAACTTTAGGAAATTTGAAAACATTGAGTGACGAACGAAAATTAATTCAAGGCTATACTGCACGCGAAATTGACGCAGAAGGGAAAGATGTGCGCTATAGATTCTTAACGATTACTCGTTTGAACAAAGTTTACAGCGCCATAGTTTCTTATTTGCCTCAGTATAAAGATCAGGCCGACGCCTTTGTGCAATCTATTAAATTTGAAGATTATGTTGCTCCCGATTATCGCAAAGTAACTTTGGCAGATGGTTTTGCTTCCATAGTATTGCCAACCGAAGTGGAAGTTGATTCCTCCGGATTTAAACCCGATGGAGTAGAGAAAGAGTTGTATTGCTCTGCAGTCGACCCTAATTCATCGGCAATGTATCAAGTGAATTATCGCAAATATTCTTCACTGTATACCGTAAACGATTCAACTTTTAAAGCAAACTTAAAAGAGATGTTTGTTGAAAGCGCCGATTCACTAATTGGTGAAAATGAATTGACAATTGCAAAAGGTAAAAAGATAGAATTTGTTTACGATATCGCTCAAACACATGTTGAGAAGAAGATTGTTCATTACCTTAAAGGAGATGTGTTGTTGTCGCTGGTGTTGTACTATGCGCCAGTGCAAAGAAATACAGCTACAGTTAATGATTTTTTTAATAGTGCGGTATTTAATGAGCAATTGGTTGAGGGCGATATTTTCGCCGAGAAGAAGGATGCTCTAAAGAAAGAATTGAAGAAACCTACTTTGTCTACTTCAGTGCTTGAAGATGCTATTAGAGCGACCCATTGGACCAACGATGATATCGATTTTTTAATTTCTGTTTTACCGGTAATTTATGCCGATGATAGCAACTCTTTTTATGGTGTGAAGACCGTTTTGTATCGCGCGCTAAAAGAACTTGATAAGGAAAAGGTATCTGTTAAGTTAAAGAAATCATACAATGCTTTCGATAATAAGTCAAGAATAAATGCGCTTGAGTATTTTGGTTGGTGCAGAAATAAAGAGTCGATGGACTTTATTGCGCAATCAATACTTAATAAAACAGTGCACTTTGATAGGGCATACAGCATGAGTTCTATAGTTTCTAGTTCTTCTGATTCTGCCAACCTAGTGAAAGATTTTTATCTAAAGATTTTACCCGCTATGACCGATACTTTTGTGTGTCGAGGTTTGTGGTACAACCTATCAGAGGCCATGGATAGTGCGTGGTACACAGCCGATGATTTTTCTTCTCATGCCTCTATTTTACAAAAAAGATTTATGGAAGATTTGGAAGAAATGAGAACGGGTAAATTAACCAATCCCGATTTCTATCTCAATTATTGGTTTAATTATGCTATCGATTTCATCTACGATGCAAAATTAAATACAAAAGATATCGATGATAAGCTAAGAGAGTGCATTAGCCTTTTTGAATCAGATGAATTTAATTATCATGTGGTACTCAATTTCTTGTTGAACAATAAAGAGTTAGATGCCGCAGTGAAAGAAAAGGTATTTAAAAATGTTTCTTATCAGTACTACATGTTTACTAAGTTGATGGCGCGCAATAAGGGTGAGCTAATGCCGGATGCTTATAGAGATTCAATTACCATTACCAAAAGTGAGTTGCTAACCTACTTGCAAGATTACGAAGAGTTTTATGCCGATGAGATTGAATTTGTGGTGAAGAAAACGATAGATCACGAAGGAAAGAAAGTGGAGGTTTATTTGTTCAAAGTTTTATCTGCATACGATGGAGAAAAAGCTTGGTATTATGCTGTTTCGGGTGGGTATAAGCCAGGAAGATTTACTGGTAAACAAGAGGTGCCATTAAGCACCATGAATTGGAAAACAACCGATGAGGTGAAGGGAATGAAAACTGATGAAATTATTGAAGATCTAGTTCATCCAAAAGAAGACTTGGGAGATTATTAGTAAGTGATTTTGCACTTAGGTAGTAACGCTTTTAAAATAGCAATCTTATCAGCCGGAATGTTGTTGCCCGAAAGATCTAATTTTTCGAGGTAAGGCATTCTGGTGAAACTTTCTGGTATATTGGTGAGCTTGTTATTTTTTAAGGAAATGTATTTTAAGCTGCTGAGCTCAAAAAATTCTCGAGGTATCACACTAATCTCATTGCTGTCTAAAACCAATATTTCAAGTTTACTAAAAACATTAATGTTGCTTGGAATTTCTTTGAATTTGCAGGAGGTGATGACCAATTCGTTGAGTTGTTTGCTGTTGTGGAGTTCCTTAGGAAAATGATAAAGATTTTCATTGTAAAAAATAACAGATTTCAAATTCACTAACTTATTACATCCTTGTCCGAGTTTAAATGTATCGGCTTTATTGTTTTGAATTTGCAATGTTTTGAGAGCTTGCAAATACATCATCTCTTTGGGCAAACTATCAAGTGATGTATTGAAAAGATGCATTTCAACCAATTTATTCCAATAAGCAATTTCGGGAGGCAGTTTGTCTAAAGGATTTAGCGTGCTTTTGAAATACATAAGATTTACTAAAGAATTCACCTGTTTTGGCAACGTATCGAGTTGATTGTTTTTTAGAGCCAAAGCATGTAAATTTTCTAAGGTGCCTATCTTCTTGATGTCTTTTATGAGGTTTTCATTTTCACTTTGCAGTTTAAATACCTTTTCTTTTTCCTTTAATGCTTCGAAGAAAGAAGGGTAGATTTTGGCTTGGGCCGGACCATACTTCTCGAATGGAGATTGGGCTCTGCCGCAGGCGATTAAGAGAACTAGAGCAAGTGTAAGTTGTGTCGTTTTCTTCATAATGAGGTTCTCTAATATAACTATTTTAAAGAGTTCTTAACAATGCTTGTTCAAATAATTTTGCAATTAAATAGTAGAAACAAGGATGAGCGACCTATTTTTGGTAAATAGCATTTTAATTTACGCGTAACTTATGAGACAACTCAAAATAACAAAATCGATTACCAATCGCGACAGTGTTACACTGGATAAATACTTACAAGAGATTGGTAAAGTAGAGTTGATTAATTCTGAGGAGGAAGTAGCTTTGGCCATTAAAATTAGAAATGGTGATCAAGCGGCATTAGAAAGATTAACAACTGCCAACCTGCGTTTCGTGGTGTCGGTAGCTAAACAATATCAAAATCAGGGATTAACCTTACCCGATTTAATTAACGAAGGAAACTTAGGTTTGATTAAAGCGGCTCAGCGTTTCGATGAAACTCGTGGTTTTAAATTTATCTCCTACGCTGTATGGTGGATTCGTCAGTCTATCATCGCTGCCATCGCAGATCAAAGTCGTATGGTGCGTTTGCCACTTAATAAAGTGGGTAACCTTACCAAAATTAAAAAAGGAATTAGTGATTTAGAGCAAAGATTAGAGCGTGAACCAACCGTTGAAGAGATTGCAGAAGCGGTAGAAATGGATATCGATGAAGTAGAAGGTGCAATAAGCATAGCGGGTAGACATACCTCTATCGATGCGCCTTTCCAAGAAGGTGAAGATCATGGTTTACTTGATGTACTGCAAAACGATGATTCTCCAACTGCCGATAGAAAATTAATTTCAGAATCTTTACACTCAGAAATACAACGTTCATTATCAACACTCACAGAGAGAGAAGCCGATGTGTTGCGTATGTTTTTTGGAATTGGTTTGCCGCACGCCTTTACACTAGAAGAAATTGGCAATAAACACGGATTAACCCGCGAGCGTGTTCGTCAGATTAAAGAAAAAGCCATTCGTCGTTTGAAACACCATACCAAGAGCAAACTGTTGCGCTCTTATTTAGGGTAAACAACATTATATTTAGCAATGGCCTAAGAATTTTTCTTAGGCCTTTTTTGTTTTTCCGTAGCAAAACTAAGGGTAAACATTAGGAAACGATTTGTTAATTAATATTTAACAAACAATCAAAAAAAACGATTTTAATAACATTGCGTTTCCTTTACAAACCCCTTTAATACTCAGGATTAATTAAATTTCAAAAAATTTAACAAAAAACTTGACAAGCATAGGAAACGTTTCATACTTTTGTGCCACTAGGTTAAAGTTTTAGGATATATTCACCAGAAGCCCAAACGTTCTTTTATTACTCAAGTTGTAAGCTAAAATTAAGCTGAGGTAATATATCTTATAATGTTGTTTATTGTTTTATTCCCCTCGAGAAAGCCGCGTGTCCCCCATGCGGCTTTTTCATTTTTATTTGGGTTTATCGTTCATTCCTTGAAAACTAAGTGTACATTCACCGCAAATAAATTAAATTATAATATGGACATTTTTGTAGGTAGCTTACCATTTAAATTAAAAGAAGAGGAATTACAGTTGTTGTTTGAACAACACGGAGCGGTAGCTTCCTGTAAAATTATTATGGACAAAATCACTCGTCAGAGTAAAGGTTTTGGATTTATTACAATGCCTAACGATGAAGAGGCTAAAGCGGCAATTGAAGCTTTAAACGGTTCTGAAGTGTTAGGTAGAAATATCGCAGTAAGCGAATCACAAGAAAGAGGTTCTGGTGGTGGCGGATTTAGTGGCGGCGGAAACTCTGGTGGAACAAAAGGAAAATTTAGAAATGCAGATAAACCTAAAGGTGGCGGATTTAAAGGCGGATTTGGCGGTAAAGGTGGCTTTGGCGGAAAAGGCGGTGGTCGTCCTGGCGGCGGTGGCTTTGGTAAGTCGGGCGGACCAAGACGTTCTTCGTACTAGAATTAGCTAAACATTATAAAGAAAGCCTCCGTCATCCTACGGAGGCTTTTTTATTAAATCATGTCTTACTGCTTGGCGATTTTTGCTACACTTTTCTTTCCATTACTTTCCATCACAATGAAATAAACTCCCGAAGCGTGCTCTCTCAAATCTAAATCGATTTTATTTGCATTAAAATGTTTTGATAACACGGTTCTTCCCTGCGTGTCAACTACTCTTAAATTGTATTCTCCTGTGTTTTGTAATTCGAAATCATATAATCCAAAAGGTGAAATGGTGCTGACCTTAAAATCTATGCTTTCTGTGTTGATAGATGAAATGTTGGTGATAACTCCTGTAGATGCAACTAATCTTATAAACCAAATGTCTAGTGAACCATCTCGTGTTTCTCCCCACACAGCGTTGATCGTATCGTTTTTTAAAACAGATGACATAAAATCATTTCCACTTTTTTCTAATACCGAATGAAATGGAACCAGCTGTTTGCTTAACGAAACATTAGCATTAAAACTGCTGTTGCTATGTGGTCTGTATGCATAGTAAAACTCAGATGGGTTGTTGTACGACACATTAGTGCCTGCTCTTCTATCGCGCCAAGTAATGAGCAAATCACCATTTGCATCGAAACTACTCCATGCCATGTCTTGCATTCGCGGCACTCCTACAGGGTCGTCATTTATCCTCACAGGAGTAGTCCAGCTTGCACCTGCATTTTTCGATTCTGTAAAATTCACATCGAAATCACCACCGGTTCCCGAGACATAAACAAATGCAAGATGATTGGTGTCGGCCGGATTGACCAGCAACTGGTAAGCTACCTTAGTGGAGTCGTTTGAACTTCCTCCGGTTCCATTCTGCACAATTTGATACGATAGGGCGTTGCCGTCATCGGTAGATGTAGCTAGAATGAATCGTGCAAAAATACTTTGCGAAACCAAATAAGATGGGTATACCGCTCTAAATGTTTGTTTGCCTCCAAATGCCGGCGTGGCCATTGGGGCAGCTATTACATTGCCTACTAAATATCCTGTGTTGTCGATGTATTTCCATGGTTTCCAATTTACTCCTCCGTCGGTTGAAACGGTGAGGTACGGACGATTGGGTGCTGCTATCCATGGTGCTGGTTTAGTGGTGATGAATAGTTTTTTTCCACTGGGATCGGCCACCAACCATGGTCTATCCAAAGGTCTTTTATTTCCATCTTCCAATACATCTAATGCTTTCACAGGTGGGCTAAAATTCAATCCACCATTGCTCGACTGTGCTACAAAAACACCACCAGAGTCGGGACTCTCCCTCCAGTCGATATAACACAAAAACAATTTTCCGTTTTCGTTGAAGGTCATTGATACATCGGCCGATTTGTAGTTTTTATTGATGTGCGGCATCGTTATTGGCGAACTCCATGTTGCTCCGCCATCAAAACTTGAACGTACCTTGATGGTTAATCCAGCAGTGCTGGCAAGTGATGTTCCCATCCAGGCTACAACCATGTTTTGCGCGTTCGTTGGATTGATGGCTAAGAATGGCTCGCCTTCAAAAAGATTTCCATTTGAAATGTTTTGTTGAGCGAGTGATATCTGACTCAAAACGCTAAGAAGAAAAAGTAATTTTTTCATTTCTATTTTTTTACAAATTACTAATTCTTTTGCTTTAACTTCAACAAAAAAAATGGATTATGAATTACAGATTATTTGGTAAAAGCGGATTGCGTGTTTCTGAAATGGCATTGGGTACAATGACATTTGGTGCTACTACAGGTTGGGGCGCAGATAAAACAGAAAGCAAAAATATATTTGATGTTTATGCCAACCTGGGAGGAAATTTTATTGATACTGCCAACAGGTATGCCGATGGTGAAAGTGAAAAACTATTAGGTGAATTTATTCATAGCGATAGAGATCATTTCGTGTTATCTACTAAGTATTCATTGCACGATAAAATGAACGATCCTAATTTTTCTGGCAATCATCGTAAAAATATGATGCGATCGGTAGAAGGAAGTTTAAAGAGATTGCAAACAGATTATATCGATATTTTGTGGCTGCATGCTTGGGATTTTCTAACTCCTACCGAAGAGATTTTAAAAGGATTGAACGATTTGATTGCTTCAGGTAAAGTACATTATATAGGTATATCTGATACTCCTGCTTGGGTGGTGGCGCGCGCCAATACCATTGCCGAATTGAGAGGGTGGAGTGCTTTTGTTGGTTTACAAGTGGAGTATTCTTTAATTCAAAGAACGCCAGAAAGAGATTTGATTCCTATGGCTAAGGAAATGGGCTTGGCACTTACTCCTTGGGCGCCATTGGCTGGCGGAGCATTATCTGGAAAATATTTAAAAGGTGAACAAGGAAGAGTGAAAGAGGTTTCATTAAGAAGAAATGAACGCAGCAATGCCATTGCGCAAAAAGTAGTTGATATTGCTCAAGAGATGCTCGTTAATCCTTCTCATGTAGCATTAAAATGGACTATGCAAAAAGAGTTCACCTCTATACCTATTGTAGGTGCAAGAACAGCTGCTCAAATTGAAGATAGCTTAAAAGCTGCTCAAATTGTACTTAGTCCTCAACACATTGATGAAATTAATGAGGTAAGTAAAATCGAATTGGGTTTTCCGCATGATTTCTTGCAGCAGAATGATGTAAAAACGATATTGTATAGTGGTACTTACGATAAAATTAGAAGGTAAAAAAGAAGCCGGGTAAATCCCGGCTTTGTTTATTTATCTCTGTATGGTTTCATCACTTCCCAAATAGAAGGATATTTTTTGTATTCGTTGAGGGCTACAAAGATAGTTAGCATATTGAGTGCTATAGTTAGCCACGAAGGCAGAAAGGTGTAAATCATTGCACAGTAAATGAGCATGAAGGAGGCAACGATGATTGATATGGTTGGTCCGCATTGAATTTTACTAAGCATCATTAAATAGCAAACGAAATTTACAACTCCCGAAAAAATTAAAACATGTCCGTCCATCAATAGGTGAAGCAAAGCTCTATTGTATTCTCCTTTATGCTCCAGTAACACAAAGGTGTCATGCAGCACTCCTGCTAAAACCAACCAAATGGTATTTACAAGAACTAGGTGAACAGTAAGAATTTTATCTTTCATGGCTTAGCGCTTTACGAGTTTAAATGCTAAATTTCTGCCATGCCCTTGCATAATCGCTAGGTTAATCCAGCTCAAAGCAAATTTTTCAAGTAGCTCTACTTTATCATCTCCGCCAAAATCCCAACATTCTTCAAATCCAATTTCTTTGGCTAGTGTGCTAGCAATATTTTTAGCTTCTTTACTGTTGCCAGCGCAAAACATATCTATTCCTTTTCCATGATAGATAGGGTTGAGCATATTTTCAAATCCGGTAGAATTGAAACATTTTACTACTTGTTCCGATTTTGTGATGGATTTTAAAGCGTGATAAGCCGTTGGGTAGGGTTCTGGCTTAACGCGCACGGCGTTGGTGGCATCAATGATAGTTTTGTTTGCAATGTCACCCAGCATTGGAATCAACTCAATTATGCTGTCGGCCGGAGTGGTAATAATGATTACTTCGCTTTTTACACATGCTTCTTCAATTTTTAGAAGACTTGCAGTTGGAATCAACTCGAGCGCTTTTTTTGTTTTGGGTGACTCTGGATTTCTTACTCCGAAGACCACTTCGTGTTTTGCTTTAATAAAGCCCGATGCTAGGGCTGAACCTACGTTTCCTGATCCTATAATGGCTATTTTCATGATTTTTATTTTGCCCTAATTTAAGGCAATAATGTTAAGCTTTCCCAAAGATTTCTTCAATCTTTTGATAACGAAAATCAAAGATGTGTTTTAGCTTTCGAGCCACAATAAGCTTATTCATTAAATCGCCAATGATTCCCAAGGGAAGCTGATAGTGAATGATGTCTACCATCTCAATGCCTTTAGGGTGTGGCATAATGAAGTGTTCGTGATGCCAAAGTTTGTATGGCCCCACTCTTTGCTCATCAACAAAGTATTTTCCTTCCTGCATATGTGTAATCTCGGTAAGCCAGTTCATAGGTATATTAAACAAAGGTTTAACAATATACTGTATCATTTGTCCCGAATACATCTTCTCTGCATTGTTCGATACTATAATGAATCCCATTCCCTCTGGTGTAATCTTAGCAAGGTTTTTAGGCGATGAGATGAAATCCCAAATCTCTGCTGAAGATGCGGGTATTATCTGACTCCTATAAATTTTGTTTATCATATCATTTTAGTTTTGTTTAACAAAATAATAAAAATGTTAAACAATAATACAATATATTTGTCACAACAATAAACGCAAATGGATAGATTAAAAACATCGGTATATAGAAAAGAACGATTCAATGCAGCCCACCGTCTCCATAATCCGGCTCTTAGTGAAGTCGAAAACAAGGAGATATTTGGTAAATGCAATAATCCTAATTTTCATGGTCACAACTACGAAATTATTGTTAAGGTAACTGGCTTTGTTGATGAACAAACTGGTTATGTTATAGATATGAAAATATTGCACAAAATATTGCATGAACATATAGTAGAGAAGTTTGATCATCGCAATTTGAACTTGGATACCGAAGAGTTTAAAGAGGTGAATCCTACAGCCGAGAATATTGCTAGAGTATGCTATGAAATTATTCGCAGTAAAATAGATGCCTCACTTGATCTTAAAATTTTTTTATATGAAACAGAAAGAAATTATGTTGAATTCCCTGCTTAAGGAGAATCAAATAACGTTAACCGACGAAGAGATAGGAGATGAGCATTTTAGCACTGGCATTAATACGCCTTTGAGGGAAGATGCCTTCGCCATAAGTGATGAAGAAAAGATTCAAAAGATCAAGTATCATTTCGAGCAGATCATGCAAACGATGGGCTTAGATCTTAGCGATGATAGTTTGAAAGGTACCCCCAATAGAGTGGCTAAGATGTATATCGAAGAAATTTTTAGCGGATTGAATCCGGCCAACAAGCCTAAGATTGCTCTTTTCGACAATAAGTACCAATACAATCAAATGTTGGTGGAGAAAAATATTACATTCTTTAGCAATTGTGAACATCATTTTGTGCCCATCATTGGAAAAGCACATGTAGCTTATATTTCTTCAGGTAAGGTGATTGGCTTGTCGAAGCTTAATCGCATCGTAAATTATTTCGCTAAGCGTCCGCAAGTTCAAGAACGACTTACCGTTCAAATAGGAAAAGAGTTGCAAGATATTTTGGGTACGCAAGACGTTGCGGTGCTTATTGATGCACAGCACTTGTGTGTTTCCTCTAGAGGTATTAAAGATCGTTCTTCATCAACGGTAACTTCTTTTTACAGCGGTAAGTTTGAAGAGAATTCTACCCGAGAAGAGTTTTTAAAATACATACAATTGAACGACTAATGATCAATCCGATAGATAAAGATAAAACCACCGAGAATCCCTCAACGCTGCCTTACCCGCATCATATTGGAAGTATTGCCGTTAGGCCCGAAGATCAAGGTAAGATTAAAGGTAGAGCTTATTCGGCGATGCTCGAACAAACATCAAAACAGTTGATGCAAATTCAGAAGCAAGCCGAGTTGTTGGCGGCTCAGGCCAATGAAATAAGAAGAAGGGTAGAGGTGAGTGAAAAGATTTATCAAGCTAAGATGTCGTTTGAGCCCTTTATCGGCCACGTATATCATCTCTATCAAGATAGCCAGCAATATATTTTAATGATGATTGCTCCCGATGAGTGGGGTAGAAGTAGAAAGGGGAATTTGCAGTTTATAGCCTCTGTGAAATTATTGAGTGATCACACTTGGGAAATCGTTAGCGAATAATCTGTTACTTGTTCGACGCTTTAAATAATCTGCTGTTGATGGTTCGCCCTAAATCAACATCGGGAAATTTTTGGGCTATAATAACATCTACTTTTAATTCATCCAATTCATGCATTGCAGCGTACAAATTTTGTGATGCTTCAGCATAATTTCTTACAGAAGATAGTACCTTATTGTAGCGCTGTTCAATACCATCTATTTTTGTTGAAAAAGTGATAACACCTATTTTTTTGTTTTTAAAATTTGCCATCTCTTTTTGTACATCTTCTACCAAAATCAATTTGGCATTGGGCGAATAATGAAAAGGTAACATGCCTGGTGCCAATACTTTTTTACCGTGATTTTCCTTAAAAACAATATGAGGAATAACTTTCTCAATTTCTTCTAGAGAAATAGCACCCAAACGGTAAATGTGTGGTTTATTATCTTCGAAACCAATGATGGTGGATTCTAATCCGCGTTGACAATTTCCTCCATCTAGAATGTAAGGAATTTTATCTCCCAATTGTGTTTGCACATGTTTGGCGCACGTGGGACTCACACTGCCATATATATTTGCGCTAGGCGCTGCCAATGGGAAATCTAATTTGTTTAAAAGTGAAAGTGCTACATCGTGTTTTGGTATGCGAACAGCAACTGTGTTTAAATTTCCGCTCACCAGCGATGATACTTTTTTGCTTTTTGGTAACACTAAGGTAAGCGGACCGGGCCAAAAATATTTTACCAATTCTTTTGCTTCTTCGGGTACTTGAGAAACCAATTCATCAAGCATTTCTTCTTGCGCGAAATGAAGGATTAACGGATTGAAAAAAGGTCTTTTTTTGGCTGCGAAAATTTTATTCACGGCGAGCTCGCTAAAGCCGTTACCTGCTAGTCCGTAAACTGTTTCAGTAGGTATGGCAACCAACTCCTCGTTTTTAAGAAATCGAACTGCCGCATCTATATCGCTAGAAATGATAGCCATGTTTTGTTATTTTAATTGTCCCATCGACCAAATTAAGGCAGCTGCGCTTTTGTTTAATTTTGCCTGCAATTCGATGTACTTTAACTGCGAATCGATATATGCCATTTCTCTGGCATTTACTAAGAAAAGAGAACTTTCACCTGCATCGAAATTTCGTCTCTCTGCCTTCCACATTCCCTCATAGTTTTGCACCAATTGGGTGAAGAGCACATTTTGCTGCTGAGTCATTTTGAGTTCGTTTTTGTACTGGTCAATTTTATTGCTTATTTCTAAAATTTTTTGTTCTCTAGAATAATCTATTTCCATCATTTTAAGATTGGCCAATTGTAAATCACCTCTTTCTTTTCGTAAAAATACAGGGAAGCTAAAATCAACACCCCACTTGTAATTGTTTGGTGAAAAGGTGCCTATCCACTCGCTGCCCACTGGCTCATTAAGCAAATTGTAATTGATGTTTAATTTTGGTTTAAGTTTTTCTTGTTTCCATCTTTTATCAAGACGAGCAATCTCATATTTGTATTCGTAAAGGCTAACTGCTGGGTGTTGCAAAGCCAAATCTTTAGAACTTTTATTCAATGAGTCGGGCAATACAAAGGGTTTTTGATTCCACATTTGTTCGCTAATGGGAGCGAGGTTTGCCTGCGCTTCTAAAGGTTCTTCTTTGTCGTTCCACAAATAGTTAGAAAGTTGTAAAGTGGCATTGTTTTTTTCAATCATTGCCTGATTTCTTCCGAAGATTCTATTTTGTAGTTGTATGAATGATTCTAAGGTGTCTATGGCCGGACGGTCGCCTAGTTGGTAACTTGATTTAACGGCTTGAAACCTTTGTTGGGCTATTCTAACTGCGTTTTCAAAAACTTTTAATTTTTCGCAGGCGTTGTACCATTCCCAATAGGTGGCAATGGCTTCATACATCAAATCGTTAACAAGGTTGATTCTTTCTGCTTCAGTGCTTTTTGCGAAAACATTGGCTTGCTTGATGATCGTTCTTCGTTCGTTGATCCAAAAGCCTTGCAGCACCGGCATTGAAACACCTAAATAAACTAGTCCTGAATTGGGTAATTTATTTTCTGCATTGATATAGGTACCACTACTTTGATCTAGTCCTAATTTAAAATCGGCACCAAACCAGGTAGGCACTTTTAATCCACTGCTGAATAAATTATAATACTGCTTACTGTCGAAATATTTTTGATCAATGTCGGAAAAAAGGTAAGGATCAAAATTTCCTTTTTCACGCAAAACAGTTTTTTCTCCTTTTTCAACCAGTATGTTGTATTGCTTTACAATAGGATGATTAGCGCGTACCAGAGAGACAAAGTTTTCGGGCGTAAATACCACAATGCTGTCTTGTGCCAATGTGTTCAATGCAGCAAGAATGACAAGAGCGCAAGAGATCAACTTCTTATTTTTCATCAGATTTATTTTTACTGTTGTCTTCTTTTTTTGATTTAGCCGGAGTGTAATAGTCGGGTGGAAAGCCATTGAGATTTCTCCATAGTTCATATGCTATAGGTACGTTGTTCAATAAGGCAATACCTTGAGCTCCTGCGCCTACACGCAATTGTCGTGGCCATTCTCCTTCGCTTTTGTCTTCAGCAACCAAAACTCGATATTTTCCATCGTCGGTGGTGATGTTGTCTATTGCAACAACTTTTCCACCAAATGTTCCATAAGAAGCATTTGGCCATCCAGAAAATACGATTGACGGCCATCCATCGAAAATAAATCTAACTTCTTCGCCAATGTGAAGCAAAGGCAAATCATTTGGTTCTACATACATTTCTACAGCTAGGTCATATTGTGAAGGCATGATGCTTACCAAAGGTTCACCTTGCTTAACTGTTTCGCCAATACCATCACGCAATGCTTTGGTAATGTAGCCGTTTTGCGGAGCAGTGATGTAGTACATGCTGTTTCTTACCGAATAGTTCATGTATGAGGTTTGCATTTTTGATACAGTAGCTTCTGCATCATACATGTTCGACATGGCTTCGAATTTTTCCGATTCACTTTTTGAAAGCTTGTCTTTGTACTGATTGTCGATTGAGGTTAATTCAGCTTTTGCATTGAGTAGTTCATTTCTACTGGATAATAGTTTGTTTTCTGCTCCTATTTTCTTGGCTTGAGTTTCTTGAAGTTTTAGCTTTCTGCTTTCCAAGTCGGTTAATGATTTTAATCCGTCTTCGTAAAGCTTTTCCATTCGCTTGTATTGTTCTAAAGCTATGCTGTAATTGGTGTTGGCAGCTTGCAGTTCAATGCTATCTGTTTGCACTTTAAGAGCAGCTTGTTTCAAATAGTTTTTCGCTTGCTCAAGTTTGATCGCTTTTGTTTTTATTAAAGCATCAATTTGATTGTCGAGCGATTTTATTTTTTCCATGTAAGCAACTACCGAAGATTCTTTAGATTTTATTTGATCTTCGGTTCTCGCCAAAAGTTCAGGGTCAAAATATTCATCTTTAATCTCAGAAAGGAAAAGTATGGTGTCTCCTTTCTTTACAAATTGACCTTCTTTTACATACCATTTTTCAATTTTCCCGGCAATAACCGATTGTAATGTTTGAGGTCGTTGCGAGGGCTGCAAGGTAGTCACCAATCCTTTGGCTCTAATGTTTTGAGTCCATGGTAAAAATGCAACAAGAAGGATTATTCCTAAGGCCCATAGAGCAATTTTTTTTGCAATTTTACTTGATGAATTTGAGGTTATCAAACGCAAAGAATGAAGGTGCTCCTGCTGTAATTTATGTTCTATTCTGTTTTCTCCTAAGTTTAACATGCTGAAAATTTTAAGCTTGAGTTAAAGTGATTTGTTCATCAAAAATATCTTTTAAATTATCGTCATTTGATATGGCTATCACAGTGCAGTTTGCTAAATAATTGAATATGTTTTTGATTAGTTCTCTGCGCTCTGATAGTGGAATAGCGTTAAAGCTATCTTCAATTAGTAATAATTGAGGAGAGGCTACTATGGATCGAGCAATTACAATTTTTAAACGAGTAGTGGCAGATAGGTTTTTTCCGCTTGGATAAAGCAAAGTGTCATAGCCATTTTCGAATTGGTTGATGATGTTGTTGAGTCCGAGAAGTTTAATTACCTCTTTCACTTTTTCAATAGAGATATTTCTACCTACAAGAATATTTTCAATTAAGGTGCCCTGAAATATTTGTTGTCCGTTTTGGCAATACGCCACCTTCTTTTTTAAACTGTCTAAATTCCAATTTTGTAAGGGTACATCGTTAAAAATAATTGAGCCTTGATAGTCATTTCTCATTCCTGCCAAGAGTTTAAGTAAGGCCGATTTTCCTGAGCCGCTCCAGCCAGCTAACATAATTTTTTTGCCATTATTTATTGATAGATTCAAATGAGAAAGGGTCGGGTGACTAGCATCGCTGTACTGAAATGACAAGTCGATGGTTTTAATGCTTATGCCTTGCTTGCCTTCGTCGATGAACTCCATATTTGTTTTTTCATCGTCTAATGGTATGTCGGTAACATAACCAATTTTTTCTAGTGCGGTAAGTACATCGTACATTGTTTCTAAGCTCAAAATCAGTTTCTCTACCGAAGAAAGTACTAAGATGATAATGATTTCCGAGGCAACGAATTGACCAACATTTAGTTTTTGATTGATCACTAGGTATCCGCCTACGAGCAAAAGAACAGCTGCCATTGTTGCTTTAAAGGCGATCATATTAGCATATTGCAAGCGCAAAACTTTGAAATGATCTTTTCTTGCGTGCAAATAGTTCGATACCAACTCATCGGTTTTCTTTTCGGGGAAGGCAGTATTTTCTGCAACTTTAAATGTGTCTAAGGTTCTGCCAACTTCCTCTAGCCAATAGGCTACTTTATATTTGTATTTTGATTCCTTTAAGCTGGTTTTTATTCCTGCAGGCCCCAATAATCTAAAAATTAAATAGATGGAAAGTAATAGAAAACAACTAAAGAAAATAAAGAATGGATGATAGAATGAAAGAAGAATTAAACCGAAAATGATTTGCAGTGAAGCAGCAGAAAAGTCGATTAGAATTTTAGAAATTCCCTTCTGCACCGTTAATGTATCGAAGAAGCGATTCACCAGTTCTGGCAGGTGATATTTCTGCACCGATGCACTTTTCATTCTTGGCAATCTGTAGGCAAATTCAAACGCCGAATGAGTAAAAATTCTCTGTTGTAGATTTTCTGTTACCGTTAGTAGTAGTATTTGTAAGAATCCGGCAATGATGATTCCTGCCACTACCAAAACCACTAGCACTATCCATGATGTAGAGATTTGTGCGGCAGTGATGAAGTTCATGATAGCTTGAATTCCTAGTGGAAGCGATAAACTCACTATTCCGGCAACTGAGGCGTAAAGGTACACGATTATCACATCTTGCTTGTTAAGTTTTAGCAAATTGATGAAGCGAAGAACGGGATTGGCATTTTTATTTTCCACAAATTATTTTTTAATGGTTTCGAAAATCATGTTTTCTAAAAAGTCGATAAGTGACTTGTCGTTTTTTTCCTTCGGGAAATCAGTAAGCGCAGGTAAATTATCTTTGAAAAATTTCTGTGTATGCGACATTTCTAACAGCGTACTGGCTAAGGAATGAGGGTACTTGTATTTTGAGTTGGCTTCTAATATTACTGAAGAGATTCTCGCGCACAGGTCTTTATAGGGTTTAAACAAACGGTCCTTATTGTCGTTGTTTACGTTTCGGGTTAAATAAGATTTTGAACCCTCATACATTACCAAGTCAAAAACTTCTTTTTCCTCAATATACATATCAGAAAAGGAGTTAGAAGCAGGTATTACCAATGCTGAAACTATTTTTTTAATCTTTTCTTTTGGGTCGCTAATATTGTTCAATTGAATAATCACTTTGTATTCAAGATAAGTCCAATACCAATTTACTAAATATACTAATAACCTATGCTTGTTTTCGAAATACCTATATATACTAGCTTCAGTGGTTTCAATTTTTTTTGCTAATTTCTTAAAAGTGAAATCTTCAAATCCTAAAGTATTAATTAGTTTTAGTCCTTCCGTCACAATTTTTCTACCCAAAAGCGATTCCTCGGGGTTTTTAAGGTAAAGCTTTTCATTCAGTATAATTCTTAGCGATAACTCCATTTATTAAAAATTTCTTATAAAGATACATAGTATAAAGTAATTATATTATAGATATTTTAAATACAATTATAAATAATAGTATTGCTATCATTGTGTGTTTAATTACTATCTTTATATTAAAATTTAATATGAAAGCTATTCTCGACCCTGTTGTTCTCTTTTTTATTCTTGGCGCAATTGCCGGATTGCTTAAGTCTGACTTACGCGTTCCTCAATCTTTTTACAACACAATTAGTCTTTATCTTCTCATTTCAATAGGTATCAAAGGGGGTATTGAATTGTATCATTCAAAGGTTGAAAGCGTAGTGTTGCCTGTCATCGCCACATTGATTCTTGGTGTTTTGATCACCAATTTGGCCAAGTTCATCTTAGATAAAACAAATAAGTTTAGTCGGGCCGATGCCATCTCAATTGCTGCTCATTATGGTTCGGTGAGCGCGGTGACTTTTGCGGTAGTGATTTCTTATGTTAAGAGTCAGGGAGTTGAATACGAAAACTTCATGACCGTCTTATTGGTGATGCTAGAGATACCAGCTATTATAACTGGGGTGATATTGGCTACTAAAGCATCTACAGCGGCCAATAAAAAATTTGGAGAGATTGTAAAAGAAGTTTTTTTAGGGAAAAGTATATTGTTGATTGTGGGCGGACTAATCATTGGGTATACAGTGGGTTATACCGATAACAAGCAGGTGAATTTTTTCTTCTTCGATTTATTTAAAGGTTTCCTCTGCCTATTCATGTTAGAGATGGGAATCATCACCTCTGAACGATTTAAAGATCTTAAAAAAGTTGGACTAACACTGGTGGCTTTTGGGATTGTAATGCCTCTCATTTCGGCAATGATGGGTATTTTGGTGGGAGTTCTATGTGGACTATCGCAGGGGGGAACAACGATTTTGGCGGCTATGGCGGGTAGTGCTTCATACATAGCAGCCCCGGCAGCAATGCGAATGGCTTTGCCTGAGGCAAATCCTACTTTTTCACTTACGGCAGCATTAGGCATAACTTTTCCCTTTAATGTGATTTTAGGGATTCCAATATACTATTACATGAGTGGTTTGTTCTTCTAATTTCTTAATTATGGAAAGCGCAATTTTTAACAACAGAAGTGCATTATTGGTAACGATGCATGGTAAAGAAAAAGCCATAGCGCCTTTTCTAAGTGATGCATTCAATATTCATTTAGAGGTAAGTAAGAATATTGACACCGATGTGTTTGGGTCGTTTAGTGGAGAAGTAGAAAGAAAAGTATCTCCACAGTTGGCCGCCCAACAAAAGATTTTTGCCGCATGGAATGATTACGATCATGAAATACTAATTGCAAGCGAGGGCTCTTTTTTTCCTCATCCAAGTAATCCGTTTTTAAATGTAAATAATGAATATTTAATATTGATTGATAGAAAGAATAAAGTGGCGGTGGATGCGCAATGGAACAGTTTGAATATTAACTATTTCAAGCAGTCGTTCTCTTCAGAAAATTTGGCTCTTCAATTTTGTTTGGAACGTGGTTTTCCTTCCAACGGTGTTATTTTGAAGATCAATATGAATACTCCTCATCCTTTTGTTTTGAAAGATATAACAACAGTAAATGGATTGAGTGCTTCGTTAAGCGTCATGTTCAATCAGTCTTTATCGGGTGAAGTGGAAATTGAGAGTGACATGCGTGCGCATCGAAATCCGCAGAGAATGGAGAACATTGCTTTAACCGCAAAGCATTTGGTGAATAACATGCGCAATAATTGTCCGAATTGCCAAACACTTGGTTTTTCTATTAAAAATTCAGTGGCTGGTTTAGAGTGTTCATCTTGTGGTTTTCCTAGTGAGGAAACCAAAGGCTTTTTGTATAGCTGCAAAGATTGTAATTATGAAGAGTTTAGAGCCATTGATGACTCAAAGAAAGCCGACCCCGGGAATTGCTCCAATTGTAATCCTTAAATATTTGTGTTTATGAGGCAATTACTATTTTTAGTTTTATCTGCATTTGCCTATGTGAATTTGCATTCGCAAAGTTATGCGTTACTTACTTATAATGATGATTTTTCTGGAGCAGGTACAGCCTTATCATCCAATTGGTCAACCTCATTTTCAAATTCAGCGGGTAGAATTGAACGCAGAAATCTTTCGGGCTCTTGGCCTCAATTTGGAACTACTACCGCGGCTAATGGAACTGCTACTTCGGGTAACGGTTTGGCTATTTATAATACGTCAAATCTTGCCAGTGATAATACCTTGAATGCCGATTTATACTTGCGATTGCAAGATGTTGTTAATGCTAGATTAAATTTTTCCATAGTGGATTGGGGTACGGCATACGCAGCAAATCCCCTAAGGGTATTTTTATCTACTAATGGCGGAGTTTCTTTTGGAGCCACTTCTACTGTAGTGCCATTAAATTTATCTCCTCATGCAGATGGTATTTGGAACAATATTACTATTGATATCAATTCATTGGCTACAGCAAATGGTTTGATTCTTACCAATACCTCTGTTGTTCGATTTGCTTTCACTCTTAGAGGTAGCGGAAATGTTAGCAATCCAAAATCGGGAAATCAGTTTGTTTATGTCGATAATCTTACAGCTACAGGTAGTACTGCTTTACCTGTAGAGTTGTTCTCATTTTCAGCTAAAGATGAAAATGGTTTTCATAATTTAGAGTGGGTTACATTAGCGGAAATTGATAATAGTCACTTTGAAGTGCAGAGATCTTACAATGGAGTCGATTTTGAAGTGATAGGTATTGTTGCTGGAAATGGTACTAGTAATCAATTGAATTATTATGTATTTCAATATTTAGCAGCTGATAAAGCAAAGGATTTTTATTACCGCTTAAAACAAGTTGATGGTGATGGTGATTTTGAGTATTCTAATGTGGTTGTACTTTCATCAAATGTTTCGGCTGAGCTAGAAATAAAGTCGGGACAAATTCAATGCACAGCATGTGGGGTGGGTGATGTTTCTCTGTATGATGGCGAAGGTAAATTGCTGTTTGCTGGCGATCAGCATTCGGCTTTATCGTTAAGCAATGTGTCTAATGGAGTTTATTTAATTCAATTTGTAAGTAAAGATAAGAGTGTGTATCTCTCAAAGAAGGTAAGGGTTTTAAATTCATATTAAATAAAAGAGTTATGGTATTGTTAAGAGTGATTACGTCAAAGGAAGAGCAGGTTGAAACTATTGTTAGAATGCTTTTGCAGGAGAAGTTGGCCGTGAATGTGACGGTTAAACACCCTATTACCGAGTATATTTTAGATGGTGACTCATTGAAGCCGGTAACAAAATATATTATTGTAGCTAAAACAAAGTCACTTCTGTTTCCAACCATTGAAAAGGCGATGTCTACGATGTTTCCCAAAGATACTCCCGAAATGTATTCCCTTGCTATAGTGCATATGGATTGGAGTCAAACCGAGAAATTATCTAATGAAGTTAAGAAAGTGTAAATAATTACTGTATATTTGTTTAACAAAATAACCATTTAAGTTAAACAAAATGAGTGATTCTAATTACACGATAAGCGACCTTGAAACGCTTACTGGAATTAAAGCACATACCATTCGCATATGGGAGAAAAGGTATGAGATTATTGCTCCAAAACGCACTGAGACCAATATTCGATTTTATTCAAATGATGATTTGAAACATCTACTAAACGTGAGTTTCTTAAATAAGCATGGGTTTAAAATTTCGAAAATAGCAAGTTTACAAAAGAAGGAAATTACCGAGAAGGTAAGCTCTATCAATTTAGTGCCCTCTGGAAATGAAGAGTTTATCGATAAATTGATTGTTTCTATGATCGATTTAGATGAGGCTCTTTTTGAGAGAGTTTTTCATTCGTCCTTGATTAAATCGGGTTTTGAGTATACTATTACTGAAATTATATTCCCTTTTCTGCATAGAACGGGAGTGATGTGGCAAACTGGTTCTATTAATCCTGCTCAAGAACATTTTATATCCAATTTGATTCGTCAGAAACTTATTGTAGCTATTGATAGTCTTCCTAAGTCAAATGGCAAAGAAGATAAAAAAGCTATTTTGTTTTTGCCAGAGAATGAACTTCATGAGAATAGTTTGTTGTTGTACAATTATATGCTGAGAGCTAGGGGGTATCATACCTATTATTTCGGACAAAGTGTTCCTCTTGTCGATTTGAAGAGAATATTGGAGATTACAAAGGCCGATTTGGTGATTTGCGTTATAACTGCCGACGTTAAACCCAAGTTGTTTACTGATTTACTTGCCGAAATGGAAAAATTACCAAAGAGAACAAAAGTACTCTTATCGGGTAGGGTAGTGTTAGAAAGTAAGCATAAGTTCTCTAAGCGATTTAGTATGTTTAAAGATCAAAAAGACTTGGTTTCATTGATTTAGAAAGCGACAATCAATATTTTCTATTCTTTAATAAATTATTTAGTGTTTAAATAAGTAGGAAAAAGGTTAAACATAATGTATATTTGAAAATATCTAAGTGAATGACAAAATCATTGGTAAATAAAAAAGTAATTGTTATTGGTTCTGGGTTTTCGGGACTTTCATCTGCTTGTCATTTGGCTAAGCAGGGTGCCAATGTGGTGGTGTTGGAGAAGAATGATCAAGCAGGAGGGAGGGCTCGTCTTTTTGAAGAGAAAGGTTACCGTTTTGATATGGGGCCAAGCTGGTATTGGATGCCCGATGTTTTTGAAAATTTCTTTAAAAACTTTGGTAAGTCTACAGAGGATTATTACAATTTGATTAGACTCGACCCTTCTTATCAAGTTATTTTTGGAAAAGATGATAAGGTGAATATCCCTGCTAACTTAAACGAGTTATACTCTTTGTTTGAATCAATTGAAGAAGGAAGTAGTAAGCAGTTAGAGAAATTTCTTGAAGATGCTGGCTATAAGTATGAAGTGGGCATGAATGATTTGGTGTACACTTCGGGAAGTAGAATTTCAGATTATCTTAATATGAAGGTGGTGAATGGTTTGTTTAAAACCGATTTGTTAACCCCCTTCTCAAAGTATGCACGCAAGTATTTTAAAAATCCAAAATTGCTTCAAATTGTAGAGTTTCCTGTTCTTTTCTTAGGCTCCACTCCGCAGAACATACCTGCCCTTTACAGTTTAATGAATTATGCCGATATGAAATTGGGCACTTGGTATCCTATGGGCGGTATGCACAAGATCGTGGAGGCCATGACTAATCTTGCGAAATCTCTTGGGGTAAATTTTGTTTTTGATAGTCCTGTTGATGCAATAGTTACCGAAGATGGAAACGTGAAAGGGGTTAAAGCGAATAATATTTTATACTCCGCAGACTTTGTTGTGGCAAGTGCCGACTATGAGCATGTTGAACAAAACTTACTTGCTTCAAAAGATAGAAAGTACGATGCTAAATATTGGAATGAAAGGGTGATGGCTCCTTCTTGTTTGATTTATTATGTAGGAGTGAAAAAGAAGATTAAAAATCTACAGCATCACAATTTATTTTTTGATGCCGACATGGGCGTGCATGCCGATGAAATTTATACCAATCCTACTTGGCCAACTCAACCTTTGTTTTATGTTTCTTGTCCGAGCAAAACCGATAAAACCGTTGCTCCCGATGGTTGTGAGAATTTGTTCTTGCTGATTCCTGTGGCGCCCGGATTGAAAGACTCTGAAGAAATAAAGGAAGAATACTTTTTGCGCATTATGAAAAGATTGGAAGAGCACACAGGCGATTCTATCATGCCATTCATTGAGTACAAAAGAAGTTACGCTCAATCTAATTTTATTAGTGATTACAATGCCTTTAAGGGTAATGCCTATGGCCTAGCAAATACATTGATGCAAACGGCATTTTTTAAGCCTTCGCTTATAAGTAAGAAAGTGAAAAACTTGTATTATACCGGACAACTTACTGTACCCGGTCCGGGAGTTCCGCCAGCCATCATCTCAGGAGAAATCGTTGCAACAGAAATATTGAAAACAATTAAAACCAAAAAACATGAAGCAGTTATTTGATAAAGTGTCGCGCCAAACTAGCAAGACCATTACAAAAACTTACAGTACAAGTTTTTCATTGGGAATTTATTGTCTTGATAAAAAATTTCATGAACCAATTTATGGTATCTATGGTTTTGTGCGCTTAGCCGACGAGATTGTGGATAGCTTTCATGGCTTTCAGAAAGAAAAATTGCTGGCCGATTTTAAACGTCAAACCTATGAGGCTATTGATGAAGGAATTAGCTTGAATCCAGTGTTAAATAGCTTCCAAGAGGTGGTTAACAATTACCACATCGATCGTGAGTTGATTGAAACATTCTTGCAAAGTATGGAAGCCGATTTAACCCAAACAGTGCATGATGCTCAGTCTATCAAAACATATATTCTTGGTTCTGCTGAGGTAGTGGGTTTAATGTGTTTGCGTGTTTTCACCGAAGGCAATAATGAACAGTATCAAGAGTTGAAAGAGTCGGCAATGCGACTAGGTGCTGCTTTTCAAAAGATTAATTTCTTGCGAGATTTAAAAGCCGACTATAAAGACTTGGGCAGAACTTACTTTCCCGACATCAATGTGAGTCAGTTTAGTAATGAAGATAAATTGCGCATCGAAGCAGAAATTGAAGAAGATTTTGATGAGGCTTTAAAGGGTATCAAACGTTTGCCTAAAGGCTCGGTGTTTGGGGTTTATACTGCATACATGTACTACCGCACTTTGTTCCAAAAAATTAGAACATTGCCTTCAGATAAGATTTTGACCGAAAGAATTCGCATCCCAAACAACATGAAAATTGGTTTGTTACTGCAGTCGTATTTTAAATATAGATTGAACGTATTGTAATGAAGTTTAAAATAATATATCTATTTCTGCTACTATCTCTATCTGTAAGTGCAATAGATTATATAGAGATAAGAAATTTATTTGCTGCTTCACCGCACAATGAAAGTAAGGCTAAATTGTTGATGGATAAAACAAGTGGAGCTACCACCTCCAATGCAGTTCTTTTAGGATATAGAGGAGGAGTGCATATGGCTATGGCGAATCATTGCTATTTGCCCACTTCAAAATTGAGCTACTTCAACACCGGAAAGGCATTACTGGAACAAGCTATTGCTGCTTTGCCTGGAAGTGTAGAACTAAGGTTTATTAGGTTCAGTATTCAATGTAATGTGCCTGGTTTTTTGGGTTACTCAAGTAATCTAAGTGCCGATAAAAATATTCTTATCACTTGGGTCAAATCAGAGGGTGCTAGCAAAGACAGCGATTTAAAAACAAGAATCAAAAGCTTTCTTCTTATTTCAAAACAATGTACAGAAGCAGAAAAAACATCAATAAAGAATGTATGAAAAGTACCATTGAACATGTAATTTTAGTGGATGAAAGGGACCATGTGGTGGGTACCATGGAAAAGATGGAAGCTCATCAGAAAGGTGTTTTACATCGTGCTTTTTCCATTTTTATTTTCAACGATAAAAATGAATTGCTTCTGCAAAGAAGAGCCCTAGGTAAGTATCATTCTGGTGGTCTATGGACCAACACTTGTTGTAGTCACCAAAGATTTGGGGAGAGTACCATGGAGGCTGCACACAGAAGACTAAAAGAAGAAATGGGTTTCGATTGCTATATGGAGAAATCTTTTGAATTTTTGTACAAAACCGAGTTCAATAATGGCTTAAGTGAACATGAATTTGACCATGTGGTTATTGGTAATTATAATGCCGAAATTAATATCAATACCGATGAGGTTTGCGATTATAAGTATGTAAGTTTGGATGAAATTCAAAAAGATTTGAGAGACAATGCCGATCAATATACTTTTTGGTTTAAAATTGCATTCGAGAAAATTTATGAGCAACTTAAATACAATACTTTAAATAAAATTAGTGCCTAATGAATCTGCTTGTTTTAATCGTTACTTTTTTTGCCATGGAAGGTGTGGCTTGGCTTACCCATAGATTTGTGATGCACGGTTTGCTTTGGGTTTTGCATAAGGATCATCATCAGGTGGAGCCCGGTTTTTTTGAAAAAAATGATTTCTTCTTTTTGATATTTGCAATACCAGGTTTTTTGCTCACTCTTTTTGGTACTTTAAATGATTTTAGTGTATCGTTTTATATCGGACTAGGAATTACCATCTACGGATTTGCTTACTTTATGGTGCATGATATTTTTATTCACCAACGTTTTCCAATTTTTAAAAAGAGCAATAATGTGTATTTACGTGCTATTAGAAAAGCACACAAAATGCATCACAAACACTTAGGTAAAGAACATGGCGAATGTTTTGGTATGTTGATGGTTCCCACCAAGTATTTTGTAGAACAACTTAAAAATAAAAATGCCCAATGATTCCCGATCGCTGGGTATATATGGCTGTAAATTTCGGAGTGTTTGTCATTCCTTTTCTTTTTAGTTTTCATCCAAAACTTAAGTTTATTTCCACTTGGAAGGCCTTTGTGCCTGCTGTACTAATCACTGGTTCGGCTTTTATTGTATGGGATATTATTTTTACCGATTTGGGAGTATGGAGCTTCAACAATAGATATGTATTGGGCTTCTATATTTTTAATCTCCCTTTGGAAGAATGGCTTTTCTTTTTTTGCATACCCTATGCTTGTATGTTCACGCATTTTTGTTTGCACATGATTAATTGGCGGTTTCCGTTAAAATTGGCCTTGGTACTTCGTTGGACTACCGTTTTCACCTTACTTAGCATTGGTGTAGTGAGTCATCATAAACTGTATACTTCCATCACTTTTATATCGTGTGCCGCGGTGCTAGCTGCTTATACTTTCTTCAATAAAGAGAAAGATGGCTTTGCTAAATTTATTGTGAGTTATGTAATTCTCATCATTCCTTTTCTTATTTCTAATGGTGTGCTCACCGGTACCGGGTTAGAAGATGCTGTAGTGAAATACAATAGCAATCACATATTAAATGTAAGGGCACTTACTATACCTTGTGAAGATTTTATTTACGGACTCATGCTTATTTTAACCAATATCTTGGTGTACGAAAAGGTGTTGAGACGAAGTGCAGCTGCCCAATCGTAGCAAATTAATCCATTTTATATTTTCGAAGTCTTACCTTTACACGGCATGAGATTTCTGTACGCATTGATATTTCTTCTAACGCTTAGCTCTGCCTGGGGCCAGCAAGCTGTGGTGCGCGGAGTGGTGAGAGATTCAACATTGAGTTCGCTTGTTGCCGCCACAGTAAAGTTAAAGCGAGGAAATGACTCGGTGGTAACTACTACCAATCACCAAGGAGTGTTTGTCTTTTCAGAAATATCCTTTGGTAAATATTGGCTTTCTGTTTCTTATATTGGTTATCAAAATTTTGAAACATGGATAAGTTGTACTGAGCAAAAAGTTGATGCTGGCAATATCGACTTGCAACAGAAAATACAGGTAAGTGAAACAGTGAAAATCGTGGTAAACAATCCTGTGAAAATTCTAGGCGATACCGTTCAGTTTAATGCCAATTCTTTTAAAACCAATCCCGATGCTACTGCCGAAGATTTGGTGAAAAAGATGCCTGGTATTTCTGTAGAAAATGGCACCGTGAAAGCGCAAGGCGAAAATGTTACCAAGGTGACTGTGGATGGTAAAACCTATTTTGGTGAGGATGCCAACATTGCCTTAAAAAATATTAATGCCGAAATGGTTGAAAAAATAGAGGTTTTCGATCAAATGAGCGATCAAGCTATATTCACGGGTTTCGACGATGGAAACTCCACTAAATCGATGAATATTGTTACCAAAGCAAAATACAGAAACGGGGTAAATGGAAAAATTTATGCAGGCGCAGGAACCAATGAGCATTATGTGGGGGGAGGCACATTCAATTCTTTTTCATCAAACAGAAGAATTTCGCTATTGGGTTTAAGCAATAATATTAATCAGCAGAACTTTTCATCAGATGATATTACAGCAGCCACTGGCGCGGTTTCTCGAGAGGGAGTGGGTAAAGGTGGAGGATTTAATGCGAATAATCCTACCGGATTCATTTCTCCTGTGAAATTAGGGATTAGTGCTGTCAATTCTCTCGGTTTGAATTACAGCGAAAGCTTCGGAAAAAGAGTTAAGATTCAAGGAAGCTATTTCTTTAATAATGGTCGTAATAGCAATACGCAGGAGATGCTTAGAACTTTTTACAATACATCATCTTCTGTTTCTTCCTACACAGAGAAAGGAATTTACCTTAGTGATAATTACAATCATCGATTCAACTTCAAGCTCGATTACAATATCGATTCATTGAACTCTATTTCATTTTCACCCAGTGTTAGTGTGCAGGTTGGCGACATAGATAACGCAATAATGGGTGTTAATTGGGGTGGTTCTTCTATGATAAATAGTACTGGTAACGATTATCTTTCAAATCTTACTTCACATCGTTTTAGCAATGATTTGGCATATCGTCATGCCTTTCATAAAAAAGGTCGAACGATTTCTACTTCGTTACTAACAGAATGGACTTCTAAAAGCAACCAAAATTATTTGAAAGGGATCAATGATTATAATGGTTCGGTCCTTTCAGATACTCTCGATCAAAATACCGAAAGTAGTACCGTGAACAACAATTTTTCTTTGGGTGTTAGCTACACAGAGCCATTGATGAAAGGTATGGTTCTTCTAATCAATCTAAAGGAATCTTTTAGTCCGAATACCTCTAATGTAGAGACCAATAGATACGATGTTTTACAGCAAACTTATAGTGATTTCGATACTGCACTATCGAGTGATTTTCAAAGTAATGTTTATACCCATTTGGCTGGACTAGGCTGGCGATTCAATACTCCTAAAATGCATTTGATGGTGGCTAGTAATTATCAAAGAGTTGATTTAAGTAATGTTCAAACTGTGCCGATTTCAGGAGCTGTTACCAAATCGTACAATAACATCTTGCCCAATGTTAGTTTTAAATTTAAGGTGTCTCCACAGCAAAGCATTCGATTGAATTATAAAACGCAAGTAAATGTGCCTTCAGTGCTTAGATTGCAAGAAGTGTGGAATAACAGTAATCCTTTGTTGCTTTCTATAGGGAATGCTTCGCTAAAGACTTCCTATGTCAACAATGTTAATGTGAAGTGGTTATTTAATAATGCGGCGAAAATGCGATCTTTCATGCTCTTTGCGATGCTGTCGCAAACCAAAAATTACATTGCTAATTCCACTCAACTGGTTTCTGTAGACGAGCTAGCAATCAATGGGGTAGTTCTAAAAAAAGGTAGTCGGTACACCAAACCACTAAATTTAAATGGGACTTGGATTACGCGTGCATATGCCACCTTCGCTACACCGCTTAAACCTTTAAAATCGAATTTCAATTTGTCGGGAGGGTATAGCTTTCAAAACATACCCACCGTGGTGAACAGTGTTGAGGGGTTTTCGCGCACCTCAAACTATAATACCGCCCTGGTTTTATCGAGTAACATTAGTGAGAAGTTTGATTTTACTATTTCTACTAGCGCAACCTTTAGTGATGTTAAAAGCACACTTCAAAGCAGTCAGAATTACAATTATTTTAATCTCTTGAGCTCTGCCAAAGTGAACTTTTTATTCTGGAAGGGCATAGTTGTGCAATCGGAGGTGAGTCATACTTGGTATACCGGTTTAGATGCTTTCAACAGAAGTTATTTTTTATGGAATATGGCATTGGGAAAGAAGTTTTTTAAAGATCAAAGAGGCGATTTGCGTTTATCGGTTTTTGATGTTTTAATGCAAAACAATAGCATTTCTAGAACGGTAAACGACTTTTACGTGGATGATATTCGTAACGTGGTTTTGCAGCAGTATTACATGCTTACGTTTACCTACAAATTCAAGAAGTATAAAGCTCCCGAGGAAGAAACGGTAAAATAATCGTTATTTTTTGTCCCAATCCCTTTGCTTGTATTAAGAATTTACTATTTTTGGTGACTTCCATAAAAGGGGAGGAAATTTTTAACCAAAAAACCATCAACAATGGCATTTGATATCGAAATGATTAAAGCGCTTTATGCAAAATTACCTGCAAGAGTTGCTGCTGCAAGAAAGGTAGTGGGTCGTCCGCTTACTTTAACCGAGAAAATTCTTTATTCTCACCTTACCGAAGGTGAAGCTACTAAAGCTTATGGCAGAGGTACTTCTTATGTGGATTTCAATCCAGATAGAGTAGCTATGCAAGATGCAACTGCGCAAATGGCTTTGTTGCAATTCATGCAAGCTGGTCGCCCTAAAGTTGCTGTTCCTTCTACAGTTCACTGCGATCACTTAATTACTGCTAAAGTTGGTGCTAAAGATGATTTAGCTTTTGCTAACAAAGAATCAAAAGAGGTTTACGATTTCTTAGGTTCTGTTTCAAATAAATATGGTATCGGTTTTTGGAAGCCAGGTGCTGGTATCATCCACCAAGTGGTTCTTGAAAATTATGCTTTCCCTGGTGGAATGATGATTGGTACCGACTCTCACACTGTGAATGCAGGTGGTTTAGGTATGTTGGCTATTGGTGTTGGTGGTGCCGATGCTTGCGATGTAATGGCAGGTCTGCCTTGGGAATTGAAGTTTCCTAAATTGATTGGTGTTAAGTTAACGGGTAAATTAAACGGTTGGACTGCCCCTAAAGACGTTATCTTGAAAGTAGCTGGTATCCTTACTGTAAAAGGTGGTACTGGTGCTATCGTTGAATATTTTGGTGAAGGTGCTGTTTCTTTATCATGTACTGGTAAAGGAACCATTTGTAACATGGGTGCCGAAATTGGTGCTACTACTTCTACTTTCGGTTATGATTCTTCTATGGAGCGTTACTTGCGTTCTACTGGTCGTAACGATGTAGCTGATGCTGCAAACGCTGTTAAAGAACACTTAAATGCTGATGCAGAAGTGTATGCTAACCCAGAGAAATATTTCGATCAAATTATTGAAATCGATTTAAATACCTTAGAGCCACACTTGAATGGTCCGTTTACTCCAGACTTAGCTACTCCTGTTTCTAAAATGAAAGAGGAATTGCAAAAAAATGGATGGCCAAGCAAAGTTGAGTGGGGATTAATTGGTTCTTGTACTAACTCTTCTTACGAAGATTTAGCTCGCGCTGCTTCTATCGTAAAACAAGCTGCTGCTAAAGGTTTAGTGAAAAAAGCCGAATTTGGTATCAATCCGGGTTCTGAGCAAGTTCGCTACACTGCAGAGAGAGATGGTTTATTAGAAGATTTCAAAGCAATGAACACAACGGTGTTTACCAACGCTTGCGGACCATGTATTGGTATGTGGGATCGTGTTGGTGCCGAGAAAAAAGAAAAAAACACTATCGTACACTCTTTCAACAGAAACTTCGCGAAACGTGCCGATGGTAATCCAAATACTTATGCTTTCGTAGCTTCTCCAGAGATGGTTGCTGCTTTGGCAATTGCTGGTGATTTAGGTTTCAACCCAATTACCGATACTTTAACAAACAACAAAGGTGAGCAAGTTAAATTAGATGGTCCGTTTGGTGACGAACTTCCATCAAAAGGATTTGCTGTTGAAGATGCAGGTTACCAAGCTCCAGCTGCCGATGGTAGCGGTGTTAACGTAGCAGTTTCTCCAACATCTGATCGTTTACAATTGCTAGATCCTTTTACTGCTTGGGAAGGTACCGACTTAAAAGGCTTGAAACTTTTGATTAAAGCAAAAGGAAAATGTACTACCGACCACATTTCAATGGCTGGTCCGTGGTTGAAATACAGAGGTCACTTAGACAACATCTCTAACAACATGTTGATTGGTGCGGTTAACTTCTTCAACGAAAAAACAGATGAAGTTAAAAATCAATTGACTGGAACTTATGGTCCTGTGCCTGCAACGCAAAGAGCTTATAAAGCAGCTGGCATCGGTTCAATCGTTGTAGGTGATGAAAACTACGGTGAAGGTTCTTCTCGTGAGCACGCTGCAATGGAGCCACGTCACTTAGGTGTTCGCGCGGTATTGGTGAAATCTTTCGCTCGTATCCACGAAACCAACTTGAAAAAACAAGGTATGTTGGCTTTAACTTTTGCTGATAAAGCTGATTATGATAAGATTCAAGAAGATGATACGATTGATATCGTTGGATTGACTTCTTTCGCTCCAAATACTCCTCTTACTTTGGTTCTTACTCACAAAGACGGAAGCAAACAAGAGATTAAAGTAAACCATACCTACAATGAACAACAAATTGAGTGGTTCAAAGCTGGTGGTGCTTTAAATATCATTAGAGCGAGCGTTAAGGCGTAATTTACTCTATAACAAAAAGGAAAACCGACTCAAGAAATTGAGTCGGTTTTTTTGTAGGGGCGAAAAATCTTTCGCCCTTTTTTATGTATGATACATAATGTTTATTGGGCGAAAAATTTTTCGCCCCTACGGAATACAATTCATTTATTTTATTTTTGTTCTAACTAAACAAATCATTACTGTGAATTTTTATAACCCTGAGGTGCACAAGCGAAGATCTATTCGTTTGCAAGATTACGACTATACTCAAGATGGAATGTACTTTATTACCATTTGCTGCCATCAGAAATTGCACTATTTTGGTGAAGTGCTAAACTATGAAATGCACTTAAATGACCTGGGTGAAATTGCTAAAGAATATTGGTTGGCAATACCTCAACATTTTCCTAAAGTTCAATTACATGAATTTGTAATTATGCCAAACCATATTCACGGTATAATCGAGTTTGTAGGGGCGAAAAATTTTTCGCCCAATATTGAGAAAGACCATTCAATTGAAAATTTTAATAGAGCGAAAGATCTTACGCCCCTACGTGGTACTTCAAAAACAATTGGATCTGTAGTTCGCGGTTATAAGGTGGGTGTGACAAAGTGGATCCGTCAAAATACAAGCATTACAGATATTTGGCAAAGAAATTATTTTGAACATATCATCCGTAACGACAACTCGTTTAATACCATTCGTGAATATATCATGACCAATCCTGAAAAATGGCCACAAGACAAATTCTATTCGTAGGGGCGAAAAATCTTTCGCCCTTTCTGTGAAAATTGCATCAGAAATCATGAAAGCAAAAGAAAAGTAAACCTTGATAAGAGTATAGATAAAGCAGCTTAACAAAAAGCTGTAGCGATTTTTCCTTATTCTACCACCACCTTTTCCATCATTTCACCATGATCTGAAACAAGTTGGATGAAGTAGATCCCTTTGTCAAACGATTGCACATCAATAGATTTTTGTTGTTTTTTTGCGTCGCTGTTCCAAACATTTTCTTCAAGTATTACCTTGCCTAAAACATCGATTATTTTTAGTGTCGCAGGTTCATTGAGTTCGTATTCAATGGTGAATTTTTCTGTGCTCGGATTGGGGTATATCTTGAATCTCGCACTCTTATTTTCCAATGATGCGATGGCTGTTGGAAGCGTACTCGGCAAAACGATCAAGGTGATAAATTCGGGCGCTGTGCTTGGTAAGCTGCTTAATCCTACCGCAGCAGCGGTACTCATGCTACTAATATTAATAGTGGTGACGGGATTCAGTACATCGTAGATATCGGTGACCGATGGACTGCCAAAATAGTTCGCAGCATCCACCACCTTAAATGTTTGTCCGTCTTGCAAACCAATAGTACTTAAGTCGATATCAATATTCGATTTGTTTTCCCAGTTGTAAACAATCACTTGTGCTCTGCCAGTTTCATATTCATTACTCTGAATGATGGTTTTGTTTAAGCTTGGTGCAGTGGAATAGAAGTTACTCGATCCATCAAAGCTGGTGTTGGTTTTCCAGTTGGTGAAAGTGGTTGAAGGTCCGTATTGATAAGAAAATTGATTGTTGTTGCTTCCCCCGAAGTAATCGTTATTGTTCCAGGTGTAGGCACTTGTCGATGTACCATTTGGGATAGCCAAGCCAACCGTGCCATTCTTTAAATAGTAAGTTTGATTGTTGTTGAACTTTACAGTATCCCAATTCAAAATTGCCATACCAGCTCTTCCTTTTCCAAAGAAATTGTTGTTTTCAACTACTAAGTTTTTGCTTTTAATGGTGCTTCCTAAATATATGTCTGCTTCTATCAATGCGGTGTAAACGTAGTTGTTTCTATTGTCGTAAGTGTTGTTATTTACAATTGATATATTTTCACATGCGTAGGGAGAATAGGTGTTTACAATTATGTTGTTGTAACGAATGGTATCACGAGTTAAGCGGCCATTGTTAAAAAGGGTATTACCATCGATTAGATACCCGCTAATGTTGCCCGGATTAGGGTAAATGTGTAAACCGAAGCCAAACTGATTGAAGATTAAATTGTGTTTTATCTTTTTTACGCCACTGTTGTTTTGTGAGTAAATGCCATGGCCATGTGTAGAATAAACACCGGGTGAATTTGCCGTTCCGCAATTGTAAATAAGGCATCCATAAATTTCTGCGTCGATGGCCTCTTTCCAAAAACCAAATCCATGTCCGGTATCATGTATAATCAAATTGATGAATTTGGTATTGGGAGCATTTACCTGAAGTCCCATCGGTCGAAAACTATGATCTCCTCCCGATGTTCTGGTGGTATTGCTGTTACATACTTCAAAATCCTTGTAGATGGTCCATGAGCCATTAATTTGCAGCGTTCCTCCGCTTGCAGTGGCTCTGTTGTCTTCTATTTTTGCTCTTTCATTGGGGTATTGTAAAACATAGATATAATTGTTTGGAGCTCCATTGAGGTTACTGGTAAAATTTCCGCTATACACACCATCATGTAGCCAGAAAGTATCGCCAGCAACTACCTGATTGGGATGATTTAAGGCGGTTTGAATATCCCATGGTGAATTGATGCTTCCAGCACCTAAGGCACTGCCGCTAGGTGTAATATGAAATTGATGCGCAACGCTAATAGCGGGTAAACCCAAAGACAATAGCAATAAAAAGCCTAATCGAATTTTCATGAACAATAATTTGAAATGGATGGGGGTATTACGAAAAAAGCTAGAAAAGGCTACAACTTTTGCTGAATAAAGCTATTTGCGAATATTGCAAGATTTATAGATCTATGTGCAATTATCAATTGTTTTTGTCAGCCATATAAAAGCATCTTTGCATCGATACTTCTAGCAATTTTAATTGCTGAAAATAAGTTAAATGTTTTTTTAAATTATTAAACCTGTTTTATGAATATTCCTCAAGCTTTAATTTTATTTCGACTTTTATTGGCTCCAATTATTTTTGGATTGGCGTACTTCTTTGGTGAAAATTCAAAAATTATGATTTTGGTTTTGATGTATCTGGGATTAATTTCAGATATTTTTGATGGGATTATTGCGCGTCACAGAAATCAACAAACTCAAAAACTGCGCAGAATGGACAGTCAAACAGATATGATCTTTTGGTTGTCGATAGGGTTCGCTACGTACCTTCTTTATCCTGATTTAATTTCTGCCAATTCAGTATCAATATGGAGCATATTGGCCATGGAGGCTTCTGTTTACTTAATTAGTTTTTTAAGATTTAAAAGAGAAACGTGCACGCATGCGTTTTTATCGAAAATGTGGGGATTGTCTTTACTGGTAGGTTTTACTTCATTAATTGGTTTTAACCACGCAGGTTTCCCATTTTATCTAGCCATTGTTTTAGGTTTAATATCACACATAGATAGAATTTTAATTACGCTAATTTTACCTCAGTGGACGCACGATATTCCTAGTGCTTATCATGCATATTTAATACGCAAAGGCGTAAACTTCAAGAAGAATAAATTGTTCAATTGATTTTTTTTCTTGAAGTTTCAGTAAATTTAAAGTCGATCAACAATAATTTTTTTCAAGCAGAATTTTTATGTCAGCAAAAATTACAATGTCGGCCGAAAAATAATTTATGAAAGCAATTTTACCGGTTTTATTTCTTGTACTATTTTTCTCTTCAAAGGCGCAAAAGGTGGTGGGGAATTATAAATTGAAATACCTTACTTATTTCAATGATACAATTGATGCAAACGATACCGCAGCTGTAAAAGCACTATTCATAAAAATCGCAAAAAGTCACAATTCAAATCCCAATGTCACTTCAGTAGATAGTATGTATATGTTGCCTCTCTTGTTGGATGATTTGAAAATTGAAAGAACTTACTCCTATAATTTTAAAGATGACTTTACGGTTTATATTGGTGGAGTGAATAATCGAAATGTGGTGGTTACAAAATACGGTAAATACTCTGTTAAAGGTGAATCAGTAAAGATGAAAGCCAAAAGTGATTATGAAGTGGAACGACAAGTAATGCTTGTGAATGGTGAGTTTGCTATCATGCGCAAATCAAAGATGAATGAGTACTACGGATTTGATATTTGCACTGTAAAAGGGTTTAGTTGTTTGAGTAGAAAAGTAGATTATCTCATCTACATCTATAGGAAGGAGTAATGAGCATTTCTTCATTCGAAATTTTAAGTTCAATAATTTTTTACAGGTTAGAGATTGTCTTTCAAAAAAGGCATTTTAATATTTTGTAAGTGTTAAAGCTAACGGTATTAAGTACTTTGATGATGTATAAGTAAAAACTTATGTTAATGTTAATAATAATAAATAAAACAATATCGTTTGTTTGCTCTATTTTTGAAAAAAAAATAAAGTATGAAAACACTTACACAAGTATTAGCTCAAGAAGCAATGAGTCAACTGGAATGGACAGATAAACTTCCGGTACAAAGTAAAAAAACATCAGGAATTTTAATTGGTTTTTCTGCATCGATAGATGTGGGTTGTGCTGCCGAACTATTGAATGAGAAATTAAATAAGGTTTGTGAAAATCACTTTAAATTCCAGACGTTAGTTTTACCTAATAAAGAGTATATGATAAAAATTGTTGCCAAAAGTTATTTAGTGGATCAAGGGGGGATTTTTCAAAAAACTGTGCTTAGCTTAATTGATGGTTTAGTGTGTGAGCAAATCACCTTTAAAAAAGTAAATAACCTTTATTTATAAGGATTCATCTCAAGAATGCTAAGGCGTTCTTGAGATGAATCATTTGTTGGTGAGCTAGCGAGGCATGTCGGTTAAACAACCCTTAGAGGCGCTTCCAACTTCTCTGGCGTATTTTCCTAAGATTCCTCTAGTAGGTATTTCTTTTGGCTTCCAATTTAGTTTTCTTCTTTCTATTTCTTCATTGGAAACTTTCAATTCCATAAAATTTTGAATAGCATCAATTGTGATGATGTCATCGTTTTGCACCAAACCAATTAAGCCACCTACTTGTGCTTCTGGAGAAACATGGCCAACAACAAATCCGTGTGATCCGCCCGAGAATCTTCCGTCGGTGATCAGTGCTACATCTTTTCCTAATCCTGCGCCAATAAGTGCTGATGTTGGTTTTAGCATTTCTGGCATTCCTGGTCCGCCTTTAGGACCTTGATAATGGATAACTATTACGTGCCCTTTTTTTACTTTACCCGATAAGATTGCATCTGTTGCATCAAACTCATTTTTAAAAACTATTGCCTTACCTGTAAAGGTTTCTCCTTCTTTACCGGTTATTTTGGCAACAGCTCCTTCAGTAGCTAAATTTCCATACAGAATTTGAATATGGCCGTTAGGTTTTAAAGGTTTTTCAATAGGCTTAATAATATCTTGCCCTTCCTTTAATCCAGGTAGATCTTTTAAATTTTCTTCAACGGTTTTTCCAGTGCAAGTGAGACAGTCGCCATGTAAGAGTCCTTTTTCAAGTAAGTATTTCATTACAGCAGGTATGCCACCTATGGCGTGTAAGTCTTCCATTAGGTATTTTCCTGATGGTTTTAAATCGGCAATTAATGGAGTGTTGTCACTCATGTGCTGAAAGTCGTCTAAACTCAATTCAATTCCAGCTGCTTCGGCCATCGCAATCATATGCATTGTAGCGTTGGTAGAGCCGCCTAATGCAATAATTATTCTTAATGCATTTTCAAATGCTTTTTTGGTGAGTATATCTTTGGGTAATATATTTTTTTCAAGTAAAAGACGAATGGAAGGTCCGATCTGCTTAAGTTCTTCTTGTTTTTCTATTGAATTTGCGGGGTTAGAGGAGGAGTAGGGGAGTGACATGCCTAGTGCTTCTATGGCTGAAGACATGGTGTTGGCGGTGTACATGCCTCCGCAGGCGCCGGCTCCCGGACAAGCATTCTTAACAATTCCACGAAATTCCTCGTGAGTTATTTCTCCTTTTGACTTTTGTCCTAAGGCCTCGAATGCCGAAACAATATTTAATTTTTTTCCACAGTAATTTCCTCCGGCAATGGTTCCGCCATACACAACTATAGATGGTCGGTTTAATCGCGCAATAGCAATCATTGCTCCGGGCATGTTTTTGTCGCATCCCACGATAGGCACCAATGCATCGTAGTACTGAGCGTTCATCACTGTTTCAATAGAATCGGCAATGATGTCTCTAGATACTAATGAATATTTCATGCCTTCCGTGCCGTTTGAAATTCCATCTGATACACCCATGGTGTGAAATACTAAGCCCACCAATTCATTGCTGTTTACACTGCCTTTTATGTTTTTCGCAAAGTCGTTAAGGTGCATGTTGCAAGGGTTTCCTTCCCAACCTGTGCTTGCTATACCAACTTGCGCTTTGTTGAAATCTTCGTCTTTTAATCCAATAGCATATAACATCGCCTGTGATGCAGGTTGAGTAGGGTCTTGTGTAATTATTCGGCTGTATTTATTTAATGCGTTTTTCATAGGTCTTTATTTTAGTTTTGATTCAAGTAATTTGTTTGTTCAATGATTTGTGCAATCGATTTTTTGTCTAATTCTTTTAGCGGCGGAATTTTGCAAAGTGTTTTCACACCCGATATTTTTTCAATGATAGCCTCGGTTTCGGTATTTGTTTCTCCGTTGAAGATGATGCCTTCAATGGGTATTTTTTGATTTTGTAATTCTTTAATGCTTAATAAGGTGTGATTTATACTTCCTAAGTAGTTTTGTGAAACCAATATTACAGGAATATTTAAATGTTTAATTAAGTCAATAATTAAATCTCCCTCGTGGTTCAATGGCACCATTAATCCTCCAGCACCTTCTACAATAAGATGGTTATTGGTGATTGGTAATTGGAAATCATGGATTGATATTTTTACCTTATCAATTTTTGCAGAAGCGTGTGGAGAAAGAGGTTCTGTAAGTTTAAATTTTTCGTTGTGAAATTTTGAAATATTGTTCGATACCAATTCTTTTGTTTTCATTGTATCGCTATAATGTAGGTCTCCCGATTGAATGGGTTTCCAATAGTCGGCTTTCCATGCTTCGGTTAGTATTGCAGATATTATTGTCTTTCCAACGTTTGTTCCAATACCTGAGATGAAAAATATCTTTCTATTCATTTTTATGATGCTTATCTGTGTTTTACAAAATGCAATCTTTCTCCTTTAAAAGAAGAGTTTAATTTCCCTTCGGTATAAACTTCATTACCATTCACGAAGGTTTTAATAACTTTGCTTTTGAACTTGTAGTTTTCAAATGGCGACCATTGGCATTTATATAATAGATTGCTTTTTGTTACTTGCCATGGATCGTTTAGATTAAGTAAAACTAAGTCGGCAAAGTATCCTTCTCTAATGTAGCCTCGCTCTTTGAGTCTGTAAATTTCTGCAACATGGTGACTCGTTTTCTCAACTATTTTCTCTAGCGATATTTTATTTTGATGATAAAGTTCTAGCAAAGCAGTAAGGGCATGCTGCACTAAAGGACCACCCGAATGTGCGTTAAAATAATTTCCGTTTTTTTCTTCAATGCTGTGTGGTGCGTGATCGGTGGCTATGATATCTAATTTGTTTTCAAGTAGTGCTTTTAGCAGTCCCTCTTTATCTTCTTTAGTTTTTATAGAAGGATTCCATTTTATTTTAGCGCCAAGTTTTTCATAGTCTTCATTGCTAAAAAAAAGATGGTGCACACAGGCTTCAGCTGTAATTCTTTTTTCACGTATATCGACTTTACTGTCAAATAATTCGCATTCTTTTGCTGTAGATACGTGATAGATATGTAGTCGGTTTTTATGTTTTTTAGCAATGTCGATTACTCTTTTGCTTGCTTGATAGCAGGCTTCTTCACTTCTAATTAAGGCGTGTTTATCTAAAGGTATTTCTTCACCAAATTGAGCTGTGTATTTTTCTGTGTTTTGTTTTATTATTTCATCGTCTTCGCAGTGCAAGGCAACCAAACTATTGGTTCTAGAAAAAAGATTTTCTAGATATTTCGGATGGTTGGCCATTATGCCTTCGTTACTACTGAAATAGAGTCCGTCATCAGTTAGTCCGCATACTTTTTCGTTGTCTATTTTAAGGGCTTCTTCTAAATTGGTTTTGTTGATTCCCATGAAGAACGAGTAGTTACACAATGAATTGCGAGATGCCAGTTGGTATTTGTTTTCAAGCAATTCGAGCGTTAAAGTATTGGGAATAGTGTTGGGCATGTCCATGATACTGGTAATGCCTCCCGCTATTGCTGCTGCCGATTCTGTGGCGATATCTGCCTTATAAGTTAAACCAGGATCTCTAAAGTGCACTTGGTCGTCAATCATTCCGGGTATTAGATGCAATCCTTCTGCATTGATAGTGTTTTGCACATTTGCCGAGATATTAGCAGCGATTTTTTCAATTCTACTTCCGTGAATTAATACATCACCTATTGTTGTTTCACCTTCGTTAACAATCTTGGCATTTTTGATTAGTGTTTTCATTATGAGATTTGTCGGTTCTCATCATTCATGCATTTATTTTTTGATGCCATTTTGTTTGTGGATGCTAATGCTTGGAATGAATTATTTACCTTGTTTGTGTTCTGTATATCGTTTTTGATGTTTTACTTTAAGTTGTATCTCCAGCCTGCAGTGCTTAAGAAGCCACTTATGTAGGTAGGGTTGTTGATGAGTCTTTCTGCCACAGCACCCGTATAAATGGCGCCCATTTCAAAGAAAATTGTGCTGTTTTTGTAAATGTTAACATCAAACCCAGCAAGAGCATAGGGGCCAAAATGAATTTTTTCTTCAGTGAATTTGAAGCAAGTTAGAACAGCTGCACCTCCAACTTCCACATATGGATTTATGAAGTTTTGTTGTGTTGATGGTTGCCATGCAAAGCCGGCGTTGAAATTATAGAATGAGTTCCAAGTGGTTTTTAATGGGTCGTTTGCGTTTTCAATAAAAGACATGTTGGCTTTTACTTTGAATTGGAGTTGTGATTTTAGTATGTTTCCCGTCCCAATGTTTACCCCATAGCCAAAGTTGTTTTGTTGGCGATTGACATGAATACCAAAGGACATTTTTTTTGGCGTTTCTTGTGCTTTGATGTTTGCTGATAATGCAAAAACCATAAATGCTAAAACCAATTTTTTCATATATGTTTGATTTAATGGTTACTAATTTTTTTTAAGCTCAATTTATTTACCCGCAGCTATCGAATTGCTATCGAGAGTCATAGTTGAAAAGTTTAATGATTAACATGATAGCAATACATTGTATCGCTGTTTTTATTTGCATTAATGATTTTAACTTTTTCATAAATGAAGAGTTTTTCGGTTTGAATCTTTTCTGATTCTCATTGAAGAAATTTTAGCCTCACTTGGCACAAATTTGAGTTGTCCAAGAGCTAGTTGATCACTAGCATTTGTGAGGCGTGTGTTTAAATTCTTTAAGCAAATTGTTATTTCTCTTGAAATGCGCCACTTACCTGCCGATTGAAAGTAGGTATTGAGCGCTTTGTTGAGCACTTCAAACGTGGTTGCTGTGCTATGTTTAAAATGGTTGGTACGCATCACGCTGTCTTTAAATTCGAGACTTTATATTCTCTTAATTAAAGATAGCTATATTCTTACATAAGATAGTATTACTATTTTTTATGGGTAATATATACTTTTGTTTATGTATCTTTTGAGATACATGCTAATTGGGTAATGGATGCTGTGTTTTGTGGGCTTTTAAAGTTATATTTTATTCATCCAATCGAAGCATTCAACAGCGATTTTATCTTTATTGGCTTCAAGATATTTAGTGTAAGCTTCGCCTACTAATGAAAGTTTTTTTTCTTTAAGCCAAATTAATCTCCATTTTGTGCTTATGGGTAATCCTGGGGCAGCTACTTTGGTAATGTCTCCATTTTTAATTTCATTCTTTAAACCTATTATCGGCATGATAGAATAGCCTAATCCGGCTATTACCGCTTGCTTTACAGCTTCATTCGACATTAATTCTATTGATTTTCCAGCGCGCTCTCTTTTTTTGAAGTAGTTTTCCATCACAAAACGAGTTGCTGAGCCTTCTTCTCTAAATATTAGGGGAATTTTTTCGAGATCTTTTTGGTTTAGTTTTGCTTTATTTGTTTCGTTTTTTTTGTTGTGGTTAAATAAATACAGATCGTTTTGAAGAAGCTGAATCTGATTTACTTTCAATTGCTGAGGTAGAACTGATACCAAAGCAAAGTCTACCTCGTTTTTTTGTAAGCTGGAGATAACCTGACTTTTATTAGTTACGTTCATCAGTAAGTCTACACCTGGATGCGCATTAATAAATTCTGTTAGGAAGTAGGGCATTACATACTTTCCTGTTGATACAACCGATATTTTTAGTTTCCCTGCAATTTCACCTTTATAGCTATGTGTTTTTACTTTAATCGCATTAACGCCTTCTAAGATCTCGACAGCAATCTGGTAGATTTCCTGACCAAAATCTGTGACGAATAGTTTTCGACCTACCACTTCAATTAAAGGAAGCTCAAATTGGTCTTGAAAATTTTTTAATTGAATAGATACTGCTGGCTGTGTTGTGAATAGTTCTTCAGATGCTTTTGTTACGCTTTTGTGTTCTACCACTTTTGCGAAAACATGCAGTTGGTTTAAAGTATAGTTCATAAGTGAATGTATATGCTAAACATAATAAGGTTAAATGCAAATATATGAATTAAGTTCAGAACTTTGTGCCAGTTCTTAATCATTAGTAACCAATTAAAAATTATCATATGACAAAAATTACTGTAGCCAAAGGAGATGGAATCGGTCCGGAAATTATGGATGCAACTTTAAAAATATTGAAGTCTGCAGGCGCGAAGATCGAAGTAGAAGAGATTGAAGTAGGGGAGAAAGTTTATCTTGCTGGAAATACTTCTGGGATAAGTGATGCTTCTTGGGAAATTGTTAGAAGAAATAAGGTTTTTTTGAAGGCCCCAATTACTACTCCGCAGGGTGGAGGGTACAAAAGTTTGAATGTTAGTATTCGAAAATTTTTGGGACTATTCTCTAATGTTCGACCATGTATTAGTTTGCATCCTTATGTGTTAACAAAACATCCAAAAATGGATTTGGTAATCATAAGAGAAAATGAAGAAGATTTATACGCTGGTATAGAACATCAGCAAACCGATGAAGTGGTTCAATGCTTAAAGTTAATTAGTCGTCCTGGATGCGAAAAGATCGTAAGATATGCTTTCGAATATGCTAAAATAAACAATAGAAAGAAGGTCACTTGTTTTACCAAAGACAACATTATGAAGCAAACCGATGGGTTGTTTCATAAAGTGTTCGAGGAAATCGGACAAGAATACCCAGAAATTGAAAAAGAACATTGGATTGTGGATATAGGTGCAGCTAAATTGGCCGATACTCCAGAAGCTTTTGATGTGGTGGTAATGCCAAATCTATACGGGGATATTCTATCTGATGTGGCTGCCCAAATCGCAGGTTCGGTAGGTTTAGCGGGTTCTGCAAACATTGGAGAAGAATGCGCAATGTTTGAAGCAATTCACGGTTCTGCGCCAAGAAGAGCTGGTCAAAATTTAGCGAATCCTTCGGGGTTGTTGCAGGGAGCAATTCTAATGCTTCAGCATATTGGTCAGAATGATGTTGCCGAAAAAATTCAAAATGCATGGCTTAAAACCATTGAAGATGGCGTTCATACCTATGACATCTTTAAAGATGGTACCAGCAAGAAAAAGGTTGGCACCAGTGAGTTTGCCGATGCGGTAATTGCTAATTTAGGCAATAAGCCTAATGTTCTTCCTGCAGCAAAGAAAGGTAAAAATGAAGCGGTGAAAATCCCTAAATATGTGCCTAAACCATCGGCCGATAAAAAACTTGTTGGAGTGGACGTTTTTGTGCAGTTTCAGCAAAGAGATCCCGAGGTTTTAGCAGAGCATGTTAAGAAATTGTCGAATGGCAGCTTGGTTCTAAGTATGATCACGAATCGAGGAATTAAAGTTTGGCCAAATGGTTTTAAGGAAACTTTTTGCACCGATCATTGGAGATGCCGATTTAAGGCAGCTACCTCTCACAATGTATCTAAATTAGATATAGTGAATATTTTGAAAGACGCAGATTCTTTAGGTTTAGATGTGGTGAAGACCGAAAATCTATATGAGTTTGATGGTGTTCAAGCCTTTTCAATGGGACAAGGGCAGTAGTTAGATTGAATAATTCAAAGAAAGGCTGATCAAGTTTGATTGGCCTTTCTTAATTCCACCAAAAATCGGTTATTTTCAGAGTAGTTGATTCGGTAAAAATATGTAAGTTAGAATCTAATTCGAATTCAATGAGCTCACAAAGAAAAACCATTGTTTATATAGCCGCTAGTGTTGATGGCTTTATCGCCAAGCCTAACGACGATTTGTCCTTTTTATCTATTGTGGCAAAAGACGGTGAAGATTATGGATACTATGATTTTCTTAAGTCGATAGACGCTGTTGTGGTGGGAAGAAAAACGTACGATTGGGTAATGACTCAAGTTCCAGAATTTCCGCACGCCAACGTGGATTCGTTTGTGATTACGCGTACACCCCGACCAAGCATTGGTAAAACACAATTTTATACAGGCAATTTAAACGAACTCATTGCGCGATTGAAGAGCGAAGAAGGAAAAAATATTTTTGTAGATGGTGGTGCTCAAATCGTAAATGAACTTTTAAAGGAAAATTTAATCGACGAGCTTATCATTTCTGTTATTCCTATTTTGCTTGGTGAAGGAACCCGACTATTTAATGAAGGTATACCAGAGCAAAAACTTCAGTTTATTTCAGCCAAAAATTTCGATACAGGATTGGTGCAGTTGCATTACAAAAAAGCTTAGTATTATCATGAAATTTAAGGCGCAACTGCATATCATTGGTGTTAATCCTTTTGTTTTTGTGCCTGCTGAAATTCTTTCCGAGATTTTTAAACAAGCCGGAAAGAATAAAGGTTTTATTCCTATTTGTGGAACTGTAAACAACAAGGTTTATAAACAAACATTGGTTAGATTTAAAGGTGAGTGGCGTTTGTACATCAATTTATCAATGCTGAAAAATTCTCCAAAACGCATCGGCGAAATCATTGAAATTACCATCGCCTTTGATCCCAAAGAAAGAAGCCTCACTCCGCATCCTAAATTGATGAAAGCAATAAGCGAGAATGAAGAAGCTAAATTAAAATTTGAAAGTCTTTCTCCTTCACGCAAGCACGAAATAGTGCGTTATATTTCTTTCTTGAAGTCGGAGGAAAGTATAGACAGAAATGTGCAAAAGGCCGTTGTTTTTCTGCTGGGAAAAGGTAGATTTGTTGGAAGAGATAAACCGTAAATCTTACGTGTATGTTGGTGCGAGTTGATAAATTCATTTGGTGTGTTCGTTTGGCTAAAACACGTTCGCAAGCTACCGAGCTGGTTGCCCGAGGAAAAATTAAACTCAATAAAGTGGCAGTAAAAGCTGCTAAACAAGTGAAGGTGGGCGATGTTATTTCTATCTCCAAAAATTCGGCATTGTTTGAATATGAAATAAAGTCTTTGCTTGAGCATAGGATAGGCGCAAAGATGGTAAGCGATTATCTTATGGATATCACTTTGCCCGAAGAAATTGAGAAAAGTAAATTGTATCAGCAAGCGCAATCCCAATATCGTAGTAATGGAAGCGGTAAACCTACCAGCAAAGAGCGTCGCGATTTAGAATCTTTTTTCTCTTGGCAAGAAGAATAGAAATTACAGCATATAGCATATTTTGATATTGCAGGGAAATGTAGGACACCAAAAGTCTCCTTGCACCTGCGATAGAGCTAAAGGATTCACTACAGTAGATATCATTTTGTCATCTTTGTTTTCTTTGAAATAGATGTTGTGTCCGTGCATTATTCCAAGTCCCACATATGCATCAATAGCCAGCCGACTAGAGATTGAAGCTTGAATGCCCAATTTTACTGTGTGCAAAAAAAAATCTCTGTGTATTGTAAATTCAATATTGGCGCTTTCGTTCGCATAAGCTGTGTTCGTATCGTTAATACTGTTTTCATTTTGAAAGCGCAAAGTGGTTATGGCATTTTGTGAAACGAAACTTGTGTTAAAGGCAAAGTAGCCTTGAAAATTGGTGTTTCTAGTCATGTATAATCGTGCTTCGTAAGCTGCCTTGAACCCCGGAAATCTATTTAAATTACTGCTGTTCGCAATGAAAAATCCTGTTGTGAATTGCGAAGAAAAGACAGTGCTGTGTCTATGTTCTACATCTATTGAAAAACAGGGAAGTAGGTTGTAAGGAATAAACGAAAGTGGCGCGAATTTTAAAATATTTTGCGCGTAAGTAGAAGAATCATTTTTAATAAGATTCGAGTTTGCCTTCGCTGATGGTAATAGTAAAATGAGCATGGCAGCAAATGCAAATCGTACTGTTTTTATCGCTTTTTCATAATTGGTTTTGGCTGGTAGCTGTGTCATTAAGACTAGTCTCTCAAAAAATGGTTGCTACACAAAAACAAAAAAAATCCCGCAAACTTTAGGGTTTGCGGGAAAATTATGAAGTGAAATAACTATTTATTCTTTTTATAGAATGCAATCAATCCGTTTGTACTTGCATCGTGACTTGTAATCGTCTCGTTCGATTTCAATTCAGGCAAAATTTTATTGGCCAATTGCTTGCCCAATTCTACGCCCCATTGATCAAAAGCATTCACATCCCATATAACACTTTGCACATAAATTTTATGCTCGTACATCGCCAGCAAAGAACCTAAAGTAGCCGGAGTTAGTTTTTTGAAAAAGATAGAATTCGTTGGTCGATTGCCACTAAATACTTTATGCGGAGTTAAACTTTCTATTTCAGCATCGGGCAATTTTGCGGCGATCAATTCGGTTTGAGCTTCTATAGCTGTTTTTCCTTTCATCAAGGCTTCTGTTTGTGCAAAGAAATTGGCAAGCAATTTTTCATGGTGATCACCAATCGGATTTTGTGTTTGTACAGGTGCCAAGAAATCGCAAGGAATTAATTTTGTTCCTTGGTGAATCAATTGATAAAACGCGTGTTGTCCGTTTGTCCCTGGCTCTCCCCAAATGATTGGTCCGGTAGAATAATCTATCGTCTCTCCTGCTTTAGTAACACCTTTTCCATTGCTCTCCATATCTCCTTGTTGAAAGTACGCGGCAAAGCGATGCATGTATTGATCGTAAGGCAAAATGGCATGTGAATCGGCGCCAAAGAAGTTGTTGTACCAAACGCCCAGTAATGCTAAAATCACTGGAATATTTTTATCGAAATCTGCAGTGCGAAAATGCTCATCCATCTCGTGAGCACCTTGAAGCAATTGCTCAAAATTTTCAAAGCCGATGTATACTGCTATTGGCAAACCTATAGCCGAACACAATGAATATCTTCCGCCTACCCAGTCCCAAAATTCAAACATGTTATTGGTGTCGATACCAAAAGCACTTACCGCTTTTGCATTGGTAGAAAGCGCAACGAAATGTTTGGCTACTGCCGTTTCATCTTTGGCACTTTCTAAAAACCATTTTTTAGCAGTTTCGGCATTGGTAAGGGTTTCTTGCGTGGTGAAAGTTTTAGAAGCAACGATAAATAAAGTTGTTTCAGCATTTATTTTTTTCAAAGTTTCGGCGATGTGTGTGCCATCCACATTTGAAACAAAATGAATATTTAAGCCTTTTTGCGCATAGGGTTTCAATGCCTCTGTTACCATGTATGGGCCCAAATCAGATCCACCAATACCAATGTTAACTATATCTGTAACTGCTTTTCCGGTGTACCCTTTCCACGCTCCCGAACGTACCTTCTCACAAAAACCTTTCATCTTTTCTAGTACTGCATTGATGCCAGGCATCACATCTTCACCATCCACGAAAACAGCACGATTGCTTCTGTTTCTAAGGGCAGTATGCAATACCGCTCTCTTTTCGGTGTTGTTTATTTTCTCCCCCGAAAACATCGCTTCAATAGCAGTTTTCAAATTTCTTTCATTGGCCAGCTGAAGCAAAAGCTGCAGTGTTTCCTCATTGATTCTATTTTTTGAATAATCCACTAAAATATCATTGAACTCAATAGAGAATTTTTCGAATCTTTTGGCGTCGTTTTTAAACATATCACGCATTTGCGCTTTTTCAATAGCAGCAAAATGATTTTGTAAATTTTTCCAAGAAGAAAGTGTAGTGAGCTTCGTCATAAAAAAGTATTTGTTAAACTATACATGCAATATTAATCCTTTTTTATCTTAGAGGAAAGATAATGCACTGACAAATGACTGACTTCAAAGAATTAGCTAAAAATTTGCGCAAACCAGAGGGGGAGATGGGATTCAAGGTAGCCCAGAATATGAACGTGGGGAATGCCAATACTTACATGAAAATGAAACAGCATTTGTTGCTTGATGCCAGCACAAAGGTTCTGGAGATTGGGTTTGGTAATGGTATTACCTCTAAATCGATCATCGAACAATGCGACTATGTGGGTATGGACTATTCTTCAGACATGGTTACTTTGGCTAAGGATTTATGTAAAGAAGAGGTGCAAAAGGGAGCTAAATTTATACAAGGCGATATCCACCAAATGCCTTTTGATGATCATACTTTTGATGTGATTTTTACTATCAATACCATTTATTTTTGGGATAAACCCGAGCAAGCTGTTGCTGAACTGAGAAGGGTGCTTAAACCTGAAGGAAAGCTGTTAATAGGCATGAGAACTCCCGAAGATATGCAGCTTTTGCACAATGTTACCCAACACAATTTTAATATTCGTTCGTTTGTGATTATTGAAGAATTGTTGCGAAATGGAGGTTTTCCTCAAATGCATTACACGGTTTACCCCGATGCACCGGCTGTTAAGGCCAATGGAGAAGTGTTACGCGTGCACAGTGCAATTGTTGAGGCTCAATAATCTAAGGTGAAATACTCAATTCGGCGCAAGGCTATTTTTGTATGATATTTTTTTATATTTTCATGCCCTCTTGACATCTATGCGCAAATTATTTTTTACCATATTATTGCTTTCAACGGCCTTCTTTTTTGGATGTGCCGAAACAGATGCGTGCGAAAAGATTAATAAAGATTCAGATTGTGTTAAGTACAATAACTGCAATGTTTTAGAGAATTGGCGCTTGCAAAGAATCAAGTTTGAACACGCTTGTGATCCTACTTTTGTTACCTATACCTTGTACCAAGACAATATGGTGGTTTTTAAGGATGGTAGCCTTCAGTTGTACACCGACAATAAACTTTCTCCTTTGGATAAATGGGAATTCTCCGACTGTAAAAAATTGAAATTGTCTTCTTCTCATTCAGATACTTCCTTTACTTTCAATATCGAAAAAATGGAAGCTACTAAGATGGAGTGGAGTTACGAATACACCGATTCATGTAAAGTAAAAGCAACTATCGTTTTCGATAGAATGTGATTTTACTCAATCCTGACGAATAAGCCGAATAATTTCTTCACTTTTGTCGTGCTAAAATTAATTGCATGACACTTCAAAATGATTTAATACTTAGAGCCGCTAAAGGCGAATCTGTTGATAGAACTCCCGTGTGGCTTATGCGCCAAGCAGGAAGAATTCTTAAAGAGTACCGCGATGTTCGCGCCAAATTATCGGGCTTCAAAGAATTGGTTGAAACTCCCGAGCGCGCTGCCGAAGTAACCATTCAACCTGTTGATTTATTAGGAGTGGATGCTGCCATCATCTTTTCAGATATTTTGGTGATCCCCGAAGCAATGGGACTAGAATATCAAATGATAGAGAAAAAAGGTCCGTGGTTCGAAAAAACCATTGAAACCCAAAAAGATATCGATGCCCTTATCATTCCTAATCCTTACGAAAAATTAGCGTACACCATTGATGCCATAAAGATTACCAAAAAGGAGTTGAATGGAAGAGTACCTGTGATTGGATTTGCAGGTGCACCGTGGACCATCTTTTCGTATATGATTGAAGGAAGTGGGAGTAAAACTTTTTCGAAGGCAAAAAAGATGTTGTATACCGATGCCGTTTTATCTCACAACTTGTTAGAGAAAATCACGCAATCAACCATTCTTTATCTAAAAGCTCAAATCGCTGCGGGTGCAGATATGGTGCAGATTTTCGACAGCTGGGCGGGTATTTTATCTCCGGCTCAATACCGCGAATATTCCTTAAAATATATCTCTAAAATTTGTGATGCTATTACCGAAGTGCCTGTTACTGTATTTGCCAAAGGGGCTTTCTTTGCAAGAGAAGAGATGGGTAAATTAAATTGCAATACTATTGGCCTAGATTGGAATATGGACATTGCCGAATCACGCAAATTAATTGGTGCAAATAAAACACTTCAAGGTAATTTAGATCCTTGTGCTTTGTATGGAACCTTTGCCGAAATTAAAAAGCAAACACATCAAATGTTGGATCAATTTAAAGGTTCACGACATATTGCAAACTTAGGACACGGCTTATATCCCGATACCAATCCCGATGCGGTGAGATGTTTTATAGATGCGGTGAAGGAGTATAGAAGTTAATTTCCTCGCGTAGAGTCAGATAGAATCTGACTTTAAAAAGAAAATATTCCGTTGTTTTTTAGGAAAAGGAAAGTAATTTATTTAAAGTCAGATTCTATCTGACTCTACGAATTTACCAAGGGAATTACCTCTTTTCCAATCAATTCAATCGACTTGCAAAGTTTCTCGTGAGATAAACCAGCATCCATTTGAAAGGTAAATCGAGAAATTCCTCCGAGAGCCTCGCTGTGACGAAGAATTTTTTCGGCTACTTCTTTTGGATCGGCCACCAGCAAGGCACCATGTTCATCATTTTGTAAATCGAATCGTTCGCGCGTCACAGCTCCAAAACCACGCTCCTTGCCAATTTTAGTGAACATTTCTTTGTAGCCAGGGTAATAATCGGCAATGGCTTCATCCTTCGTGTTGGCAACATAGCCTAATGAATGCAATCCTACTTTCAATTCTTCGGGAGCGAAACCAGCTCGTGCTCCTTGCTCTCTGTAAATATCTACTAGCGGACGGAAACGCGCTGTGTCGCCACCAATCACCGCTACCATCAATGGTAAACCAAGCTGTCCGGCACGCGCAAATGACGCCGGAGTACCGCCTACACCCAGCCAAATGGGTAATTTTTCTTGCATGGCACGTGGATACACGGGCAGGTTGTTCAATGATGCTCTAAACCTTCCTTTCCATGTCACAAATTCATTGTCGCGTATCTTCAGTAGTAAGTCTAATTTCTCCTTAAATAAATCGTCGTAATCGTGAATATTCAATCCGAATAAAGGAAATGATTCTGTGAAAGATCCTCGTCCAACAACAATCTCTGCTCTTCCTTTTGAAATCAAATCAAGCGTAGAAAAATTTTGATACACACGCACTGGATCGGCAGCACTTAACACCGTAACCGCACTGGTTAAAATGATGTTTTTTGTTCTTGATGCGGCGGCAGCAAGAATCATCGATGAAGCAGAATCTAAAAATTCTTTTCTGTAATGTTCTCCCAATCCAAAAACATGCAAGCCCATCTTATCTGCAAGTTCAATTCTTTCTAGCAATTCGTTCAATGCTTGAGAATCGCTAATGGTTTTGTTTACTGGTGTTGCCGCAAAGCTGTCGATACCTATTTCCATGATTTTTTAATATGGCGTGAAAGTACAAAATGAAGATGGAAGTTATTTCTTAAAAAAATAAAACATCCTTTTCAGAATAGGGATTGTGCTTGCTTTATTGCTAATTAAATAAAGTATATCGCTAAAAAAACGATACTCAAATACATCCACAATGCCGAGAAAATTATGTGCATTGAGGTTTCAAAGACTTTGTTTTTCCAAAGTGATGTGGAGTAGCCAAAAAATTGAATGAACAATCTAATGGTCCAGAATACGCCTATTCCCAAAGAAATTCTTTTGCCTAATTCAGTTTCTACCAATTCATCGGCCGAGCTCAAGCAAAGTATGCCCATTAAAAAAACGGTGAGCGCAATAAAGAAGGTGTGAACTGTCATCATCTGACGATTGATGGTGCTTAGTGCTTTTAATTCTTCTTTCCAGCGAAAGTATTTTGGAAACGGAATGTGTATGAGTGCTAACGCAACAAGTAAACTACCTATGATGGTTAAATGTGTTTGCATAGAATTAAGTTATGGCCTGCCAATAAATACCGACATAAACGGCGTGAATTTTATTTCTTCAAATGTTGAAAAAGATGCCTTTTCAAAAACATTTTTCCACGTTTTTTTCGAGAAGAAATGTGTGAATCCTATGGTGAAAGCTGTGAAGTTGGCAAAGTCTCTCAAGTGCTCTACCATAATTACCTTGCCGTCTTTTTTGCATACGCGATGACATTCTTTTAAAAAAAGTATTTTCTCTTCATCACTCCTTATTTCATGAATGGCAGAAAGCAAAAACACTATGTCGGTAGAATGATCTTCCATCGGAATTTTTGCACTATTTATCTGCTGTGTGTTGGGGTAAATAGTACTTACTTTTCGCGCTCTAACAATGGCAGGTTCTGTATGCTGCTGGGCATTGTAGAAATCATACACTTGTATTTCGCTTTGCGGAAAATGGTGCTCAATGATAAAGCTTGTTTCATCGAAGCCTGCATTGATATTTACAATCTTTTTTACGTCTTTGTTAAGTACATCACATTGCTTAAGCCATTGGAATTCATAGAAACCAGAGAAGTCATATACATAAGCAGAAACAATTAATGGCATACACAAGCCGCAAGCAAATAGGGCTACAATCAAATAGAAAAGATTGCTGTTCCAATCAAATAATTTAAAACTTACGATGATAAGGGCCAAAACGATTAATCCTATCACATAGAAATGTCTATTGAAACTTAAGATGTTGAGTACTCCTTGAAATTTTCTTCTTTTCATTTCCATTGATCTATTTTTCCTTTTTTCCAGAAATAAGGAATGTTTTTTATTACAAAAGCATTGGCCAATAGCGCATTTTTAAAATTTAAATGTTTTAAAAATTCAAATTCATAGTTTTCTACTTTGATGGGAGTTGGTGTCCAGTTTTCTCTTACTCCCTCAATAATTAAAACTTCCTTTGTTTTTTCGTTGTAGGTGAAGGTGAAAGGAAGCGGTCCGGCAAATCTTCGTGCCTCTTTCCAATCATTGAAAGGTGAGTTAGCAGGTAGAGCAACATTTTCTTCGTCGTTGCTAATCACTATTTTGAATTTCGACTTATTCGATTTTATCTCCTTTGTCTTTTCTCTTTGTACCTGTTCTATATCTGTTGTGGTGTAATTGTAGTGGGTGAAGATGTTGCCCATTATCTCCATTTTTTTCTTATCGGTTTCCGATTTTAATATATACAAGCCTCTCAACTTTTTTCCTTCAGATGTGGTGTATCTCACAAACACTCTATAACCAATGAGGAAAAAGTCGTTGCCCATCATTTTAGGAAAGCCTTTGGGTCTCAAACCTTTGGTTTGTACCATCGCAACAGCCACAAATGCCCATTTGTCTTGAAAAGTATCTAGCTGTAAACATTCGGGAATCAAATTTTGTACTTCTTCTTTAGGAATAGCGAAGGTGAGCACCACAGAGCTTTCAAAGAAGGCTTCAACAGCAAATGGATGATTTTTTAAAAAGCGTAACATTACAATTTGGTTGTTAAGGTTGGTTGAAGTTTAAACTCATCTAGGTAAATCACAACAATTAAAATAAAGGCAAAGAGTGAGTTGAATTTGCCCCACAGTAATAAGTCGGGTACCAAAATAAACTCTAAAGTGTTCATAGTGGCAATTACTGCTATTTGTGTGAGCGCATTGAGTTTCGATTTGATACGACTTACAATCCAAACTGCCATCAAAACTTCAGATGCTCCAATTAGAATGGTGAGTATTCTAGAATATTCTGTACCCAAAATAGAAGCTACAATTTGCTCATGGCGTGGAACTAAATTTAAAATTTTGCAGAATAAGCCGTTGGCCAACCAAATGATAGCAATCAGATAGGTGAGAATAGTGTGTATTGTAGCTTTATTGATGCTCATTTGCTCAAGCTTTATTGTTACATGAATAATACACCATCCGCGACAGTCTAATGTACCAATTATTTTTTCAAATGCGGGCACTTTTGCTCCTCTAATTTTTTGAGATCGAAATTACTTTTCAGTATTACTTTAATCGTTAAAAAGGTGCTTTTTAATCCAAAAAGCTTCGATGTCAGTACTTTGTCAGTGGCGCCATTGCTCTTATGCGTGTATTTTTGGCGAAGTTTAACTTAAACCATCATTCACTATGAAATCATCAAAATCAAAGTCATCGGTAGTCGCATTTTTTAAGGTTTCAACTTTAGTCTTGTCGTTTTTCTTCTTTCTGTCATTAACTGCAGATAGACCCTTACTCACTATTACAGGTACCTGTCTGGAAAATGCCAAGCCGGTAGAAGGTGTTGATGTGTCGATCATGGTTGATGGGGGAGTGTTAACGCATAATATTACCGGACCCGATGGCAAATACAAAGTGAAAGTGAATTTCGGTAAGCTTGTTAAACTTGCCTATGAAAAGAAGGGCTATCTTACCCAAACTGTAAAGCTAAGGACAGTGCTTAATGGTTTGCCTGAAACGGAGATGACTACCAACTACAATCTTGATATGTTGGCCTTGCCAAGCGATACTTCTCAAATTTATTTTGATAAGTCGGTTGATGAAATTCTTTTCGACAATGACTTACACAAATTTGTGTCTAATGCTGATTATAAAGAAAGAGTTAAAGAGGATTTTGATGCAGTTAAAAAATTGATTGTTGATGCAAGAATGGCTTCTAAGTAGCTCAACTTTAGTTTTCCTTCTTATTTAATATATACACGGCAGCAATTCCCATGATGCCACCAATGATGGTGTGGGCTTGCGGTATTTCGTTTAAAAATATCCACGAGCCTATGGCGGCAGTAAATGGCACTAAAAAGATGAAGCTGCTTGCCTTACTGGCACCTATTTTTGATGTGGCTATGAAGTAGAAGGTGGTGGCCATAGCAGTAGTGATGGTGGCGCTAAAAAACAAATTGCCCCAAAACAAGGCATCGGCCTTTTCAAAAATTGCTATGGTTTCGCTATTTGTGGTAAACAAAAAAGTGAGTAAACAACATATACCATACATCCAAAAGCTATAAACAAGAGGAGAACCGTGTTTTGAAAACTTGCTGGTAAACACACTTAGCACGGCCCATGAAAATGAAGCCAATAAGAAATAGATATTTCCTGCATCCAATAAGCTACCCGATAGGTCCCAAACCTTTAAAAGGATTGCTCCAGCTGCCAATCCTACCGTTAAACCAATAGTTTCATTTCTAGTTGGTTTCTTCCAAGTCATTGCGAGCATGATGAGGTAGGAGATAATCGGATTTAAAATCGTTACCAGTACGCCACCTGAACCCGCCAATCCTTCTTCTAAACCTTTAAAGAAAAAGTAGAAGTAAAAAGCCAAGATGGTTGATGCTGCCAACAAGTCTTTGAGTCCGCTTCGCTTTATACTTAAGTTTTCGCGCGTAATTAACAATAGAATCAAAAGTGAGATGAAAGTGGTGACGTAGCGAATGAGAGAGATGGAGATGGCCGCACCATAACTGCCCAATACTTTTGCAGAGGCCCAGCTTAAGCCCCAGCAAAACATGCTAGCTATCATGCCCAAAAGAAAGAGTTTTTCTTTATTTGCCGATTCGTTCTCCATTATTTATAATGCTAAAAGTAAACGTGAATGGCTCAAAGGTAAATAAATAGAAAGGAATATTGGGATTTGAGTACTGCTTTAACTGCTCGTGGTGCATATGAATCGATAAAAAATCATTTTTTTGTATGGCGCCGTTTTGAATTTTAAGGCAAATTGATGCATGCTTTAAAAACTACTACTATGGCACTTTTTAATTCAACTCTCGTTGCTTGTATTCTTTCTACTTTAATTTTTGTTGTTGAACTGGTTTACGGATAAAAGCAGCGAAGTAGGTTTCGCATTAACTTTTACCCTTAACTTTCGTATTGAAATTTCTTTTGGATCAACTTTTGTAAATGATCAAAAAGAGGAAGCAATGTTCACCGAATTAGTTTGCTTAAAATTAGTAAGGATCATGGGACAAAGTTTTTTAATACGCAATCAGTAACAATAAAATTTTAGTAAATGAAAAAGATTCTACAAACTACCATTTTTTCAGTCTTAACTTCCTTTTGTTTTGCTGCAGAACTAAATTACAAATGGAAGGCAAACAGCACCTATTTAATTCAAATGAAAGCCACCGATGATGTGAGCACAAAAATGGGAATGATGGGGATGTCTCAAGAATTGAAAGAAACCTATTACACCAATACAACATTGAATTTAAGTATTGTGTCGGTAGATACAGGAGGCACCGCCAAAGGTTTTTTAATCATCGATAAATTCGATATCACCAACAGTAAAAATATGAAAGTTGCGGGTTTAAACGCTATTCCATCTCAAGCTTTAAAGGCCGAAATTTCTGTGGATAAAAAGGGACATTTTACATTTTATAAAGAAGTGTATATTCTTGCTACAGCTAGCGGTAATATATTAGTGTCGGGTAAAGTATCTGGTGATGGAACAAGTACTTCGGCTACTGCCACAGTTGGAGATCAACAAGTTACTGTTTACGCAAAGTTTGATCCTAAAACAGGGGCACTAAAAGCAGGATATACCGAGCAATCGGTGAGCACACCTAAACAAGAGATGATTAAAATTACTCAAGAAGATAAAAAGCTTGATATCCTTCCTTACGATATGCTTGCTTTACTTGAACTACCTGAAGGTAATACCAATACTGGCGATAAAGCCGAAGTTCAATCGGGATACTACAAAACCACCATCACAACAACAGAGGTTAATGCAACAAACGCAAAATTGAATATTTCATTAGCTACCGACAAAAGTCTATCGGCAGCGGCCTCTTCGGCTAAAATGTCGGGTGGTGACGGACAAAACAACACCGCTATTGATATGAGTAATATGGGAGGTTTAGATGCAGAGATGAACGAATTCAATAAGGAAATGAACACTTCTATGGAAACAGGTATGGGAGGAACAAGTACCACACCTGCCGACATGATGCCTACCATGACGGCTAATGTTAATTATAATTTTAATCTTAATAAGGGCATGTTCGACTTACTAACGGGTAATATCACCACTTCGCAAAATATGATGGGCTTCGAAATGAAGACCAATAGCAATGTTACTTTAACTATGATTGAACAGCCCGCAGCCACGAAAATAACCACTCCGCAAAAGGGAAAAACAAAATCAGTAGCAAAAAAGAAATAATAGATTACAAATTGATGAAAAGAAATAGGTCGAGATAATTCCCGACCTATTTCTTTTTACCTAATACTAATCTTCGCTCAGTACTTTTTTTCTTTATTGTATTTATTGCCCCACTCGCTCATCGCTTTCATGAGTGTGCTTAATTCTTTTCCCGACTTACTTAAACTATATTCTACATAAGGAGGAATAACTGGCTTAGCTTTTCTAATTATCAATTGGTCGCTCTCCATTTCTTTTAAATGTTGAATGAGCATTTTTTCTGTGATGGAAGGAATGGCTTTTTTTAGTTCGCTGTATCTTTTTGTGCCCGATAGTAAATTGTAAATAATAATTGTTTTCCATCTTCCTCCAATTTTAGATAATGTGAAGGTTACCGGACACATCGTGTTGATTTCCTTTTTGTTTTTTTGGTTGGTTGAAGAGATTTTAATGGCTGTCATTATACATACTTTGGGGTTAGTACTTGTAAAAAAGTAAGTACAAATATACTTTTGTTAAATCTAAAAGCAAATAATTTTTTAGATCATAAGTAATGTAATAGTAATTAAATAAAAGAAAAATGAAAATTGTAGTAACAGGCTCACTGGGAAATGTAAGTAAGCCACTAGCGCAAAAATTAGTAAAGGCAGCTCATGAAGTAGTTGTTATTAGCTCAAAAGCAGAAAAAGTTAAAGCTATCGAAGAGATTGGCGCTAAAGCGGCCATTGGGTCTTTAGAAGATGTGAACTTTCTCACCCAACAGTTTGCTGGTGCCGATGCGGTATATGCAATGGTGCCTCCTACTATGAGTGCCTTAGATTGGAAAGGTCATATCGAAAAAATTGGATCAAATTTAGCTCAGGCTATTCAAGCAGCTGGCGTTAAGAATGTTGTGTTGTTGAGTAGTGTTGGCGCAAATTTGCCAGATGGATGCGGCCCAGTATCGGGCTTATATCGAGTAGAACAAATCTTCAATAAATTGAAAGATGTTAACTTGGTGTATATACGCGCTGGTTTCTTTTACAATAATTTATTTGCCAATCTTAATCTGATTAAGAATGCTGGTATTATTGGCTCAAATTATCAGGCCGATAAACAAATGCTTTTGGTAGATCCTGCCGACATTGCAACTGCTGCGTACGAACAATTAAATACGCTTTCTTTCACTGGCCATTCTGTAGTGTATGTGGTAAGTGATTTAAGAACAAATGCAGAGGTTGCTAAACAACTGGGGTCTGCCATTGGCAAAAGTGATTTGCCTTGGGTTGAATTCAAAGACGAAGATAGTTTAGGCGGAATGATAGGAGCGGGAGTTCCGCAAGAGATGGCTAAGAATTATGTTGAGATGGGAACTGCCGTAAGAAGTGGTAAGTTGTTTGATGATTTTTATTTGCAAGGAAAACCATTAGTTGGTAAAACCAAATTGGAAGATTTTGCCAAAGTTTTTGCCGCTGTTTACAGTAATTAAATTTTTTTAATTGAATTGAAAAAGGTTGAGTTTGTCTCAACCTTTTTTCTTACTTGAACTCTCAAAATTTTTCAATTTATTTTAGAACTACAAAATCTGTAATTCTCTTAATTTCGCAATGGTGTCAATAGCCATGCTGCTGGCTTGCGCAAAAGCTTTTTTCGAATAATATTCGTAATTGGATTCTATTTTACGAATGGCGTTAACCCAGTCGGCAACATCGAAATTGTGCACTACAATACCTCCATCGCCCACTGTAGTAGGTACTGCTCCTTTATTCGACACAACCGAGGGAATTCCCGTCAATCCTGCTTCTACAATAACTCTCCCTAAGCCCTCGTTGAAATGTGAAGGGTAAAGCAAGATGCCCGTTTTTTCGAAAAGCGGATTTAAGTCGATTTGAGCTTTGAAAAACCTTACGTTTTTTTGTAAATATTTTTCCTCTAGCTGCACTGCAGTCCAGCTTTCTATTGCATAAAAGGTGTATTCTGGTAAAATTTCAGAGAGCTCAAGAAAAGTTTTTAATCCTTTCTTTTCAATCGGATTAATTAGTGTAATTGTTTTTTGAAATTTTTTGGGTAGCTGTACATTTTTATTTTTTTCGAAAGGAGATGGTACAATGTGATAATTGCCTTTGTAAATGATCTTGCCAAAATCAGCCATTTCTTGTGAGTTAAATAGCACAAAATCGGGGTTGGCTTTAAAAAGAGATTTCCTTTCCACTACTGCATCTGTTATCCAAGCTACAGTCTTCGCTTTTTTTCGTTTGCCAATTTCAACGAATTTGGTCGATGATCTATTGATAGCAAATAGGGTATCTCCTTCGTTTGTGTTTTCTTCAATAAAATGTAAAAATTTTTCAGATGGCACAGCAAAACACTGCATGCCCTTATATTCATAATGAATAGTGTTTCCGTTTATTACCTTCCAGCTAATATTATTTTTTTTCAAAAAAATAATGAAATACGCCATCGCCTTTACGTAATCTCCCTTTATTGAATTGTAACACCCAATGAACATTACTTCAAAGCCATTTTCAACTAGCTTAAGTCCCAATATTTTTCTAGTGATGTCGGCACCACATTTAAATGAAGGCGCAGGTAAGCCGTGAATCGGTAAAATGATTTTTGAATTTGAGGTGTTACTCATCTTTGCTTAAATTAATAAAAGCCTCGTGTTGGCGCAAACTTATGTATTTTAAAAGACTTAGTGAGGTGAACTCTTCCTTTCTCTTATAAATTTATATATTTTGATGGAAGAATTCGTCCATTCTTTTTCTTAGAGTGAATTTTTAGGCAAGGTAATGATTTGTTCACGCTATTTTTCTGGCAATAGCAATTCTTAATTAGGTGGCATTGTTTGCAATAAAATTGGAAAGGTTTTCACTCATTTGGCCATTCCTCTGTTTAGAATTCGAAAGTATTTAGAATTGTCCTAAGTCGCTAAAATGCCTTATTATTATTTAGAATTGCTTTCTTTCCTGTTGTAGATTTAGTTCAATCGGTCCTTCTTGTTTACTCAAAACTAATCTACCATGGAAAAGAAAATATTTATTCCTTTTTTGCTTATCAGCAATTTGGTTTTTGCCCAACAGCATTTTAACGATATTGAAAAAGTTGAAAGCAATACTTTAAATGGTGAACACAAAAGTTATTTACTTCTAAAAACTAAGGAGGGAGATGTAAAAATTTCCGAATACGAGAAAATCATTTCCGATGCTCAAAGTGCTGTTTACCGAGAAAAAGATAACAGCAAGGTTTCATTTTCTATTGTGAAGAATGAAAATGGTATTCATGGTTTTTATTTCGACGCCAAGAATGATGTCGCTTACCGAATTTCTTCCGATAATAAAGATTATTTGCTATATGATAAGGTAAATAAAGAAGAGATATTGAATGTTTGTAATGAGGCAGAACCAGATGAGCTTCCTGCATACGATCATCTGCCTAGGTTTGTGGGCAATTCTCTCAATGCAAGCACCTTTAATCTCGAAAGTAAGCCTGGCGCAGCTAACGTTTTGTATTTAGATTTCGATGGCGAAAGTGTCTTGTCGGGATGGAATTTAACTAACGTTGCTCCATCGGGACTCTCTAACGAAATAATTGAAAAAATTTGGATGGCTTGTGCTGCCGATTATATTGCTTTTGATGTAAATGTAACTACTTCTCGAAAAGTATTTGATAACCATCCCCTCACAAAAAAATCATGGGCTGTCTTTAGTGATTTTTCTGGCGCCAATGGCAATTACGGTGTGGCTTATGTTAATAGTTATGGCGACGGTAGAGCTGCTAAAGTAAATACAGGTATGTATTTTGGAACAGGTGATGATAGTTATTTTTATCGAACTCCTGCTCATGAGCTGGGGCATGTGCTCGGATTGGCACATGATGGCGGACCATCTACTTCGTATTACTTAGGGCATGGTGAATGGACGCCTATTATGGGCTCGGGTGGAAGAGTTTTTTCTCAGTGGAGCAAAGGCGAATACAACGGGGCAACAAATCAAGAAGATGATCTTTTCAAAATTAAAATGTTGTTGGGTGAACGCTTAGATGATTATCCTCTGGCCAAGCAGCTAATGGTTTTGGTGAATGATAGTGTTCTAGTAAAATACAATGAAGGCATTGTTGAAAACAGTGCCGATAGAGATACTTTTTATTTTGAACTGCTTACCAACGGTGAAATAGATTTAACTGTTAGTCCTTCCATTTATTATTCCGATCTAGACGTGCAGCTTTCTTTACTGAATGAGCAAGGCATGGTGTTGTTTAACGATAATCCGGTTGGAAAAAGAGATTGTGGTATCCAACAAAATTTAAATGCAGGTAAATATTATCTTGTGATAAAGGGCGGCCAAGAACTTACGCCTTCCACAGGGTGGAGTGACTATGCTACTTTTGGGTACTATAACATTTATGGAGCAGTAAAAGGTTTAGCAAAAGATCCCAACGATATACTTCTTTTGAGTATGGAAAATGAGAGTTCTTTATGTAATCTTTCGGGAGAATTTTCCCCCCTTGTTACAGTAGTAAATAATGGAAGCATTCCACTTACTTCTTTTTATGCCGATGTGTATTTTAATGGCTCATTGCTTAAAAGTGATTTAATCAATGAAAATTTAGCTTCAGGAGAAACCAAAACAATCAATTTGCCTGCTGCCAATATTAGCACCAATGGCAGTATTGAGGTTGTGCTAAGAAGTGTGGCTAACGAAATCAATACAAACAATAACTCGGCTCAGCTCACTCTTAATTATCAAGTAGGTGAAGAAATTAAATTCGTTACAGATCTTTCAACCTACAATGGTTCTGTGCTTAATTGGAGTGTTAAGAATGCTTCTAATGTTGTTGCTCAATCTTCCTCAAATATTTTAATTGAAAAAGAGCAAAATTCAAGTGTTCAAAAGTTTTGTTTAGCGCCCGATTGTTATACTTGGCAGCTCATGGGTGACTTTGAACTGTGCGGTGAAATGGCTTACAACAATTCAAAAGTGTATAATGGGGGCGATAAGGCGGCATTGGGTGGAGTTGTTTACAGAGCAAAATGGTGGACTCAAGGAACGCCTCCTCCATCGCAAGTTTGGGAATCAGCAGGGTTTTGTAATGATGGAAATTTGAGCTATCAATTATACAGTGGAAATGTTTTGCTTACCAATAAGACCATACCTCAAAATTTACCATCTTCAGAGAATTTTTGTATCGATCTTCCTACTGCTGTAAATGTTTCTAATAGCAATGGTTTCTATGTATATCCCAATCCTGCAACAAACCAAATTCATTTTAGCAATGAGGTGGTGCAGGTTAAAGTTTACGATAACACTGGCAGATATATTAAATGTGAAAATGTATATGCCAATACCATCACCCTAAATGAATTGAGCAATGGAATCTATCTTATCGAAATGATCAACAAAGCAAGTGAGCACATGATTGAAAAAGTTCTCGTTATAAAGTAGTCGCTACAGTGTTTTAAGATAGAAATGAATAACTACAAATAGTTCAGCTGCTTGTAGTTATTCATTATTCGTTTGGCAATTGATTTTCTGCTAATTCAATTTATAGCACAGTTTGATGTTGTATGGAAAAGTAATAGAGCTAAAATCGCCACTCTTCAAAGTGTTAGGGATAGGAAGGATGTCACTTTCAATTATTGGATCTTCTGGGTTTGATCTTCCGTAGTGAATGTTATGCCCTATCATTACTCCAGCAGCCATAAAAGCGTCTATAGCCAATCTTTTTCCTATCGGAAATTGAAGTCCGAAACGAAATGAATTCAAAATAATATCACGATGAACCTTTACTCTCTCCGAATATCTGCTGTCGGGTAAAGAATTTGATGTACTAACGTTTACAAATGTGAGGTCCTCCATTCCCGTTTGTGAAATAAAGGTCCAATTTAACGAGATATAGGCGCGCAAAGATTCTTTTTTAGTTAAATATAATCTCCCTTCGTAAGCTGTTTTAAATCCAGGAAATGTGTTTAAATCAGCGTTATTTGAAATGTATAATCCGGCGGTCACTTGCGAAGAGAAAATGTTGCTGTGGCGATGTTCAAAATCGACAGCGAAACATGGCATCATGTTATACGGAATGAATGAGAGTGGAGAAAATTTAAGGTAGTTTTTGGTGTAGTTTGTACTGTCTTCTGTTTTAGAACCGGCTTTGGCTTGCTGATTAATAAAAATCGAAAAAAGTAGAAGTGAGGCTAGCAAAAATGTACGCTTGCCTTGTGGCTTGGGGTTTTTCATGACTGATTTATTTCAAAAGTAATAGTTAACGTAGCCTAAGACATCACTTGTGGTAGATGGTTGCCTTCAAGGGGCAGTTATCGCTAATGGTTCTGTGAGGAAAGATGAAAGATTCTGTTAACCAGTTGTTTGCGTTATGTGATTATTTTCAATAGAGTAATTGACGCTGGTCATAGTATTGCCTTCTCACTTAAAGTAAAATTGTAGTATGAAGTTGAAAATATTTATACTATTCTTTTGTTTTAGCGTCTTATTCTTTTCATGCAAGAAGGATAACAATGCGCAGAATAACAACAATAATAACAATAATAACACGCAAGTTAATCCGCCCCGACTGTTAGACATTAAGAATTCTAGCACCTTGTTTATCGCACAATCGTCGAGTTTTAAAACCGATGGCTCTGATCCTGAAAATCGATTGTTTAAAGTTACAGCCGATGGTTTGGTGGTAGAGGTTACTGTAAAAGATGAAATGGGAAGCGATATCACCCGAACTGTTCAGCCTAAAAATATTTGTAATTTGAATGACGACTTCTTTACCGCAACTTATCAGTTTAATGGCAATGGAAATACCCAGACTTACCTGGTGCGTAAATCAGATGGAGCAGTATTTTCTGGAGAAAAGATTTTTTCAAGATATTTTAGCTCAAGTGATCGCAGCGATTTAATCGTTCAGGAAGACGGTGCAGGTAATATTTATTACAATTATCAAACTAGTGGAGGAGGAAATTCTATTGTTGAACTTATAAAGCTCAATGTTTCCAATCCACAATCCTTAACTACTGAAAGGTACTCGGCTTCGGGTGACGATATTTCGCTTTTTGTGGTAGATAAGAATGCAAATATTCTTTATGCCGGTAAAGATGCTAATCAAAAAGCAATTACCAGATACAGAAATAATTCAAGTGGATTTACCAATTTAAATGCTTCTAGTTCCATGTTTTTTACCGATGCTACAAAAGAAAACATGTATACCATTAGAACTTCATTCAGCGGTGTGGAGAAAAATACCATCTACAAATTAAATACACAAACTTCTGCTTTCGAACTAAGTCCTGATACTAGCGGTATTCTGCATATAAAGAAAAGTTGCACGGTTAAGGGACAAAACAAGGTCTTATTATATGGTGTAGATTGGAATTTTAACAATGACTATATTTTTGAGTTTACGGGTAGTAATCCAATTGCCACGGCAAAAATTCCAACTTCTTCTTTGGGTTTATTAGGCTATCCATCGGGAAATATTTTGCCTGTAGAAAGTATCATTGCCTCCTATATGAATTATTATATCCTAGGTAACGACAATAGCTTTAATAAGGTGTTGATTAAAGTTGATGGAGCAACGCACAGTTACACTAAATTGGTTCTTTCCTCCGATTACGATATTCAGCAGTTGGTAATAGGTAAAAACGACGAACTCATGTTTTATGGCATTAGAATGAGTGATGGAAATAAAGTTTTAGCCAGAATTAATATTAGCGGCAATATTGAAGTACTTACAGTATTTGATAACACTACCGTAAATTCATTGGAGAGAATTAATTGATGTTTTTTTATTTCTCAAGATTTGCTTGTGAATAGATGGTACGCATTTTCATTTGCACTTAAGATCTTAATTGAACCATACCGCATAACCTTTTCTGCGAAGTTCTAATGCCAATTTTTCTTCCATTCTAAGGGCTTCTTCTTGTGTCATTGATACGCCATGTAAGTGGTTGTATAAACTCGGCCTCAGATAAGTGCCGTACTTTTGAACTATGTTGGAAGATAATTTGTGGCCTTTTTTGTTGATATATCCGCTCTTGTGCTGTAAGAATCTTTCTTGCGGCGTTTTGCTTGTCATTCCTACATAAAGACATTGAAGCATTCCGTTGAATTGCGGATTGGCCGCGCGAAATTTAGCATTCTCACTAAATACTCTACGCGATAATTCTATCACATAAACACAGTAGTTCATACCTGAATTTAGTGCTGAACGAACTTAATTTACTTTTTGGTATGCTCTATATCCGTTTTGTTTCTAAGACTATTCTCTTGTTTTTTGCGGCGCACTGCTCTAATTACATTTCTAATTGTAAAGAATAAAATAGCCGCTACACAGAAATAGAAAAGAAAAATGGCAATGTCGTAAATAAGCATAAAGGAAGCCAAACCGGCTTGCATCTTTTGATGCACCTATTTCATCAATTATTTGTATATTCAATTTCATTATTAAATATGAAAAAAGCGCTACTACAAATTATTGTTGCATTCTGTTTTTTTTCTTGTGGGAAAGTTCCTACATCTGAGCCCGGTTTGCCGATTTCTCCTTTTAATGAAAACTTCGACGATGCAAAAATTAATGGTGTACATTACCTCGTTGTTGATTCAGTAGCTGATCTTAAGTTGCTTAATTCTCCCGTTAGAAAGGGGAGTTGTGCATTAAAAAATATTTTGCATCCCGAAGATTTTGTATTTAATGGTTACCGCACCGAGTTGGCCATCTACGATTGTGCTAAATACAAGAGCGAAGCATTTTATGGTTTTAGTTTTATGATTGATACTGCCTATTCAGATATGCGCTTTAATTTACTTTGTCAGTGGCAAGATTTACCGTACTATATTCAAGGAGAGTGGTGGGAACCAACGCCAACACTGCACGGTTCATCGCCTCCGCTAGCTTTGGTATATGCCGATGGCAATTTAGAATTGAAGATAAATGAAGATCCTAGCTCTGATCAGCATACGGTGGTTATTTCCTCTATACCTTCCATTGAAAAAGGAAAATGGTACGATATGGTTTTTCATGTATATTGGTCTGATGAAAATGACGGCTTTATCGAGGCCTGGGTGAATGGCAATTTTTTCACTCCTTATAATGGCACCAACCATAAATACTATAAAAGAAATTTGTTTAATCGAACGGGGAATTACTTTAAGTTCGGACAGTATCGTGGTCACATAAAACCAATAGGGGTGAATGCCGTTTATTTTGATGAAATAAAAATTGGTTCCTCCTATAATGACGTAGCACCATGAAAAAGTTTTTATTATTTATAGCATTTTTTGTTGCGCTTGTTCCATCTTCTCGCTCGCAAGAAAGTGATGATTTAACTGCGCATAAGTTGTCGCTCGATTTTGGAAGTATGCGCAATAGATATTTGTATCCATTCACCAATGTGCGTTACATTTCGCCCTTGATAAAAAAAGTAAACGCTAATTTTTCGCTGCGTTTACGATCGTATGGAACGCTTTTTATTTTTAGTAAAAGTGCTTATGATATTACGCCGCAGGTGGAATGTTTTTTCACGAAGAAAGTAAAGCCTGTTTATTTTTCAGCTGGCGTAGGCATGGATATGCGCGTTCGTTTGGTAAAGGATGAAAGAAGTTCTGCAGTAAGCAGCGCCGAACCCTTGGTGAGTGTAAGCATGTTTTCGCAGTTTAAAAAATTTAGGTTGGCTACACCACTGTGGACTCGCTTTTACAGCAATGGAATTTCCTTTTCCCTTTTACCAGAGCTTTCCTGGCAAATCAATAAATTCTCACTTTTCTTTAGATACGAAATTTCAACTTTAAATACCTATGTAGGAGTGCAGGAATGGCGCCATGATAGTTTCGTAGGTTTGCAATTTACATGGTAGAAATTGTACATCCTCTATAGCTCCTCAGGTAAAATTAGTGTTTAAAGGTTCGTTGCCTCTCTTGCATATAGAAAGCGTGTGCGACTTTCTAAGAATTCACTTTTATCTCACCTCGACTATTTATTATTGAGTTGAATCAAGAAATATTTTACAGCCCTAATAATTTGCTTAGCAATCAGCGAAATTATTAATAATTGCAAATGTGTTGTCGTTATTGTTATTTATCAATAACTGTCGTCCTTTTTTCATGGCTAACATTGTCGCACTAAATATTAAGAATATGAAATCAATTTATTTTTTTTCTTTACTGTTTCTGCTTACTGGTTGTGGAATACAATATTACTCTGTAAACATGCACAATGCTCCTTTATTGAAAGAGAAGGGAGATATAAAAATTAACGGAGCAGCTTCAGTTAGTGAGGAGTCAGGTAATGCTCTTGCATTAGAAACTCAAGCTGCTTATGCTTTCAATAAGCATTGGGGAATAGTAGGTGATTTTCATAGTATACAAAAACAGAATTCAAATAGCGCATTAGCAAATTACGGAACATCTTATACTATAGGTTTAGGTTATTTTACTCCTATTCAAAATACAAAATTGATGACTGAAATATATGGAAGTATTGGAATGGGCAACGCTATTTTTACGAATTCCGAAACACACTATTATAAAACGTTTAACAACGGGCAATATCAATATTTCGTAGGCGATTACTATCAGAAACATGATTTTTCAAGTATGTCTTTGCAGACAAATATTGGTTGCAAAGCAAAATATTTCGAATGTGCGCTTACAGGAAAACTTGCTAAGTTGACTTATTACAAAAGGGAGGTAAAGGTTGGAGGACTTAATGCAAATTATACCTTTGATGATCACGACCCTTTTAATAAATCATTTATTTTGTTAGAACCTGGTATTATGCTAAGGGGTGGAAGTGAAAATATTAAAGTTCAATCGGCATTTTCTATAGGATTTGGAGCAAATAATTTAATTGCTCAAAGAATTAATTTCTCTTTGGGATTGCAGGTATCGCTAAATACGTTTGGGAAAAATAAAAAATAATGTACATCGCCTCGCTTTGCGTGCATTTTCTTTTCGCTAAGCGATTCTCACACTCCCCAAGCCTTTGGCTTATTTTTTCCCCTAACTAACTAAACATGGATGGCAAATACAGAATTTCCGAACCGGAAGGAATTTACTTTATCACTTTTGCAACAATAGGATGGGTGGATGTTTTCACCCGACAGCGTTATCGAGATATCATCATCGACAGCTTAAATTTTTGTGTGGAGAAAAAGGGATTTGAAATTTATAGCTGGGTGATTATGAGCAATCATGTGCACATGGTATGTAAATCTAAAACAGGAAATCTATCAGGAATCATTAGAGATTTCAAAGGTTTTACAGCCAAGCAAATTCTTAAATCGATTATGAACGAACCAGAAAGTAGAAGAGAGTGGATGCTCACTATTTTCAATATCGCAGGAAGAAACAGCAGCACCAATAAATATTTTCAATTGTGGCGACACGATAATCATGCAATTGAAGTGTATAGCAATTCTGTCATCGACCAAAAGATTGATTACATACATTCCAATCCTGTTCGTTCTGGAATTGTAGCACAACCCGAAGAATATTTGTACAGCAGCGCTATTGATTATTGCGGCGGAAAGGGTTTGGTGAAAGTAGAGGTGATGGAGAGAAGTGGATATGAAAGAATTTAAGTGCTCCGCTTAGGCTGCCGCTGCTCCGCTGCTCCGCTTAGGCTGCATTTTCTTTTGCCTAAGCGGTTTTCCTACCTAAGAGGCTTCGCCTCGTGTTTAATAATTTTAAAAAGTAAAGAAAGCCGAAGGCTTAGGGAGTGTAAGAATCGCTTAGGCAAAAGAAAATGCAGCCAAAGGCGGGGGCGGGGGTTATTTATTGTCTCTTTTCCTCCCAGTATTCATCTAGGTCTTTTACAGTTTTTAATACGTATCCGTCTATATTGATTGTACATCGACCAGTTTCTAAATCTCTTTTCATGCTGTCATAAAAATTTTGTTCATCATCCATCAAGGATGATGTTTCTACAGATTCGATTTTATCTCGATATTCAAAGCAAAGTTGTTTTAATAATGTAGCATTTTCAGAATCTGAATTATAAACAATAATAGGCTTTATCTTTTCTCCTGAATTAAAAAAATCTACTACGGATATGAATAGTTCTTTCATTTCTATGTCGCTGAGGTTACTTATATTTTTCCCCTTAAAAAATACTCTTCTTCCCGTTATCCACGTTGAATCTAACTCCACTGTTTTGTTTGGAAAGCGGTAGGTTATACCTTCACCTCTAGAACCTATTTCTATTTGGGCATATTTTTTTTCTACGCTTTTTAAACGCATAACTTTTCTTATGAAAAGAAATAAGATGATAATTATGCAAATGAAGAAAAAAACCTTTAAAAGGTCGTAGATCAACATAAGTTCTGTTAATCCTTCTTGACCTTCAGCAAAACAAAATTGGCTAACGAAAAATGCTAAAACTACAGTTAGCCAATATGACTTCCTAGTTCTCATATCACCCTCACATTCATCTCCTCCACCTTCTTACTTGGCAACACACTCGGACTATTAAACATCAAATCTTCGCCAGAACCAGTTTTAGGGTAAGCCATTACTTCACGAATAGAAACTTTACGCTCTAATATCATCATCAAACGATCTAATCCCCAAGCGATACCGCCATGTGGAGGTGCGCCAAATTGGAAAGCCTCGTACATGTGTCCAACGCTTTTTTTCATTTCTTCTTTGTTGTAGCCCATGTTGCGGTAAGTGGCTTCTAAAATTTCTGCTTTGTGTGCACGTACAGATCCACCGCCAATTTCGTAACCGTTCAACACCAAGTCGTACTGTTGTGCAATGATGTCGCCAATGTTTTCGCCTTTCATGTGCTTGTCTAAATCCTTCACCTTAGGCATAGAGAATGGGTTGTGCGTGAACGTCCATCTTCCTTCATCGGTTTTTTCGAAGAATGGAAAATCTACTACCCACACCGGCGCCAATTCTTTTGGATTGATGAGGTTGAGCATCCGGCCCAATTCCTGACGAACCTGATCCAACGCTTTGTTCGCTACTGCATAACTTGCTGCAGAGAAAAATACAACATCGCCCACTTTTGCATTAGTGGTTTTGATGATGTTGGCTGCAATTTCTTCACCCAAGAATTTGATGATTGGCGATTGTAAATCGTTTTCGTTTACGAAGATATATGCCAATCCGCCTAAGCCATTTTCTTGCGCAATGGCGGTTAATTTTTCTATCTGACCTTTAGACAATCTTTTCTTTTGTAACTCGGCATCTACCTTAATACATTTCACCACGCCGCCTTCTTCAATAGGTTTTGAGAACACTTGGAAGGTGGTGTCTTTCACGATATCGGTGATGGTTTTTAATTCTAGTGCGTAACGCATATCGGGTCTGTCGCAACCAAATCTCTCCATCGCATCCCAATATTTAATTACTTGAAATGGCTTCATGTTCCACTTGTCGGCGTATAATTTTTGCACCACCGTAGTGAATAATTTGGTGTTCAAATCCATGATGTCTTGTTCGCCCAAGAAGGCCATTTCCATATCGAGTTGTGTGAACTCGGGCTGACGGTCGCCTCGTGAATCTTCATCGCGGAAACATCTTGCTACCTGGAAATATTTTTGGAATCCACCCACCATCAACAATTGCTTAAACTGTTGCGGCGCCTGCGGAAGCGTGTAAAATGAACCTGCAAATTTTCTGCTTGGAACAATGAATTCACGCGCACCTTCTTCGGTGCCTGCAGTTAAAATTGGTGTTTCTACTTCAATGAATTCTTCTTGATCGAGAACATCACGCAACAACTTAATCACTTTGTGTCGGTTGATGATAGCGCTTCTGTTTTCTGCACTTCTGTGATCTAAAAACTTATATTTCAATCGTGTTGCTTCGTTGGTTTTTGCTGCACGTTTTATTTCGAAAGGAAGTGTTTTCGCTAAGTTTAAAATGTCGATTTCTTTAACTTCCATTTCAATTTTACCGGTGCGAATGCTGCTGTTGAAATCACTTTCTGCACGCTGAATGATAACACCAGTTACCATAATTACCGACTCGGGTTTTAGCTTAGCATATTGATCTAACTGAGGCAAAGTTTCGCGTTTTAAACTCAACTGTAATACCTCGTAGCTTGAATCGCGGAAGTCGATAAACACCAAGTCACCATGGTCTCTTAAGCTAGATACCCAACCGGAAAGAGTTACTGAGTGTGAGATTGAGTCTTGAGTGATTTGCGAAATGACATGCGTGCGGTATTGATCTTTGATGATGACTGGGATGGCTTTTACAGCTTCTTCATCATCGCGCTGTTGCGCTGCGGAAATTACTTTTTCTCCGTTTTCATCTTGCTCACTCTCGCTCTCACTCTTAGACACTGTTCCAGCTAGTTGTTGTAAAATGATTTCGCGAATCAATTTACCGTTGGCACCTTTGCCCACTTTAGCTAAAACTTTACCTACTAAGATACCCGATTTACCAGCGTTACCGCCTTTGATTTCATCGGCCAAGGCTTGGTTTTCGGCAATAGCTTCGGCAATGCTTTTGTGCAATTGCTCTTCGCTAATGGAGTTTTCTTTGAAGTAAGTTTGGTAGTCGAAAGAAGCATTTTTAATTAATTCTTCAATCGCTTTTTGCAATAAGATGATGGTGATTTTTTCTTCTTTGTATTGAGAGAAAATATCTACCAAAACTTCCAATTTTATTTTAGGATAATCTTCTGCTTTTAAGTTGTTCGATAATGCTTTGGCAACGAACAAAGGATCATTCAGTTTTTCGTTGATGCCCAAGAATAATTGCGAACGAACGGCATCTGCAGTGAAGAATTTAGCATCTTGCGGACGAACACCGCCTTCAATCAAAGTGGTTTCGATGGCGAAAGGCAATAGTCTTTCATCAACAATTGTCGATTCAATTTCTTTCTTAATGCTAACGAAAGGAATATCTGGCTCAAGCGCAAAACGGTAATCGGCTGCGAATTCTTTTTTACGCATCGTTTTCGTTTTCTTCAAGTCGGCATCGAACAATACTGTTGTTTGGTCGGGACGGAAATCGTTGTGCTGCGTGTAGTAATCCAATTGCTTGGTTACTTCCTCTTCAATCGCCTCAATCATAAACTTGAAAGAGTTCAAGTTTTTAATTTCTGTTCTGGCGTTTAAATCGTTCGTTCCTTTTTTGCGGATAGAAACACTCACGTCGGATTTAAATTCACCTTTCTCTAAGTTCGCCTCAGAGATATTTAAGTTTTGTACAATTCTTTGCAAGTATTGCGCGTAGATAGAAGCATCGTTCATTTCGCGCAAACAAGGTTTGGTTACCACCTCAATTAATGGAACACCGCTCTTGTTGAAATCGACTAATGTTTGTGTTTTTTCGTGCATCAATTTCGCTGCATCTTCTTCCAAATGCACTTGTTCCAATTCAACTTTAAACATTGAACCATCTTCCCTATAACATTGAACAGTCCCGTTAGGGATAATTGGTTTTTGAAATTGCGTTAACTGAAAATTCTTTGGTTGATCGGGATATTCGTAGTGTTTTCTGTCCCAGCAAACCACCTCATTTTTCATATCAGATTTCACAGCTTTACCAAACAAGATGGCTTTGCGAATCGCCTCTTGATTGATGGCAGGAAGCACACCCATTTGTCCGGTACACACCGAACAAATATTAGTATTTGGTGCCGACTCGTCGGCATTGGCGCAAGAGCAAAACAATTTGGTTTTGGTGTTCAAACGAATGTGCGTTTCTAAACCAATTACCACTTCTAAACCAAGTGAATCAAGCTTTTGCGTGAGTTTATCGATTTCCATTACAGTATCTCGTTAAGGTATTTTGCGAATTTTAAAGTGAGTTCATCCTGCTTTTTATCGGCAGTGATTTGTATTCCTGTAGCTGTTCCAACCGGAGATGTAAGCGTTGGCAGCTCACCTAGGCTAAAGCCAATGGTGTAGATGTCGCTTAGGTACATTGCCAACGGATCTTTCAAGCTGTTGCCAATTTGTGGAGGCAGAGTAGGAGATACCGGGGAAAGGATAACAGAAACTTCTTTAAAATCCTGAGTGAACAATTGCATTATGTTTTTGCGAAGGGCTTGTGCTTTCAAGTAAATTTCATCGGCAAAACCGGTAGATAAAACTTGGTTACCGCCCACGATACGGCGCTGACTCTCGGGCGTGAACCCTTCAGAGCGCGTTACAGCGTAGCTTTCTTTTAAGGTGTCGGCAGCAATTCTTTCGCCATACATCGAGCCATCTAAACGCGCTAGGTTCGAAGCTGTTTCAGCCATCGCCAAGGCGTAGTAAGTAGAAACTAAAGTGTCGGCATTTTTAAAACTCAATGCTTTTACTTGGATGCCTTTTGCTTTTATCTTTTCGATTACCGCTAAGAAATCGCTTTTTATTTTTTCGTCTAATCCTTTGTTGTCGATGAAATCGGAATAGTAACCCACTGTGATCTGTGAACTGTCAACTGCCTTACTCAAATCTATCGCTTTCGATTCGAATGTAGTTTGATCATGATAATCTTTTCCGCTAATCACGTTCATTACCAATTCGATGTCTTCCAATGAAGAAGCGATCGGACCAACGCAGTCGGTAGAAGAAGCATAAGCCATTAATCCGTAGCGAGAAATTCTTCCGTAGGTTGGTTTTAGTCCGTACACTTTGTTGTATCCGGCAGGCTGACGGATAGAACCACCCGTATCACCACCGATAGAAAAAACAGTGTACTCTTTAGCCACGTTAACGGCGCTACCACCGCTAGAACCACCACCCACCAAAGCTTCGTTGTGCGCATTTTTAACGGCACCGAAGATGGTGTTTTCGCTGGTAGAACCGTGTCCGAAACTATCTGCATTCTCCTTACAAACCGGAATAGCACCAGCATCCATCAACTTTTGAATAGCAGTTGCAGTGTAGGGAGAAATATAATTTTTAAGGAATTTAGAGCTTGCCGAAGCGTGCTCACCTTGAATTAAAAACACATCTTTTACGCCGAAAGGAATACCTTCTAATAAGCCAATTTGTTCGCCTTTAGCGATTTTTTCATCTACTTGTTTTGCTTTTGCCAGAGCTAAGTCGCTTAGTAAAAAGTTTACCGAATGGTATTGGTTTTTGGCCAATGCATCTAGTTTTTCTTGAACAAGTTGGGTGCACGAAATCTCTTTCTTAACGAGTCTTTCATGCGTTTGTATAATTGCTGAAGCCATTAGTTCTCAATCACTTTTGATACCACTAAGTATCCGTTTTTTTCTTTCGGGAAATTTTGTTTGATGATGTTCTTCTCTGTTTCAGAGCTAGAGATTACAACATCTTGGCGCAGGTCGCTTACTTCTACAACATGATTATTATTCACGTTATTATCGACAGTGTTAAGCGGTGCTTTTTTAATGTTGTTAAACAGCTCTTCGATAGCGGCCGAAGATGTTGCTCCTTTAATGCTGGATAAGTCTTCCAGCGACATCATTTTACTCATTTCTTTCTATTTAAAATTCTCGCTTTTTTCGCGAGGTTTCAAATATACCAAAACATAAGTAGTCCTTCAAATTTGGGGAGAGCTTTTGTGGGAGTCGGTTTCCCTCTCGGAGGAGAGGGGTGTGTAAAGGCCTGTGAAGTGGGAGGGAGATGGATTTTTAGTTTGTTTGAAATGAAAAGGATCTATTTGAATCCATCCTCTTTCAGCCCACAAGAAAAACCGCATCCGTCAGCTGACGGAGAGAATTGGGAGAAATTAGTGCCCGATAGATTGAAGTCTATTACAACGAAAAATTAAACCCTTGCTCTTTAATTTGCACTTTTACTTGTCCTGAGCAAGAACCTGGAGCAACGCCATAGTCGCAATTGCGCAAGTCGAGGTTGTAGGGTTGAATGGAGATTTTTCCTGCTTTGATCATGTATTTACAGGTGGGGTCAACGGTGCAGCTACTGGTGATGTTTTCTTCAAAGTCGGTTCCTTTAAAATCCTTGCCAGTTGCTCTACCACTAAGCAAATATTCGTCGTCGTTTAAATAGTTAGGGGTTCCAGAGCCAAGTGTTTGTTCAAGCACTTTATCTGAGTTCCACGACATGGTGCCATTACCATTGATGATGAAGCCGTTGCTCACTCCTAAATTGAAAAGTTGGTGATTGTTGCCCAGTTTTAATCCGCCATTGTTGATGGTAAAAGTTCCAATAACTTTTGACTGGTTTAAATAGAAATCGATAAAGGTGATGTCAATGTTGTTCACAGAAGTGATAGTGCTATCGCCATTGGCAGCGCTAACATCTAATTTTAGAGCGCCTCTGCGGTACTTATTGTCGCTGCAAAGGTGATCGCTGTTGCCGTAGTAAATGGTTAAAGAGAATGGGAAAGTGATATTGTTTTGATTGACGGTACTGGTAAATTTAATATTGGTATCTGAAGGTGATTTTTGTTCTAAGAAAACACCTAAGTTACTTTGCACTTCTTTGTATATATCGAGATACACCATTTCGGCCAGGGCGTTGTCCTTGCAGGAGTTTAGCTCGGTGCTTTTCGACTTGTCGGTGCAAGATGCAAACGACAAAAGGGCCAAGGTGAATAAAGCGAATATATTTTTCATAGATGAATTGCTTGTCTGTTAGACGAATATACGCTAAAAAGGTTGTTCCTTTTTACTGTACCTTTTCTAGCTCGCAGAAAGTGCAGTCGAAAGGATTTTTTTCATCTTTTACCAAGAAGATTTCCGACAGTACTTTCCACTTATTTTCATCCAATTCGGGGAAGAAAGTATCGGCTTCAAAGCTTTGGTGAACTCTGGTTAGGTATATTTTTCTAATGAGGTTTTGTTCTAAGCTTTCACGATAAATTTCGCCGCCGCCAATGATGAAAAGTTCTTGCTCACCAGTGCTTTTAGCGAATTCAATGCCCTCTTTAATAGAGTTGAAAACCTTGCAGTTTTCAATTTGTAAATCCTTATTTCTAGTGATGATGATGTTGGTGCGGTTGGGCAGAGGGCGAAATTTCTCGGGGATAGATTCAAAGTTTTTTCTGCCCATCAACACACAGTGTCCGCTAGTTAACTGCTTGAAATGTTTCATGTCGGCAGGCAAATGCCAAAGCAAATCATTGTTTTTGCCTATGGCATTGTTTTTTGCAACGGCGACGATGAGGGAAACTTTCATGGAATTTTGAATTATGAATGTTGAATTATGAATGAAGGTAAGAATTTTGAATTATTAATGTTGAGTTTTGAAGGGAGCTAAGAGTTTTTTACACTCAAAATTCATAACTCAAAATTCAAAATTAAATAGCTACCGGCGCTTTAATATGTGGATGCGGATCGTAACCTACCAACTCAAAATCTTCAAATTTGAATTCGAAAATATCTTTAACATTAGGATTGATCTTCATTTGAGGCAAAGGACGAGGTTCTCTCGTCAGCTGCAATTTAGTTTGCTCTAGGTGATTCTTATATAAGTGTGTATCACCAAAAGTGTGTACAAAATCGCCAAGTTTTAAATCGCAAACTTGAGCAATCATCATGGTAAGCAGAGCGTAAGATGCGATGTTGAAAGGAACACCTAAAAATACATCGGCACTTCTTTGGTAGAGCTGACAAGATAATTTGCCATCGGCTACATAAAATTGAAAGAAAGCATGACAAGGAGGTAGGGCCATATTTTCTATTTCCCCCACGTTCCAAGCACTAACTATCAATCGGCGAGAGTCGGGATTTTTCTTAATCTGCTCCACCACATTTTTTATTTGATCGATGTGGCGGCCATCGGCTGTTGGCCATGAGCGCCATTGGTAGCCGTAAACCGGACCCAAATTTCCATCTGCATCGGCCCATTCATCCCAAATACTTACTTTGTTTTCTTTGAGATATTTAATATTGGTGTCGCCCTGCAAAAACCACAATAACTCGTGGATGATAGAGCGTAAATGACATTTTTTGGTAGTAACTAAAGGAAAGCCCTCGTTGAGGTCGAATCTCATTTGATAGCCAAATACGCTGATGGTTCCTGTTCCGGTGCGATCTTCTTTCGACGCTCCTTTGTCGACTATATGTTGCAGGAGATCAAGGTATTGTTTCATTTCGAAATTTTATTTTTTGCGTTTGCTCAACTCGTCGCGAATTTGAGATGCTCTCTCATAATCTTCCATTGCGATGGCATCTTCAAGGTATTTTTCAAGTTCAGCTGGAGTGAGTGTAGTGATGTCTTTGGTGCTCGGTTCCAACAACTCTTCTACAGGGTCGTCTAAATCTGCGTCGTCATCGTCTTCATTATCTCCACCGTCTTCCTCATTTAATTGCTCGTCTTCTAACAGAATACCTGCTGAAGAAAGGATGAACTCGTAGGTGGAAATCGGACAATTAAATCTTACTGCTAAGGCGATAGAATCAGATGTTCTTGCATCTATTTCAACCTCTTTGCCATCTTTTTCGCAAATCAATTTAGCGAAGAAAATACCTTCTACAAGGTTATAAATCACTACTTCTTTGATTTCGATATCGAAGGTAGTAGCGAATGTTTTAAATAAATCGTGAGTAAGCGGACGGCTTGGTGTCATCTTTTCCAATTCGATGGCAATGGCTTGCGCCTCAAAGCCTCCAATAATGATGGGCAATCTTCTTTTCCCATTTCTTTCCCCCAGCACTAAAGCGTATGCTCCTGTTTGTGTTTGACTGTAGGATAGTCCGATGATGTCTAAATTTATCTTCTTCATTTCTTTCTAAGAGGAGTCAAAAGTAATGTAAATTGTCTAAAGATTAAAAAGTATAAAGTCTAAAGTTTTACACCTTAGACTTTAAACTTTAAACCTTATTCTCATTTATCCTTTTAATTTCTTAATTGCTTCCGTTAGTTTAGGAACCACTTGTAGCGCATCACCCACAATACCGTAATCGGCGGCCTTAAAGAAAGGAGCTTCTGGGTCGGTGTTGATCACCACAATTTTTTTAGAAGAACTTATTCCGGCTAAATGCTGAATAGCACCCGAGATGCCAATAGCAATATATAGGTTAGGTGCAACGGCAATACCCGTTTGTCCAACATGTTCGTGGTGAGGTCTCCAACCAATATCGGCAACTGGTTTTGAGCAAGCGGTAGCTGCGCCTAGTGTTTCGGCCAATGCTTCCACCATGCCCCAGTTGCTTGGGTCTTTCATTCCTCTGCCGGCACTTACCACCAATTCGGCTTCAGTAAGATTTATTTTACCAGCTGTTTTTTGATATTCAACATGTTGTAATGAATTGTCTTTATCGGTAGCTGCCCCATTTCCTTTTTCAACGGCGATAGATACTGCATTTTCATGAACGCCATAAGCATTGGGAGAAAGCACAATGATTTTAACATCGGCCGACAATTCAACATGAGCGAAGGCTTTACCCGAAAAAGCTTTTTTCTTCACCACGAAAGGTGCAGTTGAAGAGGGTAATTCAACCACTTCGCTGGCGATGGAAGCATTAAGTTTTACAGCCAATCGTGGCGCAGCACCTTTAGCTTTCCAAGTACCATTGAACACAATATATTTAGCACCTGTAGCCTGAGCCGCTTGCGCTAAAATACTTGCTATACCTTGGTGATTTGCATCTCCATCAAATTGAAGTGCTTTTGTTGCACCGTATTTTCCTAAAGCGTTAATATCGTTTGCGTTACCAATAACAACTGCTGTTGCAGAACCGCCCACTGATGCGGCAAGGGATGAAGCGTAGGATACAGCTTCGTGAGTTGATTTCTTAAATGAACCATCCCAATTTTCAGCGAATACTAATACTGACATACTCTAAATATTTTTGAATTAAATAACTTTTGCTTCGGTGTGTAAGAGGTGCACCAATTCTTCTACGTTATCGGCGCTCACCATTTTGCAAGCTGCTTTTGGCGCAGGTAGGTCGAAGGTTTTAGCAGAAGTGTTGCCACTTGCTGCTCCTGGTACTACTGCCAAAGGTTTGGTGCGAGCCGCCATGATTCCTCTCATATTTGGAATGCGTAACTCACTTTCTTCAACCATTCCTTTTTGCGCTGCTGCTACAACAGGTAAAGCCGATTTCACTACCTCTTTGCCGCCATCAATCATGGTTTGCATGGTAGCTTCGCTGCCATTGATGTCAATTTTAACACAAGGAGAAACAGAATTGATGCCCAGTAATTCGGCCAGCATGCCTGGCACTGCGCCACCGTTATAGTCGATAGACTCTCGTCCGGTAATTATCAAATCAAATCCTTTATCTTTTGCATAGGCTGCTATTTCGTGCGCTACTTGGAAAGAGTCGGTAGGGTCGGCGTCTACACGCACTGCATCATCGGCACCAATGGCCAACGCTTTTCTAATCACGGGTTCGGTATCGGCTCTACCAACGGTAATGGTAGTAATGGTACCGCCCAAAGATTCTTTGAGTTGCATGGCTCTAGATAAACCAAATTCGTCGTAAGGGTTGATAACATATTGTACACCTGCGGTGTTGAATTTTGTGTTGCCGTCGGCAAAGGTAATTTTTGTCGTGGTGTCGGGAACACTGCTGATACAAACAAGAATCTTCATAAGTACACTATAGATTAAAGTATTAAACAGTTTAAAGTTTTGGCTTTACGTGGGGAGTGAGAAAAGGTTTTAGAATGGGTGAAAATTTATTAAATTCTGCGCAGGGCAATAGTTCCTTCGGGGTACCTCAGGATGACAATTATTCTTAATTAAGCATCACTTGTTTAGTATGTAATCCTGAGGTACCCCGAAGGAGCTATTGTCCTAAATGTAAACTGAGATTGCTTCATTTTTGGGTGCAAAAATCTCGCAAAGACGAGTAGGGGTGCAAATTTTATCTACTTTTTCCAACTATTCTTTTAATTGTAGATTAATTTTTATTTTAGCCCCGCTTAAAAAATAATCTATGAGAGTTATACAATTCAGAGAAGCGCTTCGCGAAGCCTTAAACGAAGAAATGAGAGCAGATAAATCTGTTTTCTTAATGGGTGAAGAAGTAGCTGAATACAATGGTGCTTATAAAGTGAGTCAGGGAATGCTTGAAGAATTTGGTCCTGAACGAGTAATCGACACTCCAATTGCCGAGCTTGGTTTTGCTGGTATTGGTGTTGGAGCTGCGATGAACGGCCTGCGTCCGGTAATCGAGTTTATGACCTTCAACTTTTCGTTGGTGGCTATCGACCAGGTGATCAATAGTGCTGCTAAATTGTATTCTATGTCGGGCGGACAATACAACTGTCCGATAGTGTTTAGAGGTCCAACGGCTTCTGCCGGACAACTTGGCGCACAGCATTCACAAGCTTTTGAGAATTGGTATGCTAACACTCCGGGTTTAAAAGTAGTAGTTCCATCTACACCTTACGATGCGAAAGGATTGTTGAAATCGGCTATTCGTGATAACGACCCTGTTATCTTCATGGAATCAGAACAAATGTATGGCGATAAAGGTGAAGTGCCTGAAGGAGAGTATATTATACCAATTGGTGTTGCCGATATTAAAAGAAAAGGTAAAGATGTGACCATCGTTACTTTCGGAAAAATAGTTCACGTGGTGTTGGCTGCTTGCGCCGAATTGGAAAAAGAAAATATTAGTGTTGAGGTAATCGACTTGAGAACAGTTAGACCAATTGATTACGATGCAATTTTCGAATCAGTAAAGAAAACAAATCGTTTGGTGGTAGTTGAAGAGGCTTGGCCTTTGGCTTCTATCTCTGGCGAAATTACCTATAAAGTACAAAAAGAAGCTTTTGATTATTTAGACGCTCCGGTGGCTAGAGTAACTTCAAGAGACGTTCCTCTGCCTTACGCGCCAAACTTGATTAATGAGGCTTTGCCTAATATCGAGCGTATCTCGGCGGCAGTAAAAGCAGTGTTGTACAAGTAAATTTTCTTCCCGATTTGGGAAAATGCATTAAATATTTACCTTTGCCGACCAATTATAAAAAGAATAATTACTAATTAACGTTTATGGGACAAATGATGATTTACTTGCCAATCGTAATGGCATTAATAGGATTAGCTTTCATGGCTGTCAAAAGATCTTGGGTTTTAAAGCAAGACGCTGGAGATGGAAAAATGAAACAAATTTCAGATTACATTTATGAAGGAGCATTGGCTTTCTTGAAAGCTGAGTACAGATTATTGGCTTTATTCGTATTAGGTGCAAGTGTTGTTTTGGCAGGAATTTCTTTCATCGTTCCTACTACACACATATTAATTATTGTAGCATTCGTTTTCGGTGCTGTGTTTTCGGCTTTAGCTGGTAACATGGGTATGAAAATCGCTACCAAAACTAACGTTAGAACTACGCAAGCAGCTCGTACTAGCTTACCACAAGCATTGAAAGTTTCTTTTGGTGGTGGTACTGTAATGGGCTTAGGTGTTGCTGGCTTAGCAGTATTAGGTTTAACAGCTTTCTTCATCATCTTCTTCCAAGTGTTTATGGATGGTGTTTGGACAAACGGTGCTGATATGACTGTAGTATTGGAAACTCTTGCAGGTTTCTCTTTAGGTGCTGAATCTATTGCATTATTTGCTCGTGTAGGTGGTGGTATTTATACTAAAGCTGCCGATGTAGGTGCTGATTTAGTAGGTAAAGTAGA
>CAYORT010000009.1:0-105747 GCA_964406465.1 uncultured Chryseobacterium sp.
TATAAACAATTTAATCAACATTGTTTATAGAATCCTTATTTCGAACTCACGTTATCTATAGGTATTCAAAAAAACAATTTAAGATTTGGCTACAGCTACGACGTTACACTTTCTAAACTTGGCGCTTCCACCTTAGGTTCGCATGAAGTGGCTATGGGATATAGATTTAAATGTCAGAAAAAAATTAGTCGAGTAAAATTTTTGCCTTGTCCAGGTTTTGAATAAATAAAAAAACTCCCTCACGAAAATGAGGGAGTTTTTCTTTTCAGGATACTAACCTTATTGTCTCTTTTTATCTGCTTCAGCAAAAACCTTTTTCAATAAATCGGAAGTCCTTGCATTAACATCATTTCTAATTTTCAATTCTTCACCTGCTACCAATTTAAATAAACCTTCAATACATTTTTTTGTAGTGTAGTCATCCAAATCGGGATTTACTTTATCTACCATTGGTATAGAATTGTATTTGGTCACCAAAGGATTCCAATACTTAGTTACTTGAACTTGTTGCAATGCTTTTATTACAATAGGTTTAAACTTATCATACAACTGCTGATTGGTTTGCGAACGCAAATATTCTGTAGCTGCATTATCGGCACCCTTCAAAATATTCATTCCATCTTTAACAGTCATTCCTTTAATAGCATCTAAAAAAATTGTTCCAACTTCTTTACTTGCTAATTCGGCAGCATCATTTAATGCTTTTACAAATTTATCTACTTCAGCACCCATTCCAATGGCACGCAATTTAGTTTCCATTTTTTGAGCATCTTGAGGAAAAGGAATTTTTATTAATGTACTATTATTAAAACCACCTGTTGCAGAAGCCAAAGAAGCTGCCTGATTGGAACCTTTCGACAATGCCTCTTTCAAGCCGTCGATTATTTCACTCTCGGTTAATGCCGGAGTTGTAGTAGTAACTTTTTTAGCCGCGTTGGTTGCAGTAGATTTTGCTTTTTTCAAATTTACCTGAGCAGATGCAACCGCAGCTGCCGATAGAAACGTAATAAGAAGTATTTTTTTCATAATGATAATTTATTAAAAGTAAATCAATGATAATGCCATAGTGCAAGCTAAAAAATATAATTTAGTTGAGACGAAAAATTTATCTATTTATTATGAAGCGTGTACTTATAATTGACGATGCCGGATTTGATAGAACTATCATTGGAGCATTATTAACTCAAACAGGATTTGAAGTTGTTGGCGAAGCTGAAAATTGAAAAGAAGGAATACGCATGGCTTTAGAATTGAAACCCGATATTATCACCTTAGATAAGATGATGCCCGACATGGATGGAATGGAAGTGTTAAAGATATTGAGCTTAGAAAATATTTCGAGTAAAATTGTACTTATAAGTGGGGATGATTTAAACCCTGTAAAAGAGGAAGCCATGCAATTGGGTGCTAAAGATTTTTTGAAAAAACCAATCAGCAAAAATGAATTGAAAGACAAACTAGAAAAACTTTTCATTTGATGCGTGATAAATTTCAGAGCAGAAATAATTGAGTAAAAAATAAACTAAAACAAAAAAGGTTCACATCGCTGTGAACCTTTTTTAATTTCAGTAATTCGAAATTACTTTTTCTTAGCTGGAGCTTTTTTTGCTGGAGCAGGAGCAGCTTCTTTTTTAGGAGCAGCAGCTTTTTTAGGAGCAGCAGCTTTTTTAGGAGCAGCAGCTTTTTTAGGAGCGGCAGCTTTCTTAGGTGAAGCAGCTTGAGCTACAGCTGATTTTTTAGCTTTAGCTTTTTTTGAAGGTCTAGAGTTTCCAGTTGAACCTTTGAATCTTTTTCCCTTCGCTGTTTTTTTATCGCCTTTTCCCATGATTAAAAAATTTAAATTGTTTTTATGGTTGATGTTTCAAATGTAGTTAAAAATTTTTCTGTGTCAATATTTATAGATTGATTTAAAAGAAAAATAAAATCAAAAAAAAAGGTTCAAGAAAACTTGAACCTTTTTTGTTTGCGATTAATCGCTGATTACTTTTTCTTAGCAACCGCTTTTTTAGCTGGAGCTTTTTTAGCAACCGCTTTTTTAGCTGGAGCAGCTTTTTTAGCAGCAGCTTTTTTAGCTGGAGCAGCTTTTTTAGCAGCAGCTTTCTTAGGAGCAGCAGCTTTTTTAGCAGCAGGTTTTTTAGCAGCAGCTTTTTTAGGAGCAGCAGCTTTAACTACTTTTTTCGCAGCAGCAACTTTTACAGTTTTCTTAGCAGCTACTTTTTTTGATTTAGTTTTTGTTGCCATGATAATAAAATTTAAATGGTTGATGAGTCAAATGTAATTAAAATTATTTCTTGTTGTCAATATTATTACGCATGTTTTCAAAAAAATGTTTTTCTATCATATCTGCACTCTTTATCACTTGCTTTGTCCAAGAAATTAAAATTTCTGTTTTTTCTGAATCACTTAATTTATATAGCACTTCAGAAGAATTAATTTTCCAACGAAGATGATGTAAACATATAGCAGCGCTCACAGAAATATTAAAACTTTCAGTGAATCCCAACATTGGAATGTTAATAAGTTCGTCACAATTTTCAATTGCCTCAGATGTCATTCCGGGTTCTTCCGAACCAAAAACCAAAGCAAATTTTCCTTTTGCAATATCAAATTCTTCCAATGCACAACTTTTAACATGAGGTGAAGTTCCTACAATTCTATACCCATCTTTTTTTAATTTATTGATGCAATCAAGTGTATTATTTTTTGTTTGATTGTACCTGTGCACGCTCACCCATTTTGATGAACCCAATGCAACATCTTTTTTTTCTTCGAAGAAATTTTTGTTTTCAATTACGTGCACATCTTGTATTCCAAAGCAATCACAAGAGCGTAACACTGCGCTTGCATTGTGCGGTTGATATATATCTTCCAACACAATCGTCATATACTTCGTTCTGTCTTCAATATTTTTTAGAAAAAGATTTTTCTTGTTTTCAGAAATAAATCCGAATAGATATTCCAATAATTTTTCTTCCATAATTTCTTTTCAGTTTTTTTGAAACAGTAAATCAAAGGTAGTGTAATGGCAATGCGAAAAGAAAATTTAGCTCATTATTTTTTATCGCTGCAATTTGTATTTGAATGAAAAACTAGTAACTTAACAACAACTAAAACGGGTATTATATGAAAACAAAATTTACATTATTCTTTTTCAGCGCTATTTCAATTTCTGTTTTTTTAGTTTCATGCAAAGCGTATGATAGTCAGGCCGGACACCAACAAAGAATCGACAGACATCACGAATTAAATCAAGTGAGATAATAAGCTTGATTAAAAAAAAGAAAGGCTTACTTTAATTAGTGAGCCTTTCTTTTTTATCAATGATTTTTGTTCTCTACTTCTTTTTGCTTGAACTCTTTCCTTCCTTATTTTTTTCGTTCACTTTATTTCCTTCAATCTTATTTTCTTCTTTTACCTCTTCTACTTTTTTAGCCTCAGCAGGAACTCTCACTTTAATTGTTTCATCGTGATTTGGATACACAAATCGATTCATGTCGTATTGAGGTTGTTTCAATTGCTCTAAATACAAATTACCTAATCTATAAATATTAAACACCTCTTCTTTGTTTGCATGAGCTAGCATCTTTATTGTTTTAACTTTATCAAGATGTTTTACTTCTTGCAAAGAATCGAACTGCGCCATTTGAATTTTATATTCACTTTCCAACTTAGTAGTATCTCCATAATTTAAATCCCATTTTTGAACTAAGAAAGAATATATCGCTTCTGGGTCTAATCTTTTTGCAATTATCTTTTTGTCTTTATCTAAAAGATACATCACAGGTGTTGAATAAATATCATAGTAATCTCTAAATCGAGTGATGTGTAATGTATCACTTACATTAATCCATTTATATAAATTATTTTCTTCAACATATTTTCTAAAACCTTTGGTTTCATTTTCAATGTTTACCGCAAAAACAGTTATACTATCTTTTATTGGAGATAAGTCGGTAAGCATTTTCAATTTCGGAGTTTGCGCCTTGCAATGTCCGCAATCAGAATCCCAAAACCATAATATGGTATATGGAGATTTCACTTTACTTAATTTATACCAATTTTCATTCAACCCTTCCATCATTAAATCTGTAGCAACAGAACCGCAACCTATATATTGAAGTGATTTGGCTCTTGTTTTCATTTTCGACAAATTGGTTTCATTCACCCAAGTCGCTTGTCCGGTATTATAATATGTATTCACCAAGTGAACAAAAACACCATCGAAACACATAATATTTGAGCGTTCATATTTAACTGTGAGCGTAGTTAAAATATACTTAAACATTTCGGAACTTGCCTTTGCTTTTTTCAAAACATAGTCGCAAGCCACAATGATAGAATCATGTTGTTGTGCAACCAATCGATCAAAATAGGTTGTGATTTTATTTTCAAGTAAATCAGTTCTTACCAACCCTTCTTCCGAAAAATCAACTTTATCAAAATAGTGCGCTTTATAATAATCGAATTTAAGTGTATCGTTGGTGATGCTTTCAGGAATATCTACATCTTGAGAAAACAACAAAATCTTAGAAATTAGAAATGTTGGATATTTTTGAATTATTGATTTTTGAAATGCCTCTACTTCTTCACCCAAGAGTTTTAAGGAGTCATTCGCAATCTTTTCTAAAGCCGCATCATTATTTTTCTTAGCATCATTTAACTTAGTCATCAACTCATCTCTTCTTTTAAATTTCTTCACCATATATGCATCATGCTCTAAGAAAACTGTATTTTCCATCGACCCCTTCACCTTCATATTTTTTGAATAATCTAAAGTATCGGTCATAATGGTAAATGCATTTTCATTATGTATGATGAAACGAGCATAACCTCTTTTGTCCTGACTAAGTATAGCATACACTCCCGATTCAATTCTTTTCTTCCTATTTATACTTCCTTTACCGTTTTTCATTTTAACAGTATCTAAAACATAATGAGTTTTAGCATTTCCAAAATCATGTATTACATATATTACCGAATCTTTATAATACTTAATTTGAAAATTGATATTAAGCGCATCTTGCTGTTGCGCATTTGCAACTGCAATACTCAAAAGGCTGAAAATTGATAAAAACAATGCTCTCATATATATAAGGTATTTGAAATCTGCTTTAAAGTTAAGCAAATATGCGTCCAAAGTAAAATTGAAAAAAAACCGCAAAAAAGCTTTCCGTTTCATGTTAAAAGAAGTAAATTAGATGCAGGTTCTTTGAACACAAGAAATTTAAGACTGTCCACACAGACATGCTTGAGAAACTTACACTAATTGCATTTGGAGATAAGCTCATGCGAGCACAGGGCGTGCCTAACTTGTTTTAGGATTACCGAATTTCGCGGCAGCTCCATACATGATATATTAAAGTTTCTTCAGGTTGATACTGTGTGGATTTTTTTTAACCATTCACAAATTTAGACTTATCTAAATTTTATTTTGTATCCACCTAACTAATTTATATATTTGCTTAAAAACAATGAAGATGAACTCATCTACAGAAGAAGATTATCTTAAAGCTATTTATATGTTGAGTGCACAATTTCCAGAAGGTGTGCTCACTTCTGCCATTGCAGAAAGAATGGAAACCAAAGCATCATCGGTGACCGACATGCTAAAAAAGCTCTCTGAAAAAGGATACATCCACTACGTAAAATACCAAGGTGTTACTTTAGAAAAAAAAGGTATCGACATTGCCGTAAAAGTAATTAGAAAACATCGTTTATGGGAAGTGTTTTTATGTGAAAAGCTTGATTTCACATGGGATGAAATTCATGAAGTTGCCGAACAACTAGAACACATCACCTCTGTTAAATTGGTAGACAGCCTTGATAAGTTTTTAGGATTTCCAAAAGTAGACCCACATGGAGATCCGATACCAGATAAAAACGGAAACTTTCATAAAATAAAAGAGGTGGCGCTTCGCGATGTTAAAATTGGCGAAACAGCTGTATTGATTGGTGTAAGAGAAGATTCAAAAGAGTTTTTAAAATATTTAGAAAGCATAAAATTATTGTTGGGCGCCAAATTAGAAGTGGTAAACAAATTCGAATTTGACGAATCTGTTTTGGTAAAAGTGAACAATGAAAATGAAATAATGTTATCGAGTTTAGTTTGTAAAAATTTAAGTGTTAGTCATGAAAAAAATAAAAAATAGCTTACTCCTACTTGCAGCTGTTGTGCTGCTTTTTTCTTGTGGTGAAACAGAAACCAAAAGAACAAAACCTTATATCATTACCACCACGGGAATGATTGCCGATGCTGTAAAAAACATCACCGACACTTTGTTTGAAGTGGAAGCATTAATGGGGCCGGGTGTTGACCCTCATCTTTACAAAACGAAACAAAGCGATACTAAAAAATTAATGGATGCCGACGTTGTGTTTTACAACGGAGTACATCTTGAAGGAAGAATGAGCGAGACTCTAGAGGAACTTGCCAAAGCAAAAAAAGTATTCGCTATTGCTCATGGAATTCCAGAAACCAAGCTAATTAAAAGTTCAAATTTTGCTGGGGCACACGACCCTCACATCTGGTTTGATGTGAAAATTTGGATTGGCGCAGTGACCTATATCAAGCATGAATTACAAAAGCTATATCCACAACATGCGCAACTTTTTCAAAAGAATGCCGATGCCTACATCGCCAAACTTAAAACTTTTGACGAATGGGTAGAAGCAGAAATAGCAAGTATTCCTGAAGAAACCAGAGTGATGATTACAGCGCATGACGCCTTTGGATATTTTGGCAGAGCATATAATATTAAAGTAAGAGGACTGCAAGGAATTTCTACTGCATCTGATTATGGAGTAAACGACAGAATTAGCCTCGTGAACTTCATCTGCGATCAAAAAATTAAAGCAGTATTCGTTGAGTCTTCTGTTTCTCCAAAGTCAATCAATGCCATCATTGAAGATTGCGCTGCCAAAGGTCACGTTGTAAAAAAAGGCGGTGAACTTTTTTCTGATGCAATGGGTGCTGCTGGCACTGCTGAAGGCACTTACATAGGAATGCTTCAACACAATGTAAACACTATTGTTAAAGGACTGAAATAAGATGATAACACATGTTGAAAATCCAATAGTTGAAGTGCATGATTTAACGGTAAGTTATCACAACAAACCAGTATTGTGGAATGTTGACTTTACACTTCCATCCGGACAAATGATTGGAATTATTGGTCCGAACGGCGCAGGTAAATCCACCCTACTTAAATCACTCATGGATTTGGTTCCATCGGCATCTGGATACATTAAATTATTCAACGATGATTTAGACAAAGTGCGTCACAAGATTTCTTACGTACCACAAAGAGAATCGGTAGATTGGGATTTCCCTGCAAGCGTAATGGATGTTGCACTCATGGGAAGGTACAATGCAAAAAATATCTTTGGTCGCTTTAGTAAAGAAGACAAAGAAATTGCAGCTGAAAGCTTAAAGAGAGTGAATATGATGGACTATGCCAATAGGCAGATTTCACAATTATCGGGCGGACAACAACAGCGCGCTTTTCTTGCACGTGCATTGGCTCAACAAGCCGATTTATACCTAATGGACGAACCTTTTGCTGGGGTTGACGCATCAACAGAAAAATCAATTATCGAGCTTTTTCTTTCTATGAAAAAAGAAGGAAAAACCATCATTGTGGTGCATCATGATTTACAATCAGCAATCAATTATTTCGATTGGGTGCTGTTAATCAATACGCGATTAGTGGCCTCTGGTCCGGTACAAGATGTATTCACCACCGAATTATTGCAAGAAACTTATGGAGGTAAACTTACTTTACTTTCTAAAATTGGAGAACTTATTAAAGAGAAACAATTTCCTATTCGCGAGCAATAATGCATGACACACAAAACATAATCGATTTTATTTTACTCAAAGAAAGTAGCGTTCGCTATGTTGTTTTGGGTACTATATTATTAAGTATAGCCTCATCGGTTATTGGTTGTTTTGCTTTGCTGCGCAAAAGAGCTTTAGTGGTTGACAGCGTGTCGCACTCTATTCTTCCAGGAGTATGCATCGGCTTTATGATATCGGGAACTAAAGACCCCATTTTTCTATTATTAGGTGCCATTTTCACTGGATGGCTTTCCATTTATTTTATTGATTTAATCACTCGCCATTCGAAAATCAAAGCAGATACAGCCATTGGATTAAACCTTTCTGTATTTTTCGCCATCGGAGTTTTGTTACTTACCATGATTCAAAATTCGGGCAATCCAAATCAAGCCGGATTAAGTGACTTTTTATTTGGTAAAGCAGCCACGATCGTACTTTCCGATATCTATGCTTTTGGCGGTGTGGCCATTTTTGTATTGGCGGTGGTGGTATTGTTTTACAAGCAGCTTGTATTGGTTTCATTTGATTTGCACTTTGCAAAAACCATCGGACTCAACATTAAATTCTATGAATTTTTACTATCAATTCTTACAGTGATGGCTGTAGCAATTGGTATTCAAACCGTAGGTGTTGTGCTCATGGCAGCAATGCTTATTACTCCTGCAACTACTGCACGCTATTGGACCGACAACTTAAAAAAAATGCTGGTGATAGCATCAGCCATTGGAGCCATTTCGGGTATCATTGGAGTATTTATTTCTTACGCCTTCGCTAACATGCCCACTGGTCCGTGCATAGTTTTAGTATTCTCCATCATCGCAGTATTGTCAATAATTTTCTCACCCAAAAAAGGGATACTCGCACAGTGGTTTCGCCAACGCAGCAACATGCAAAAAATGCTTGAAGACAATATCGTAAAAGCATTTTATAAGCTGGGTGAAAAAGATGGCGACTTCTTCAAAAATCGAACATTAGAAGAACTAATCATTGCAAGAAAATTCAAACGATCTCATCTTGTAAAAGGCTTGCGTCATCTGCGAAGAAACAATATGGTGCATAAAATTAACGATACTTTCATCTTAACCAATGAAGGTAAAAACTCGGGAGCCCGCATCACCAAAATTCATCGCTTATGGGAAATTTATCTTACTAAATACATGCGCGTAGCCGACGATCACGTGCATGATGATGCTGAAACCATTGAGCACATCATCACTCCCGAATTAGAAAAAAGACTAGAAGCATTGTTAGATTTTCCGCAAGAAGATCCGCACAACAAACAAATACCTTATTGATTTCGAATGGAAATTACCATCATCATAACCGCTATTTTAGTTGCTGTAGTTAGCAGCATCATTGGCTGTTTCTTAGTGCTAAGAAAAATGGCCATGGTGGGCGATGCAATTTCTCACGCAGTACTTCCTGGAATTGTGATTGCCTTTATGCTAGGCGGAAAAATGGGATCATGGTATTTGCTAGTGGGTGCTGCGGCATTCGGACTCATCACTACATTCCTTATTGAATTCTTCAACAAGAAAGGCAACGTGCAACAAGATGCAGCCATTGGTGTGGTGTTCACCTCTCTATTTGCAGTAGGAATTATTCTTATTTCTTTATACACGCGAGATGTGGATTTAGATCAAGATTGTGTGCTATACGGAGAGCTTGATCATGTAGCTTTTGAAGGAGGAATTAATATTTTAGGCATGATGGTTCCCGAAACCATTTTAAGACTTTCCATTTTATTACTGAGTGTAATTGCCATGGTTATCATTGGATTTAGAGGATTGTTTTTAACCACCTTCGACCCCGCTTATGCCACAACCATAGGAGTTTCTGTAATGCTTTGGCACTATGTATTGATGAGTGCGGTATCGATTTCAACCGTTTTATCCTTCAATTCGGTGGGTGCAATTTTGGTAGTTGGGTTTTTAATTACTCCTGCCGCAACAGCATATTTGATTAGTCAGAAAATAATACCCATGATATTGTGGGCAGTTCTATTTGGTATCATTGCATCTATAAGCGGATATTATCTTGCAGGGTGGGTGAACGGCGCAACATCGGCAGCAATGGCAACGATGTTAGGTGTTCAATTTTTAGTGGTGTTTATTTATAAACTCATTAAGGATAAAATTGTACCTTTAAAACTTCATGTCGGAGATAGTCAACATAAAAAATAAACGCGCCACTTTCGAGTTTGAGATACTCGATAAATACATTGCGGGTATCCAAATCACAGGCACCGAAATTAAATCAATACGCAACAGTAAAGCATCAGTAACCGAATCGTATTGCACCTTTATTGAAGATGAATTATTTGTGCGCAACATGCATATCGCGCACTATGAAAATGGAGGAATTTACAATCATGCTGAAAAAAGAGATAGAAAACTTTTGCTTCAAAGAAGAGAGCTAGACAAACTTTTCAAGAAAGTGAAGGAGAAAGGATTTTCAATCATTGTTTTAAGAATGTTCATCAACGACAAAGGTTTAGCGAAATTAGAAATAGCCTTGGCGCAAGGAAAAAAATTATACGACAAACGCGAAGATTTGAAATCGAAAGATGCGAAGAGAGAGATGGATAGAAGATTGAAAAAATAAAAATAGCAATCAAGCGTTACCAAAAAATGCAAAAACAAAATCGAAATATTTACCAGCTCATTAAATTTTCCCTTGCCGGTATTTTCATTTTATGCATCAATTGGGCGTGCGAAAAAAAGGAAGGAAGTGATATTTATAAAGTTTGGTACTTACTTGAGGTACCAAATAAATTTGATGTGAACATTGCCTACTACTCAGATAAATTTGCCGCTACTGGAAATTTAGAAACCATACATTACACCGATACTACCTACGCCCCTTTTACAGCAAGCTTAAGTGAGACTTCTTCAAAAATAAAATGCTGGGTAGGCAACCATGTTCAGAAAGATAGAAACACCCCTTATTACATTGATGTTCAATTTAACGACAGTACAAAATTCGATTATACAAATGGAAAGAAATATGTGCTGATGGTTTTTGCAAATGACACTTCGCTTATTGATTCAATTCAGTTTACACCTACCTATAATAAATTGAATTTGACAGGTAATATTCCTGAAAAATTTTAATTCTAGGCAGCTCCCTTATTAAAGAAACTAAGAAAACTCTGTCATCGTAGTTGTAGCTGGTGAATTGTTCCATGATGAATATCCATCATGAGTTGAATTGGAATGAGGATTTACAATTACATGACCTTCTGATCCAGGTACAAATCCAGAGGCTGTTTTAGATTTCCCCAAACCTAAGATATGCGGTCTACTCCATTGTTTTTTCGATATGTTCATTGTTTCATAGTTTTATAAGGGGGGTAAATATAATACATTGCAATGAAAATAATCATGGTGCTATTTGTACAATCTGCCAAATTCCATTTTTATTTTCATACACAAATCTATCATGCAATCTCCCCGCTCTACCTTGCCAAAATTCAAAGCGAGTAGGCAATAATCTAAATCCACCCCAAAAATCGGGACGAGGTACTTCTTTACCTTCAAATTTCTTGGTGAATTCTTCAACTCTTTTTTCTAATTCCGCTCTTGTTATTGTTGTACTTTGAGGTGATGCCCAAGCGCCTATCTGACTTTCACGAGGACGAGTTTTAAAATATTCGTCGGAATTTTCAGCAGACACCTTTTCGAGCACACCTTCAATTCTTATTTGTCTTTCTAATTCCTTCCAGAAAAAAAGAAGTGAAGCATTTTTATTTTCAGTTATCTCTTTTGATTTTGCGCTGGTGTAATTCGTAAAAAAAACAAAGCCCTTTTCATCCATCTCTTTCAACAACACTACGCGCGAACTCGGTTTGTTATCATGCACTGTTGAAAGTGTCATCGCATTAGCGTAAAAAGCATCAACCTCAACAGCAAAATCAAACCAATGTTGAAATTGTTCAAATGGATTTTTAAACAGATTACCTAAATCTAAACCTTGGTTTTTTTGGTAATCAAGTCGTTCTGCTTTAAGCATGTTACAATAAATTTTTAATGATTCTCAATCGATGAGTGTACTGATTCAATTCCTTATTAAAGATACCTTGATGATCTAAATTATCAATTCTTACTTTACCTGAAGCATGAATAATTTTACCTGGTTCTACAACTATACCAACATGCACAATTTTACCTGCTTCGTTATCGAAGAAAGCCAAATCACCTGCTTCTGCTTCCTCTACAAAAGAATGGGAAGTTCCCAATTCAAATTGCTGATAGGCATCACGTGGTAAATTGTAACCACATAATTTGTAAACCATCTGTGTAAACCCCGAACAATCTATACCAAAAGGAGATTTACCACCCCATAAATAAGGAGCATTTAAATACATAAATGCATACTCCAATATTTTCCCTTTATTGATATCGGCTGGCTCTATCCACTTGCCATCGAACAAAAAAGTTCGATTTTCAATTTTCATTTCGCCATTCTTAAACAGAGGTAAGGCACTTCCCATCACAATTGGTAAATAAGTAGAACCTTCTTGTACTACCTGCACCAAGTCATCTGAAAGCACAAGGGGAGCCGACAATAGCTCCCCATAGGTTTTTTCAGATATTTCAAAATGTTGTTTTCTACAAATCCAGCAGTCGTAATCATCGAAATGAGTTTTAATTTTCACCCATTTCTCTTGCACTTCCACCACAGCATAGGCATCGCCAAAAAGTAATTGGGTAACCATCTCGCTCTTATCGCTGCCTTCTCTTCTACCCGGAATATGACTCAATAAACAAATGCCAAACATAAATTTAGTTCAATGTTTAAAGTTCAATGTTTAAAGTTTAGCACTATAAACAAAAAACTATTTAACTGTTGTAATTCTACTTTCTCTTCCGCTTACTGTTACCAATTTCAAAGAAACTGTGGTTCCTTTTTTCACTGGAGCAGGTGCTTTGTACTCTAACCAATTTTTACCATCGGTGCTGTATTTCATTGTAAATCCAATGTATTCTGTATTCATATACAATGTATCATTTACCACTTTTGCACCTGGAGGTGGCAATCGGAAATTTAACTTTTTAGTGTTCGAGATATACTCCAATCTAATTAAATCTCTTTTTGACAATGTATTTGAGAATTTATTGTACTCCACATCCATTGCCTTTGCTCTTTCTTCTGGTTTAGCAATACTTACCCATTTTGGTTGAGCAGCCCATGCTCTTTCGGCAAGCGCAATGATTTTTGGGAAGGCCATGTATTCCATTGACTCATGACCTTTTACAGTTTCAGCCCAAAGCTGACCTTGAATACCTAAGATGTTTTGCTTGAATTTAGCATTCAATTTCTCTTTGTCTTTGTCGAAATTAGCAGCAATTGGATACCCCATTCTATCTAATTTAGCCGTTAAGAAAATGTTGTAAGGCACAAAATCCCAAACCGTTCTTTCGTTTACAAATCCACCCCAGTAGTAACCTGGTTCGTTAGGATCTTTGTCGTAAGATAAGTCGAAATACAAATTGTTTACGTTTGCTAATACCACTTTATAACCAGAATTGGCTAATTGATAACCTCTATCTTCGCAACCCCATCCCCACACAGTATTCCACACATAAGGAACAAAACCTCTACCCATGAAATCTTTGTTTGGAGCCATCACCTCTTCTTCATTCTCATCTAATTGCTTTCTTAAACCAATCTCTTCCCAACCACCAGTAGCAATTTTTCTTTCCGACAAAATTGTGCTGAAGCGATCAACGAAATAGTAAAATAAGTCATGAGCGGTTTTATACTTATCTGACTTAGCCATAAAATCTACACATACTGGAGATTTCTCCCAAACTCCTTTTGGAATTTCGTCACCACCAATATGAACCATATTTAAAGTTAAGCCCGATTCGGTGTACATTTTCACCATCTCATCAACTACTTTACCTAAAAATTTGTAAGTAGATTCTTGAGCAACGTTCACCACGTTGTCTTTGTAAAACTGAACTGATAAATACTCTGACTTATCATTTACATCGTGCAACATGAATTCTTCAGCTTTCGCTTTATCTGTTTTGATGTATTTGTTATAACGAGCTTTCATAGAAACCACAGCAGCACGAGCATGCCCAGGGAAATCTAACTCGGGAATTACTTCAATATGATGTTCCTTTGCATATTTTAAAATCTCAATGAAATCGGCCTTAGAATAGAAACCATTGCCATTGCTTTTTGAAGCATCAGCAAAAGGACCAGAACCATAGGCCGGCATCAACATGTCACTTTCGTCTTTGGTGTGACCACGTTTTGAACCCACCTCAGTTAATTCAGGCAAACCATCAATAGCTACTCTCCAACCTTCATCATCACTGATGTGGAAATGGAATTTATTTAATTTATAGAAAGACATTAAGTTCAATAAATTGATAACATCTTCTTTCTTCTGGAAGTTACGAACTACATCTAAATGCATACCTCTGTAGGCCATTGAAGGGACGTCAAAAACTGTTGCACCTTGAACTTTAACAGATTTACCAGCCTTCACGTAAGATTGCACATCGAATAATGCACGTAAACTTTGGATGCCGTAAAAAACGCCGGCGTTTTGTTGAGCTTGAATTTTTATTCCTTTATCAGAAACATCCAAGCCATAAGCCTCAATATTTGCAGAGGCCGTTTTACCAAGTACAAGAGAAATTCCTCCCACACCATCACCTTCTTGGACAGCCAAATCAGCTCCAATTAATTCTTTCACCGCAGCTTTCAATTGCTTTACCTCATTCTCTAGGCCTTTCGTGTAAAATATTTTAGTACTAGCAGTAATTTCAAAATCACTTGTTCCTTTAGCGTAAGACAATGGAGTAGGAATTATTGGACAAAATTGATCTGCAGGTAAATCAGTAAAGATGGCGTTTGCAGCATATCTGTTCTCAGCCGAAGGAATTGGTAATTTATCTTCCGGACCGCGATTAATTTGACTAGGCTTGGTAAGCGGAGCATATACTACCTCACCCAATAACTCAGGCGCCATCTCTTTACCAGTAGAATCTTTAAATACTATATAAAAGCCAACAGGTAAATCACCTGTTTTAATCATCCAATCATTGGTTTCAAAAGAGAAAACCAAGTCATCATTCGGTTTTAATGTATCAAATTCGGCAGATGGTTCAATTTTATAAAAATCACCATTGATATTGGTAATACTTACGCTTCCTATAACAGAATTTGGCACCATGGTACGTGCTGCATTGAAGTAGATAGTCCAGTTTTTCAATAAGTTAGCTCTACCATTATTGCTTAAAGTAAATGAGTTAACACTATGAACTCCGTCTTTCGATTTAACATTTTCTTCCATCTCATATAGAACGCTAAAATCTTTTCCTTTCGGAGTTTCTACCATAACAGCTGTCTCTGCACAACCTGCAATAACAAATGCAGTTAAAAGCAAGAAGCTAGATACCGAATAAAATAATTTTCTAATCATAATTTATTGTTGTGAGTGAACTACAAAACTAACAATATTAAGGAAGGTAGAAAGAATTTTTGCCGAACTTTAACCGGACACAGGTTAAATAACTGATAAAGAATTAGTTGCAAGGATTTCCACTTCAGTTTTTTCACTTGTTGCAAGGCTAAGGACATCACTGGTGTTTTTATGCAAATCACTTTGCAAAAAGTACATTTGATTAATAAAATCAATACTTTCAGATAGCACATTAAAAGACTTGAGAGGCATTCGTATACCTGTACCAGCTGCCTTCACAAGCGCTTCTTTACGTGTCCACACGTAACTAAAGGCCTCCTGTAAATTCACTTGCTCCTTCATCCACGCTACCTCTTCTTCACAAAAAAAACGTTCAGCAAGCATCAAACTTCCCTTAGCCTTTAGCTCTACATCAACCCCAATTTTAACATTTTCGGCAATTGCCACAACAACTTTGTCGGCAGTATGTGAAATACTAAAATCAACATTACCTGGAATAAAATACTTACCAAATTCATTCTTTTGAATCTTTTCAAATTGATTCTGGAGTCCGCTAGCAGTAAGCACATTCTTAAGCATAATTTTACTCAGCAAACTTCTATAAAAATCGTTTGGGGTTTTATAACGATCAATTTCAAATTGCAAAAGTGAGGGAAGTGACTTCAATAACTTTGCGCTTTCCTCTCTTGATGGAAATTCATCGATTTGTATAATATGAACTTGTGCTCTGTGCACTACTATTTAATGAAATAGTTGATTTTTTTCGCCAATTGTTCGGCATCACTTCTGCTTAATTGAATTCCTATTCTGCGCAAATTTCCGTGCGCAGTAAATTCTAAAACAGGAATGCCAATCATCCAAGAACTTTGATTAATTGAATTTAAAAAACCTTCCTCATTCTCAGATTGATATTTTAGAGGAGTACATTTTTCCGTTTCGTAAACTTTTTCAATACCTCTACCTCCAACTTCTTTAACATAGCGAATCTCTTTGTCGCTTACCTTTATCCTTTCTTTTCCCGATCGTCTCCAGCGCAATGCATTTAACACATGAAATTCGAAATACAACCAAAGAGCCATAAAAACTACCATAAATAATTTTTCATTTCGGGTATAGTCGAAAAAAAACTGAGATGCTACAGCAATTCCGCAGGCAGTCCAGGCAATAAACCAAATCAAAACCAGATTAAACTTATTCTTATCGTACACCGATTTTATTTCAATGTACAATTCATTATTTCCTTCAGTATAAAATATTTGGTTACCTATTTTCTTCATGAATTTGATTTAAAAAAAGTGATATTTCGCTATAAAGATAATCCAATTCATCTTTTGTAATGCAGTACGGTGGCAAGATGTAGATCACGTTACCCAAGGGGCGTAGCAAGATGTTTTTTGAAAGGAAGTGATTGTAAATTTTATCACGCAGAGAATTGAAATACGAGGTGTTACTGGGCGTTTTTACCTCTAGTGCAGTGATGGTTCCTAGGTTTCTCGACTCCAATAAAACTGGATGTTCGCTTAATTTGTCACTCCACTGCTTCTGCCAAGCACTTAAATCTGCAATTTTACTTTTTACTACTTCCATTTCTAATAATTCGATATTGGCGCAAGCGGCAGCACAAACTATTGGATTGGCAGTATATGAATGTCCGTGAAAAAATGTCTTGAATTTATCTTCCGATACAAAAGCGTCAAATATCTTTTGGGTACAAACCGTAACACCCAAAGGCAAAACTCCACCTGTAATTCCTTTCGATAAGCACACAATATCAACCTGCTCTTTTAAATATTGCATAGCAAAACATTTTCCAGTTCTGTAAAATCCGGTAAGCACCTCATCTGCAATACATAAAACATTTTTCGACTTAGCATAAGAAATAAGCTCATCAAGAGCTTGCGGCGAATACATTTTCATTCCAGCTGTTCCCATTAAAAGTGGCTCGAAAATAAAAAGTGCCGTGTCATCTTTAATGACTGCTTTTAACTCTTGCAGAGATTGCTCCTCTTTTCCTGGAAAAGGTGCCTGAATAAAATCCACATCGAACATCAACGACGAAAAAGCCTGAGTAAATTCACTTCTTTCCCCCACAGCCATAGCGCCAAAAGTATCGCCATGGTAAGAATCTTTTAAAGCTATTATTTTTGTTTTTTTAATGCCTTGATTGTACCAAAATTGTAGTCCCATCTTTATAGCAACCTCCACCGATGTAGAACCATCATCAGAAAAAAACAATTTTGAAAAATGGTTGGGAAGGAGACCCAATACTTTTTGTGATAACTCAACAGCCTTTGGATGTGTAAATCCGGCAAAAATAACGTGATCTAAAGTAGCAGCTTGCTCGCCAATTTTTTGCGCAATGTATTGATTTGAATGACCGTGAATGCTGGTCCACCATGAAGAAACTCCGTCGATAATCCTAGTTCCATCTTCGGTAATTAGGTACAATCCTTCGGCCTTGCTAATAGCTATTGGAGCAGAACTTCCATACGACTGAGTGAAGGGATGCCAAATATTTTGACTATCTAGCGAGAGAATGCTCATCTCTTGTTTGGTTTTACCACTTTTCCTTTTTTACGAATTCTTTCTTTTGTTGAATAGAAATTCAATTTTATTCCTAGTTCAGCATAAGAAGAATTTATTGTTGGATACATTTTCCATGCACCATACAAGTTCCATTTTCTATTGAAATCGTAATACATTCCTCCACCATAAAACAAAGAATTGTCTTTGTGTTTAGCAGTATAATTGTGCGAATTATCAATAGCCTGGTTCATTTGCCAATAGCCCCAATTGTAACCCCCTACAGCAAAAAACGATACATCTTTAATCTTTAAGAAAGTGAGTTCCCATGCCAACTCAAAACGATATTCTTTATAGTTAGCACTAGTTGGAAAAGCGTAAGTATTTTGATAATAAAAGTTCATGCCGTTTCCAGTAGGCAAGCAAAAACGAATATGTGCTGCAGGATCATTGCTCTCGGCCAAAAACGAACCTCCTGCGCTCATCGAAAAATAGGGATGCTTTGCATCCTTGTAGAACTGTGCCTGAGAAGAAAATGTTACTATAAATAAGATGGCAAATAGATTATATCTCATGCGGCAAAGATAAAATTAAAATACTATTGAAGCAGCACTTTATTTTCGATGAGTGCTGAACTTAGAAATCGATGACCATCATTTGAAAAATGTATGCCGTCGGCATACAAATAGAAATCACTTATTGCTTCTGTATCTTGAGTAAAAAAAGTACCAGCATCTACATAGCGAATAGCATGTTTGTTGAGTAAATCACTTAACACTTTTTGAGGAAAATTTTCTTTTGAATAGTCTTCTCTAAATTGAAATTCATAAGGCAATAAAACTAATTTAAGTTTGTCCCCTAACTTTTGATGAAGGTCGACAATCTTAGCTTCTAGGTTCTTCAATAGTTCTTGATTAGAGTACAATTGCTTATCGAAGTCATAATGTGCTTTTGATCTGTCGGTCACCATACCTTTAACAGCTATATAGGTATATGATTTGCCTTTAAACCATTCCATAGCCGATGAAAAAGTAGAGCTGCCATTCACACTATTTTGCACTGCACTTTTTAGAAAGTTATCATTTAGACAAAAGAATACCAATACTTCATCGTAGGTATCTAAAGTATTTTCTTTTTGCAGTGTTTCTGCAATTCTCACGTAGTCGTTGATGTTGTATCCTATCAAAGAAAGATTATCGATATCCAAAGAATCACAATAATAATTTTGCATGCGAGCTGCAAAAGATGAATCAGCATCCACACCTACTCCCATCGTCACTGAATCTCCAAAAAACAAGATTTTTTTTCTTTTCTTCTTTGAAAAACATTTGTTCAATAAAAAACCTCTTTCATCTACCTTCACTCCCTTGCTAAAAACTTCACCAACCGACAAAGGTTTTAAGCCTGGAGTTAATCCAAATCTACCTTCAGCTAAAATATTTTCATCGGTAGATTGAGTAACAATATTTTCTGAAAAAACTCTAATACCAATTTCAACTAATGACAAAATCACTAGCACGACAACAATATTATAGATAGTCCAAAAAATTACTTTCTTCACCTGTGGAAGGTACTTAGTTAAATGGAAAAAGCCAAAAGTAGAAATTCTACTTTTGGCTTTTCACCTTTCAACCTGTTTATTTTAGTATACTACAGAAACCTGTCCCAAGCGTTCATGTTTCTTAGTTTTTCCAGTTTCTAAATTTTCGCTGTAGCTCAATTTCCAAACGTAAACATCAATCTGTACTTTTTGGCCCATGTAGGTACCATCCCATCCTTGATTGATGTCGGTGCTTCTATAGATTTGCTCTCCCCAACGATTGAAAATCAACAATTCGAAATCTTTAACATTGGCACCCGACACTTTGAATACATCATTCTTATGGTCATCATTTGGTGTAAACGAGTTAGGAATAAAAATAGATGTTGGGCAGTAATCAATCAAGGTGATTTTATCACTTACACTACATTTATCTAAACTAACTGTAACCGAATAGGTGCCGCTTTGCTGAACATTAATCACCTGTGTAGTTTCACCATTAGGCAACCATGCATAATTGTAAGTTAACCCATCTTGTCCAACCGCAGAAATATCTACACCTCCCACTTCCTCAGCAAAACAATAATTTGCAGCATTAGCTCTTAATGTATCGCTTAATACACCTGTAGGTAAAATTATCTCTCTAACATATACAACATCGGTATCTTTGCAAATTCCATTGCTTACCACTACTCCATAAAAACCAGTGCTCGAAGCCACAACACTTTGCGTTGTTTCTTTATTCGGTTCCCAGAAATATGTCATACCTGCATTACCAGCATCTAAGGTTATCGATTGGCCATCACAAATAATAGCAGTATCAAGTCCATTTAATAAATCAACCGAAGGCATGGTTCTGAAAGATGCTACCATTGCATCACTATTAGTACAAGTGAAAGCATCTGTTACTGTTAATGTATAGGTATCATTATTAGTGATTTGCAATGTAGGAGTTGTAGCAACTGTTGCATTGCCAGAACTTGCTTTTGTCCATTTGTAAGTAACTCCCGTTTGACCGCTATTATCTTGAAGCGTTACAGTAGCACCTGCACAAGTATCTAAATCACTTCTTAAACTAACCAATGGTTTAGAATGAGAAGTCACAACAACATCTGTATCAGCTTTACATCCTGTAGCAATATTTGTAACCGTAACAGTATAAGTTGCTCCTGTGTTTACACTAATTGTTGGTGTTGTGCCATCTGGCAGCCACGCGTAAATATAACCCGCACCATAATCATGACCAATTGTTGCGGCATCGCCACTGCAAATTGAAGCCGTAGTTGGCACTAAAGTCATATCAGGAAGTGGATTCACCTTCACTTTAACCATATCTGTTCCTGTACACCCTTTGCCATCATCTACTGTTACAGAAATGTTAGCCGTATTATTTACTACAATACTTTCAGTTGTTTCGCCGGTACTCCAATTGAAGTTGAAACTTCCGGCAGTTGTAAACTGAGTATTTAAAGTAACTGTTTGTCCGGCACACACTGTCGTATCAGGCGCACCTACAATCGCAACACTCAACCCAGCTTGAATAATCACTTTGGCAGAATCTCTTCCAGTACAACCATACTTATCTGTAACATCTACCCAATGTGTACAATTTGTTGTTACACCGTTTAAAGTTAATGATGATGCAGTACTATTGTCATCCCATTTATAGGTATAAGGACCATTACCGTTATCGTAGGTACTTTCATCAAAAGTAACATTGGTATTGATACATGTAGTAATATCGGTAATCACGTTAGGAGTAGGTTTAGCAATGCTATTTACTACTATTGTGTCTCTATCTTTACAACCATTCACATCTGTCACTAACACATTATAAGTACCTGCTCCTTTTGTAACTGATTGAGTTGTTTCAGAGGTATTCCATACATACGATTGGAAAACACCTGCATCAAGAGAAGTTGTTGTACCTGCGCAAACATTTTTATCGGCACCTAAGTTCACCTGAGGTTGAGTAAACAAGGTCAAATTCATTGTACCATCACCGCTACATCCACCTCCATTTTCAACATGAACAGTGTAAGTTCCAGCAGCCTTAACGTTGATGGTTTGAGTTGCAGCGTTAGTAGACCATAAGATGGTATAATTTGTTGCATCATAACCGCAATCTAAAATTACGCTGTCACCCGGACAAATTGTTTTATCGCTTAAGTTTATCGTTAAGTTGTTATCAATCTTAACATAAACACTGTCTTTACCTGTACACAATTTACTATCTGTTACTGTAAGTTTGTGCCATCCAGCAGCATTAGCACTAAATGTAGAAGATGTTCCACTAGCCAAACCACTCCACTGATAAGCATATGGAGTTGTTCCACCTGTTGTGGTAGCAGATAGATTGATGCTACCTCCTGGACAAATCGTAATCGTATCGCTCGCAAAAGCTACATCAACTTTAGAGTTTACTGTTAAATTTAAACTATCTGCCGATTTACATCCATTAGCATCAGTAATTACAACTTTATACTTACCAGTAGCATCGGCCACCATTGTTTGTGCCGATCCAGTCTTAACCCCAGTCCATGCATAACTTGTCATTCCCGCACCAGCATCTAAAGTAGTGCTCGCGCCAAAACATACTGTTTGATCTGCTCCTAAATCTATGGCAGGAGGAGTATTCACCACAATAGTAACTTTCTTCGATGTTTTGCATCCACCAGCATCAGTAACATCTATGGTATATAAACCTGCAGTTGTTAAAGGAACAACATAAGAAGTTAAATTTGTAGTGAAATTAACTGGGAAACCAAGCACTGTAGCAGTAATATTAAAAGGAGCCGTACCTGTTAAATTCAAAGTTATCATTGCCGTTTCACCAGAACAAATAGATGTATCCCCAGAAATCACCAAGGTTGGAGTCGGTTTTATTGTAACAACCGTAGAGCCAGTTCCTGTATTTTTACATGAAGCATCAATAACTGAATCTATAGTATATGTTCCTGCTGTTTTAGCATAAAATGTATACGGACTAGAAGCTATTCCACTCACCGATTTTACGGTTGAACCATCATTGATTTTAATGGTGTATGGCGCAGTACCTGTTAAAGCTACAGATAACTGAACACTATCACTAGCGCAAATACTTGAACCACCAGATATCGTAGCCGTAGGTAAAGCACCAGTAGTTACTACAGCAGAACCAGTTCCCGCTTTTTTACACGACGCATCAAAAACTGTATCTATAGTGTAAGTGCCTGCCGCTTTAGCATAGTAATAATAAGGACTAGCAGCAATACCCGACTTCACAGTCACAGTAGAACCATCATTAATTTTTAATTTCCACGGAGCTGTTCCTGTAAGTGTTACCGAAAGTTGAGTGCTGTCTCCTGGACAAATAGCGCCACCACCACTTATTGTAGCGGTTGGTAATGTGCCTACCGTTACGGCAGCAGAGCCAGTTCCTGCCTTCTTACATGTTGCGTCAAAAACAGTATCGATAGTATAAGTGCCGGCTGCTTTAGCATAGTAATAATAAGGACTAGCTGCTATTCCCGCCTTAATAGTCACCGTAGAACCATCATTGATTTTTAATTTCCAAGGAGCTGTACCTGTAAGAGCAACAGTAAGTCTGGCGCTATCTCCCGGACAAATCGATCCGCCGCCAGTAATAGTTGCAGTTGGCAAGGTACTTACAGTTACTGCAGCTGCTCCTGTTCCTGCTTTTTTACAAGATGCATCAAAAACAGTATCTACTTTATAGGTACCAGCAGTTTTAGCATAGTAGTAATAAGGACTAGCAGCTATACCCGATTTTACCGTTACAGTAGTGCCATCGCTAATTTTTAATTTCCATGGAGCAGTACCAGTAAGATTGATCGTTAACCTGGTGCTATCACCCGGACAAATTGCCCCACCTCCAGTAAGAGATGCACTTGGCAAGGTATTCACAGTAATCACAGCAGAACCAGATCCTAAAGAATCACAGCTCGAATTCCAAACTGAATCTATAGTATAGGTACCAGCAGTCTTTACATAGAATTTATAAGGAGATGTATTGATATTTTGAACTTTCCATTTGGTAGTACCATCGTTTATTTTGATTTTATAAGGACCTGTACCACCACTTAAAGCAACCGACAATTGAACACTATCACCTTGACATAATGTTGCTGTACCACTTATTGCAGCTTTAGGTTTAACACATGAAGAACAAATATTAATAGTATCATTCACTGGAGTTCCGCAAGTATTAGGAGAAATTGTGGTAATGATATATTGGCCGGGAGCCGGACTATTAGACACAGTGTACGATGTAGTATTAGCTGGCAACACAATGTTAGGTTGTGCTACCCCATCTTTTTTATATGAAACCGTTACAGACGCAGTTCCAGTATTTTTAATCACCAATGGTCCGGTTGTGCACTTAGAACTTCCTGTACCCGTTACAGTGCTCTTATCCCATGTTACAACATTGCCATTCTTACTTTGTACAGTAAGTTTACTGAACAAGCAATTAGGGTTTCCTATTTCATCATTATCTTCAAAGTAAATAACTTCATAAGCCCCAGGCTGTGTAATTGGAACTATGTATGGAGAATGGTCTACATTTGAAAAAGTCTGTTGAGAGCCATCTGGATATTTCAAAGTGAATTTGAAATTTTTATCTCCCGACAACCATACTTGCAATTCTCCGGTAGTTCCAGGACAAATAGTGTCGTTGGTTCTAAGAGATACGCCTAATGCATTAGTCGGACAAGTTTTTGCCGCACTAAACTGGGTAGCAATATATTTTGAAGGATCGTGTCCTCCCATTTGAATAACGATCTCATCGATTACTGGTCCTAAATCTTCAAAATTAACATTCGCCCCCCCATTAATTCCATCAAATACAGCTTTAATAGCCGCTTGCACAGGAGCTGTTTGAAGCTTAGGATAAAGAATTTTGATCTTGTTCAAATAGTACAAAATGTCTGCCCACTTAATAGGAGCATTGTAACAACCTAAATATTGTGTAGTCGGATCTGTTTTACTATATGGATATAAATGAGGGTTTCCGCCGTCCAATAAACTAGTGAAGTTACCTACTTTCTGACTGCTACCACCTGAGTTAATTTCTTTCCAAGTACCGTTTGTAGTAATTACAGTATTCATATTTGTAGCGGCTGTTGCTGCTGCATAGTTGGCCTTAATATCATTCAAAAGTGAAATACCGGCATTCGGTCCATCGTGATAGGCATGATAAAATATCTTCTCAATTGCATATGGATCTTTCGCATCTTTCCAGGTCTTAGGAACATTGAAGCAATAAATCTGGTCCCAATAACGCATATCCTGATAGTGATAGTAAGCTACCCCAATTGATGCTGCTTCCCAGTTTCCTCCACCAATTACATTAGAAAATTGTGCAGTACCATAAGCATTTGTTTGCGCGAATAAATCGGGTTGATTGTTCTCAATCTGCGTGTAACCAATATTTAAAATTTGAAAACAGTTGTCGGTTGGGTTATAAATACCAGATCCTGGAACCCCTGAATTGGCATTGGCATTGATATAAGTGTGCCCACCTGTTTGATTAGCAACAATCGTTGGATCACAAGTCATTCTTGATTCGTTCATTGCCGTAGCCATCCAAAAATTTGGAGATATCATATCTGCTCCAGCTAGGTTGGTAAACAAGCGATGAGCAACCATTACTGCAATAGCCCAGCTAGGTCTATCCGTTGGAATCATGGCGTCAAAAACTCCTTCACCTTTCCATATTTCAGTAGCACCTTGACCTAAACACAATTTTGTTGGTGAGTATATAAAACATTCTCTTTTAAACTGAAAAGTGGCATCGTAAAGCTCAAAATTCTGAGTTTGATTACAGTTCTTGAACTCAACAGTATAGGTTTTACCACCTTGCGTGTAAGTACCCGATGTAGGAAATTGCAAAACCCCCGAAAACTTATTTCCAGAGATTGATTTGGTTGCAGTAGCCCCCACTGCCAGTGTACCTGGCCAATCTAAATTTATATTAAAACTCCATGTAGTACCAGTTTGCACTCCGTTAGAAAATGGCCATTGCAAGGCAACTAAACTTGGCCAATCGGCAGTAATTTTGTTGTTGGCTAAATCTAGCACTACTCCAGAATTGTTTTGGATTTGAAGTGTGGCACTCCAATCTTTAGAGGCTTGGATTTTAGTTACCGGACAAAAATTCAACACAATGTCGGCTGAATAAGCATTAAAGCTTAGCAAGCAAAACGCTAAGGGTAAAGCGATTGATTTTAATTTTTTTCCCAAGAAAAAAAGTAAATGTGATACCATAAAATGTCTCTCAAATAAGTTAGTAATAGCAGTCGATCAAACTATAATTTGTACCCCGGCAAATCATAGTATGAATCAAGTAGTTAAAGTTGCATCTTTAAACACAACTAAATGCTAGAACAAAATAGGAAGATAAATGTTACAGACCAAAAAAATTAAATAGAAAAATTTACTTTCCAATCACCAACAAAACCACACAACACACTGACACAAAACAAATTAAAACAAAAAAGCAGGACTAAACATCCTGCTTTTAGTGATTGAAATTCTTTTACTAGGTGTGGTAAATGAACCCTTCTAATACTGAAGTAACTGTTTTTCCAGGATCTTCAGTATCCATCAAATCAACAAACGAAATCATTGGCTGTTGCCATTCCTTTTTATTCTCCATAATAATAATTTTAAGGGTCAAATGTACAAAATTCGATACAAATGCTGCAAGCTAAGACATTCTTCCTTTGTAGTCTGAGTAATCAAATTTTCTCACTAATTTGAATTTACCATTCTTTTTAAGAATCCCTATTGACGGATGATTCACGCCATTAAACATGGTGGTTTTCACAAAGGTGTAGTGCATCATATCTTCAAAAATAAGGGTATCGCCCTTCTTTAAAGGTTTTTCAAATCCAAAGCCTTTAATGAAATCTCCAGACAGACATGTCGGTCCGCCAAAAGTATACACAAACTTAGGTTTCTTTGCTTGAGACTCACCTCTAACGGCTGGTTTATATGGCATTTCTAAACAGTCGGGCATATGGCAAGTGAAGGAAACGTTCATGATTACGGTTTTCTCTCCGTTGGCTTGCACCACATCTTCAACTCGCGAAAGTAAAAATCCGGTTTTCCACCCTATCGCCTCTCCTGGCTCCAGAAAAACCTCCACATTATAATTCTTTTTGAAGTTTTTAATGAGCTCTATCAACAACTCTGTATCGTAATCATCTCTTGTGATATGATGCCCGCCACCAAAATTAACCCATTCTGCTTCATGCAGTAAATGTCCGAACTTCTCTTCTACCGCCTCCATCACACGCTCTAAAGAATCAGAATTACTTTCGCAAAGTGCATGAAAGTGCAATCCGGTTATCCCTTTAGGTAAATGCTTTGGCATTTGTTCGGCGGTTATCCCTAGGCGAGACCCTAGCATACAAGGATTATAAATTGCTACGCCAACATCAGAATACTCAGGATTGATACGCAATGCGCACTTAACCTTCTTTTTATTCTTCAAAATCTTTCCTTTTAGTCCTTCCCATTGAGAAATAGAATTAAAAGTTAGATGTGAATTGTATTTGATATAATCATTGATTTCATCTTCTTGATAGATCACAGCACAAGCATGGGAATCAACGCCCATTTCTTCGTAGCACAACTTGCTTTCGTACAATGAACTGGCAGTGCAACCAGCCAAATATTTCTTCATAATGGGAAAGGTGCTCCACATCGCAAACCCTTTCAAAGCACACAAAATCTTGGCACCGCTTGCATCTTGCACATACTTCATTTTCTCCATGTTTGAGATAAACTTTTGTTCATCTAAAACATAACAAGGATTGGGAATATTTTTATAATCGTTCAATGTTCAATGTTTAATGTTCAAAGTTCCTCGCAAATATTCACCTAACATTGAACATTCAAGATTGAACATTGAACGAATTTGTACTATTTTCCGAATTCCAACGGCTGATTGATAGCCTCATGCCAAGGCAAACCGTATTCACCTAGAACTGCTAAGAATGGATCTGGATTGAATTCTTCTACGTTCCAAACTCCTGGCTTCATCCAAGTACCGTTGGCCATCAACAATGCACCAATCATAGCAGGAACCCCAGTAGTATAAGCTACTCCTTGTCCTTGAACATCGTTGTATGCATCTTGATGTTTACAGTTATTCCAGATGAAATAAGTTACTTCTTTTCCATCTTTAACTCCACGAATTTGGCAACCAATAGATGTTTCGCCAGTGTAGTTTTCACCTAGTGAACCAGGTTCAGGCAACAAAGCTTTTAAGAATTCAATAGGAACGATATCGTGACCTTGGAACTTAATTGGTTTGATACCAGTAATTCCAATGTTTTGCATTACGCGTAAGTGGGTTAGGTATTCCTGACCAAAAGTCATCCAGAAACGAGCTCTTTTCAAAGTTGGGAAGTTTTTTACCAATGATTCTAACTCCTCATGGAAAAGAAGATAAGATTCTTTCGGACCAACACCTGGGTAGTTTACAGGTTGGTGTACAGATAATGGATCAGTTTCTTTCCACTCACCATTTTCCCAGTAACGTCCGCGCTGAGTAATCTCACGAATGTTAATTTCTGGGTTGAAGTTAGTAGCGAAAGCCTTACCATGGTCACCAGCGTTGCAATCGATAATATCTAAATAATGAATCTCATCAAAATAATGTTTAGCCGCATAAGCTGTAAAAACACCAGTAACACCTGGATCGAATCCACAACCCAACAAAGCCATGATACCAGCATCTTCAAAACGCTTTTTGTAGGCCCATTGCCAGCTGTATTCAAATTTAGCTACATCTTTAGGCTCGTAGTTGGCTGTATCTAAATAGTGCGTTTTAGTTGCCAAACACGCATCCATAATAGCTAAATCCTGATAAGGAAGAGCAATATTTAAGACGATATCTGGTGTATATTTTTGAATTAATTTGATTACGTTTTCTGCGTAATCTGCATCTACTTGTTCGGTGATGATTCTATTTCCACCCACTTCAGCAGCAATTGCATCACATTTTGATTTCGTCCTGCTTGCAAGAACAATCTCAGTAAAAATAGGCAAACGAGCACATTTCTTGGTAACTACGTTACTCACTCCTCCTGCTCCGATAATTAATATTTTAGCCATTGTTTTAATTTTAGTGGCGCTAAAATATAAATTAAAATCCCTTTAAAAAGTGTTGTTAAAAAATAAGTGAAAAACTTAACAAAATCATTACAAAAAGCTATGGTTCGCCACGTTCTAGTTTAAGCACAATTTCCTCGATATCTCTATCTTCTGCATAAGGATTGTAATTCGACTTTAAAGTATGACCAAACAAAGTAGCCACTCCTTGCCACATTGTGGCAGAAAAAGACCCCCTCATCTCATCTAGCAAAAGGTAAGGCGTACTTCCTGTTTCTCTGTCGATAAGCTTCAATAAGATTCTACCCTCCGAAACGGTTAATTCTTTAAGTGTGTCGCCGTACTGAGCAATTAACTCCTTCTCTATTTTACGCATGATTTTTCGTTTTTCATGCTCACTTTCCACCGTCGACAATTCGCCTTTATACTGCTCTAGCAATTCGGCAGCCGTAACGGCTAGAGGATAAACTTTTTTTACCTTTTTTTCTAAAGATTTGTAGCGCTTGGTATCTTGCTTTCGCATCAGCTTCTTTGTCTTTTTATTGACAACGATATCGATAGTTTTAAGCATGTAAACGGTGTCGTTACCAATCTTTACATATCTTCCAGGGGTTTGAGAATATGCTAAAATGGTGCTTAAAAAGCACAAACAGAACATAATAATTTTAGCAAGTTGAGACATCTTACTCATCTTTACGCTTAATCCACTCACTTTGGTATGAAGTAGAGGCATATTTTTTCACATCAACTCTTTTGCCACCGTAATACCAGTTGGCAAATTCTGCCACAATAGAATCAAATTTCTCTTCGTTCAAAGATTCTTTATTGAAATAATCGGCAATAAATGAAGTACCATATTTTCCTGATACAAACGATTCGTGTTTAAGCACGAACAAGGCCAAAGGCAAAGTAGTTTTAACTCCCACAATTTTATATTCACTAATGGCACCAATTATTTTTTCTATAGCCTCTGCTCTAGTTGGCGCATGAACAATAAGTTTGGCAATCATTGAGTCGTAATACACCGACACTTCTGCACCTTTTTCAAAACCATCATCCACTCGAATGCCGTGACCTTTCGGAGTTTCATAAAAACGCAAAACTCCGCTGTCTGGCGCAAAATCATACAACACATCCTCGGCATTTACGCGTACCTCAATGGCGTGACCATTAATTTTTAAGTCATCTTGCGCAAAACTTAATTTTTCCCCTTGAGCCACTTTAATCTGTTCCTTCACCAAATCTAATCCGGTGATCATCTCCGTTACAGGATGCTCCACCTGCAAGCGCGTGTTCATTTCTAGAAAATAAAAATTATTGTTGGCATCCAACATAAACTCTACGGTGCCCGCTCCTAAATAATTGCAAGCCTTTGCTACATTTACCGCACTTTCACCCATCATTTTTCTCAATTCGGCAGAAAGTATGGCAGACGGAGCCTCCTCCACCACCTTTTGATGTCGGCGTTGAATAGAACAATCGCGTTCAAAAAGATATACAGTATTGCCGAAAGAATCGGCCAACAGCTGAATTTCAATATGTTTTGGATTCTGTAAATATTTCTCAACGAACACGGCCCCATTGCCAAAAGAAGCTTGAGCCTCGCCTGTTGCCCTCTCAAACGCACTTTGCAATTCATCATCGTTGTGTACCACACGCATTCCTTTACCTCCACCTCCTGCCGATGCTTTAAGTAAAACAGGATACCCAATACTTTTAGCTAGGTCGAGCACTTCTAAATGGTTTTGCAGTGCACCATCTGAACCTGGAACTACGGGTACATTAAACTTTTTTACTGCAGCTTTTGCCGATAACTTATCTCCCATCACTTTCATGGAATAAGATGATGGTCCGATAAGAATTATCCCTTCCTTTTCAAGCAGCTCAGCAAATTCAGCGTTTTCAGATAAGAACCCATAACCAGGATGAACAGCATCAACACTGTGCTTTTTACAAGCAGCAACAATTTTAGTCATGTCTAAATAAGATTCTCTCGACGCCTTACCTCCAATACTCACTGCAATATCCGCAGCCCTAACAAAAGGCATATTTTTATCAACATCAGAATATACCGCAACCGTTTTTATTCCCATCTCTCTTGCCGAACGTATCACTCGCAATGCAATCTCTCCGCGGTTTGCAATTAATATAGTTTTAATTTGTTTCTTGCTCATGCAATATCTTTTTTAACAATACGGGTTCAATTTCGAACTTTTTTTTCTCTTTAGCAGTATGTAAGACTAAATTAATGTAAGTTAGCGTAAGGATTACAAAAGTCGATGTTACATAATTCAACCGATACTAAAGACCTTTTATGGCTTATAATACTTACATGTATTATGTCGGCTGCATACCTTGTCCTTACCACCATCAGTTTTAAAGTTTACAAAAGAGTTAAGAGACATTTCGCCATTCAGTATTCTTTGGCCAAGCCGCATCAGCGAGCAGATATTGAAAAAGAAAGTAAGATTATTGAAACGGGCTTTAAAACACGCTTATATCTTCAATTGATATTGGGATTATTCTTACACGTTAATATCTTTTTTATTTTAGGCTTGATTTACGAATTCTTTGAATGGTGGTACTTGTATGTCATTGGAGCCATCTTTTTAATTAGTACATTTTTCACCTACAGAGCATTTGTATACATAGACAAGAGAAAAGCAAGAAAATCAGAAGAAGAACTTATCCAACCGATAGAATGAGCATCGACAAATTTACTCAGGAGTTTACCGAATCCTTTAATTTTTCGGGTAAAACAATTGTAATAGGCGGACCAGTACTCGACAAGAAAAACATTAAAAATTTAGCAGTTGAACTTCCTTTGGCGACCATAAATCGTCATGGATTAATTGCAGGAGCCACTGGAACCGGAAAAACGAAATCTATTCAACGATTAGCAGAAGCACTATCAGAGCAAGGAGTAAATGTTTTGCTCATGGATATCAAGGGCGATATCAGCGGTATTTCTAAACCTGGAGAAGATAATCCGAAGATTAAAGAAAGAATGGAATCCATTGGTGCGCCATGGACTCCGCAGCAATACCCTACTGAATTGATGACCATCTCGAATGAAAAGGGGGTTAGGTTAAGAGCAACAGTATCTGAATTCGGACCAGTGCTTTTTTCAAAAGTTTTGGAGCTCAATGAAAATCAAGAAGGTGCCGTAGCGATTGTATTTAAATATTGTGATGATAAGAGACTTCCGCTCTTAGACATCAAAGATTTTCGCGCTGCTATTCAACATTTGGCAGAGGGAGAAGGCAAGAAAGAAATAGCCCAAAACTATGGAGCCATTTCGCCAGCTACTTCGGGTGTAATCATGCGAAAGTTGCTGGAACTGGAAATGCAAGGAGGTGATAAGTTTTTTGGTGAAAAATCTTTTGAAGTGGAAGACCTCTTGCAAAAAGGAAAAGATGGAAAAGCCTACATCAACATTCTTAGATTAACCGATATTCAAGACCGTCCGAAATTATTCTCTACCTTCATGCTTTGCTTGTTGGCAGAGATTTACAATAAGTTTCCAGAGCAGGGCGACAAAGGAGAACCTAAGTTGGTAATCTTCATCGACGAAGCCCATCTAATTTTCAAAGAAGCATCAAAAGCCCTGATGCAACAGTTGGAAACCATCATTAAATTAATAAGAAGTAAAGGCGTTGGTATTTTCTTTTGCACGCAATCTCCTGCCGATATACCCGATGTGATATTGAGTCAGCTTGGAGCAAAAATACAACATGCTTTGCGGGCCTTCACGGCAAAGGACAGAAAAGACATTAAGTTGGTAGCCGAAAATTTCCCTTCATCAGATTACTACAAAACAGATCAATTGATCACCGAATTGGGTATTGGAGAGGCATTGGTGACAGTGCTAAGCGAAAAGGGTACTCCTACTCCACTTATTCACACAATTATGTGCGCACCCCAATCAAGAATGAACGTGCTCACTCCTGCTGAACAAGATGAAATAGTATCTAATTCAGAAATAGCGAAAGAATACAACGAAGTTATCGACCGAGAAAGCGCTTACGAAATATTGAAAGGTAAGCTTGAACCCGCTCAAGAAGAAATGCCTGAGGAAAAAGTAAAAAACGAAGAAGAGAAAGAAGAAAAATCTTCATCAATAGGTGACACCATCAAAGCTGTCGCAGGAAGCAGCGTTACCAAAACTATAGTGCGAGAATTAACGAGAGGCTTGTTTGGGGTATTGTTTGGAAGTCCGAAAAGAAGTGCAAGAAGAAAGAAAAGTAGCGGATTTTTTTGAAAATAATATTCACGAAAAACATTTTACACCCAGCACGTCATTGCGAAAATCCGTCAGCTGACGGATTTTCGCAATGACCCACTAAAACTGACTAACAACTACCTCGCATAATCCCCCAAATATCCATACTTCTCCGTCAACTCCCCTCCCCTACAAATCGTTGCTCTTTCAATAATTCTATCTTCATTTTTCCCTGTTAAAAAAGGAAGAACTTTATCAATCAAGGCTCTACCAAAATCATTAGATGCATCTCGAGGTAATTCACAGGGAAGATTATCTACAGCCATTACTGTTACAGCAGATTCATCAAAGGCGTCTACTTCTTTTCCTGAAATGGGATTGAAACCATACAGTGGAGACGAAATGGTTGACGATCTAATCGTAGATGGCACAGAACCATTGATATCACAAGTAACATCGGCAATCACTTTCATTTTAAAATCTTTGGCTACCATGTCTTCACGGGTGAAGAAAACATCTCCTTTTGGATCCCAATAATGGCAAGAAATATAAATATCGGCTACCTTGGTATATGGTGCAAAAACAGAAAAATATCTTTCGGGATGCTGAACCATTTCTGTCATATCGAATCGTCCGTTATCTTTACGGTGATAGTAATGGTCGCCATGCAGCTGAGCATAGACAGGCTCGTTGAAGGTTGTGGCTAAAACTTCTTCCGGACTCACACTCCTAATACCCATTGTGTTCAGTATCTCTAAGGTACCATTGGCCACTCTACCGCCACCGGTTAAAACAATTTTGATGTTTGGTAATTTCACTTTCTTTAATTCTCTCTCCAGTTCTGCTCTGTCAACACACTGATTGGCTGGTTTCAAATCGTACAGTTTATATCTTAAACCGTAAGCAAGTAAAGCATTATAGGTGCCCACCACTCCGGCATATCTTCCAAAACCAATAATTCTATCGCCAGTTTTATAAGTAAGGCATTCGTAATCGACCATAGAAATATTCTTTTCTAACAAAGCCTTCATCAACTTTTTGTTGTGAGCCTGTTTCTTTATGGTATGCGAAAAGAAGAAATAAGTTTTATTTGGAATGAGCTGCTCAACAGGCACTTCTTTTACTCCAAACAACACATCACAATCATCGATATTAGCTACCACTTCAACGCCTTCGGCCTTGTACAACTCATCGGGAAAACTTCGCACCTCGCTGCTTTGCACCACTACCTCAAAACCGAATTTTTCTTTAATTTCGCGACATTGCTGCGGAGTAAATGGCACCCTTTTATCGGCTGGCACTTTACCTTCTCTTATAATTCCAATCTTCATAATTACTTCATCATTTCGTTAAATTTAGTCCAATCGAAATTCCAAGGGTCGGTTTTTCTACCTGGTGCAATTTGATGGTGACCTTGAATATACTTTATTTGATAACGAGATTTGATATCCTTCACCAATTCAACCACCGCTTTGTATTGTGCTTCGGTAGGAGAAGATACTTTGGTGGTAATAATTTCAATACCGATGGAAGTGCTATTTACATTTGTTCTGCCGTCGGGCAGCGAACTTTTACCCGCATGATAAGAAATATTGGCTTCGTCTACCAAACGATAGATCTTACCGTCTCTGCCAATGATATAGTGCGCGCTAACACCATAATCTTTAAACTGTTTAATACATCCTTCTAAGCTAAAACTATCTTTTCCGGCTGCATTGTATGTGGAGTGAATAATAACAGCATCTATTGTCCTAGCAGAATCGGGTACTTTATAGCCAAAAGATACCTTTTTATCAACAACAGCAGGACTTGCAACGAATACAAACGAAGACAAGGCTATCATAAAAACCCCTAAAATCAAGATATTTAACCTCATAAGAATGAATTAATTAGCATTTTAAAACTGAAAATCAATTTGTTACAAAAATTATTTTATATTTGTCAAATATTGTGCTGTTTCAGTTTTGCAACACGACAATATAAAAGTAATTAATTTAAAAATCAGTACAATGACAATTTACGTTGGAAATCTTAGCTACCAAGCAGGAGAACAAGAGTTAACACAACTTTTTTCAGAATTCGGAGAAGTTAAATCAGTGAAACTTATCTCAGATAAATTCACAGGAAGATCAAAAGGCTTTGCCTTTGTTGAAATGGCAGAAGAATCTGCAGCAAGCCAAGCAATTGAAGCTTTAGACAAAAAAGAATTTATGACTAGAACACTTACTGTAAACGAGGCTAAGCCAAGAACAGAAGGTGACAGACCAGCTCGTAGCGGTGGCTTCAACAGAGGCGGCGGTGGCGACAGAAGAGGTGGTGGTAACAGAGACCGTGGTGATAGAGGTGGATACGGTGGTGGATACTAAGAACTGGTCAAACCAAATATAAAAAAACCTTCCGTCGACCGACGGAAGGTTTTTTTGTGCCCTAATTTATTTTTTGAATGATTCTCTCTTTATCTAATAACGGTGATATTTCCTTTAACAAAGAATTCCTTTTCTCCAGCACACTTCACCTTAAGGTAATAAACGAACACAGCAGGATCTGAACTCATTTCTTTATAAGTACCATCCCACCCTACTTTCTGATCGGTGGTCTCAAATACTTTTTCTCCCCAACGATCGTAAATGGTGAAATACAGTTCGTTTATATTGTTACCCCTAACATAAAGTTTATCATTTTTTCCATCTCCATTGGGCGTAAAAACATTAGGTATATATACATCTTTCTCATTGCATTGAACATCATAAACAAAGATGTAAACCGAATCGGAAGAAGCACAACTTAAATTAGATTCGGCAAGAGTGACTTTATACATGGTACTTTGAGACGGTGTAGCAATTGGATTAACAGAAGTGAAATCACTCAAACTATTACTTGGCGACCAATTGACCGCCCAAGTATTTGGTGTTACATGTAAAGTTGTTGATTGCCCTTTCACTATAGAATCTTGATCTGCGCTTGCTTTTAAGAAGCCTAATGATGGAATTACAACGACATTATAAAACATGGTGTCTTTACAAACCCCATCGTCGCCAACCAAGGCATAATCAATGGATACCGGCGGAGTTGATATAGGGTGTAAAATTGTTGAATCGTTCAAATATTTACCCGGAACCCATAAATAGGAAGCATATGATTTGTTGGGCGTAAAATTAATGAGTGCCGATTCACCTTCACATATGGTGTCGCCTCCATAATTTTGCGATACAACACCTTGCACCTTTATTACCTTCACTATAGAATCAACTAAATTACATGCCGTTGGATCACTCACTTTCAATTTCACAGCATAGTTTCCTGGCGCAGCAAAAACATGACTAGGTTCAAAGGCAGTGGATGTGCTGCCATCACCAAAATCCCAAAAGAAAGAAGTGTTTTGTTGCAACAAACTGGTATTTTGAAATTGAAATGCCTGAGAAGAGCATGCCGTTTTCGATTTAAAATCAGCAATTACATTAGGAATTAAGAAATCCATTTTAAACACACCATTATTACAATTGTGTGAGTTATTAGTAGGTGAAACGGCATTAGCAGGAAAAATAGGCATATCGCTATTGGCGCCGCAACCAGCACACATCGATTGGTAAATTTTTCCTTTTCTATCGAAACGACTTGTGCCTCCATCAACATGTTCAGCACTTAAATTTCCGCCAAAAAAACTGGCATAAGAAACTGCCGACACATCTCCTTCCAACACTAAAATATAGAAATCGCTGCCATCGGTAGTAGATTGAAAAGCATCGGGAGTAACAAACAAACCAGTGGTTCCTCTTGCCCCATTGTAGCCAATATTTCCGTTTGGATCTTTTAAATAGTTAGGTATTAAAGCAAAACCTAGTTCACTCGACCCCCAGCCAGTTAGATATACTTTATTGCATAAATCAACCATGAAGGCGGTGGGACTCAAATTCACTTTACCATCACCAGAACCAAAGGTAGTTGACCATATAAAACTAGTTAAATCGTTGGAAAGTTTACTAACAAACATACCGCTATTGACGGAATAATATTGCGCATTTTTGATCAATGAACTATCCATGCTTTCGCTTTGCCCATAAACATATATGAAGTCACTTTTATCCACCTTAACAAAATAAGTCTGGTCGTATTTTGATGTTCCAAAATAAGTGAGGGCTGTGAGAGAAGTGCCATCTTTAGATATTTTTCCAATGAAGCCATCTGAAGGATTTCCCTGATAAGTTGGAAAAACCACGCCTGCAGTTGTATTTAAATTGTTCGATGCAGTACCGCCAGCAACTATCAAATCATTTTTACTATCTAAAACAATCGAGTAAATTCCATCTCTGCTGCTTCCGCCCAAGTACGAAGCCCAATCGAGAGCGGTTAAATCATTGCTAAATCTCGCTACCAAGCCGTCGGCAGTTCCATTCAACGCATTTTGAAAAGAACCAACTGTTGCTAAGCCACTACTGTATGAGCAAGTAGCGATAAGGATTTTATCGTTTTCATCAACAATGATTTCACCTCGCATTTGGTCGGCATAATTGTAATCTAAGAATATATTCAAGCCATCGTTTTGATCTCCTCCGAAGTAAGTTGAACCAAGAAGCTGACTACCATTATCGTTTAATTTAGCAATGAAAATATCTGAACCCAAGGCATAATTCACATCAATACCTCTCGATAAGTTGGCTACTGCTCCGCCCGCAAAAGTTGTATCGTAAGCAGTTGGAGTAACAGGAAAATTAGGGGAACCAGTTGTACCATAAATGAGTAATTCTCCTTTTGAATTCACTACTAAACTATGGGGCACCTCGCATAAATCACCTCCTAAATAAGTGGAATAAATTCTACTTGTGCCATCGGGAGCATATTTGGTGATGACCACATCTGAATTACCAAAGCCAGCGAAAACCCAACCAAAGTATGGATCCCATACCCAAGCATTTCCATTTTTAGGATTACTGTTGAATGACACATCGTAAGCACCAATCGTTGTAGGATAACCAATATCGAAAACAGTACCTCCAGCATACAAATAACCGTCTTCATCATATGTTGCCGTATAGCCAAAATTATCGGCTGTTGAGCCCGAATAAGTAGAAAAAATAAGCTGCGGATCTATCACCAACTCTTTGGAATGGTCATAATTTCCTAAAACAAAAGAAACCACACCTTCTCTCAATGCAAATTCGCAGGGAATCTCCAATATCTTTCCTCCTATTTTTTGATACGCATAAGGTTTTAGCTCCACCACTTCAGAGAAAGAAAGCTTCAAATGCAATTCATTGTTTGCGAGTTTAAGCTCATCTACACCTTCGTAGTAAAACTTTATTTGAGATGGATCTGATTTTGGTTGTACGATAAAATCGTATTTAAATCCTAAATCATTCTTATAAAAGAGAAAATCTATTCCTTCAAAAATCTGCCGATATTTTACTTTTTGAACAGCAGAAATATTACGCACCCATTTTGATGTATCCTTGCTTAAAAAATAGTTGAATTTATCTATCGATTGAGTCTCTCCCCAAGCCTCACAATTGGCATTGACATTTTGAAATATCATTTGATAGGCATGATACCTCATTGAACTGTCTTTTTTATCTAAACGCGCTGCATGACCGTGCATCTTTTCGGCATCTTCGGGATGCATAAAATGATAGGTAAGCCTATCCTTCTCAAAAAACAATTGTCCGTTACTTATTGCCGACTTAAACAAAATATTATTCTTCCATTGCCCTTTATTGGGGATGATTTGCCCCAGAAGGGTAGCACTCAAAAGCTGCAGAATAAATACAATTTTAAATCGCATGGCTAAATTTAACTTTCTTAGCCCAGAAGTCAAAACTTTGTTTTTACCATTTGCAACACAATTCAACACCATCGTCTTAATAATTGTAACCATTACGCGTTGTTAATGTTCTATTAATAAAGTAATATTGAAAAGATGATATTTTCGCCTAAATACACACTCCTCATTTTAAGCTTTATGCTTGGTGATATGATGTATGGGCAAAACTTCATAATCACCGATGGCGCTACAGACAATACATGCAGCGGTTTTTTTTATGATTCGGGCGGACAAGGGGGCTTAGGGTATGCTCCCAATGAAAACAAAACATATACACTTTGTTCTGATGGTAGCAGTGGTACAGCCATCAAAATTAATTTTAGCGCCTTCAATCTTGATGCCATGGACACTTTGCGTGTTTACGATGGTCCTACTACCGCATCAACTTTACTGGGAAAATTTTCGAACGACGAACTTTTGGGCCTCACACTCTCTCCTACTGCAATAAATCCTGGTGGTTGTTTGACATTTAATTTCACCAGCGATAACAATAACACAGGTTTTTGGGAAGGATCAATTTCTTGCGGCAACAAATGTACATTCCCTACAGCAAACATTGCCGGCCCTCAGGTGCTGCGTATTTGTCCGGGAGGCAACATCGCTCTAGATGGGTCATCTTCAACAGCAGGCACAGGAAACATCACAGAGTACAAATGGTTCTCTAAAAAAGATACTGTTATTGGCTCAACATACAACAGCACTTTCCCTAATCCTTCGGGATTGCTTGTTGAACTTAGAGTTACCAACTCTTTAGGGTGTACCAACATCAATAAAGAACAGGTAAAAGTTTTTGTGAGTACCCGTCCCGATTTTGCCGGAACAACTGGTGACGACAGTATCTGCCTTGGTTCTCAAGCTTGTTTCACAGGAAATGTAACAGGAACAACATACAAAGAACCAACGCCCAAATACACAGGAGGATCACTCGCTTTACCCGATGGTATTGGTGTTTGTTTTAGTTCTAGCATGACATATACTGTATTTACTCCCGGACAGAAACTATCTAACATTAGCGATTTTCAAGGTGTTTGCGTGAATATGGAACACTCCTACGTGCAAGATTTAACTATAAAATTAACTTGTCCGAACGGCCAAAGCACCATTCTTCACAATGTTGCGGGCGGAGGACGATATATGGGAACACCTGTAGACGATGATTCAAAACCTAATGATATGGGTACTTGCGGCCAATATTGCTTCACTCCCACTGCTGTTAACGGATTCTTATTTCAGGGAGGAACAGAGGGCCAAACCATACCTTTTGGAGATTACAAAAGTATTCAACCTTTGACCAACCTACTGGGATGTCCTTTAAATGGTACATGGACTTTTGAAGTGTGCGATGCACTTCATTCAGACAATGGATTTTTATGTTCATGGGATTTGAATATCAATCCGGCTATCATTCCTAGCGGAATATCGTTTACACCAACCTTTAATATCAATGCATCCGACTCAACAGCTTGGCAAAATGATCCAACTATCATAAATACTTCTGCGAACGGCGAACAAATTTGTGCCATTCCAGCTGCAGCAGGCAATTCCACTTACACCTATTCTGTTACAAATAACTTTGGCTGTACTTACGACACTACTTTAAGCGTTAAAATATTTGATTTCCCTACCACCGATTTACAAGACACTTTAAGCATTTGTCAGAGCACTTTAAATTATCCATTAAACATTACCGTTAATCCTGCTGCTATTGGAAACTACACCTATTTGTGGACCGCAGCCACGGGCTTAAGCAATCCTAATATTTTAAATCCGGTTATCGATGTTACTCAGGCACAACCATCCTACATACTAGAAGTAACAGATAGTGGCACTCCAGGCTGCACATTAAAAGACACTATTAGCATTCAAAAAATTCCCGTACCCACTGCTCAATTTAGCATGGACAAAACCTTTGGCTGCGTTCCGCTTACTATAAAATTTAAAGACAATACAGCTGTTACGCCCACCAACTATCATTGGATTTTTGGTGATGGCTATGAAACTAGCGGAGCTACAGATACCGCAGTGCACACTTACAATGTTTATGGAAATAAAACAGTTACCTACATTATTTCAACAGGAGATGGATGCACCGACACTACTACGCAAACCATAGATGCATCTCCACTCCCATTAGTTTTATTTAATGTTACACCTCCCTACGCCTATAAAGACTACCCTTATTTTTGTTTTCAGAATGTAACAGAACAAGGAGGCACCAGCAATACTTGGTTGTTTGGCGATTTCGACACATCAAATAACACAAGCGATTGTTATATGTTTCCCGATTCTGTAGCGTGCTACAATGTATCGTTAATCAACACCAATAACTTTGGATGCACAGATACGCTTACCAAAGAAGTGTGTGTTCGACCATTTCAACAAAAGATATATGCCCCTACAGCTTTTACACCTAATCACGACGGAGTTAATGATGTGTTTACTATTCAAACCACATCCATTCAAAGTGAAGGGTATGATTTATATATTTTCGACAGATGGGGTAATGTGATTTTTCACAGCACCACTCCCAATGAAGGATGGAATGGAAAAACAGCTTCGGGCAATGCACAAATAGAGTTGTATGTTTACATGCTGTATTATAAAGATGAATGGGGAAAAGACCAAAAGATGATTGGTAATGTTTCTTTGGTAAGATAATTTATCTTTGCCTTCTAAAACAATAACACGTGAGCTTTAAAATTATCTATATGGGAACACCAGATTTTGCTGTTCCCTCTTTACAAATATTAGTGGATAACGGTTATGATGTGGTTGCAGTGATTACTGCGCCTGATAAACCAGCAGGACGTGGCCACCAATTACAAATGTCGGCGGTAAAAAAATATGCTTTAGAAAAAGGATTAAACATTTTACAACCCACCAATTTAAAAGACGAAAATTTCTTGAAAGAACTAAAAGCACTCAACGCCGATTTAGGAGTAGTTGTTGCTTTTAGAATGTTGCCTAAAGTAGTTTGGGCCATGCCTAAAAATGGAACTATAAATTTACATGGTTCTTTGTTACCTCAATATCGCGGAGCTGCTCCTATTAACTGGGCAGTAATCAATGGAGAAAAAGAAAGCGGAGTTACTACATTCTTCTTAAACGATACTATAGACACTGGTGCAATAATATTACAAGAGAAAGTAAAACTAAACGACACAACAACCGCAGGAGAGTTGCACGACACTTTAATGGATCTTGGAAAAAAAGTTGTTTTAGATACTGTATATAGAATACAAACCAACAATATCAATTTGCTATATCAAGAAGATTTGTTGGTAAAAGAAATGAAGCCTGCACCTAAAATTTTTAAGGAGACATGTAAGATAGATTGGACACAGAATGCAGATACCATACACAATAAGATAAGAGGACTTTCACCTTATCCGGCAGCATGGACAAATCTTCAAAAAGACGGACAAGAAATATTGATGAAGATTTATGCCAGTGAAAAAAGTGAAGAACAAATTGAAGCAGGTAAAATAGTAAGCGATCAAAAAAACACTTTACTCATTGGCTGTGGCAATGGCGCTTTAAAGATCACGCAGCTTCAACTAGCCGGTAAAAACAAGATGTTCGTTGGTGACTTCTTGAAAGGCTATAATGTTTCAGGCTGCTTCGTGAAATAAGAATACTTATTTGCGCATTCTCATTCACATTCCCTTAACACACCGCACGAAATAGGCGAATTCAGTACGTTTTAGACGCAAGTTATTAACAATACCCCCCATTTTTCAACATTTTCGGGCTTTTCAGCGATTGACGTTTGGAGAAACACAGATATCACATATATTTGACTCCGGATAGTCAATTTATTCATTAACCATTAAATGTTTTAATAACATGGCAAACAAAGCAGAATTAATCGAAGCAATCGCAGCTGAAGCGAAAATCACTAAAGCTGATGCAAAAAGAGCGTTAGACGCTTTTGTAACTGCAACTACTAAAGCTCTTAAAAAAGGAGACAGAGTTGCTCTAGTTGGATTTGGTACTTTCGGCGTAGCTAAAAGAAACGCTAGAAAAGGAAGAAACCCACAAACTGGTAAAGAAATTAAAATCGCTGCTAAAAAAGTGGTTAAATTCAAAGCTGGTGCTGAGCTTTCTGGTGTAGTTAACAAATAATTGTTACTGCTTCAAAAAAACAAAAGCCTTCCGTCGAAAGACGGAGGGCTTTTTTTTGTATCCAGTTCTTCCACGTGCGCATCACTAATCTACTTCTCCCTTTTCTAAAGGGAGAGTGTGAAGGCAAAGCGGGGAAAGGCAAGAGGGATTTTGAATATTAGTTTTACCTAAAAAATATATGTCATGAAGAATCATTCCACAAATTTCATATTAATTTTAGCAACATTTTTTAGTTGCTCGGATTCTGAATATAAAATTATCGTTCCTAATGGATATGTAGGAGAAGTATGTTTAATTAAATCGAACGTCACTACTAACAAATTAACAATCCACAGTAATGGTATTGGGTATATAAACGAAGAAACTTTTGATGATCTACTTTATCAACCTTCAGTTTTCGATGCTTCGGGAAAAGATTTATCAAAAAACTGTATTGGTTATAGTCCATCTGCTTTTTGGGCGCTAGGCAATGCTGAATCTGGTAAGACAAATCTTCAAATAAATTTCAAGTCCTTTGAAATTGTTCCTGATAGCTTGATTGGAAAAAAACAATATTATGATGTAGATTTATTTAAGGTGGTTGATAACTTGATTGTAAAATAAATCCCTCTTCCCTCCCACAAGCATTTTCGCACTCTCCCTTTAGAAAAGGGAGAAGGAGATTAGTGATCCACGACTTAAAAAAAACCTCACTTCAAATAAACCATCGTAGCACCATTCCCATATTTCCTAAAACTCGCATCTTCAATACGAATTCCTTCATAGCGTTTTAAAAAACTTCTTACCTCATGTTTCAAAGTGCCGTTACCCACACCATGAATAATCACCACACGATGCATTCCTGTTGAAAATGCGGTGCGCATGATTTGTTCAGTTTGCTTCAGTTGTATTTGCACAATTTGAGCATTAGATAAACTGCGGTAGTTATTGGTGAGTTTTTCTATATGTAAATCGATTTCTATTTCTACATCGTCTCTTCGATGTGAATGCGGACGAGAAATATTTTTTTGATTTTGTTCCTTCATGAAAATCATGTCAGAAAAATCATCTTCTACAACAATTGGTTTCGGCTTGGGAATTTCCTTTGGTTTTTCTTCTTTCTTTTGCTCTTCGGTGAGCTTATGCACCAACTGCTCGGGCAAAACAGGAAATTCAAATCCGTCGCTGGTTAGCACCACTACCATTCCTCGAGAAGAAATAGATTGCACTACGCCTTCCATCTTCTCATTAAGAAATAATACACTATCTCCTTTTTTAAACTTCACAACTTTAAAATAAGTCCTATTTTTACCAAAAAAAGCAAAAAATGTCGGAACACAAAAACCCTTGGACCATTCTATCTCAAAAAGAAATACATTCTACACCTTGGATTAAGGTAAATCAGTTTGATGTGTTGAATCCGGCAGGCACCCCCTCACAATACAGCACAGTGAACTTTCAAAATTTAGCGATAGGCATTTTACCTTTGGATGAAAATTATAATACATGGCTAGTTGGTCAATGGAGATTTCCTGTGGGCGCATACAGCTGGGAAATGCCCGAGGGTGGTGGAAAAAAGGATGTAGACCCCTTAGAATCTGCGCGACGTGAATTATCAGAAGAAACGGGTATACAAGCAAAAAAATGGACTAAAATTCAAGAATTTCACATGAGCAATTGTGTAAGCGATGAATTTGCTATTTTGTATGTTGCTCAAGATTTAACTTTCCATGAATCTCATCCCGATGAAGACGAACAATTGCTTGTAAAAAAAGTTCCTTTCAATGAAGTTTTCGAAATGGTGTTAAATGGAGAAATTACCGATAGCATGACCATCGTTGCCGTTTACAAAGTAAAATTTCTTATCGAAAAAGGCTTAATTTAATAGCCTGAATTTGAAAGTAAAAACACTCCGAAAGTCGCAATTTCACTAAAACTAAAGCTCAAAAAACATCCTTTACTAAGGTAAAAACCTTAGATAAAATACGTTTGCTTCTTAAATCTTAACCTCCTATATTTAAGACGAGAGAACCCACTACAACAATTAATTACATCTGATGGAAAAACAATTACTCATTGCTTGCGCATTGATTTGCGGGGCATTTTACAATTCCTACGGACAACAATTCTGGGAAATGATTGAACAGGGCACCTACTCTGTTCAGGAAATTCAAAAAGCAGCTGAAGCTTATTTTGATATTCACGGCCGTGAAAAAGGTTCGGGATACAAGCAATTCAAAATGTGGGAGCACCACGCTTTGATGGAAGCCAATGAAAAAGGCTTGTTATTACCAGGCAATGAAGAAGAGCAAATCATGAAGAAGTTTAGAGCTTCTTTGCCTAAAACACAGGTTTTAGCTACAACAGCCAATTGGTCTGAAATGGGACCAAACAAACGAAACCCCACTAGCAGTTGGAATCCGGGAGTTGGTCGAGTTGAATGCTTATCGGTAGACCCCAATAATTACAATCATATTCTTGTAGGTTCGCCAACGGGCGGAGCATGGAAGACAACAGACGGAGGTACTACATGGACTCCACTTTCTGACTTTTCCGATAATATGAACATGCTATCTGTTGCTATCGACCCAAACAATTCTTCTACTTACTTCTTAGGAACGACTTCTGGCATATATAAATCAACCAACGCGGGAGGTAGTTTTACAAAAGTATACAACACCTCATCGATCAAAAAAATAATGATAAAGCCAGATGATTCACAAATCATTATAGCCGCAACATCTGGTGGACTGATAAGATCGACTAATGGCGGTACTACTTGGTCTACAGTAAGTAATGGCGGACATTACGACATCGAGTTCAAGCCCGGCGTACCTAATACCGTATATGCTTGCGCATCTGGAGTTGTGAAATATTCTTCCGACGGAGGTGCAACTTGGACCAACTCAACTGGATTTAGTGGATCAGAATGTCGATTAGCGGTAACCGCTGCCGATGCAGCATATGTTTATGTTATCAATAGCTCTGCTGCAGTTTACCGCTCAACAAATAGCGGAACATCATTTTCAGCAATGGGTAACACAACCGATATCTTTGGCGGTTTATCATGGTATGGCATGGGATTTTCGGTTTCAAATGCAAATAAAAACATATTGTTTGGAGGATGCTTTGAATTTTACAAATCTACCGATGGCGGAGCAACATTCAATAAACAAATTTCATGGCTGTGGTCTGGCAACCCATCTACTTACATTCACGCCGATATGCATGCTTGTGAAACATATGGATCATTTTTATTTACTGGTACCGATGGTGGTATTCATAAAGGAAGCAACGAAGGAACCTCATTTGTGGATTTATCTACCGGCTTAGGAATTCGTCAGTTATATTGTATCGGACTTTCAAAAACAGAATCGGGTAAAGTTTTAGGTGGCGCCCAAGATGAAGGTACTGTTGTATATAGAACAATAGACAACAAATGGTACGAATGGCTTGGTGCAGATGGAATGGAGGCATTTGTTGACTGGAACAACTCAAATGTTCTTGTGGGAACATCTCAAAATGGAAGCATCTACATTTCTACCAACAATGGAAGCAGTTATTCTGGAAAAGGAAAACCCGGAGGATTAGATGGCAACTGGGTTACCCCCGTGGAACAAGATCCTGTTGATGCTACAACATTCTATGTAGGAAATGCAAATCTCTACAAAGCTACCTTACCGGGCGGAACCTTTACCTTAGTTGCTGCTAGTCCAGGAGGAAATTTCTCACAAATAAAAGTAGCACCTACAAACAACAATATTATTTATTCATCAACTGGAGCTGCTTTGTACAAATCCACAGACAAAGGATTGAATTGGACGAATATTTACAATGGAATAAGTGGAAACATCAACAATATAGCGATTGACCCTGACGATGAGAATCGCGTTGCTATTGCCACCACAGGTTCTGCAAAAGTTTATGTTACTACTAATGGTGGCACAACATGGACTAGCAAACTACTAAACCTTCCAGCCATATCTGCAAATTGCGTGGTTTATAAAGCTGGTAGTGAAAACGGATTATATGTAGGAATGTCATCTGGCGTTTACTACATAGATGATAATTTAGCGAACTGGCAAACTTTTTCCGACAACCTTCCTTATATTTCAGTAAAGGAAATTGAAATAGACGAAACAGGTGGCTATGTTTATGTAGGGACTTATGGAAGAGGTATTTGGAAATCTCCAATTTACACAACCGGTCCGGCAGCACAAAAAGACGTTCAAGCGGTTTCAATCAACAATGTAACGATAAACGGCTGTGGGCTTTCAGTATCACCTACAGTTACCATTAAGAATAAAGGTGCAGAAACATTGAATAGCTTAACCGTTCAAATATATTTGAACAATGTGCTTGATTCAACCATAAATTTAACAGGCTTAAGCATTGCAAAAAATGCCAGCACAAATGTGGCCTTGGGTAACCTAACAGGTATCGATGGCGCCAACTCCTTTAAAGTTGTGTTGAGTAATGTAAACGGTGGTGTCGATGAAAATTTGTTAGACAATGAAGTGATAAGTAATCCCAACTTTCAAGATGGTGTAGCCCATAGATTTTACATCGATGATAATTCTAAAAACAATGCTTTGGTTTGGACCATCAAGCAAAACAACAACACCATTAAATCATCTGCCAACATCACTCCCACAAGTAATGCGGGTGTAACTTCATATGATTTCTGTTTGGCCGCAGGATGCTACGACATCAATATAAGTAATGCATTTAATTCGGGATCTTGCACAACTCCTGCCTGGAATAGCTCAACAGTTTATGTTGGTGATGCTACGCTCGGAAATGGAAATGGCGAAGTTGTTTCGTACAATGGCAATAAGTACAGAGCACAATGGTGGACACAAGGTAATGCACCAGGATCAAATAGTGTATGGTTAAATTTAGGCACATGTGTTTCAAGTAATCCGGCTGATAAATTAGGATTCAAAAATGTAAGTGGGAACAGCACTTATTTTGAAACCACAGTTGCGAACTACACTTCGCCTGTAAACCATCAATTCTGCAATGGAGTATCGTTAGGCGTTGATTTTTCTGCCAACAACACCAATGTGAAAAATTGCGAAAATGTTACTTTCACCGCCAATATAACCAACGGAACAGGAACAACCTATCTTTGGAATTTTGGTGCTGGAGCAACTCCTGCTACTGCCAATACAGCTGGTCCGCATGTTGTAAGCTATTCTTCAGTTGGAGCAAAAGATGTTACGCTTACGGTAAATAGTATTCAGCAAAGCAAAACATCGTACATTACTGTTGTGCAAGATCTAAATATTGCCGCAACCGCAGATGTTCAATTAACAGGAGGCTCATTGCCCGCTTGTCCGAATGACCCTTTAGAATTCACCGCTAATGTGACCAATGCAGGAAGTAATCCAACATACAAATGGTACAATGGATTAAATGTAGTGCAAACTGGCTCATCTAATATTTATAATACCTCAACATACAATGATGGAGATGAGATTAGATGTGAATTAACCTCAAATCAAAACTGCGTAGTGAGTAATGTTATAACTTCAAATCCGTTAACTATCAATGTTGATGTATGCACAGGAGTGAATGAAGTATTGAAAAAGCAAATCAATATCTTCCCTAATCCAGCAAACTCTTTATTAAACATCAACTACGAAGGAAGCGACGCTATTCAGTATAGAATTTACAATAGTATTGGTCAGACTTTAACCATGGGTACTATGTATGGAGCTAAGAAAATTGATTTTAGCACCTACGCCAATGGAATTTACTATGTAGAAATTGTTGTTGGAGAGAATAAGCTGGTGCAACAAATTGTGAAATAAGACAAACAAGAAAATAAAAAGAGCCCCGAAAAAATCGGGGCTCTTTTTTTAATTCGGATCTATATCTACAATTAATCGACACTTTTTAAATGGATCTGTGGTGTTAAACACATCCATTTTGTGTTGAATGATTTCCTTCACTTTAGCGATAGGCAGGGTACGCGGTACTTTAACTAAAATCTCTTTGATATATTCTCCTCTTATTCGCGAGATTGCTGGGAATTCGGGACCGAAAACATCCATTTCCACCAACGCAGAACGAAGATGATCTGCCAAGAAATTTGCTGCAGCATTGAGCAATTCGGCGCTAGGATGTTTTACTGTTAGATTGATAAATCGAACAAAAGGTGGATAATGTAAATTACGTCTTTGAAGAATTTCTGAATGGTACAATGCTTCGTAATTACTGTCGATCACATATTGAATCACATTGTGATTAGGATTATAAGTTTGAATCACCACCTTTCCTCTTTTGTTTTTTCTACCGGCTCTACCACTTACTTGCGACATCAGCTGATAGGCTCTTTCGTGCGCACGAAAATCGGGAAAATTCAACATTTGATCTGCGTTTAAAACGCCCACCAATGCCACATTATCGAAATCGAGACCTTTAGAAATCATTTGAGTACCAACTAAAATATCGATGTTTCTATCTTCAAAATCGGCAATAATTTGTTGGTATGAATTTTTGGTGCGTGTAGTATCCCAATCCATTCTTCCAATCTTAGCTTTTGGAAAAAATTGCTTGATATCTTCTTCTATTTTTTGCGTTCCAAAGCCCACCAATTCTAATTCTAAACTTCCGCACGCTGTGCAATCAAGTCCTTTCTTCTCTGAATATCCGCAGTAATGGCATTTCAATAAGTTGGTGAACTTGTGATAAGTTAAACTCACGTCGCATTTGGTACATTTGGGAATATGTCCGCATGTGCTACACTCCTGCACAGGAGCAAATCCCCTTCTATTTTGAAAGAGAATAACCTGCTCTTTGTTCTCCAAGGCAGTTTCCATATTTTGAAGCAAGAGAGAAGAAAAAATTGAAGTCATCAATTTCTTCTTTTTCTCTGTTTGAACATCGGCACATAAAATTTCGGGTAACATCACTCCGCCGTGACGTTTTTCTAATTTCACTAATCCATACTTACCCTGCACAGCATTATGATACGACTCAATAGAAGGAGTTGCCGACCCCATTAAAACCTTAGCTTTAAACTTAGAAGCCAACACCACTGCCATATCGCGTGCATGGTATCTTGGCGCAGGTTCTTGCTGTTTAAAACTAGCTTCATGCTCTTCATCAATAATAACCAAGGACAAATCTTGAAATGGCATAAATAAAGAAGAACGAGCACCTAATACCACTTTATATTCGCCAGTTAAAACTTTATTCCACACCTCTACCCTTTCGTTGTTGCTATATCTTGAATGATAAATACCTACAGCTCCACCAAAAACTTTGCGCAGTCGTGTAATGATTTGAGTGGTTAAAGCGATTTCGGGTAATAAGTACAAAACTTGCTTACCAAGTTCTATTTGTTGCTGAATAAGTTGAATATATATTTCTGTTTTACCAGAACCAGTAATGCCATGCAAAAGCACTACATCGTGTTTTTCAAAATTCTCTTGTATTTCCTTTTCTGCCTGCACTTGAATTTCATTGAGCGACTTTGCATCCATCAATTGCTCGTCGTGTGCAGCCAACCTTCCACTTTCCCTTTGTTCTTCTACAAAAACGCCGCGTTTCATTAAAGCTTGTAACGCTGTTGCCGACACGTTTTCTAAACTTGTAAACTTCTTTTTTGAGATAGAAAAGGAATCTACGTTTTTTCCTGCAAGTGCAATAAAGCGCATTAATGCATCTTCTTGCTTTGCAGCTCTCGACAAAGAACTAAACAAGGCTTGTAGGGCCTCATCGCTGTGGTAATCTTTGCTTAGCGAAAGATACATTTCTAATTTGGGAGTATATGTTTCGCGAAGTTCTTCCTGAAAAAGGATAATCCCTCTTTCGTACAAAGATTTTAGCAGTGGATGAATGGTTTTTATTCCAACCACCTGAGAAACTTCAGAATAACTCAATACATCTCTATGATTCAAAGCCTCTACAATCAAATACTCTCTGTCGCTGAGCTGTTCTCCTTCAATACTTTTTTCGGGATTTCTTAAAATTTGAGTTTCGCTAGAAATCAAAAAAGCCGAAGGCAAAGCAGCTTGCATCACTTCACCAACTGAGCACATATAGTAATGTGCTATCCATTCCCAAAACTCCATTTGAATGCTGTTCACTATAGGCATTTCATCCATCAAGGCAGAAATCTCCTTTGCTTCGTATTTACTAGGTTCAGTGGAATGCACAGCACGCACCAATCCGGTATAAAATTTCGACTTCCCAAAAGGAACAACAACCCTTTGTCCGGGCGACAAAGCCGACTGCATTCCTTCAGCTACCTTATAAGTAAAGCAGCCCTTTATTGGAATTGGTAGAATTATGTCGGCAAATAAACTCAATTGGGTATAAAATTAGAAAGTCTAAAGTTTCATGAAAAATACGTGAAACTTTAGACTTTAAACAAGTAATATTAAACTTTTTATAAGGATAGCACCTCTGCCAAACGCAACAAATCGGGATTCATATCACCCGTATGTTTAATTGCGTTTTCAAACGGAGTGTAAGCAATCTTTTTATCTACGATACCAATCATCACATTTTTCTTACCGTTCACTAAAGCCTCAATAGCCGCCATTCCCATTTGAGAAGCTCGAACGCGTTCCATACATGTTGGAGAACCACCACGTTGAACGTGCCCCAGCACCACTACTCTTGTATCGTAATCAAATTTCTCTTTTACTTTCGCTGCTACTTCTGCCGCACCACCTTCTTTAGCACCTTCAGCAACAATGATGATAGAACTTTGTTTTTGGCGACGTTTACCATCTTCTAATCGCTTAATCAAATGATCTATATAGTGATCTTTCGATTCAGGATATAGAATAGCCTCAGCACCGCAACCAATTCCTGAACGTAAGGCAATATAACCAGCGTCTTTACCCATTACCTCAACAATAAACAAACGATTGTGAGAATCGGCAGTATCGCGAATTTTATCAACTGCTTCAATAACTGTATTAAGGGCAGTATCATAACCTATTGTAAAATCGGTACCAATTAAATCGTTGTCGATGGTTCCTGGCAATCCAACAATAGGAAAATCATGCTCTTTATTGAACACCGACGCACCAGTAAAAGTACCATCGCCCCCTATCACTACTAAAGCCTCTATGCCATGTTTTTTCAAATTATCGAAAGCAGTCTGGCGACCTTCTTTGGTCATAAAACGGGCACTGCGCATAGTTTTCAAAATAGTACCACCACGCTGAATAATATTAGCAACAGATGAACTAGGCATTTCTATAAAATCGGCATCAATCAAACCATCATATCCTCTTCTTACTCCAACCACCTCAAACTTATGGTAAATAGCTGTTCTTACAACTGCTCTTATCGCTGCGTTCATTCCTGGTGAATCTCCACCCGATGTTAAAACTCCAATTTTCTTCATTACAATAGGTTAAAATTATCTTCCAACGGGCAAATATAGATAAACATTCTTTTTTTTTTATAAATACCTCGTAAATTAATTTAAAGAAATTAGAGGTTATTAAGAAGGTTTTTTTATTATTGCATAATGAATTCTTTAATTGGGCTGCTTATATAGTAGCTAAATTGTAGAAGGAATAAAGGTATTTGAACTAAATCTATAGATAAACTGATGTGTATGAACATTAGAAAATTAATCACAAGAGTTCCTTTGGCTATTATTGGGCTAACTCTATTTACTGCCTGCGATGACACTGTAGATCCTACAACTGACCCAGCTGGCGTTAAACCTCCAGATATTGGTACTACGCACTTAGTAGGAGGAGAAATTTTTAGCATCCCATCTCCGGTAGAGTTTTCTCTATTGCTGAAGAAAAGTGGTGCTAAATACAATGCATCAATTTTAAATAAAGAGAACAAAATAGATCAATACACTACTAAATATGCTTGGGCATTGAATTTAGGTGTTTATGGTGCTGATTTAGGTTATACTTCTATTTATGACCACTCTGATGACGCAATGAAATACATGAAAAATGTAAACAAGTTATTAGACAAATTGGAATTGATGGCAGCTTTCAACAAAGCTACCTTAGATAGAATCAAGAAAAACATCGACAATAAAGACTCATTGTTGCAATTGGTTTCAAGCACTTACAGAGATTGCGACCACTATCTAAAAAACAACAAGAAAGAAGATGTTGGTGCTTTAATCGTAACTGGCGGATGGTTGGAAAGTATGTATTTAGCAATCAATACTGCTGGCGCGAAACCACACCCAGATGTTATCAAAAGAATCGCTGAACAAAAATTGTCAATCGACAACTTAATCAACATGGTAAGCAAACATACTTCTGATGACGATATGATCATGCTTTACAACAAGTTGAATGAAATTAAAGAGCAGTACGACAAGGTAACTTTTAAGTACACTTTTGTTGAACCAGTTACTGATAACGCTAACAAAATCACTACTATCAAGTCGAAGACTGAGCCTCAAATGAGTGATGAAGTTTACAAAGTTATCTCTGAAAAAATCACTTCATTAAGAAACCACATCGTACAAAATTAATTCTGGCAGAACATGAAAAAGCTTCTTATTACAGCTCTAATTACAGGATTTACAGCAATATCATTCAACGCAAAGGCGCAGATGTGTGATACCATTGCTGATTTCTGTGGAAAATTTTTCACTTCAGCTTACATCTCTGACGGACAATCGTACCGTGCTTTGTTGGTTGATGATCAAACTGCAGAATTTCAAACTACATTCTTCGGTGGAACTCAATACAGAATTGCCGCTTGTAGCGGTTTTTCTGAAAACGCTTTGGTTTTTAGAGTAAAAGATCAAGAAGGACACATCCTTTTCGATAGCTCTAAACACAGCAACATGCCTTCTTGGGATTTTAAAGTAGAATCTACTTTAGAAGTGACTATTGAGGCTGAATTAGACCAAACCTATACAAAATCGGGATGTGCTGTAATTTTGATAGGGTTTAAACAATAAATATTAATGACGAAATATTTTGAAAGGCGCTGGTTTATATCAGCGCCTTTTTTTATTTTTATCTCCAGCGCAAAAGAATGAGTGAAAGAATATTAAGAGCATTAATGCAGCTGTTTGCCATTATCGCAAAGGTAGACAGCATTAACCACGACGGAAGATCGGTGGTGAAAGCATTCCTTAAGCAGCAACTTAGCCTCGATCAAGTAGAAAATTACTTAGTACTTTTTGAAGAATACCTAGAAAAACACCAAAAATCTTCTAAAGAAAGCGAAAAGAAAAGAAAGCGTACTTCTGTTAACTCGGTTAAAGTATTGGTGATCTGCACCGAAATCAATTCTGAACTTACCCAAAACCAAAAAATTGTTGTTCTGCTTCGCTTGCTTGAGTTTATCTATGCCGACAAAGAGATTGGTGAACAAGAAATTGAATTCGTTGAAACAGTATCTTCTACCTTCAACATTGATGATGCTGAATTCAAGCAATGTATGGAGTTTGTTAAACTTACTCCCGAAAATATTCCAGATGCTCAAAACTACTTGGTAGTTAACAACAATAAAGATTTTAGTCTTACTCAAACCAAACACATTTTTGCCGAAACATTACCTGCACCTGTTGTAGTATTGCAGGTAAACAGTGTGGGCATGTACATATTGAGATACTTTGGTAAACAGGCTATGTATCTTAATGGACAAGTGATTGAAGAAAGTAGAGTTTACTTCTTGAGTCACGGTTCATCGTTAAGAAATGCCAAAGTACTACCAATATATTACAGCGATATTACGAGCCGTTTCCGCAGCGACAGTAACTTACAAGCCATTCACTTTACCATCGACGATGTTGTTTTTCAATTCAATGAAAAACAAATTGGTTTGCACAACTTAAATTTAAGTGAAGAAAGCGGACACCTAATTGGTGTGATGGGGGCCAGTGGTGCCGGCAAATCAACATTACTTAATGTTTTAAATGGTACAACCGCTCCAACATTTGGAAGCATTAAAATCAATGGTGTTGACATCCATAAAGAAAAGGAAAAGCTAGAAGGTATCATTGGTCATATTTCACAAGATGACCTATTACTAGAAGATCTTACCGTTTTTCAAAATCTTTACTACAACACCAAACTTTGCTACGATACACTTTCTAATGAGGCTATAATTAAGAAAGTATCTTCATTGTTGAAGGATATCGGACTCTATGAGATTCGCCATCTTAAGGTGGGAAATCCGATGAATAAAAAGATTTCGGGCGGACAAAGAAAGCGTTTGAATATTGCATTAGAGCTGATTCGTGAACCTCAGGTGCTTTTTGTGGATGAACCTACCTCGGGATTGTCATCAAGAGATTCTGAGAATATCATGGACTTGCTGAAGGAGCTTGCGCTTAAAGGCAAGTTGGTTTTCGTTGTAATTCACCAGCCTTCATCAGACATCTTTAAGATGTTCGATAACCTATTCATTCTAGACACTGGTGGTTTCCCTATTTATTATGGAAATCCGGTTGATGCCGTGATCTACTTTAAAAAGGCGATTAACCACGTTAACGCCAACGAAAGTGAATGTCATGAATGTGGTAACGTAAATCCTGAACAGATTTTCAATATCATCGAAACTAAAGTAGTAGATGAATATGGAAATATCACAGGAACACGTAAGGTCACTCCTAAACAATGGAATGACCATTACAAAACAGAAATTGCTCCTCAATTAATAGAAAAAGTTGCAAAAGAAAGAACAGAAGCCAAAGAAATACCAGGCGGAGTATACAAGATCCCTAAAAAATTCAATCAATTTAAAGTCTTCTTCGTGCGTGATGTGCTATCTAAATTAGCCAACACGCAATACATGTTGATTAACTTTTTAGAGGCTCCTCTCCTAGCCCTTATTCTTTCTTACATGGTTCGCTATTACAGTACCGAATCGGTAGACGCAGAATATATTTTCCGTTACAACGAAAACATTACTGCATACTTATTCATGAGTGTGGTGGTAGCTTTATTCTTAGGACTAACAGTTAGTGCTGAGGAGATTATTAGAGATCAAAAGATTTTAAAGAGAGAGTCCTTCCTTAACCTTAGTCGCAGTAGCTATTTGCTAAGTAAGGTGAGCATCATGATTATCATCTCCGCTATTCAAACTTTTACCTACATCATCATTGGAAATACCATACTAGATATCAAAGGATTAAATATGGATTACTGGTTGGTTTTATTTGTAACCAGTTGCTTTGCCAATATGTTAGGTCTCAACATCTCATCGGCTTTCGACTCGGTGGTTACCATCTATATTTTGATTCCAATCTTATTGATTCCTCAATTGTTGCTAAGCGGGGTTATCGTGAAATTTGATAAACTGAATCCTTCTATTGCCTCACAAACTGAAGTGCCCATTGCAGGAGATATGATGACCTCTAGATGGGCATTTGAAGCCTTGGCCGTAAACCAGTTTAAAGACAATAAATTTGAAAGAGAATTTTATAGAATTGAGCAACCCATGGCCTTCTATAAATACAAAAAAGACCATTGGGTAGTAGGCTTAAAAGATAGTATTACCAGTGCCATCGACGGATTCAACCTTCCACAATACAAAGCTTATCTTGAAAACAATTTAAATCTCATTCATTTTGAAATGAAGGAGGAAATGATTAGAGTTAAAGATGAATTTAAATTTAGTTTTACGCTTCCTGCCGAACCAATGCAACTTACTGTAGCTATGTTGGAAAGCATGCGCAAAGACCTTGAAAAACTTACCGATAATTACATTTATTATTACAACGAATACGACAAAAGAAAAGACAATAAAACCAAATCGATGAACAAAGATGTAAAGAAATACATTGAGTTTAGAGATGCATATGAAAATGAGAGTTTAAATCATTTGGTTAAAAACGAAAACGAAACAGAAAAAATCATTGTTGCCGATGGACAGTTCGTTCAAAAAGACAATCCGATTTACCGCGATTCAAAATACTTTAGAGCGCACTTCTTTGCTCCAAGTAAAACTATCTTCGGAAGAAAGGTTAACACTTTTTGGGTAAATATAATTGTAATTGTGTCGATGAGCTTGTTACTTTACTTTACATTGTACTTCGACATCTTTAGAAAAATTATTGATGGTATAGGTAATCTTTCATTTAAGTGGAAAAAACAATAATGAAAAACAAAAAATCAAATATTAGTTTTTCACTGATATCCTTAAGCATTTTCCTTTTTTTCACTTTCACTTTTTCTAGCCATGGTTTTTCATTGCCTAATTCAAGCGCTGTTGTAGAAAATATTTATACAGGCAAACAAGCAAAAGTTTCTTCTAATAAAAACGAAATCAATTCAAATAGTTTTATTGGGGAAGTTGAAGAAGTTGAAGAAAGTGAAACCGAAGATCATTCGGTAGAATACCACTTACCAATTGTTTTCTCATTTTTCGCTTCATTCTTACACACGCAAGAATCCAACAACACCTTACTTTCACATCACCACTTAAGTTTTAATTTAAGCAGCACACCTGTTTTTATTAAAAACTGCACCTTCCTTATTTAAATCATAAGTTCTATTTGTCGCTCCACAAATTATTGTGGATCTAATTTTTAATGCATTTATTTTTTTACTCAAACAGAACTTATTATGAACAAGATAAATATCCCAAAAACCGGATTTGCCGGATTCAAAGAAAACTGGAAAGATGATTTAATTTCTGGTGTATTAGTGGCTTTAATTGCATTACCACTCTCCTTAGGAATTGCTTCTGCAAGTGGATTTCCTCCTGTGATGGGAGTATTAACCGCGATTGTAGGTGGTTTAATTGTTTCTTTCTTTGCGGGCTCTGAGCTAACGATAAAAGGTCCGGCTGCCGGACTTATTGTTATTGTTGCAGGTGCTGTTGAAGAACTTGGAAGAGGTAATAGTGACCTAGGATGGAAACTGGCCTTAGCTGTAGTTTTTGCTGCCGGTTTGGTACAAATAATTTTTGGATTACTGAAAGTTGCCCGCTTCGCCGATTTCTTTCCTTTGGCTGCAGTACACGGAATGCTAGCCGCCATTGGCATCTTAATCATGGCTAAACAACTTCACTTTGCACTTGGCGTTGCTCCTAATTTATTGAAAGGAAAAAGTCCGCTAGAACTCATCTTAATGATTCCAGATTCACTCCTTCAGCTCAATGTATATATTTTTACTATCGGCATCGTTAGCCTTGTGATCTTATTTGGAATGCCTTTGATTAAGCACCCTGTGGTGAAAAAAATTCCAGCTGCTTTAGTAGTAATAGTGGTTGCCATAATACTAGAAAAAACATTTCATTTAGAAGGTGAAGAATTTAAGAATTTAAATCCGCTGGTAAATCCTGGCGATTTTCAATTGAACTTCAATGTTGATTTTAGTGCTATCACCAATTCTGAACTGCTTCCTATCTTTTTAAAATATCTCTTGATGTTTGCTCTTGTGGGTACGTTAGAATCTTTACTCACAGGAAAAGCTATTGATCTTTTAGACCCTTACAAAAGAAAATCGCACTTGAGTAAAGATGTTATGGCAGTTGGAGTTGGTAATGCTGTTTCGGGATTATTGGGCGGATTACCAATGATCTCGGAAGTAGCTAGAAGTTCTGCCAATATTCACAATGGTGGTAAAACAAGGTGGTCGAATTTCTTCCATGGTGCTGTTCTGCTTATTTGCGTTGTATTGCTGGTACCAATAATCAAAATGATTCCTGTCGTGGCTCTTTCATCAATGCTAATTTTTGTTGGATTTAAATTGGCTCATCCTCGCGAATTTTTGCATACCTATCACCTTGGTAAAGAGCAATTGGCCATTTTTATTGCTACCATAATTTTTACCATAGTTGAAGATTTATTGGTTGGTATAGCTGCAGGAATATTGCTAAAATACATCATTCATCTTTTCAATGGAATGCCTTTTGGGGCTTCATTCAAAGCGGATTATGTTATTGAAGAAAAACTTTCTGGTCAATTTTTAATGACTGTAAATAAATCTGCTGTTTTCACCAATTACCTTGGTTTGAAAAAAGGATTAGCAAAATTACCTGCAAAAAAGAATGTGGATATTGATTTTTCTAATTGTGCTTTGGTAGATCATACTGTGATGAAAAATGTTAGCCAATTCATGAAAGACTACAACGCTGAAGGTGGTAAAATGTCTATCATTGGGTTAGGTAATCACAAATCCTTATCGAGACATGCTCTTTCATCTAAAAAAATAATCAAATAATATTATTCAACATGAAACATATAATCATCGCTTTGATGCTATTTGCTTATTCTAGCTATTATGCTCAAAGCAACAATGGCGCGCAACTCAATTTAAACGGACAAATCAAGTTCAATCTAAATGAAGATGGCTCACATTATTTAAAGGCGACTTTTGTCAACCAAACTTGGTTACGATATACGCAAATGAATCCCAATTCATTGGTAAACGGCAGAAGTGTGAATGATCTTTTTGATATAGGATTGAGAAGAACACGTGCACAGTTTTTCGGACAAATTTCTGATCATGTTTTTTTCTACACTCAATTTGGGATGAACAACTTTAGTTACCTTTCTCTTAATAAACAATACGCTGCGGTCTTTTTTCACGATGTAACAGGTGAATATAAAGTAGCCAACAACTATTGCTCTATTGGTGCTGGATTAACTGGCTGGTCGGGGTTATCACGCTACTCTTCCCCAGGTATCGCCACAACACTTTTGCTTGATGCTCCTATTTATCAGCAAATCACCAATGGTATTAACGATCAATTTTTAAGAAAACTAAGTGTTTACACCAAAGGTAAATTGGGAAAAATAGATTACAGAATTGCATTATCGAAACCCTTCGATGTATTGAATGCACCTAATGCGCCAAAAGCTATTTCTAAAACGCACAGCGATTTTTCGTTACGTCCTTCTCAACTTCAATATCAAGCTTACCTTATGTATCAATTTTTTGATAAGGAAGACAATACCATTCCTTACACTGTAGGAACCTATCTGGGTGCCAAAAAAGTTTTTAATATTGGTGCAGGTTTCATCAATCAACCGCAAGCCATGTGGCAACTGAATGGAGCAACCGGAGATACAGTTTCTACAGCTTTAACTGCTTTTGCTGCCGATGTTTTTTTCGATGCACCAATTCATAAAGAAAGTGGTGACGCAATAACAATTTATGCGGCGTTTCACCACTTAGATATGGGTAGAGCTTATATTAAAAATACAGGAGTGATGAACCCTGCAAATGGTGTAAGCAATTCGGCTGTAAATTTTAATGGCGCAGGAAATGCTTTTCCAATGGTTGGTACAGGTAATATCTACTATTTGCAAGCAGGATATCTTTTGCCATCAAAAACCTTTAAGGGAAAAGAGAAATTACAAATTGTAGGTGGCGCTCAGTACGCAGCTTTTGAAAGATTAACCGATGCAATGCTTATGTATGAATTTGGTGCCAACCTATACTTGCACAAAAACAACAAATTGAGTTTCATCTACCAAAATCGTCCGATTTATTCAACGCAATCTAACGGCGACATTACCAATACAGATAGAAAAGGAATGTTTGTTTTACAATATCAAATTTCAATTTAAAAGTTATGAAAAATCATCAAAACACCAAGTTTGATGAGCATGAAGTACTGCATGAATTGAAACACTATTTACCTGCGCAAGCGCCGTTAAAAGATTTCGTTCATCACAACACTTTACATGCTTTTCAAAATCTGAAATTTGAAGAAGCACTCAAAAACGCCTCTACAATTTTCGGATATAAAACATCTTTACGTCTTAGCGAATACCGTGAGCTTTTCAACTCTGGTAGAATTCGAAAGGAAATTCTATTTAAAATCATATCAGAAAAAAAAGGTGCCGAGTTTATCGAACAATGGCACTATAATTTGCTAAATAAAAATTACGATACATCTATCCATCCAAGAGTGGGTAAATTAAGAGCATTTTGGAAAGAAGAATACCACATAGATATTGACGCAACTACCCACCCTCTTTTGTACCGCACATTGGGTTCGTATCTCGATCAAGGTATTTCTATTTGGAATTTCCCTGTGCACCACAAAGGCTTCTTAGCTTCAATAAGAGAACTTGAACAAAATAGTTTCACCTCATTCTTTTCTACCGAAAGGGCAAAAAAATTATTGCTTAATGAGAACACTACAATAAGTGATTTACTTCATTTGATCACGGGTGATGAGGCACTTTACAAAACTTATCTCTACGACCAACAATTCGCGCATCAAGGTTGGTCGGGCATGGTGTCGGCCATTGAAGATTTACCATCTACTTTGCTCGATACCAGAGAAATCTCATTACACGATCTCATAATTTTCGAACTACTTTTGGAGATAGATGCACTCGATACCAAATTTGGTAAAACATGGGCACCACTTATTGTACGCGTTAAAAACGCGCCTAATGATCTATTTGAAGAGGTGCCTACAACCGAATTAAACGAAGTAATCAACTTGTGGCAAGAAGCTTTTGAATGGAGTTATTACGACGAGGTTCTTGAAGGTATTAAGGAAGAAAAACCCAAAGAGAAAAAAGGCAAAAAAAGTTTTCAAGCATTATTTTGTATCGACGATAGAGAATGTTCTTTTCGTCGTTATGTGGAGCAAATGGATAATAACTGCGAGACTTTTGGAACCCCTGGATTCTTTAGTGTTGAATTTTTCTTTCAACCCGAAGACGGCAAATTTTACACAAAACTTTGTCCGGCACCCGTCACTCCAAAATTCCTAATTAAGGAAGTAGGAAGCTCCTTAAAGAGAAAAAAAGAAGTTCACTTCAATGAGAAATCTCATTCACTTTTGCAAGGATGGTTCATCTCTCAAACCATTGGATTTTGGGCTGCAGTGAAATTGTTTGTAAATATCTTTCGCCCATCTATGAGTCCGGCTACAGCTTACTCCTTCCGACACATGGATCAAAATTCAGAACTCACCATTGAAAACAAAAATGCAAACGATATCGAAAACGGATTGCAAATTGGATTCACCATCAGTGAGATGACTACACGTGCTGAGGGATTACTTAAAAGTATTGGATTGGTGAAAGATTTTGCACCATTGGTGTATCTTATCGGACATGGTGCAAGCAGCGTAAATAATCCTCATTTCGCAGCTTACGACTGCGGTGCCTGCTGTGGGCGTCCGGGTTCGGTAAACGCGCGTGTAATGTCGTTTATGCTCAATCACCCTAAAGTGCGCGAAGAACTTGCAATCAAAGGAATTGTTATTCCATCGAGCACTCAATTTGTGGGTGGATTGCATGACACCACACGTGATGAAATTGCATTTTACGATGTTGATTCATTATTTGCGGAGAATAAAGAACTGCACAAAATCAACGAAGCAAATTTCTTAAAAGCTTTAGATCTTAACGCCAAAGAAAGATCACGACGCTTCGAATCTATCGACTCACATGCACCGGCAGAAAAAATTCATCAGCAAATTTTAGTTCGATCTGTTTCACTTTTCGAACCCCGACCAGAACTAAATCATGCTACCAACGCATTGTGCGTTGTAGGAAGAAGAGAGCTTACCGAAGGATTATTTTTAGACAGAAGATCTTTCATGAATTCTTTCGATTATAAGGTCGACCCCGATGGCACTTACCTCTTCAATATTTTAAAAGCCGCTGCACCTGTGTGTGGAGGAATAAATTTAGAATATTTCTTCTCAAGAGTAGATAACCAAAAGCTTGGTGCAGGTACTAAGTTACCTCACAATGTAATGGGACTCTTCGGTGTTGCCAACGGTATCGATGGTGATTTAAGACCAGGATTACCTAGTCAGATGATAGAAGTGCACGAACCAATTCGCTTGATGATCATCGTTGAACATTTCAATGATGTAGTTTTAAAAACCATTCAAAAGGCTCCAGAAACCTACGAATGGTTTATCAATGAATGGGTTCACTTGGTTACTGTAAATCCCGAAACCAGAGAATTCTCTGTATTTAAAAACGGAGCATTTACAGCTTATACTCCACTAAAAAATAAAATAGAAAAGGTAAATCTAGCAGCTGTTCTTGAAGAACATCACGACAATTTACCGGTTTATTTAATCAACTAACTTGCTATGGAAAATTATCTTTATTTATTTGTATTGATTCCTTTAGCAGGATTCTTACTCACCTTTCTGATGCCAGGCAACAAGGAAGGAATAATTTCACGCGTAACATTTATTTCTGCAGGTATTCATCTTTTGGTAGCTACAATCTTTGTGGCAGGTTGGTTGTGGAACGGACACCCTTCTTCCGACCACAAAATACTAACAGTGATAAGCAGCGAACACTATGAGTTTTTTGTTGATTTCTGTTTCGATAAAATAACAGCAGTTTACTTAATTGTTGGTTCTTTTCTTACGTTCTTGGTTACTACCTATTGTAGATACTATTTGCACAGAGAATCGGGCTACAAGCGTTTCTTTTTAACCGTTCAGTTTTTCTTTATCGGCTACAACATTACCATCTTTTCGGGTAACTTAGAAACACTTTTTATTGGATGGGAAATTCTAGGTATCTCTTCTTTTCTTTTGATTGCGTTCTACCGCGATCGTTACCTTCCTGTGAAAAATGCCATAAAAGTTTTTTCTATCTACCGCGTAGGCGATGTGGGAATCATTTTGGCCATGTGGATGGCGCATCACCTTTTTCATGGTAATATCACTTTCTTTCAATTGCAAAATGAAATGTTCGTCAATCAGCATTTAGAAACGCATAGCGTCATTGGTATTTTCATCTCATTGATGATTTTGGTTTCTGCTGCAGCTAAATCGGCGCAACTTCCATTTTCATCTTGGTTGCCAAGAGCCATGGAGGGCCCAACTCCTTCAAGCGCCATTTTTTATGGTTCGCTTTCGGTGCACATTGGCGCTTTTCTACTTTTGAGAACTTTTCCTTTTTGGGAACACCAAACATCGGTGCGTGTGGTAATAGCCATTTTAGGTTTAAGCACCAGTATCATTACCACGCTCATTGCAAGGGTACAATCTTCAATTAAGAGTCAGATTGCTTATTCATCGATAGCGCAAATCGGACTCATATTCATTGAGATTTCAATGGGTTGGGATGATTTGGCATTGATACATTTTGCAGGAAATGCCTTCTTAAGAACATACCAATTATTGGTTTCACCTTCGGTGGTAAGTTATCTTATCAAAGAGCAATTTTATAATTTCACTCCGCGTGCATTAACCATAGAAGATACGTGGCCCAAAAGAATTGAATATTCCATTTATCTATTAAGTTTAAAGGAATGGAATCTAGACAATATCATGCATAAAATAGTGTGGAGTCCCATGAATAAAGTGGGAAATTATCTCGGATTTATTTCAGTAAAACAAGTGCTTTTATTCTTTATTCCAGCATATTTATTAGGGGTGTATTGTTTATTTAATGAAGAACTAATTCCGCTTATCGTGCATCAATACTTACCATCAATATTTGCAATAATTGGCTTATTAATGGTAACCAAAGCATTTGTGGAAAGAAGCAACGTAATGATGAGTTGGCTGTTAATTATCATGAATCATTTTTGGATAACTTTAGCGGTTTCTTTCAATGAACATTTCACTTACGATCACACTTTACTTTACCTAAGCGGAATTGTTCTTGGCGGAGCCATTGGTTATTTATGCTTAGCGCGTTTGAAAAAATTTGAAAACAAATTAGATTTAAATCGCTTCAATGGACACTCCTATGAGCACCCTAAAATCGCTTTAGTTTTCTTATTCGCATGTTTATCCTTAACCGGATTTCCAATCACTCCAACCTTTGTTGGTGAAGACTTAATTTTTAGCCACATTCACGAAAATCAAATTGGCTTGGCTATTTTCATTTCCATGAGTTTCATCACCGACGGTTTAGCAATCATTAGAATCTACGGTAGAATTTTTATGGGGCCACACGTTAAAACTTATCATGAGGTGCCTTACAAATCATCGTAGTTTATCGAGGTAAAGGGCATTAGTTCCTTCGGGGTACCTCAGGATGACATACAACACCTTTCCTTACCGTGGTTGTCATCCTGAGGTACCCCGAAGGAACTATTGTTCTACACTTCAAATACTGTTCATGCTTCTCTGCGAAAATATGCGGGATATGTGGGAGAAATTTTTAACGCAGATTGTTCAGAGTTGCACAGAATTACAAATACAACAAACCATTTTCTTTCAATATATAAATCTCTGCTGAGCCGAATATATCTGTAAACTCACTTTGTAGTTCTGAAAATTGAAAGACTTTTGAATTGGAAATATTAATTCTGGTAGTAAAATCAAGAATTTGTTGTGCCATTTTTTGCGAACACACAAAAGAAATCTCTTCCCTTTTACTCGAAATTAGCACCTCCACTTTTCCTTTTTTCGTGGTTGATTTAAATTGCAAAGCATTGCCCATCCACACCACTCTTGTATTGCCCTTTAACTTGAAATTCTCTCCTTGCAATATCGCATTGCTAACAAAGTTGGAAGGCATTTTTGTTTTTGGTACTTTAAAATCAAACCACTCTTGCAATTCATAATCAAAACAAATTCCATGCATGTAGTTGAACAATGATTTTTTTAAACCCTCACTAAACTTCTCATGTTCTGCACCTATTTTGTCTACACAAATCATATCGTTGTTGGCAAAGGTTCCCAACTTCTTGGTGGCTGTTTCTACTTTAAATTGTTGGGGATTTAAGCCTACCGGACTATGTGCCGTCATGGCAAATTGATGCCAATAAGCACTTTGAACAATGCCGCTTTCAAACAATTGTCGAACTACCTCTAATGCATCAATAGTTTCTTGTGCTGTTTGCGTTGGAAATCCGTACATCAAATACGCATGCACCATGATTCCTGCCTGAGTGAAATTATGCGTAACATTTGCTACCTGTGGCAAGGTCACTCCTTTGTTGATTAACGACAATAATCTTTCAGAAGCTACTTCCAATCCTCCCGATACTGCAATGCAACCCGAGGCTGCCAACAACAGGCATAAATCCTTAGTGAACGATTTTTCAAATCGTATGTTGGTCCACCATACCACAGTTAAATTTCTTCTTATAATTTCTAAAGCTACATCGCGCATCAAAGCTGGCGGAGCCGCTTCATCTACAAAATGAAATCCGTTGTTGTTGGTTTGAGCAATTAGCTCTTCTATCCTATCTACTATCAACTTCGCTGCCGAAGGTTCATAGTTCTTAATATAATCTAATGTGATATCACAAAAAGTACATTTACCCCAATAGCAGCCATGTGCCAAAGTAAGCTTGTTCCATCTTCCATCACTCCACAAACGATGCATTGGATTGGCAATTTCAATCACCGAAATATATCGATCTAACAGTAAATCGCTATAATCTGGTGTTCCTGTTTCTGCGTGAGAAAAGTCTTTTTCTTTGGCTCCATCAACAAAACTCACTTCACCTTTTTGCAACACAAAAGTTCTTTTGAGCTCCTCTAACTTTCTTTTGTTTTGCAGAAACTCCACAAGATTTAAGATGGGTCGTTCGCCATCATCTAAGGTGATAAAATCAAAATATTCAAAAACTCTTTTGTCTTTTAACGAACGAAGTTCGGTGTTTGGAAAGCCACCACCCATCGCCAGTTTGATGTGAGGATAATTTTTCTTTATCCATTGCGCCGATTTAAATGCGCTATACAAATTGCCTGGAAAAGGAACCGAAAAACAAATCAACTGAGGATTCTCCTTCTCTACTTTCTCCTGTAAAATCTCAATTAAAATATCATCGATGAAAGTATTCTTCTTTTGTAGCTCACGATGCAATTCATCAAAAGATGCTGCCGATCTACCCAACCTTTCGGCATATCTACTAAATCCAAAATGAGGGTCGATGGCCTCTACAATTAGGTCGCTTAAATCTTCTAGATACAACGTAGCCAAATGCTTGGCTTTATCTTTCACACCCATCGTACCAAAGGCCCAATCTAAATCATCTAACTGATTGAAGCGAGAGGCTTCGGGTAAATAATTTCTTTCGGCTATCAACTGCGCCAATGCCTGATTTTTCTCTTGCAAAAACAAAATCACCTGATCGATGGTTTTGATGTATTCATTTTGCAACTGAAAAATTCGAGACGCATTCGGCGACAATTTATTCACTTTTACTTTGGCGAATAATTTCTGTAATCCCTGTTTGGTGAACAACCTTAAAATCACTTCAATTCCTAAATCGCTTTGCACAGAATTGATTTTTTGCGTGTTTAAAAATCCTTTTAAATAAGCTGTTGCAGGATATGGAGTGTTGAGTTGAGTGAAAGGCGGAGTGATGAGCAGAAGTTTCATTTTAATAATTCAAAAGTGCCTTTAATTTATCTTCTAACTCTCTGTTGGCTAAAAATTGTTTTTCTAATTCTTGGTTGAATGGCACAGCAGTATCCATGCTCGCTACTCTAACTACTGGCGCATCTAAATACTGAAAACAATGTTCAGAAATCAGTGCACTTATTTCTGCACCAATACCGCCTGTTAAGGTATCTTCATGCAATATCAAAGCTTTACCAGTTTTCCTCACCGAAGCATAAATAGTATCGGTATCTAAAGGAAGTAAAGTTCTTAAATCAACGATTTCTACATCTGCATTTTCTGCCGCTTTCAAGGCCCAATGCACACCCATACCGTAAGTGATGATGCTTGCCTTATTTCCTTCACGCAGCACTTTTGCTTTACCAATTGGAAGCGTAAAATAATCTTCGGGAACATCTTGCTGTAAACTTCTATACAATACTTTGTGCTCGAAATACAATACCGGATTAGGGTCCTCAATAGCTGCATTCAATAATCCTTTGGCGTCATAGGGAAAAGCAGGATAAACAATTTTTAAACCGGGCACATGAAAAAACCAAGCCTCGTTGCTCTGACTATGAAATGGTCCGGCACCAACACCTGCCCCCGTAGGCATGCGCACCACCACATCGGCATTTTGCGCCCAACGGTAATTGCTCTTAGCCAAATTATTTACAATTTGCGTGAAGCCACAAGTAACAAAATCGGCGAATTGCATTTCAATCACCGACTTCCATCCTTTGATGCTTAGGCCCATTCCAGCGCCTATGATAGCCGATTCACACAATGGTGTATTTCTAACTTTATCTTTTCCAAACTCCTCTACAAAACCCTCGGTAACTTTAAATGCCCCGCCATACTCTGCAATATCTTGTCCCATTAAAACAAGATTATCATACTTGCGCAAACTTTGTTTTAATGCAACACTTATCGCATCAATAAATCTGATGTTTTTTACCACTCCTTTTGGTTCATGAATTTCTGCAACATGCGGCGCATAAACATCATTTAACTCCTCTTGCACATTAGGCACAATGTCCTCTTCTTCCAGCACCTCGTTCACCGCTGCACTTATTTCATTTTTTATTTTGTTGTGTATAGCTTCTTTCTCTTGCTCGCTGATGATGCCTTTTTGCAAAAGATCATTCTCGAAAGTTAAAATAGGATCTTTCTTTGCCCATTCTTCAAACAAATGTTGCGGAATGTATTTGGTGCCCGAGGCCTCTTCATGACCGCGCATTCTAAATGTTCTGCACTCCACCAAAAAAGGCTGCGGATTTTTACGCGCTCTTTCGCTGAGTTGCAAAATATTTTGATACACCTCAACTACATTGTTACCATCTACACTCACGGCTTCTATGCCATAAGAATTGGCTTTCTCTACAAAACTGGCATTTAAAAATTGTTCTTTCGAAGGAGTTGACAAAGCATAACCATTGCTTTCAACAATGAATATAACGGGCAATTGCCACACAGCAGCAACGTTCAATGCCTCGTGAAATTCACCTTCGCTGCTTCCTCCATCGCCGGTGAAAGCTACAGTAACTTTTCTCTCTTTTTGCAACTTGTTGGCTAGTGCCACTCCGTCGGCTAAAGACAATTGCGGACCCAAATGTGAGATCATACCAACAATATGAAAATCGTTGGTACCAAAATGAAATGATCTTTCCCTTCCTTTTGAAAAACCAGATGCCTTTCCTTGAAATTGGGCAAACAATCTGTTTAAAGGAATTTTTCTTCCTGTAAAAACACCCAAATTGCGGTGCATGGGAAAAATATACTCATCGTGATGCAAAGCAGCGGTAACACCAACTGAGATGGCTTCCTGACCGATGCCCGAAAACCATTTAGAAATTTTACCCTGACGCAACAGCACCAACATCTTTTCCTCGAACAAACGAGGAACGAGCAAACGCTCGTACAAATCGAGTAAAGTATCTTTGGTAAGTTGCGACATGCTTTATTATTTAGCTGTTGCGGTGCTATCGTCGCCCTCTAGCTCGGCACCAATTTCATTGTTTAAATCCTTCAATTCTTGCTTGTCTTCGATCTTCTCTGGCTCCATTTTTTTATCGGCTTCCTTTAATTCTTCTTCAGTAGGACCGCAAGAAGTAACCAATAACATTGGCAATGAAAATGCTAACACTAAAAATACTTTTTTCATAACAATAAGATTATCGTTTAAAAATATGTAATAATTGTGTGAAAATAAATAGAGGAGGGAATTCTTTATCTTCTTATTTTCGCGTAATGGCCTTACCTAAAATAGAACAAGGAAAACTTATACTTGCAGAACCCTTTTTGCACGACCCTTATTTTAAGCGTGCGGTGGTTTTACTTACCGAGCATAGCAAACAAGGTACAATGGGTTTTGTGGTAAACATGCCTTCGGAGATTGTTGTTTCCGATGCCATCAAAGATTTTCCGAAAACAAACATGAAGGTCTATTATGGCGGACCGGTTGATCAAGATGTTGTTTTCTATGTGCATACTTTAGGCGAAAAAGTTCCCAATAGCATTCAAATAAAAAAAGGAATATTTTGGGGTGGCGACTTCAACAAAATACAGGAATTGGCAAACAACAAAGAACTCAACAACAACAATATTCGCTTTTACATTGGATATGCGGGTTGGGGTCCGGCACAATTTAGAGAAGAACTCAAAAAGAATGCTTGGTTTATTTATCCGGCAAAATCAGAATATATTTTCAATAAAGCACCGCGCAGAGTTTGGGGAAAAATATTGCGCGATCATAAATCGCCTTTTTCGGTATTGAGTAATTTTTACGAAACGCCAAGCTTAAACTAATACAAATCAGCTGCTTCTCTGTGTTTATCTGCAATCATTTTTTGCAATGATTTAGGCGCCACAACTTTCACGCCGGCGCCAAAACTCAACAGCTTTTCTATAAGTTCATGAGTAATGGTAACTTTAAGTTCAACCGCCAATTTATCTTTCGAATCTTCTACAATACTTTGTGTATTATGCAAGGGTTGTGTTTTGATATACGACGCCTGCAAGCCTGTAAATTCAAGTTTTACAACAACTGGTTCTTCCTCAATTTGTGTAATGCCAAACGAATATTTAAAGAAAACCGACGCATCAAAATCTTTCGATATTTTAAACGATGCTTTTTCCACTTTTAAATCCACCACTCTATCCAAAGCATAGGTAATCACCTTTTGTTTTCCTTCATGAAAACAGATTAAGTACCAACGATGCTTGTATTCTTTAAGCAAGTAAGGATGAACCAAATTTTCGCTTGCGTTATCTTTGCCGAAAGCTTTGTATTGCAAAACGATTTTCTGATTTTCTTTGATGGCAGAAAGAATCAAGGGCAAAAATTCACTACCCGTTACAGCCTCTGTTTGATCAAACTGAACATACTGCACAATGGCAGTATCTTTCACTTCGGGAGAAATATTCAGTCGATTAAAAATCTTATCGATAGCAAACTTAAATTGTTTAAACATGTCGTTGTCGCGAAACTGATACAAAGTTCGCGCAGCAAACTGTATAGCACTTAAATCATCGTCATTTAAGGGAATATCATTGATGGAATAGTCGGGATTTTCGTAATAATAACCCTTATCTTTTTTGCTAAATTTTATGGGCGCGTGAAAGCCTAATTCTTCATCTTCGCGCATAGCGCGCAAATCTTTTTCTATGGTAGATTTAGAAATTGCATCGCCATAATCAGAGCCATACAAAGCCTCTTCGCAAGCCTTCATTAAATCTTCAACACCTGGAAAAGGCTTATACTTGTTGCGTATTCTTCTATCGATTATTCGATAACGAAGCAGAGCGTGTTTGTTAGATGCCATAGGATGAAGTTAGATTAAAATCCTACTTCACTTTTCTATTGAATTCGTACTTCTCTTTTTTAACAAGTTTGCCATCTTTATCGAATACTTTAAAAACGCCATGTTTAAGGTCGTTCACATAATTGCATTCGCTTTGAACCACACCTGTAGAGTAGTACATCGTCATTTTGCCGTTGAGTTTTCCAAACTTGTAGCTCATGGTTTGTGACGGAGCACCGTGAGGGAAAAACACAGTCCATTTGCCCGCTTTCAAACTCACCTTAACTGTTTTGTTATCCACTTTATGTTCTTCAACCGAGTAGTCACCTTCTTCCATCAAACCACCTTTTTCGTGGTATTTTTTCCAGTGACCATTTTCTAAATCATCTTTGTAAAAACCTTCAATTCTAGGCAATCCGCTTTCATACCATTTTTTGTATTCACCATTTTTAGCACCATTGACATAAGTTGCGATATACTCGGGTTTTCCATCTTGGTAATACGCTTCCCATCTTCCATCTAACACGCCCATTTTGAAAGCTCCTTTTTCATGAACTTGTCCGTTCTCAAACCAAGAAGTCCACACCCCATTTTCTTTATCATCTTTAAATTCACCTTCATGTTCCTTTGCGCCGTTTTCGTAGTAAACAGTCCACAAACCTTGTCTTTTGTCATCTACAAATTTTCCTTTTTTCAATAGTGCTCCACTTTGGTAATTGAAAATCCATTCACCATTTCTTTTGTCATCCACAAAAGCACCTTGATGCTCAATGGTTACTCCGCCTGGGAAGTAATAAGTCCAAACTTTATTTCTTTTGCCATCTCTAAAGAATCCTTCAATTCTTTTTCTTCCGTTGGCGTACCAAGTCCAGTTGCTATCTTCAACACCAAGATTGTAAAATCCTTCACCTTCTTTTAAACCATCAAAGGTATAATCTACCCAAGCGCCATGTTCTCTATCTAATTTATAGTTGGTACTTTCTTTAAGTTTACCGTTGGTATAGTAAGTTTTGTAAACACCATTCAATCTTCCCAAATGGTATTGCATCTCAGTCCATTTGGTTCCATCTTCGTACCAGCTAAGCGCCAAGCCATCGTAGAAACCTCCAGAAATGGGAGTTTCAGCTTTCTTGTTGCCGTTGGCATAAAACTCAAGCAGAGTACCTTCACCATCTTTCACCAATTGTTTTTCTTTTGGATCCCAATAGTTGTCGATTTGCTCTTTATCTTTCAGGAAGCGAGATTCCTTCATTTTTTTTCCGTTTTTGTACCAAAAGTTCCAAACATCAGATTTCTCTCCACTATTATAAAAACCTTCCGATTCTTTTTGTCCGTTCTCATAATAGAATGTGAATTTACCATTGCGCTCATCATCTTTGTAGGTGCCTTGCACTTTGATATTTCCATTGCTGTAATAGCCGGTGTATGCTCCGGCTCTTTTACCTAAGAAAAAGGTTCCTTCATCTTCTTTATTTCCATTTTCGAAGTAAAGCACCACTTTACCATGCATTCTTCCGGCAACGTATTCTGCTTCCTGACGAATTTTACCATTGGCATACCAGAAAGTCCATTTCCCTTCTTCCACACCTCTGCGGTAATTTCCTTCGGCTTCTTTTTGTTTGCCATTTTTGTAGTAGTTCACGTAGTGCGTTAAGGTATCTTTCAACTTAAGTGTAAGTGTAGAATCCTGCGCAAATGAGCTAACAGCGGGCAATAGGAATAAAGCAGCAATGATTTTTTTCATCTGATAGATTTTATGAGTTCTAATTAACTCATTATAATAATGTGAATAGGGAAAGAAGTAACGTTTTTTTTAACAGTGTTTTAAACAAAAGTGAAAAGGCAAAAGCCAAAAGCCAAAAAGTTGCAAGGTATTTTTGGCTTATGCCTTTTAACTTTTTACTTTATTTAGTCGCCACATAAAACAAGTCGAAACAATCATCATTAGCAGGAGCAACGAAATAATCTTCCATCTTGATATCGGCTACCAAAGAGTTGTTTTGAGCCAATAGTTTTTTGCGATTTCTTCTATTTAAAAAGTCATAAGGCGCTTGCAACATCCATCTTGGTAATTTCCACTGTAAGTTGAAGATATCGAAGCGGGTGATTTTGCGCACCGATTCTTTATTCTTATTGTAGTAAGTCATTATCTTTTCGTTACCAAAAACGCCATTGCATTCAACCGATGAGAAATGCTTTGAAAGCAATGCCTTAAGTTCTTCCACTTTATATTCTCTAACGTGCCAAGGATTGCGTGTAATCGACATTTTAATGTTCGGAGTGGTAACAATATATTTTCCACCAGGTTTCAAAACTCGGGCAATTTCTTTTACATACAAATTATCGTCCTCAATATGTTCAATCACTTGAAACGACACCACAAAGTCGATACTGTTATCGGCAATACCTTCCAAAGGAGGTACATTCATGATACGAACCTTTACGTTTGAAGGAAATTCCTTTTCGTGAGCAGGCGACGGATATTTATCTACACCTAAGTATGAAGTAGCTTTACCTGCCAAATATTTAACACCATAACCTTCGCCATAACCCACCTCTAACACATCACCACTCACTATTTTCGCAGCCTCTACATAAGCCAATACGCTTCGTTGAAACACGAAATTATCTGATAAATCTTGGGCCGATACTCTTTCTGCTGTTTGCATTATATTGTGATTTTTAGGGGGCTAAAGTAAGAAGAAAAAAGGCTTATTGGTAAACTTTGTTCAATACTTGACTTCCAATAACTTGATATGTGTTTTTTTGTATATTTGTTTAAACGCTTGTATTTATGAAGGCTAGCTATAAAAATGTGATTACCATCAACTCTGAAATCAGAGGAGGAAGACCATGTGTTAGAGGAATGAGAATTACCGTATATGACATTTTGAATTGGCTGGGCTCGGGAATGTCGAAACAAGATATTGTTGCCGACTACCCAGAACTCACCCTTAATGATATTGATGCAGCATTAATGTATGTATCCGACAAAGAAGACAAAACTCGTTACGTGAACTAATGAAGCTTCTTTTCGATCAAAATATTTCTTACAAAATCAAAAATGCATTGTCTGAAGATTTCCCTGCTTCAATACATGTTTCTGACATTAAGATGAACACCTCTACAGACACACAAATATGGGAATATGCGAAAAATAATAATCTAACTATAATCACAAAAGATTCCGATTACTTCGATTTATCAATGGTTTTAGGCTCACCTCCAAAAGTGATTTGGATTAATATTGGAAACACATCAACCTTAAATATCATTAATGTGCTTAAATCGAATTCTTTAGAAATAAAGAAATTCATTGAATCAACAGATAGCACTTGTCTTAGATTGGGAGCTTAATATCCTATGGCGCCAGTCTTCCGACTGGTGACTTAACTACCCCAGAAATTTCATTGCTTTTTTTTATTAAAAGAAACAATATGCATTAATCCATCCTCTTCCTCCCCACTTTTCTATCACACTCTCCTCCTCCGAGGAGAAAACCAATGCTGGTTAGACGACTTGATTAAAAAACACAAGGCACTTAAGTTGCCAAGAAAATTATTTCATGTTATTAATTACAGACAAACCTATATTACTAGCAAAAATCAAAAGAGTAACAGTGTAAGAAAAGCTTCTTAATTCTGTAAGATTAAACCTTGTATTATCATCTTTAATAAATGAAATTTCATTTTTAGAAACGCTCCAAAATTTAAACACATACTGGCCATTATTAAATTGATTGTCCCCCTTGTGTTTCTTAAATAAATTCAAATCTTCATGCTCAATTAACCTAGTACATTTTTTCCACAAAAAATTCATTCTGATAAAGTACGGAATAAGCACACCTAACATCATTGTTATATACGGAAGATCCATTGGGTATTCATCAAAGTAAATCAAAACAAAATATGACAATAATGTTAATGTTATTTGATATGCATAAAAAGTTCTGTTATTCCCATAAATCATATTAATCTATCTCTAAGAAAAATATTTCGAAAAAATCACCATACCTTTATCTCCTTTATCAAATCCCTCTTCAACTCCCCATTCAACTTCTCCACAATTTTACTGCGCATCATCATCAATTCATTTTTTAATGCGGCTGAAGTTATTTTAACATGAAGAATACCATTTTCTAACTTCACCTTTTCGGTTTGTTTTTCAATGTAGGGGCCCATCATAGAATTCCACAATGTTTTCACTTCGGCTTGCTGAATACCGGCATTTAAACGATAAGCGTTTAAAAGCTCTTGTATAGCTTCCTTCAAAGAAGATTGATTGCTATTTTTCTTCATGCCACACCCTTTTTACTGATCCTTTTTCAATCTCAAACATTTTGTGTGAGCCTTGCACCGCCTTCAACAATTGCTCTATCCTTTCGGGATGCGTATCTGTAATGAATATTTGTCCGAACTGATTCGTATTCACCAACGCCAACAAATGCTTCACTCTATTCTCATCAAGCTTATCGAAAATATCATCCAACAACAATATAGGATTCACTTTCTTGATTCTTTTTAGGAACTCCAATTGAGCTATTTTTAAGGCTATCAAATACGACTTTTGTTGTCCTTGAGAACCAAATTTTCGCAAGGGATGATCGCCAATTTTAAATTGCAATTCATCTTTATGAATACCCACTGTAGTGTATTGCTTTCTTGCATCTTCTCCTTCTGCCTCGGCCAACAACTGAGCAAAATCTCCATGACTTAACTGACTCTCATACTGCAGCTCCACCACCTCTTTTTTACCAGAAACAATATTGAAATACTGCTGAAAAATTGGCTCGAAATCTTGAATAAATTGCCTTCTCTTTTCGAAAAGATAAACACCATGATTTACCAATTGTTCATTCCAAATCAAGATAGATTCTCTATCGAAACGTCGCTCCTTGAAAAACAATTTAAGCAAAGCATTTCTTTGCGCTAAAGCCTTATTGTATTGAATCAAATGATCGAGATATTCTTTGTCGTATTGCGCAATGATACCATCGATAAACTTACGTCGCTCTTCACTTCCTTCGTAAATCAATATGCTATCTGAGGGGGAAATCATTACCAAAGGATATCCACCAATATGTTCTGCCAAACGCTCGTATTCTTTTTTGTTTTTTTTGAAGACTTTATTTTGTCCGCGCTTCACCCCACAATGAATCTTATCTACATCACCATCTTTGATAAACTCACCTTGCACCACAAAGAAAGGCTCATCGTGTTGTATGTTTTGCACATCAGAAGGATTGAAAAAACTCTTGCAAAACGACAAATAATAAATGGCATCTAAAATATTGGTCTTTCCCTCCCCATTGTTACCCACAAAGCAATTCACCTTATCGTGAAACTCGAACTCGGCTTCGCGATAATTTTTGAAATTGATAAGAGATAATGACTTCAAATACATACTAGTCGTTCAATGTTTAATGTCCAATGTTCAATGTCAGCTAACCTTAAACATTGAACTTTGAACATTGAACTAAATTTAATAATTGCCCACACTCAACATCACCAAGGTACAAGCCTCCACAGCTTCGATACCTTTTGATTCTAACATTTTTTCAAATTCGGGATTTTCGGTGCCCGGATTGAAAACCACTCTTTTGGGATTTAAGCCCATAATATAGTCGTAATATGAAGGTTGATTTTGCGGACCAACATACATTGTTACCGTATGGGCACCTTCTACTGATGGCATACCTTTAATGATTTGCAAACCGTGAATTTCACCTTCTTTTAATCCCACAGGCACTACTTCGTGACCGTGAGCAGTCAATCGCTCTGTCGCTTTATATGAATAGCGCTCAGGATTGGTTGACGCACCTATAACAACTGTTTTTTTGCTCATGAGGTAAAGATAAGAAATTGGTTTTTGATTATTGTGTTTATCAATGTAGGGGCGAGCTGCCGCTCGCCCACTATCAAAAATCGAATTTTTCTATTTACGGGCGAAAGTATTTCGCCCCTAAGGACGTGTATTACACGAAAAACAAAACAATGATTTTCCAGTTGGAATACCTGCTATTTCTTCTGCCTTGGGTCCAAGGCATCTGTCAACCCTTCCCCAATTAAATTAAAGAAAGTAACAACAATAAAGATGGCTATACCCGGAGTAAGAATTAACCAATGAGCATCGGGATTGGCTCTACCTGCGCTCAACAGTGACCCCCAAGTAACATCTTCGGGAGCAACGCCAATACCTAAAAAAGACAATGTAGATTCTGTTAATATAGCTCCGGCAATACCGAACGCAGCAGCAATAAAAACGGGAGTTAAACAGTTGGGTAAGGCATGCTTAAAAATAGTTCTAAAATCAGAGTAGCCAAAAGCTTTGGCTGCATCAATAAATTCCATCTTCTTTACACGTAGCATCTCTGCTCTCACAAATCGTGCTATGCCTGTCCAGCCCATTAATCCAATTAAAATCATCACCACAAAAACAGATGGTTTAGCAATTACCGCCACCACGGCCATAATTAAAATTAAACCCGGCACACTCACCACAATTTCAATCACTCTGTTGATGAGCATATCTACTGGCAGCGATACTTTTTTACCAAGGAAAGCAATTTTCTTCAATGGCAAGAGTAGTAAGTTTAGGAGAGTGAGAGCGAGGATGAATACAATAAAAGAGATGAAGATTTGAGTGAAGCCCGACACTGCAGATTCGGCAAAGGCGTCGGATATTGTGAAGCTCCTCACCTGAAATCCATAGAAAAAGGCGATAGGCAAAAAGATAAAATTAGCCCAAAAACGCACGCGAGAAATTTGCAAATCGTGGTCACCATAATAACCAGCAAAAGCACCCAAAAATATACCTACCAACAAGGTGATACTCACCGAAACTATGCCTACCATGAAGGCTGTTTGCGTTCCATGAATCACTCCCGAAAGCACATCTCTACCTTGCTCATCGGTGCCCAACCAATGATGCCAGCGGGCGCTTGCCACATCTTGATCATCCAACGGACTGCGGTATCTATCGTTCATAAAATCGAATTCGGTGGAGCCATAAGGAATGGGTGCCCAAATGACAGATTCAAAAGTTTCTGATTTCCAATTGATATTCAACAAATCTTCGGGCCAATTTACCAAACCTAAATCCACCGCATATTCTCTAAATGCAGGAAAATAAGTATTGTCTTTGTAGGTAAAATACAGAGGTTTATCATTGGCGATAAGATTGGCAAAAACAGCGATAAAAGCCATCACGGTAATGAAACGAAAAGCAAATAAAGCAGCGCGATTCTTCTTGAATTGCTGCCAAACATATTTGCGATATGAGAATTTATCTTCGCTCATTATTTTTTACTGTATGAAATTCGAGGATCAACAATAGCGTATAAAATATCGGCAACAAGGTAACCTACGAGGGTGAGAATTGCCGAAAATAACATGATTGTAAAAATTACCGGATAATCTTTAATTACCTGTGCTTCATAGGCTAACATACCTAAGCCTGGTAATGTAAACAACTGTTCGATAACAATGGAACCAGCTATTAATCCGGGAAAAATAGAGGCTATCAATGTAATGATGGGAAGCAATGAATTTCTAATGGCATGTTTCCAGTAAACCGATCGAGGTGATAACCCTTTGGCCCAAGCCGTTCTAATATAATCTTGAGAAAGGGTTTGAAGCATGCTTCCTCTCATTTGGCGAGAAATGAAAGCAAAAGAACTATACACATAACAAAACAAAGGCAACACCATATGATGGATATAACTTCCCAATTGCTCACCCACACTTGCACCCTCTTCAAAATCGCTTAAACCTTTCACCGGAAACCATCCTAAATATTCGGCATTTGCAACATAATTGATTAGAAGTGTAGCAACCCAAAAGCCAGGCAAAGAATAAAGAACAAACAAGAACACGGTGGTACTCTTTTCCTTCAAGGTACCTTTATGAATAGCAGCATTCATGCCTATGGGAATACTTACCAAAAAAGCAATTATAACCGACAATAAGCTGAAAGTAAAGGTAGGCGCAATTCTATCTAAGATTAAATCAATCACAGGCTGCTGCTTGTAATAAGATATACCAAAATCACCCTGCAGCATACCCGTTAGCCAAACATGATACTGATTATTAATTCCGTACCAGTAAAATGCAGGCACATAGCATTTCCATTTTGTTTCTTTGCTTAGCACCTCTGCAAATGAAGATTTCAATGCAATTATCCCTTCATTAATTTCTTTATTATTTACTTCACCAGCTTTTTGAGAAATAAACGTGATTTTCTGATTGATGACCTCATCTTCGTAGCGATAGTACAAATCATTCAATGATTGCTTCATCACATTCAATGGCACTGCCAAAGAATCTTGCACTTTAACCACCGACAGCTTTTCATCTAAACCCAGCAAAGCCTGATAGTAATGAGATACAGCTTGCCAGTTGCCATGATTATCATTGATACGAAGCAAATTTTCGCGATGCAACTTCTTCGAAATTTTAAAGATAGAATCGGGTTCAGATAACGGACTTACAGAAAAATAAAATACGGGTAAGTTCAAATGCAGCTTTTCGCGCATCTTCTCATACTCGGCCATTTTCGCAATCTTATTGTCGTCTTGCGCATTTTCTGCATTTATGTTCATCAACACCTCTACAGGATCACCTGGAGAATGAACGCTAAGCGCGAATGTAAGTATGGTAATAAGAAACAATGTTGGAATAAAAAACAGTATTCTTTTTGAAATATATCCCAACATAACTACAACTACTGAATTTTAAACATTGTTGCATCAAAGCCTGGAAACATTCCAGAAGCTTCAACATTAGTGAAACGCTTGCTAATTGCCACTCTCTCGGTGTGTACCATAAGTGGAATCACCGGACATTCTTCATGCAAAATAGCTTGAATTTCTTTATAGTATGCAGCTCTTTCATTTTTATCAAAGCACAACTGAATTTTATCAAAAAGCTCATCTACCCTTTTGTTGTAAAAACCGGTGTAATTTCCTCCTTCTTTAATTCCGCTAGAGTGCCAAGAACCTCTGTACTCAAATTCGTGTGGTGAACTTATTGTAGTTAAAACATACATGTCAAAATTTCTGCTTTTCAACAAATCAAGTAAAACAGGAAAATCCTTAACAACCACATTAATTTTCACCCCAGCGGCTTTAGCACTTTCCTGAAAATATATGGCAATTTTCTTTCTTCTATCGTTGCCTTTATTGTAAAACAAATTTATTTCAAGATTCTCTTTCTCTCCATTGATAACCTTATCAAGAACACCATCTCCATCAGTATCTTTCCATCCAGCTTCGGTTAATAGTTTTTTAGCCTCAGCTACATTGTACTGATACAAAGCAAGCTTTTCGTTATAGTACTCTTTTTTAAGAGGATGCATAAAACCAATAGTTCTTTGTGCCATACCATAACAAACCGTATTGATAATTTTATCGGCATCCACCAATTGAGATAACGCTTTTCTAACGCGAACATCACTTAATTTTTCATTTCTGATATTCATACCTATATGCTCGAAACCAAACTGAGGAGGAGTTAATAGGTAGAAATTGCTTTTAATTTTTTCATCTTTTTGCATTTTCTCCGCGAAATCAAGATGAGGAATACCATACAAAACATCAAGCTTACCAGCCTTTAAAGAAACAACAGCTCCTTGAAAGTCGCTTACTGTTTCATATACCAATTTATCGGGATAGGCATGAAAAATTCTTGCATTCGCATCTTTCAATTTATTACCCCACCAATTTTTATTTTTCTTTAAAATCACGCGTTCAAATGCTTTGAGCGATTCAAATTGATATGGCCCGCTACCTGCATTTTCTGGAATTGAATTGTTGAATTTGGTATTAAACATTTCAGCTTGCTCTTTCAACTTAGCATTGTTCTCAAGCTCCTTTGACTTAAAGTGCAAATCACTAACTGAAAATTCTTTGAGCAATGATTTTGGATCGTATACTTTTGCATTAAGAATGGTCATTGAGCTTGCCATTTGCTCGGCCAAATAATATACTTTGTTGAAATGCACAGTAAACTTTTTCGGATTCTTTTGATCTACTGTAACAGCATCAATCATTTCGTATCCAGCTCTCGATGGTCCGCAGTCTGTCAACGGATTTTTAATCACCTTCAATGAAAATTCATAATCATATCCTGTTATAGGTGTTCCATCGGGAAACGCAACCTCATCTCTAAATTCATAAATCAAATCCAATGAACTGTCCTTTTTTACAATTTCTGGAAATGACTTAATCATGTATGGAAAACGCTCCAAAGTGGTGATATCCGATGATACTAAACTTTCGAAAATGTTTCCCATGATCACACCAGCATTGGCGTCACTGGTGGTAAGCGGATTTAATTTAGAGGGATCAGATAGTTCATGAACAACCACCTCATTTTTTTTGTTTTTGATCACTTCATCCCCTCCCCCACAAGCCAACAAGCTCAAACAAATTCCACTTAAAACTAAAAATCTCATATTCATGGTTGTAAATAATTAATTCATTTTCTCTTCTAATTCTTTCATTTTTTCTTCGGCCTTGTCCATCTCCTCTTCCATTTTTTCGTTGGCATCTTCCATTTCTTGATTCATCTCTTCTGAGGAATTGTCGATTTCTTCATCAATATTCTCCATGCTGCTTTCAATCTCAACTTCGATATTTTCGAAATTTGTGTCTGCTAAAATATTCTTTACTTCGGCAGCATAACTGTGATTGGGAAATTGGCTAAGCAGAGCATTGAATGATTCGCGAGCATCCTCAAAGTTTTTGGCAGCGCGATATTCATGTCCGCGCAAAAACAACACCTCTGGCATCTCCTCAAACTGCGGATAATCTTCTACCACCGTGTTGTAAAATTCAATAGCTTGTTCATTATCGGCAATCATAGTAGCCAAGGTACCTGCCTGATACAAATAGGTAGGAAGTTCTTTGTTTTCGGGATATTCTTCTTTTAATTCCTTAACTAAGGCGATTACAGAATCGGCTTTCGATTTTAATGCTTCTCTAGCGCTTTTTGAAACGTGCAGTGGATTAAAAACCTTTTCTTTCACTAACTGTTCGTCTATTTGATGCATTCTATTGTTCAACTCATCCACAATATCTTGTTCCGATTTTTTCGCTGCACTACAAGCTATCAAAGCCATTGCAAACGAAATTACCGTAAAGATTCTCCCTATTTTTTCAATCATCATAATAACATCTTTTTATGCTTACCAAAGTACTTAATTCGACGTTATAAATCAAAAAAAATCCCCCGTTTCTAGCGGAGGATTTTTATTCATTCATTAATCTTATTTCATTGCTGCATCTAATGAGTCAAGCATCTTTTTATTTTGAGCATCTTGGGCAGCAGATTCCTGCGCATCTTTCAACTCTAAGATTTTAGTCCTAGCGTTCTCTGCCCATGGTGAATCAGGATAATTTTTTCTTAAGTTTTGAAAAACCTCAATGGCTTTATCAGCTTTACCTAACTGCTCATGTTGGTATCCTAACAACCACATTACATATGAGGCTTTCTCATGTTTAGGAAATTTCTCTATAAACAAAGAGTAGTAATGAATTGCTTTCTCAAACATTGCCAAGTTAGAAGAAACCTCTCCTGCATTGTATAAAACATCGGGCAAACCTTGAGCCGATGGATACTCAGCTAAAATCTCTTCAGTTAGAAGCAAGATACTATCACCTTCCACCTTAGATTTCTCTTCTTTTCCCGAATTCCAATCCTCATCGAAAACCATCTTTTTCTGATTGCAATCTGCAACCAATTCAGCTTCCGATCTGTGTGAACCTCCGCATGCGAAGAGAGAAAGAGTAAGGGAAAAGGCAAGTATTTTTTTCATAATCTCTGTATTGTCTTATTTAATTCTTCGAAGTAAAGGAAATTTCATCTTGTAAGCAACTTTCACGTTACCTTTCGAGATATCCTCTAATTTTTTCTTCACCATTCTTTTTCTCAAAGCACTCAAATGATCGGTAAATAGCACACCTTCAATATGATCGTATTCATGCTGAATGATGCGGGCAGCCATTCCATCGAACACCTCTTCATGCGGCTTAAAGTGCTCATCGAGGTACTTGATTTTAATTTTTGAATTTCGCTTCACATCTTCTCTAACACCTGGGATACTTAAACATCCTTCATTGAAGTTCCATTCCTCATCAAACTCTTCTATGATTTCGGCGTTAATAAACACCTTTTTAAAATCGGCTAAAGCTGGAGCCTCATCGGCAAAAGTGCTGGCATCTACTACAAATAACCTAATAGCTCTTCCTACTTGAGGAGCAGCCAATCCAACACCATCTGCCTCGTACATGGTATCCCACATGTTTTGCAGAAACTCGGCAAAACCTTCATAATCCTTGGTAATATCCACTGCCACTTCCCTTAAAACCGGGTCGCCATATGCTACAATAGGTAAAATCATGGAGCGAAAATAAAGAAATTGTTTACAATTTATGCCTAATCTGGTCTAAATATGATTGAAGGATAATGGTAGCGCTCACTTCATCTAGCAATTCTTTTTTCTGACGGTCTTTCTTTTTGAGTCCGCTCATCACCAATGTTTGAGCAGCCATCACAGAGGTAAAGCGCTCATCCACCTTCACTATTTTCATGGCAGGAAATTTTCTACCTAAGCTAACAGCCAAATCCTCAACGATCTTAGTCATTTGGTTGGCTTCGTTGTTCAGTCGGCGAGGATAGCCCAAAACGATGGCTTCCACTTTCTCTTTGGCGAAATATTTTGTGAGAAAATCAAACAATTCTGAAGAATGAATAGTGGTGAGTCCCGATGCAATAATTTGATCGGGGTCGGTCACCGCCAACCCTACCCTTTTATTGCCATAATCAATTGCTATTACTCTCGCCATGTGGTAAATATAGTACAAAAATAAAAAGCGCCTAGGGACCCTTTACCCTAAGCGCTTTTCAATAGTCAATATCAACCAATTAATTGAGCAACAAGCTAACCTTATCCAACAAAACAGAATTACGTACGCTTAAGGCTTTCGAGTAATTGATGATATTGTTGATACAATTGTCACCGGGAACTTCGAAATCATCTGCTTCTACATTACTGTAGTCGTCTGGCATAGCAGCTAACTCTAACAGTTCATCCAGTGTTGCATCAATTTCTTTAATTAAATTTTCCTGAGTAAAAAGTTTATGCATAAGCAAAAAGTATTTGTTTTAAGGGTAACGCGGTGAACAGAAAGACTATTGTGCAGAACAAAAAAAAAGCTGCAAAAAATTTGCAGCTTTCTTTATTATCAAGGCTTTCACTATTCCACCATCATGGTCATTTTATTTTTCTCCATTAATTTTCTTAGGTTAATCAACGCATATCTCATTCTACCTAAGGCAGTATTAATACTTATATTTTTTAAATCAGAAATTTCTTTAAAACTCAATTCTTCAAAATGACGCAAAATCACCACTTCTCTTTGATCTTCGGGCAAGTGATTGATCAACTTCATCACATCTTCATTGATTTGGGTTTTAATTAAAACTTGCTCTACGTTCAATTCATTATTGTCTATTCTATCGAAAACATCAAGGTCTTCACCATCTTTACCTCTGGCCGATACTCGATGCATATTCTTTTGCTTACGGAAATAATCAATCATCAAATTATGGGCTATGCGCATTACCCATGGTAAGAATTTTCCTTTTTCATCGTAGCGACCTTGTTTCAAGGTATTGATCACCTTTATAAAGGTGTCTTGAAAAAAGTCTTCCGCCAGTTCTTTCTCTTTAACTGTGAAACGGATATAAGAAAACACTTTTGATTTATGGCGACGAATTAATACCTGTAACGCCTCCTCATTGCCTTTCATGTATGACTTCACCAACATGTGGTCGTCTAACTGAGTTAAGATCATAACACCTCCTTTTTTTTAAATAAAACTTAAAATTTCAGAGTATTATTTTCTTCTATAGGCAATACAATTTTTGGTTAATTAGACGTGTAACGGTAGTAAATTTAGTTTATTGTGTGCAATAATCAAAATTTTTTTTGGGTACTTTGCAATCGATATGAAGCCTGTATTAAAAAGAGTATTAATTGTTGTTATTCTATTTGCCATAGTAATGACTATCAGATACTTGTATATAATCAACAAGAACGATGTACTTCCTATCATCAATCCGGCCGACATTAAGAGTAAGGAGTTTATAAGCGATAGTTTGGCGCAAATTAAAAACGGCCATACTATAAGAGATTTCAAATTAGTGAATCAAAATGGCGACACCATCACCCAAAAGAACTTTGACAACAAAATTTACATTGCCAACTTTTTCTTTGCAAGCTGCAAGACTATTTGTCCGAATATGAACGGCGGACTAAAAACCGTGTACGACGAATACCTAGGAGACAAAGAGGTAATGTTTATTTCACACAGCTCTTTGCCTATCGAAGATTCGGTGCCGGTTTTGAAAGCTTATGCACTGAAATTTCAAGCCCAACTTCCTCAGTGGCAGTTTGTAACAGGAAACAAAAAAGAAATTTACGACCTCGCCCGTAATTTTTATTTGATGGCGGAAACAAAAAATGAAGGTTTAGAATTCGACTTCATTCACTCTCGCTATTTGGCGCTAATCGATACCCACAAAAGGATTCGTGGCTATTACGACGGCACCTCTACCGACGATATCTCAAAACTTATTGAGGATATTGCCTTGTTAAAAAAAGAAAACATTCGTTAAAGGGAGAAAAAAAACTGGACTTTTACCCTTCTATCCATTATATTTGCCTCCTTCGTTAATTTAAAATACTGATTTACAACATGAGACAACTTAAAATCACCCAGTCGATTACCAAAAGAGACAGTATTACATTAGATAAATACTTACAAGAAATAGGAAAAGAGATATTGATCAATGCAGATGAGGAAGTAGTATTAGCAAAGAAAATTCGTGAAGGTGACCAAGCAGCGCTAGAGAAATTAACAAAAGCAAACTTGCGTTTCGTGGTTTCAGTAGCGAAACAATATCAAGGTCAGGGTATGACCCTACCCGATTTAATTAATGAAGGTAACTTAGGTTTGATTAAAGCCGCAAAAAGATTCGACGAAACTCGTGGTTTTAAATTTATCTCATATGCAGTATGGTGGATTCGTCAGTCTATCATTCAAGCTATCTCGGAACAATCAAGAATGGTACGTTTACCATTGAATAAAATTGGTGCTATCAGTAAAATCAACAAAGGTGCATCTGCTCTTGAACAACAATTGGAGAGAGAAGCTAGTGCGCAAGAGATTTCTGAATTTTTGGATTTGCCAGAACAAGAAGTAGCAAACGTATTGCACATGAACACGCGTCACGTATCTGTTGATGCTCCGTTTCAAGATGGCGAAGATCATGGTTTACTTGATGTAATGATTAACGAAGATTCTCCAAAGGCCGATAAAACATTAATCGTTGAGTCTTTGAGAGCCGAAATCAATCGTTCATTGGCCACTCTTACTGAAAGAGAAAGCGAAGTGATTAAAATGTTCTACGGAATTGATGGTTATAGAGAGATATCTTTAGAAGAGATTGGCGCAAAATTCGATCTTACAAGAGAAAGAGTGCGTCAAATCAAAGAGAAAGCTATCAAACGTTTGAAAAACAACACCAGAAGTAAATTATTGAAAACCTACCTAGGTTAGTAAGTATTAGCAATAAGTTTGAGGGGATATGTAGTTGAGCTACATATCCCCTCTTTGTTTTGGTGAAGTGCGAAAATATTTTCAATTTTCACTACGTTTACATATGCTTTTTAACTCATTTTCATTTGCGCTATTCTTCCCTATAGTATTTATACTGTACTGGTTTGTATTTAATGGGCAGCTTAAAAAGCAAAACTTTTTACTTCTTATAGCTAGCTATTTCTTTTATGCGTGCTGGGATTTTAGATTTTTATTTCTACTCATCTTCTCCACTTTTCTCGATTATTATACCGGTATTAAGATTGAAGAGTCGAACAACATTAAAACAAAGAAGTTTTGGTTTTGGTTAAGCATTGGTGTGAATTTAGGCTTCTTGGGCGTTTTTAAATACTACAATTTTTTTATTGATTCTTTTGGACAAGCCTGCAGAAGTGATGATAGCATTAAATGATTTTAAGAAAGAAATTGAGTTGAAAAAAGCCAAATTATACATCTCTTTTCCAGGAACACAAGAAGGTACATTTAATCTCTTGCGAAAAAACATTAATGAAGTATATGGCAAACTTCAACAAGCACAATTTAAACTTTTAGGACATCCAAACAACTACATTTTTGCAGATTCCATGATATTTAATGCGGCTTATCATTTAACAGAAAATGGAGCAAAACAGAGAACACTGCAATTGATTAAGGATCTTAAAAAAGAAAATTTAATTCACTAGGCGACTGAAATCCTTTAATTGTCCTTCTATCATTCGTCGAGCAAAACTCCACTTATGAATCCCTTCTATTTCCGAGTAAGTATGATCTATATCCAATGAATCAAGCTTGTTGCTGAATGCTTTATTGTTAGGAAGAAAAAAATCAGATTCACCGCAAATCAAATGAAAATTGAATTTGATTTTCTCTACGTTCACCGAGTCGAGCATATAATAAGGTGAAAATCTTTTCCAGTCATTCAAATACTGCTTTTGACTGCCCAACACTTCATATAAATTACCTAAAGCAGGATGTGCCGTTAAATCTGTTCCTCCAGAAACACTTCCCACATATCCAAACATTTGGGGATATTTGAGTCCGAGACGAATAGCCCCAAAGCCCCCCATGCTAAATCCGGTAATACCTGTTTTCTCTCCTGTTTTAAAAACTTTATAATGTTTTTTTATGTGTGGAAAAAGCTCATTTACAATGTACGTTTCATAGCGCCAGTTGGGTAATCGCGGACTATCAATATACCAACCTTTTTCGCTATTGATACAAACTACAACGATTTGCAATTTATCCACCAATTCGGGCAAATTAGGAATACTGTCTAAAAACACATCGGCACTATTTCCATAATTGTGCAATAAGTACATCACCGGAAAAGAATCGATATCGTTATATGATCGCGGAACAATGGTAATAAATGGCATTTCTTTGTTAAAATAAAAGCTAGATAGCTCGCCATACTCTACTTGCTTTTTCGACCAAATGCCGTAGCTTGATTCATCACCATCAGAATTGGCCGAATCGCACGCAAAGAAAAAAACCAATAAGAAACTGCAAAAAACTCGATAAAGCATGTACAAAAATAAAAACCTAAATTACTAATTTCTCTACTGCAATAAAATAAACCGTAATTTTAACCCCGAATCGTTTTTACATTTTATATATGAGAGAATTTCTATCACAACCTTGGCCTTGGTATGTAGCTGGTCCGCTCATTGGATTGATGATACCATTGCTTTTAGTAGCAGGCAACAAACCCTTTGGTGTTTCATCAAGCCTTCGCCATATATGCGCAATGGCACTGCCGAAAATTAGCGACTACTTTAAATACGACTGGAAAACAAAAATTTGGAATTTGCTTTTTGTTGCTGGTATTGCCTTGGGCGGATTCATTGGCGCACACTTTTTAAGCAACCCCAATTCTATCGATATTTCCCTCGAAACACAATCTCTATTAAATGAGTGGGGAATAAACAACTTTGAAGGATATAATCCAAGTGAACTTTTTGCTTGGAACAACTTAAATTCTTCATCACTTATTTTACTCATTGGCGGAGGCTTATTAATTGGCTTTGGTACTCGTTATGCAAATGGATGTACATCGGGCCACAGTATTTACGGATTATCGCAGCTTAGCTGGGTTTCATTGGTAGCGACCATTGGTTTCTTCATTGGCGGACTCATTGCTTCATGGATTGTATTACCTTTTATCTTATCGTAAAATGAAAAACTTAAAATACTTATTGTTTGGTACCATCTTCGGAATTATTCTATACAAAGCAGAAGTAATTAGCTGGTTCCGTATTCAAGAAATGTTTCATTTTCAATCTTTTCATATGTATGGCGTTATTGGAAGTGCCGTTGCTACTGGCATGATATCCATACTCATTATTAAGAAGAAAAACATTAAGACTTTATCGGGTGAAGTAATTGAAGTTTTTCAAAAAAAATATACCAAGGGAACCATTATTGGTGGCGTAATTTTTGGGTTGGGTTGGGCTTTTACTGGTGCTTGTCCCGGACCACTATTCGCCCTTGTTGGCGCAGGATATTGGTCGACAGCAATAGCACTATCAAGCGCGGTATTGGGTGTATATATTTATGGAGCAATGAAAAATAAATTGCCACATTAAGCCACTTCCCCCCTATGCGGCCTCAAGGCATCGCGCAATAATTTCATATCCTTTTCTTCTACCGTAATGTAGGCGATGTGGTATTGTTCACTCAAGGCTTCAAAGCCAACTTCATAAAATGAAAGTTTAGCTCTTTCACCATATTCACCTAGATGAATTTTATGGTGCTCTGCAATCCCTTTAGAATCGGGACCTCTAAAGTCCCAAATCAATTTAATTTTTCTTTCCATGATTTAAGTGTAACAAAATTAAAGATAAAATTGTTATCTTAAAGTTACAGGGAGACTAACTACATTAACTACGAAACTATGAAGAAAAAACTACTACTTTTTCTAGGCCTAGGCTTTGCTTTAAATGCTTACAATCAAAATCCAACAAGTTCAATTTGCACATGGAAAAATGACGCTACCGGTTGCTATTCATTTATTCATGATGACTATGGAGACCTTGGCGTAATAGGCATCAACAACTACGCCGATACTATTGCAAGAAACAGAAACTTAAAATTTACCTTTGGCGCAATTACATCTGCATGCGAAAACAATAGCGGAATGTGGAGCGATGCCAATAGCATGATTGCTTATGGCCATGAAATTATTAATCACACACACAATCACACTTGCGCTGTTTATCAAAGCTGGTGCACGGCGGGATTATGGGCCGAAACAGCCACCGAAGATTTTGCCACCGAGATGGATCACAGCACAAATTTGATTAATACTAATACCAGTCACTATCCTCGATATTTCATTTATCCTTACGACCAATACAATAGCGCTGCTAACAATCATCTAAAAACACTTGGATACATTGGTTCTAGAACAGGTACATATAATTCTGAATCAGCATCAAACTTCACTTCCGATCAAAGTGGTTTCTACCAAACTTCTTTTGTGGTAGATGTAAATTCTAATGGAGATCCTATTTCGCTTAGCAATCTAAACTCATATGTAGACCAAGCCATTGCCAACAAATCTTGGATCAACAGAGAGATGCACAATGTTGGCTCATCTGGTTGGGGAAGTATCTCTGTTGCAAATTATAGGGCGCATCTCAATTACGTAAAATCTAAAGTGAATACCAATCAAATTTGGGTAGGTACTATTTCTGAAATTCTCACCTACCAAATGCAAAAAACAAAATATACTCCCACAACCAATTACGACAGTCAAAACAACGAAGTAAATATCACTTGGAACACACCCTCTTTCAACGTAGCTCAATACTTACAACCTTTGCAAGTTAAGAGTCCGATTACCCTTAAAATAAACATGGACAATCTTACGGGCAACTATACAGTTACTCAAAATGGAAATCCTATTGCGATTACCAAAACTGTTGGTAACATTATTTATATCGATGTGTATCCTCACAACGGAGCAGTAAAAATAAAAGTGCAATCTTGTAATAATTTCTGCATGGGAACTGCCCTCAAAGACACGTCTACTTTTATTGGCAATACCATCACATTTAACTCTTCTTTTTCCTCTGTAAATTCAATAAGCTATCAATGGTATCACAACAATGTTTTGATTTCGGGCCAAACAGGAAGTTCATTAACGCTAAACAATATTCAACTTGGCGATACCGGAACATACAAAGTGGTGGCCACCAGCAACAATGTAACCTTAGAAAGTTCAGCTAAATTGTCGGTAAGCAGTCAAAGTCCGTACCACGGCTTTGCCATGCAAATTCCAGGAACGATTGAGTTTGAAGAATACGATTTAGGCGGACAACAAATTGCTTATTTCGACGATTCGAATGGCAGCGAAGGAGGAGCATTTAGAACCGATGATGTAGATGTAGAACCTATCCTTGCGGGTGGATATGATATTGGTTGGACCACCGCAGGCGAATGGCTAGAGTACACAGTAAATATTTTAGAAACGGGGCCTTATTCATTGGCCATTCGACATGCATCGCAAGGCAGCTTAGGAAAAGTAAAAATCTATGTTGATGGTGTGGCAGTTACAACTACTTTAAGTTTAACCAAAACAAATTCTTACGATGTATACAAATACACCACCTTTTCAAACATTACTTTAAGCACTGGAACTCATGTTTTAAGGGTAGAAGTAGTAGCTGGCGATGTTAATTTAGATAAAATGACTTGGAGCACTCCGGGCACTGTTGGAATCAATAGCATAAGTGCTAAAGATGTAGCAGTATTTCCTAATCCATTTGCAGAAAACATCACTATCAATCTAAACAACCATGTTGCTCAAAACATTAATGTTTTCAATACCGAAGGAAAACTCATTCAAGAATTTGAAAACGTTAGTGCACAATTAATTTTCGGACAAGATCTCGAAGAAGGAATTTACTTTATTCAAATAATATCAGAAGAAAAAAGTGAACTTTTCAAAGTAGTTAAGAAATAGAAGAATAAGGCGTACAAAAAAATGTACGCCTTTTTTCATTCTTGTTGCCGATGACCTTAAATGCTTTTCTTCATCGGTTTTAAAATATGTAATGAAATGGCGTTTCTTATCTTTAGCCTTTAAACTAGAAAGATGAACATATACTTTTCAAACATCAAAACGATCATTTTAGATCAACTTAATGCCGCCAATACAGAAATTTTAATCGCAGTATCTTGGCTCACCGACAAAGAAATCTACCAACTACTTCTTGCAAAATTAAAATTGGGAATTAAAGTTTCTATCATCACTCGAAACGACTATTTGAACAATCATGCTAAAGCTTTAGATTGGAATAACTTCATCGAACAAGGAGGTGAACTTCGCTTTTGTGAAGCAGGTAAAATGCTTCATTATAAATTTGCAGTGATCGATCAAAAAGCTGCAATAGCTACTTCGTACAACTGGACTTGTTTTGCCGGAACCAACAATAGAGAAAACATTTTAGTGATCACAGGTAATAAAGAAGTGCAAAGCTTTATAGATGAATTTAAATTCTTATGCGATTCTTTTGTAAAACAAAGTAAAGTAGAGCGAATCCACATAGAAAGCATAAATACAAAGCTTCACGGTTTCTATGAACTTACACTTATTGACGACGAAAAAAATCAAAAAGTTTAAACACTATCCTTATCTTCGCGACTTAAATTTTTAACCATGATTTCAATCGACAATATCGCTGTTCAGTTTGGCGGAACAACCTTGTTTAGCGACGTATCTTTCTCCATTAACGACAACGATAAAATAGCCCTAATGGGTAAAAATGGTGCTGGAAAATCAACCTTATTAAAAATCATTGCTGGTGTAAATAAACCGTCAAAAGGAAATGTTTCTGCACCAAAAGAAGCTGTAATTGCCTACCTACCCCAACATTTACTTACCGAAGACGACGCCACTGTTTTTGAAGAAACATCAAAAGCTTTTGCAGGTATCTTTAAAATGAAGGAAGAAATTGAACGCTTGAACAAAGAGCTTGAAACACGCACCGATTACGAATCTGATGAATATGCCAAAATCATTGAAGAAGTTTCTGAGTTGAGTGAAAAATTCTACTCTATAGAAGAAGTAAATTATGAAGCGGAGGTAGAAAAAGTGCTGAAAGGACTAGGGTTTTTAAGAGAAGATTTTACTCGTCCCACCAGCGAATTTAGCGGTGGATGGAGAATGCGAATTGAATTGGCTAAAATATTGCTGCAAAAACCCGATTTAATTTTATTAGATGAGCCTACCAACCACATGGATATCGAGTCTATTCAATGGTTAGAGGATTTCTTAATCAACAGTGCTAAAGCGGTAATGGTGATTTCGCACGATAGAGCTTTTGTTGACAATATTACCAACAGAACCATTGAAGTGACGATGGGTAGAATCTACGACTATAAAGCAAAGTACACCCATTACCTTGAATTGAGAAGAGAAAGAAGAGAACAACAACAAAAACAATACGATGAACAGCAAAAATTCATCGCAGAAACAACCCAATTTATTGAGCGTTTCAAAGGAACTTACTCCAAAACTTTACAAGTTCAATCTAGAGTAAAAATGCTAGAAAAACTTGACATCATTGAAGTTGATGAAGTAGACACTTCCGCCCTAAGATTAAAGTTCCCACCTGCACAACGTTCGGGAAATTACCCGTTAATTGTTACCGAATTATCTAAAAGCTACGGTGATCACGTGGTATTTAAAGATGCTTCATTAAGTATAGAACGCGGACAAAAAGTGGCATTTGTGGGTAAGAATGGTGAAGGTAAATCAACCATGATTAAAGCTATTTTAGGAGAAATCGATTTTGAGGGTAAATTAGAATTGGGTCATAATGCCCAAATTGGCTACTTCGCACAAAATCAGGCCTCGTTGCTAGATGAATCGCTTACTATCTTCGAAACCATAGATAGAATAGCTGTTGGAGACATACGTTCAAAAATTAAAGACATCTTAGGCGCCTTTATGTTTAGTGGTGACGATATACAAAAGAAAGTGAAGGTTTTGTCGGGAGGTGAAAAAACACGTTTAGCCATGATTAAGCTATTGCTAGAACCTGTAAACTTCTTGATTCTCGATGAGCCAACCAACCACCTTGACATGAAGACCAAAGACATCATTAAAGATGCTTTGCGCGACTTTGATGGCACTTTAATACTGGTGTCTCACGACCGTGATTTCTTAGACGGATTGGTGACCAAGGTCTTTGAATTCGGTAACAAACGCGTGAAAGAGCACTTCGAAGATATCAACGGCTTCTTAGCGCGCAAAAAGATAGAAAACATGAGAGAATTAGAGAAAAAGAACTAAAAATACAGTTCCCCTCTAAAACTTAAGATTTGCCGATAATTTGAACCTTTAATAAAAAAGAATATATTTGCAGCCGTAATTGGTCCCGTAGCTTAACTGGATAGAGCATCTGACTACGGATCAGAAGGTTGGGGGTTCGAATCTCTCCGGGACCACTCCAAGGGAAAGTATCTCAATTTTGGGATACTTTTCTTTTTTACCCCCTTTAAAAGCCTTGCTATTCTTGCACAACAGAAGGACTGCTTCATTCACAAAAGGTGTTCGACATTTTTTATTCTCTAAAATCAACTTTTTAGGAAATATCGAACTCACCACCTTCTGTTTTTTTGCTGTATCACCCAATTGATAAAGGGTTTGGAGGGCAAAGTAGTAAAGGGAAAGCCTCCAATATTGCCCATATATAATTGAGAAATATTAAGGAAGGAGTATTGTGGACATGTAATATCACCAACTTTTCTTAACTGCAATGCATCTGAAACCTAACCAGCTTTGAGGTGAAGAATAATAAAGAATTACATTGGAGTTTGACTTATCAGCCCAATGATAATAACTACCTCCATATGCTAAGCCTTTTTCAGAAGTCATTTCGGCTGCATTCCCTCTTAAATTATATATCTTACAGCCATTATATATTTTGTAATCATTAAATGTGAATATAGGCATTAGTGAAACACCACAATTCTGAATATAAAAATGATCTATGGTGTGCCTTTTGATAACAAGATGTGCATTCCTATAATTATAGGTAGCACCTTTTTTTTCATGAATACTATCTAGCGTTGGAACCAATTTTTCAGACCATGATATTGAAGGTAATTTGTATTCAAAATAATATTTTTTACCATAATATTTCGCAACTATGGAGTCTACCTTTGTTCTCCATTTACAAAAGAATTCAACTTGTTCATAAGAAACATTTGTTATAGGACAGTCCAGGTAATAATCCAACCTATTTTTCAAAGTATCTTTTAAAAGATCTTGCGAAATCGGCAACGAGATATAACCTCTTAAACCAGTAACTTTAATCAATTTTCTATTTGAAGGATTAAAGAAATTTACACCTAATGATTCAAAATTTGGAGGCAAAGCCCATTTGGTAATTGTAAGACTATCAAGAAATTTCTCTTGCTCTTTCGTTAATTTATTATTTATATAATAAGCTTCCATTGTGGAGTTATTATAATAGCAATATTCTAACCATTCCGCAACCGAAATCTCAGTTTCATCTATCAAAGTTTCATTTTCATCACCAACTAACCCCCATTTAGTAGTGGATTGAGAATATAAATTAAGTGCTAATACAAGTAATAAAATCGTTGTGTAAATTCTCGTTTTCATAAAAAAAATTATGGTTCTTGCCAAAATCCTACAAATGGAATCTTATATTTCTTTGTAACATTAACTTTTTCTCTGATTCTGACAGAATAATTAGTACCTGGATTAAAACTTAATCTATAATTAAACCCTGCGTTTCGCGCAACAATTATACCATAAAATCCTGTCCATCGAAGACCTGATCCATCCCTTGCTACCCTGCAAAAAACATAAGTATAAACAGCAAACGAGCAGAACCCCATCTAATATTAATCCCTCCACTAGCTCTTTAATTCCCTGATCCTGATTTGTTTTCGATGATCCTGACAAATTATATACCAATTTTTTTAGATCTGAGAAACCGCTTGCACCACAGACCTCAATACACCCTGCACCTCCCCAACCAGCATCAGACACTAAATCATCAGGACCATCATGAATCATAAAGTTACCATAAATCACAAAACCTCCATCGCACACCACCACCCTTATTTCCATTAACTATTCCGAATATACGGAATCCTATTAAAAAGTCAAACCGCCCTGATATATTCTTGATTAATTACAGATTATAGTAGTTTAAAACTTACAAATATTTTCATCATAATTTTGACACTCACTCAAACACAATTTTCTATTGCTTTCGTTTCCCCTACCCTAACATTTACCACAAATCACTCTTGAATTATTCTCTTTTCGCTCTTTAAGCATCATTTTCTTTTCAGCTTCGGTGAAAAACGACTTTAATTCTAATTTTTGGTTGCCGTAATTCAGCACTTCTAGCGGAGTATAGCCTTTATGGACATCTAAAGGTTTATTTTGATAATCCTTTATTCCAAAGTCGATAGCCAATTGAACTTTATCTAAATCATCATCGGGAGAAAGAAAAATATGGAATTGCTTGAGCTGCTTTATTATCGCCTCTACCATTGAATTGGATGAAGTGATATCTGTTTGCGCTACTTTCTTTACAATATTTACACATGACAAATTCAAAAAACGATGTACATAGCCTTTATTCTCCGAACCACCATCGGTAACCAACATCACTTCATCACCAATATGTATATTGTATTCTCTACATACATTTACCAGATTTTGGGCGCTAATACTACTCTTAATTTTTGTGGAAAATTGATAACCTAAAATACTTCTTGAAAAATTATCGATAATGAGGTACAAGTAAGCTTTTACATTATTCAAAACAATATATGTAACATCCATATGTAAAATCTCGAAGGGTCTAGACGCTTTTAATACGGCGTAATTCTTCCACACTCTTTTCTTCTTTTCTAACACAACAGCCATTTTGTGTAAATATCGGTAAAAGGTAGTTTTAGAAAAACACACTTTTTTATCGCGAAGCATTTGCCAATAGATAGATATACCTTGCCAATTTTTATATAAAGGATGATTTAAATACTCTCGAATAATATTGGTGTCTTTTTGCGATAGCTGATTAGAATAGCGTTTTAAACACTTTTTCATTATCGAACTACTACATGAAACAATTGCTTTGTAATGGATAAAATCATGTGAAACCCCCAGCGCTTTGTACACCTTCGATTTATTTAAATATTGCGTTGCTGCGTGAAAAGTTTTAACCAACAATACTTTGTGCCTTTTACATACTTCTTTAAAATTGGGCAACGATGCTATTACCGTTTTATAAGCCAAATAAATATGAAAAAGTCCTTTGGCCAGTTGAATTAATCGCTGCGACCTTGCCAAAAGCTTAGCTATCTGAATAGCGTTAGCGTGATGCAAACTTGAAAACTCTTTTCCAAAAAAATGTTCTCCCCCCTTCTCCCGCCATCCGTAATAGGTGCTACTAGGAATAATTTGTAATAATTGCTTTTTTGCTCCCTCATCATAAATAGCTAAATAGATAAGACATGTATCGTAAGTGCGTTTACTGCGTTTCATAAAACAGCAAGGATAGGGGAAATTTTTCCGTGCCCCACATCTAACAAAAAACTTTTTAAGAGCTTTTTTATTTTCTTTACCCATTATCTCCTTTGCTATTTTTAGATTTTCCGTATATTAGTAGTGTGGATGTTCGCGTTCACAAAACATTGAAAACATTAGAAGTATGAGTTTGCAAGCAAGGAAATTAAGTTTAATTGATTGGGTACTTCATCTGCACGATGAGGATTCAATAAAGCAATTGGAAAAAATATATAGCAAGTACTCTTATATCCATCCACCTGCAATTTCCAACGAGGAGATGTATGCGCGACACACTAGGTCTTTAAAACAAATTGAAAAGAGAAAAGTGGTAAGTCATGCTGATGCAAAAAAACGTTTCGGTCTTTAATGGGTAAGTTCACATTAGAATGGACTGATTTAGCTCTTCAAGCTCTGGAGGACATCCAAAATTTCATTACCGAACAAGCACAATCAGAAGCACCCGCTAAAAAAGTGGTAAAGAAAATATTTAAAAGTGCTGAAATACTAAAAACAAATCCCGCCTCCTTTCAAGAAGAACCATTTCTAAAAGAAAAAGGATTGTCGGCAAGATATTTAGTGGTTAGTATGTACAAAGTTATTTATGTTGTTAAGGGTAAAACTGTTACTATAACTGATGTATTTAACACCAACCAACATCCTTCTGAAATGAATAAGTAATTTCATTTTGAAACCTTATCAACACACCTTATTTATAGACTTACTCAAACTCACCAAGCTATCAATTGATTTATATAAGTGGTTCGACAGTTGGTCGGTGGACTCCACAAAAAAAGTATCTCAGAAATGAGATACTTTTTTTTGTTTGTATACTTTGATTCTTTGGGTTGAACAGCCTGTTTGTTGCTTAAAACTTAAAATCCCCAGTAATTATACCTGATTTAAAAGTATTTAGAAGATCTCCATTCGACTTATATCTATACACCGAAGACTTCTGAACATAATCTATGGCGTCGGCAACGTAAATAACTCCAGAAACTGGATCAACTCCTAAGGCATAGAAACTTTTACTTCCTTCTGTGATAAGCGGAGTGCTTGGTAAAGCAATATCACTTATAGCCATTTGATAAACTCCAGAATTTAAGTAGTAAAGCGTATCACCTCCTCCATTCATTCTTAATCGACTAGGATATTCAGCAACCGGAAAATTGTAATTCAACTCTACCATATAATTTAATGGATTGATGCGATATAAGGAGGCGTCGATCATATTGGTTTGATCTCCTTCACACAACACCCACAATTTTCCATTCTTATCTAATTTCATCGAAGAAGAGCCATAGCCTACTGTGATGCTATCTACCATCTGATCGTTGGTTGTATTGATTACATACACCTTATCTCTGTATTTGTTGGTCACAAAAACTTTAGAACCATACATCAGCATTTCTTCTGTGAAACCAGTACAGGCAATACTTCCTGTTTTAGTATTTGAAATCAAGTCAATGATTGAAATCGCGTTGGCTTTAAAATCACTTACATAGGCTTTAGAACTGCTAACAGCAACCATATATCGAGGAGATGTGAGTCCGCTAATCGTTGCAATAGAAACAAAAGTATTTGGATTCACTACTTCAATCTTTCCTGAATTATTTACAACAATATATGCCTTGTTGTTTACAATGGTCATTGATTGCGCAACATCACCCAAAGATCTTTTGTTGGCAGAATAAAATATATCATCTTGCAATGTACTTTTATCGGCATCGTAATAGCTTACTGAAGCATTACCGAACAAATAATTTCCTTCATTCAGGATATACACTCCGTTATCGGAAGTAACAACTTTATCAGTTGTATTTTCATCTGGATTGTCTTTTATGCATGATGCCATTAGGGCGATGTATGCAAACAAGCTGTATTTAATAAATTTCATTAGCGAACTACAATTTTTTGGGTGTGGATATTATTACCATCATTTAAATAAACAAAAAAGATGCCTGAATTCAAAAATGAAAGTACTAAGGTGTAATTATTTTCATTCACAGGCGAAGCATAAACGATTGCTCCCTGCACATCAACAATAGTGATATTCCCCTTAGCATTTTGAAAATTTAGCACTGCGCCATTATCAATCGGATTGGGATAAACTCTAAAACCAGTTGTTGCCAATTCACTTATATCATTGCCTAAAGAATTGATAACGCCTACCCCATCTAAATCAAAACCCGAAGAGCCAAATGCTGTTGGCCAAGGATCATTAATTTTATGTCCGTACTGATCTCTTGATGCATAGTGATTCTGAATACTTCCCACCACATCAACAATCTTTACGTGGGTGATATTGTTTACATCCAAACCAATTTCATTTTTTAATTCTTCAAGATCGAAAGGAGTACCATAAAGCGCCCGATATTTACCCGCCAAATTGTTTATTTTAGTTGCATCGGTTGCACCAAAAGAACCAGTTTGAGTGGTTGTATCGGTATTCGAGGTAGCGGGAAATCGAAAGAAGTTCACTCCATCTGAACTCACTTCAACAAAAGCCAACTCTAAAAAATCGTCGCTAAATGAATTTTCAAAAACAGCAAAATCAAATCCGTTTCCATTTCTAATAGCATACTCAAATGTAAGTATGGCCTCACCTCCATCTCCTAGGCTCACAATACCGTTTTCACCAGCTTTGCCTAAAGCCATTGAACTGTCACCAACATTGGCCTTGCCTAAAGATGTGTTGGCAATATTTTGGTATCCAGCATTTACCTTAGCTCCCGATGCCCAATAAATAAATATCGCGCTGTCTTTATGAATGGCTGTGGTACCCAACTGCAAGGCAGGTGGAGCAAATTGCGCCGACAATCCTGCACTTATAATACTTAGAAGTATGAAGAAATAGAATTTCATTGGCCTTAATTTTTAATCAGTTTTTGTGTAGCTGCATAATCATCACCAACAACTTGCAAGTAATATACACCGGAAGCTAATGTTGAAACATCAATATTTGTCTTAGATGAATTAACGGCTACCGAATATACTAATCTTGATGAAGCATCGTAAATTGAAATTGATTTTGCTTCTTTTTCACCCAAGTCAATATTCACATGGTTACTCATAGGATTTGGAAAAACATTTAATGAAGATGCAGCCAGATTAGATACCGAGACTGGAGAATTCAAAGTTGTGAAATTATCCATTGCAAAATAACCTGGTGTATTCATTCCCCATAAAGCATTATCTGTTGAAGACATGCTAAACACCAAACTATCAACATTTCCTAACGCAGTTAAATTAACCCATCTCCAATCTTTTACGATGTAATCATCGGCAGAATTGGACGCTCTATAATCGGCTAAATAAAAAGTCACCGAGTCATTAGCTTCCACGTTCAAAAGATATCCATGCACAACTAGTTTTAAATAGTCGGGTTCTGTTCCACTCACACCACCAAACTTTTTACAAAACTGATCTCCATCTTGCATACTCAAAGCTGCATATGTAGTGTTGGTAGCATAAAAGCCATCTACCACTTTCCCTTTTGCAGCACCGCTTAACTTCACATAAGCCCCATTCTGTCCAACAGCATAAATAACCGAATTATTATACCCCACCGCAGTTCTTGCACTGTATTGATTTCCATATCCTGCTGTAGTGCTATCTTTCATATTGCTATAAGCAAATCCTTTCGACCACCAACCTGAATTTACATTTTGAAAAATCGCATTACCGTTAGAGAATTCTCCTGGATTTATAGTCCCATCCCAAAAGCTATCTGTGGGTAAGGAAAAAGATTCGAAAGTTGAAATGGTTTGTGCTTGCAACGACAGTGCTGCAAGGCATAAAAACAAGAAAAAATTAGTTTTCATTTTTTTGAGATTTGTTTAAATAATTAAAAGTTAATGTCATTCCAAATGCATAATATCTCATAGGCATTGCGCGCGAAAGCACTACTTGATATTCTTCATTAAAAATATTTTCTACAGAGATGAAAGCCGAATAATTTGCCTTCTTGTATTTGAAATTTTTTGACAGATAAACATTCGCCACATCGAAAGGCAAAATGTACTGCGAGTTGTCGGTGGCGGTATATCTATACCCTGTATAAGTATGTGAATAAGCAAAATAAAACCCTTTGTATTCTGCCGAAAATTTTGCGCTTCCACTATATCTTGGCGTATAAATTAATTGTTTACCTACCGATGCATCACCTTCGGTTTTCGACAGCTGATTGGTTGCCAAAACATAATTGGTGATGGCCGAAATTTTAAATTTCCATGATGCTTTCTCCAATTTAATGGTCGATACAGTTTCTATCCCTCTGCTCCACACTTTCATTAAATTTTGAGGAGTCCAAAATGCACCAGAAGGCAGCCATATAATTTGATTGTCGGTATTTCTATTGAACACTCCTGGCTCAAAACAGATTTCTGTTTTTTTATTTTCCGACTTCCAACAAAATTTCAGGGATGCATCTTCACTATAGCCATCCTCTGACTTCAATGCAATATTTCCTCCCGGATTCCAATACAAGTCATTCAAGGTAGGAACTCGAAACAATTTAGATGCATTCATTTTAAAAAGACACCAAGATTTAATTTTAATCTCACCACCAGCCGAATAAGTAAAAGGAATAAATTGAGCATCAACCATTTCTTGTCGCACCGAAAAGGCCAATGCCGATTTAGAGGTTCTTGAATTCATTTTGAAAGAGGCGAAAATCGCTGTTCTATTTTGATGAGGAAATCCGCTATAGTTTGCAGCTTCTGCTTGCGTATATGTATTGTTAAAACCAATATTCAACAAATGATTTTTTACTCTCCATTTTAGTTCGGCTTCAGCAATGTTTGTTTGCGATCGACTGTGCAATCCATTGTAGTTGAAACGCTCATCAAAATAAGCTGAGCGAAGAAAAAAATGTTTATTCCCTTTTTGATATTGATACTCGGCGCTTAGCCTGTAATTCTCATCTTTTTGATTATCATTTACTGTTCCTTGCAACATGGTTGGAGGAATATTTCTGTCGTTCATCTGATACCAAAAAACAAAATTCAATTGCTGGTTATTCTTGAATTTAATTGCGTTCTCCAACAACAATCCACTACTTTTTCGCTCAGCATTTGTTTGTCGCTGCAATGGGTTTCCTTGCAAAAAAGTATTGTGAAATTCAAAATCGTTTTTCGCCGAATTGCTAAAAATCTTAATTGCCGACACCCATCTTCTTTTGCTACACTCCACAAAATACTGCTGCGAAATATTTTGAAAACTACCTGCCGAAAAATTGGCCCCAACTGTAATGCCTCGATTGAAAAAAGCTTGCTGCTGAATATGAATTGCACCGCCCATGGCACCACTACCCCAAAGCGCTCCAGCACCACCATGCTGTATACTAACTTTACTAGAAAAATTGATGGGAATGAGGGCCAAATCGAGTTGGCCGTTCATCGGACTATTTAAATTAAAGCCATTCCACAAAGTAATGGTTTGACTTGCACCAGCTCCTCTAAATGAACTTGTCGCCATGCCTCCAAGTCCGTAAGATTTAATAAATAACGAACTTTCATTGCTCAACAAATCAGATAAATTAAGCGATGAATATCTAATGAGTGAGGCACTATCAACAACCTGAATTTTTGAGCCCGTGGAAAAATTTTGCAAACGATTAGAAACAATAGTGATTTCTTTTAGCACCAATGTATCCTTAAAAAATTGGGCAAAGGAGCTTTTAGGCACTATGATTAAAACAATCAAGTTGCACAAAAATATTGCGGTATGTCTTTTACTCTGTAAAGCCATGTACATTTTTGCTTTTTTCCCGAAGCAATAAATTTTATGTTGCAGTGGCAGGTCTCCTGACTCGTTCTTTGCGCCGCCTTCCCATCAGTCGGCAGACTGACAGTGGCCTTAGATTTGCGCCTTCTCATTTTACCGAGAGAACTTACAGTTGCGGGTACAGCTACCGATTTACACGGTATTCCCTATTAATCTTCGCTAAAAAATTTAGCTCAGAACCAATTGCGTGACGAATGTATAAAGAAAATTTGAATTACGAATTTTAATTTCAAAATCACATCCCCAACAACTCTTTCGCGTTGTCTAAAGATTTCTTCGTTAGTTTATCTCCACTCAACATTTGAGCAATTTCCTCTACGCGTTGCTCCTTATTTAGCAAATAAACTTTCGATTCTGTTTTGCCATCCACCACCGATTTTTCTACTCGATAATGTTGTTGCGCCTTAGAGGCTATTTGAGGCAAGTGGGTGATAGAAATAACCTGCATGCTCTCCCCCATTTCCTTCAACACCAATCCCATTTTATTGGCTACTTCACCCGAAACTCCGGTATCAATTTCATCAAAAATAATGGCAGGTAAAGTAAAATGCTTGGCCATACAACTTTTAACAGCCAACATCACGCGCGACAATTCTCCACCTGAAGCTGCATTTTCTATGGCTTGTAAATCATCTCCCTGATTGGCAGAAAACATAAGCACAGGCTTGTCTTGTCCGTAATCACTAAAACCATTTTCTGCAGAAAAGCGCAAATCAACTTCCATTCTCGATTTGTCCATTTTAAGCTGACTCAACAACTCGGTAATTTGTTTGGTGAGTTGCGGCGCAGCTTTCTTTCTTGCTTTACTCAACGATGCAGAAATATCTAAAAGAGATTTGTGCAATGCTTTCTTCTTAGCATACAACTCATCCAATTTTTCTTCAGAAAATTCTGCGCTATCGATTTTAGATTTTAGATCGCTTGCTTCTGCTATCAAATCAGAAGAAGCAACAGCGTTGTATTTTTTAAGTAAGGCATACAACACCCCTTGTCTTTCCTGTAATTCTTGTAATCTATCACCATCGAAATTCATTTCATCAGATTGCTTCTCCAACTCCTGAGCAATATCCTCTGCCTCTATTCTCAATGATTTTATTCTTTCCAAAAACGATGAAAATCCGCCTGTTAATCGTTCTAACTTTTCTAACTCCACCTCCACACTCATCAACTGATCAACTATTCCCTTATCATTGTTCAAATAGTTCAACGAACGAGAAGTTCTTTCTTTCACTTCTCCGGCATTTTCACTAATCTTCAATTCACTTTCTAACTCATTCTCTTCGCCCTCTTTAAGTTTAGCGGCATCTATTTCATTGAACTTAAATTTCCAATAATCTAAATTCTCTTTGATTTGTTTTACTTGCTTTTCTTCTTGCTCTAACTCCTTCAACAACTCTTTGTACTCACTTAAATTGTTTTTATAGCTCAACAACAACTTATCGTTATTGGCTAAAGCATCTAAAATATTCAACAAGAAACCCGAAGACTTCAACGATAGAAAAGCATGCTGCGAATGGATATCTACTATGCTTTGCGACAATTCTTTTAAAAACGGTAGCGTAACAGGAGTGTCGTTGGCAAAAGAACGACTTTTACCATTGTCGGCAATTTCTCTTCGCAAAATAGTTTCCTCTTCAAAATCTACATCGTACTGTTTAAACAAACTTTTTAAATCCTTACTCACTTTAAAAGTACCCTCAATCACACATTTCTTTTCTCCTTTGCGAATAACAGCCGAATCGGCTCTAGCACCAAGCAAAAGTTGCAAAGCATCAAGCATTATTGATTTACCTGCTCCGGTTTCTCCTGTAATTACCGATAAGCCTTTATTGAACTCCAATTTGAGTTCTTTAATCAGCACAAAATTCTTTATGGTTAGTTGTTTCAACATGCGACTCAAAAATAGAAAAAAGATTACAGTGTGACTATATGTTTTATATTTATGCCATGACAAATAGCTATACTTTTACCGACAAACAAAATAGGCTTAAAAAGAAAATGCTCAATCCTTTTGTGTTTTTTCTTTTTACTTTATTGAAAGTTCCGGCAGTGGCCATTGCAGGAGTGCGTGTAAAAAAATTAGAAGAAAATAAATGTGAGGCTACAGTTCCTTTTAAATTCTTGAATAAGAATCCATTTAAATCGATGTACTTTGCTGTGCAGGCTATGGCAGCCGAAATATCTACTGCCATACCAGCGATGATAGCCATTGAGAAATACGATGCATCGGTTGCCATGTTGGTGGTAGAAACCAAAGCCGAATTTTTTAAGAAGGGAATATCAAAAGTGACCTTCACGTGCGAGAGCGGATTAGATTTCGCTGCTGCTTTAGAGAAAAGTGTTCAAACCAAAGAAGCCGTAACCGTAACCGCTAAAACCACAGGAACCATGGCCGACGGCACGGTAGTCTCTGTTTTTTATTTCACCTGGTCGTTTAAAGTGCGAGAAAAAAAGTGAGCAACAACAAATCCAATAAAAAGCTATTGCAGCAGCTGAAGAAGAAAAACCATCGTGAGGTGGACAAGCTTTTTCACGAAGCGCATGACGAAGTATTTGCCAAAACCGATTGTTTGGAATGTGCCATATGTTGCAAAACTACGGGTCCGCTTTTTACCGATAAAGACATTGTTAGAATTGCCAAACATCTTCGAATGCCAGCCCAACAGTTCATTGAAAAATATTTGCGCATCGACGAAGACAAAGACTATGTACTTCAATCGGTACCCTGTACCTTCCTTGATTCGGAAAACTATTGCACTATCTACGAAGAAAGACCCAAAGCCTGCAGAGAATATCCTCATACAGATAGAGTAAACCAGCAACAAATCTTCAGATTGACCGAGAAAAACGCCGAGATTTGTCCTGCTGTAGACAACATCTTGCGAAAGATTGAGGCGAGGATGAAATAATTGACCTCCCCTCGTTAAATCAGACTAATTAAAATTGAAGTTACTCTCATTTAGTCAGTTGTTATGTTGTAGGGATTCTTTTCTAACAACTAATCGAATTGTAATTACAAGCATCTAATAGGAACTAGAACACTTATTTTGTTTGATAAGTAAAATACAAAGGGAAGCGTAAAGCGTGAGTTTGAGAGCGGGTTTTGAGAAAATCAGAGTAAG
>CAYORT010000010.1:0-104364 GCA_964406465.1 uncultured Chryseobacterium sp.
GTGGTATTTATACTAAAGCTGCCGATGTAGGTGCTGATTTAGTAGGTAAAGTAGAGGCTGGTATCCCTGAGGATGATCCTAGAAACCCTGCAACTATCGCCGATAACGTAGGTGATAACGTAGGTGACGTTGCTGGTATGGGTGCCGACTTGTTTGGTTCTTATGTAGCAACTGTATTGGCTGCAATGGTTTTGGGTAACTATGTGATTAAAGATATGGGTGGTAAAATCGTTGATGACTTCGGTGGAATCGGTCCAATCTTATTACCAATGGCAATTGCTGGTTTTGGTATCTTGTTCTCTATCATTGGAACATTATTGGTAAAAATTAAAGACAATAGCGCTAAAGAAAAAGAAGTTCAAGGCGCATTAAACTTAGGTAACTGGGTTTCTATTATATTAACTGCTATTTCTTGTTTCTTCTTGGTTGACTATATGTTACCAGAAACAATGAGTATGACTTTCTTCGGTGAAGGAATTAAAGAAGTTTCTTCATTAAATGTATTCTTTGCAGCGATTGTAGGTTTAGTAGTAGGTGGAGTTATCTCTGCTGTAACTGAGCACTACACTGGTTTAGGTACTGGTCCGGTATTGAAAATCGTTCAAAAATCTGCTACAGGTGCTGGTACAAACGTTATCGCGGGTATCGCAACTGGTATGATTTCTACATTCCCAACAGTATTGTTGTTTGCTGGTGCTATCTGGGCGTCTTACGCTTTGGCTGGTTTCTACGGTGTGGCTTTAGCTGCTTCTGCAATGATGGCTACTACAGCTATGCAGTTGGCAATTGATGCTTTCGGTCCGATCTCTGATAACGCTGGTGGTATTGCTGAAATGAGCGAATTGCCTAAAGAAGTTCGTCAGCGTACAGATATTTTAGATTCAGTAGGTAACACTACTGCTGCAACAGGAAAAGGATTTGCTATCGCTTCTGCTGCTTTAACTTCATTGGCATTGTTTGCTGCTTATGTTACTTTCACAGGTATCGATGGTATCAACATCTTTAAAGCTCCGGTTTTAGCAATGTTGTTTATCGGTGGTATGATTCCAGTAGTTTTCTCTGCATTGGCAATGAACTCTGTAGGTAAAGCTGCAATGGACATGGTATTTGAGGTTCGTCGTCAGTTCAAAGAAATTCCAGGAATCATGGAAGGAACAGGAAAACCTGAATATGGTAAATGCGTTGAGATTTCTACTAAAGCTGCATTGCGTGAAATGATGTTGCCTGGTATCTTAACCATTGGTTTCCCAATTGCGATTGTATTGTTAGGTAAATTGGTTTACCAAGATAACAATCAATTGATTGCTGAGATGTTAGGAGGTTACATGGCTGGTGTTACTGTATCTGGTGTTCTTTGGGCAGTGTTCCAAAACAATGCAGGTGGTGCATGGGATAACGCTAAAAAATCTTTTGAAGCAGGTGTAATGATTAATGGTGAAATGACTTACAAAGGTTCTGATGCTCACAAAGCAGCGGTAACTGGTGATACGGTGGGTGATCCATTCAAAGATACTTCTGGTCCGTCAATGAACATCTTAATTAAATTGACTTGCTTGATTGGTTTGGTAATCGCTCCAATCTTAGGTTCTGGTCACGAGGCAGGTGCAACTGAAGCTGCTGCTTGTTGTGAAAAAGCAAAAACTGAGCAATGCTGTGCTAAAGATGCTGCAGCTTGTCACTCTGATTCTACTAAAGCTTGTTGCGATAAAAAAGCTGAAGAGTGTCATGCTGGTGCTGCTGAGAAAAAAGCATGTTGCAAAGGTGAAGCTCACGGTGCAGAGAAATCTTGCCACGGTGATTCTACTACAGTGAAATAATTGAATAAAGTTTATAGAAAAGGCTTTCGTTGAAAAACGGAAGCCTTTTTTGTTTTGTAGGGGCGACCCTTGCGGGCGCCCAAAAAATTCCCATTTGTTGGGCGCCCGCAAGGGCCGCCCCTACGATTACTTCTTCCTATCAGGATTCTGTTTCACAAAAGCATCCCAGCCTTTATAACTCTTGCCAGTGCTTAGTTTACCACCTTGAAAATGATGGCAGAGTGCTGTCGCCAATCCATCTGTAGCATCGGTAGATACAGGTAAATCTTTGGTATTTAATAAGGTCATGAGCATTTTAGCTACTTGCTCTTTGGAAGCATTTCCGCTGCCTGTAATCGACATTTTTACTTTCTTGGGAGCATATTCGGTAAAAGGAATATCACGTGATAAGGCAGCGGCTATGGCCACTCCTTGAGCTCTTCCCAATTTAAGCATCGATTGCACGTTTTCTCCAAAGAACTGAGCCTCAATGGCCAAATGATCGGGGTGATGCTTGTCGATCAACTCAATCATTGAATCGTAAACCTGCTTCAATTTTATTTCATGTGTTTTTAAGGACGCCATTTTCACAGCGCCAACATCAAGCAATGAAATCTTAGTTCCTTCGATTTTTATAACCCCGTATCCCATCACTGTTGTGCCGGGGTCGATGCCTAATATGATGCTCTCTTTTGCCAAATTCAATAACTTAAAGTAATCTTGCAGCTTGGATAAAAGTAAAAAAATAAAGTACGTAAGTCGCGCAATTAAAATTTTGATTGTGCTTTTGTCTTTTGCGTTTATCTATAATCAAATCGTTGTAGAGTGGAAAGACAAAGGCATTAGCGCCTTAAATCCATTGAAATATATTGAGCAATCACTTGGTTTGCTTTTAATCATTATCGTATTTGTATTTTTTAATTGGGGTTTCGAAGCATTAAAATGGAAGTTCTTGGTTTCGAAAGTGGAGAAAATAAGTTTTTGGCAAAGCTATAAAGGTGTTTTGTCGGGAGTCACCATTTCTATTTTTGCGCCACTAAAAACCGGAGAGTACATAGGCAGATGTTTGCATCTGCAACCCGACAATAGAATTGGAGGTAGTGTGCTTTCTGTGTATGGAAGCATGATTCAGTTGCTAATTACCATCTTGTGCGGCACCTTGGGATTGATGTACTTTTCGGTAGAAATATTTGAATGGGATTTTACTTGGAAAGTGTTGTTGAATGTGGGGATGTGTTTAAGCACCGTGCTTATGTTCATAGCTTTGGTTAAACCTTCGTGGGTGCTCTTTCTGGTAAGAAAAACACCTCTGCCCGAGAAATGGAAAAACTATTTCAATGTATTGGCCGATTTCAATTTACCTCAGTTACTCACACAAGGTATTTTGGTGTCATTTTTTAGATACAGTGTTTTTGCGCTTCAGTTTTACTGGGCCTTACAGATATTTGAGGTTGAATTGCCTTTTTGGGAAGGTATGGCAATTGTGGCAATCACTTTTCTCGGACTCTCATTTCTTTCGCTTTCTGCATTGATGGAATTGGGATTTACTAGAACTGCCATTTGTTTGAGTTTAACCACACAATTTTTGGATGCTCAGCAGGTGGTGAATCATAATTTGGCCACTGGAATATGGTTGGCTTCTACTTTTATTTGGCTTATCAATTTGGCTTTGCCGGCTATAGTAGGCGCCATTTTTATGTATGGAGTAAAAATATTTAAAGAAGAATGACACCTTTTTTTGCGATTATATTTTTTTGGGCTTTCGCCTACGTGGCTGTATTACTTTTGTATTGGCAAGGATGGAATAGAAGAAGAGTGAGTGTGAGAGGGGGTGAACAGAAAGAGATGAGGGTTTCTATTGTTGTGCCGTTTAGAAATGAAGCAAAGAATTTACCTGCCTGTATTGATTCACTGAAAACTCTTGATTATGCAAATGAGCTATTCGAAATTATTTTAGTAAACGATCACAGTACCGATTCCTCTGCCGAGGTTGCGAAATCATCGGGTTTTAAATACTTGGAGCTAGACGATAGTCATTTTGGGAAAAAAGCAGCTTTAACTAAAGCCATTGCTGCAGCCAAGTTCGATACTATTTTAACGTTGGATGCAGATAGTGTGGTAAATCCGCAATGGCTGAAGGCTCTTACCAAAACAATGCAAGAAGGCAATTATTTGGCGGTAGGCGGATTGGTGGTGTATAAGAAAAAAGAAGGATTTTTAAATGCTTTCTTGAATTTCGAAATGTGTTCACTCATGGGCATGACAGCGGGAGGTATCAATAACAAGAATCCTTTGCTGGTGAATGGAACGAATTTGATGTTTAGCAAAGCCGCATTTACCGAGGTGAAAGGATATGAAGGTGATGCATATGCATCGGGCGATGATGTGTTTTTGGTGCAAAAAATCACCAAGAAATATGGTGCTGAAAGATTAGGGTTTAATAACAATGAAGAATCTATTGTAGCAACGCAAGGAGTGGAAAGCTTAAGCGACTTGTTTCACCAAAGAGCACGTTGGGCGGGTAAATCGAAAGCATACTCCTTTTCGGGTAAGTTCACCACCATGCTGCTAGGTAGCTTCAATGTGTTGATGGCTTTATTGATTGTTTTGGGCATCACACAGCCACATATGATTCCATTTGTGTTTGCGATGTTCGTTTTGAAACTAGCGGCCGATACCATTTTAACCTTACCCGTGTTGCTTAGAACCAATCAGATTTATTTAATGAAGTACATGGTTCCCGTAGCATTGCTTTATCCTTTTTATATTCTAATTACCGCACTTTTATCGTTGTTTATAAAGCCTGTTTGGAAGGGGAGGAGCGTTTAGATTTTTTTCGTATTTTCGTGCAAATTCAAAATTTTTATGGCAGATACTTCAGATTTTAAAAATGGCATGTGTATCCAGTTCAACGGAAAACTAATGCAAATTGTAGAGTTTCAACACGTGAAACCGGGTAAAGGTCCGGCTTTCGTTCGTACCAAATTAAGAAACCTTGAGAACGGTAGAATTATAGACAATACTTTCACATCGGGAGTTAAAATTGATATTGTAAGAATCGAAAGACGTCCGTACCAATTTTTATACAAAGATGATTTAGGGTACAACATTATGCACGCACAAACTTTTGAGCAAGTGGTGATTCCTGAAACATTGATTGACCACCCTAAATATTTGAGAGAAGGAATGATGATGGAGGCAACTGTACATGCTGAAACTGAAGAGTTTTTGTCGGCAGAGGTTCCAATGTATATTGAGGCTGAAGTAACTTATACTGAGCCTGGTATCAGAGGAAATACAGCTACCAACACTTTGAAACCAGCAACAATAGATACAGGTGCTGAAATTAGAGTACCATTGTTTATTAATACTGGAGATAAAATTAAAGTTAACACTGGAACAGGAGAATACAGTGAGAGATTGTAATACATGAAGTTTTCTTCACCAATAACATTAAGCGAAGTCGCCGATTTACTTTCATTAAAGTTTATCGGCGATTCTGCGTTATTGGTAAAGGGAATTAATGAGATTCATCAAGTTGAGAAGGGAGATATCTGTTTTGTTGATCATCCTAAGTATTACGACAAATGCCTTAACTCGGCAGCTACTGTAATTATCATCAATAAAGAAGTCGAGTGTCCGCAGGGTAAAGGACTTCTCATCAGTCAAGATCCTTTTGCCGATTTCAATAAATTAGGAAAGAAATACGCTCCGTTTTTAATTGCCACAAAGTTGATTGCCGATACAGCTGAAATAGGCTCTGGAACGGTGATTCAGCCTAATGTTTTTATCGGCAATAATGTTAAAATTGGTAAGAATTGTTTGATTCATGCTAACGTTTCTATTTATGATGATGTGGTGATAGGAGACAATGTGGTGATACAAGCCAATACCACCATAGGAAGTGATGCTTTTTATTTTAAGAATAGAGGTACTTCACGCGAAAAATTATGGTCAACTGGTTCGGTTTTAATTGAAGATAATGTAGAAATTGGAGCTAATTGTGCGATTGATAAGGGGGTTTCGGGAGTGACCAAGATAGGCAGAGAAACGAAGATTGATAATCAGGTGCAAATTGGCCATGATGTGGTGGTGGGTGAAATGTGTCTTTTTGCCGCCCAAGTTGGAATTGCAGGTTGCGTTACAATTGGAAAGAACGTAACTTTGTGGGGTCAAGTGGGAGTAGTGAGTGGCATAGAAATTGGCGATAATGTGGTTGTTCTCGGGCAATCGGGAGTTGGAGGTAACCTAGCTGCAAATAAAACGTATTTGGGTAGTCCGGCCGAAGAAGCAAGAGGTAAATGGCGAGAAATGGCCGTGGTGAAACAGCTACCAGGTTTAATAGATAAATTTAATAAATAATGGCAGTAAGATCGATAAAGCGCGCTGATGCAAAGATTTTGGTTCGTGACCAAAAACTAAATGCTTTATTGGAGATTACCAATGCCATCAACAGTAATTTATCGAAATCAAAATTATTTGCGATTTACGAGTTTGTTTTGCGTGAGCAATTGAATATCGGTAAGCTATGTTTGTTTCTAAATGAGGGAGAATGGGATATGGCTCTTAGATTTGGAACCGACAATGATATCGATATTGATATTAAAAGAGATCTATTGCCTATCACAGATATCACTGAAGTGAATTCACATGTGGAGGGTCCGTTCAAGGAGTACGATGTGGTGGTGCCAGTATACCATAAGACAAAACCATTAGCTTATCTTTTGATTGGCGACGTAATGGAGGAGGCCTTGATGGTGAGTCCAATTATTAAGCACTTACCTTTCGTTCAAACCTTAACCAACATTATTGCGGTTGCCATCGAGAATAAAAATTTGGTGAACGAATCGCTTCGACAAGAGGGTATGAAGAAGGAGTTGGAGTTGGCATCTGAAATGCAAGCCATGCTTCTACCAACCTCATTACCTAGCAATAACAATTTAGATATTGCTGTATTTTATCAATCGCATCAGCAAGTTGGAGGAGACTACTACGATTTCATTGAGTTGAGCGAGGAGGAAGTTTGCTTTTGTATAGCCGATGTTTCGGGAAAAGGAGTTTCAGCTGCGATGTTGATGTCGAATTTTCAAGCGAATTTGCGTGCGTTAGTTCATTATTCCGTAACGCTGGGCGACTTAATTGACGCCTTGAACAGAAAGGTTCTAGAGAGTGCGAAAGGTGAAAAATTCATCACATTATTTGTAGCGAAATACAATATTAAAACGCGTGAGATGAATTATGTGAATGCCGGCCACAATCCGCCATTCCTTATTTCCAATGATATTACCTTGCTAAAAGCTGGTTGTCCGGGCTTAGGCATGCTCGATGAAATTCCGTTAATCACAGAAGGTAGAATTTCAATTCCAGCAGGTTCTTCATTGTTTTGCTATACCGATGGTTTGGTAGAAACAGAGAACGAGCAAAATAAAGAGTTCGGCATGGACGGATTAGAAGAATCTTTAGAAAAAAATCGTGCTAAAAAGCCAAGTGAAATCAATACCAATGTATTGAACGATTTAAAAGCATACAAAGGCAGAACCAATTACGCCGATGATATTGCGTTGTTAAGCTGTAAGTTTTTCTAATTGCTCGTTGAGCTTTTCCTTAGGATATTTCCCTTTTTGATACAAATCCATCACCACCAATATTGCTGTCATTCCATAGAAGGGAGCCGTTATTTTATCGGTATCTAAGAAGTTGTTGAGGAATCCATGAATGATATAGGTGATCAATCCAATCAAGCAAATTGCCGAATAAAATCTAAAGAACCACACGCCCTCAGCTTTTTTGTATACACGCACCCCTGTGTTGATGATGCTTATAAATAGGGCAATAACAATAAGGAAAGCAGGTAAACCGGCTTCAGAGAGCGGACCAATATATTCGCTATGCGCATTTCCCATATCTCCAGCATTGGTAGAAATAATAGTTTTGTCGCTTTCTTTTTGAAAACCAGCGTAATTGAAAGAGTAAGTGCCGGGTCCCCATCCAAAAATTGGTCGTTCTTTAAACATTTCAAATCCCGATTTCCAACGATTAATTCGCTCTTTATTTGATGCGTCGGAAGATACATTTGAAATAGACTTAACGTGCTTGTTAAGGTCGGTAGATGAATCTACCTTATTCTTCAAAAAGTAATCTCTAATATCGTCTTCCATCACCTTTGCGGTACCGCCAAGGAAAAACAAAACAAGCATTATGAGTTGCCATTTTATTTTTAGCTTGAGAATTAGAAAAACGATGAGTCCAACAGCCAAACTTAGCCATGCAGCTCTCGTGTATGAGAAGATAAGGGCAACTGTGAAATAAGCCAAAACCAGTAAAACGATAGGTTTAATGATACTTCCTTTAAATGGATTTCCGAAAGCAACCGCTAGCAGAAAAGGAAAGAAGAAAGCCAACGCAGCACCATACGACGTATGATCGCTGTAAAAGGGATTCATTACCCAGTTACCCGATTTTTGATCGAAGCCGTGGCGAGAATGCTGCCATAAGGTATAGGCAATCACAATGCTAAATGGAATCACATAAAGCCAAAATAATTTGGGTATATCTTTTAGATTTTTAAATACCTGAGTAGCGATAAAATAGAAGGTGGCGATGAACCAAATTTGTGAAGTGAAATATTTTAAGGAGATCAAGGGTAGAGAAGACGTTAGACTGCAGATGAGAGTCCAGCCTAACTGTATAAACAATAGAATGGAAACGGGATGCAAAAGAACTTCTTTATCGAATCCGCCATCGTAAATCGTTTTAAAAATCACGAAAAGCAGCAGGCCCACCAAAATTGGATCGGTAGGAATTGAGAGTCCCACACCCAATCCAATATCGGCGATATTTACTGATGCCGGTACTGCAAAGATTAGGAAGAAATAAAGAATGTTAAGGTGAAAAAGAGCCAAGTAAACCAACAGCACAACAAATGGGATGAGTAATACTGCAAAAAATTCTAGGTAAATACCAACACAAGCCAACAAAAGGTAGGCTGCACTAGCAATATAAAACCAAGAAGATTTAGAGATATTAAGCATTCTTATTTTGGTTGATGCTTTGTTCGTAAAATGATATTAATGTAAGCGCCAAAGTCATTGATGCAAATACAGAAACCATCACAATTAACCAACGAATTGGATAGCATTTTCTATCGGCTTTAAATGGCTTAACGATAAGCTGCGTGTAGTTTAAGTCTCTGTTTAATTCTTTCATTACGCTTTCGTATTCGTACTTGGTGCCATTGTAAACTGAACGAGCTTGGTCGATGTCGTTTCTCAATTTAATGAATTCTCCACCTTGTTCGCGAAGGTTTTTGATTAAAGATGAAGAAGGTCCGTCTGTTCCAGGATTGTTCAAGTCGGTAGTTACTTTTTTGTTTTCGCCCAAGTAGCGAATTTGATTTTCGTAATCGAGAATACCATATTGAACCCTTATTTTTCTCATTCGTGACTCTAGGGTGTCGAGCTCTATAGCTTTGGTATTCATGCGCTCTTTAAGTGTTTTGGCAACTTCAATTAAAGAAGAATTGTTGATGTCGCGTACTTTTTTGTTGTACAAATCGATGATGCTGTTGGCAATCAAAAAGGCAGTGTCGGCAGCATAATCTTTAACTTCTAATTCTACCGATTCGTATTTTGTTTTGGTGAATGAAATATTTTCAGAAAATTCTAAGATGGCATCTGAATAGTAATGTTCGTTCTTAGAGGAGTCAATGTCGTAATGTCTTAAGAGGTTGTATTTTTTAATTACTTCATCTCTAATTTCGTTCGCTTCTAGCACTTGTAACATTTGTTCAACCGGAGTTTCGGTACCATAAGGTTTGGTGTTTACCGGGTACAATACTGCCGTAGATTTGAATTTAGGTTTAATGAAAAGTGAGGAAGAGAATAAGGCCGACAGCGCAGCAGAAGCAACAAAGACAATGATCAATTGTTTCTTCCACTTATTTAATACTTGGCCAAATCTTTTAATGTCGAAGATATTATCCATAGTGAGTAGTTAGGCGGTTTTTTTAATTTGTTTTAGTTTCTCCATTACTAGTAGTACCATCAATGAGAAAATAAAAGAACACGCTGCGGCTACAACAACTATGATAGAGCGCACCGGATAACTCTTTTTTTCTGCAGGAGTGGCATGATCGACAACGAAGAAATTAGTGATTTTTTCGTTAGCATCCATCTTTGCCTCCTCATATTTTGCTTTAAGCTGATTGAATTGTATAGCCGAATTTTGCAGCTTTTCTTTAAGGTTGTATTGTTGAGCACCATATTTAGAAATAAGGTCAAGTTTCTCGTTAATGGCGTCGATTGCAGCTTTATTGTTTTTGGTTACAGCTTCGGCATAGGCCTGAGTTAATACTTCCGATTGCTTTTCGAAATCGTGCACCCCTTTACCCATAATGAATTTTAAAGAATCCTCTAATCCTTTAACGTAGGCAAGATAATCAACATAAGACCTTTCCATGATTTGGAAAGCCTTTGATGCTCTTTCTTTTTGAATTTCGTTCATTCTAACGTCTAAAATTTCGGCAATTCCGTTGGCAATTTTAGCGGCTTCTTCGGGCTTTTCATCTAAAACAATGATTTCTACAGCCATGTATTCGTTGCGACGAAATTTGATGTTACTTTCAAATTTGTCGATCAACTGCGTGTATTTGGTTTCACTGGTAGAATCAATTTCGTAGTGTGCGAGTAAGTTGAATTTCTTAATCACCTCATTTCTAATCATATCTGAGGAAAGAACTTGCAATAATTGCTCTGTTTTTTCTTCTTCTCCAAATTCAAGCAAGTCGTTTTTTGCACCACCCGATTCATTGATCAAAGCTTTAGAGATAGAGCTGGTGTTAGAAGGGTAGAGTACTACTACCGATTTATATTTGTTGGTAATGAACAAAGAGACCACTGCTGCTAACACAGCAGCAACTATCGTCACGGTGAGAATTGGTTTAAGATTTTTGAAGATGAAATTCACTAAACCTGTAGAATCGTCGAAATTTTCGTTTGCAGCCATTGTTGAAATTTAAAAGGGATACGAATCTAAGGATTTTAAGCAAAAAATCACAATAGAATATGCCTAACTGGCTTTGCTTCTAATAAGTTTGAATATGGAAGGTAAGGGAATGGCTTTGAGCACTATAGCTGATGTAAAGCCAACTACACAAGAAACACAAAGCTGAATAACCCAAGAAATGTGTGTTTGGCTAATGAAGTATGTGGTTGCTACAAAGATAGTTAAGCACAATAAATAACGCATTATGAGAGCCATTGGCATAGCCAACTTGAACTTAATTCGGGCATACGCAATTTGAAAGGCGCAAACAAAAAATTGGGTGATAACACTCATTAGTGCGGCGGCTTCTACTCCGTAATATGGAATGAGTAGCATGTTGCCGCTAAAATTCAAGATAACACCTAGGGCGGAGGTTACATTCAATATTTTCATTTCTCCAGCCGCAGTTAGGAATGTGCCATAGATGTACATGGCACTCATGGGGATAAAACTAAGAATAGTTAGCACAAATACTTTTGATGAAAGGGCAATCTCCTTGGAATTTTCAATGTTGATGAGTTCACCTTTAAAGGATAGTAACAGTTTATCGCTTAAAGTGAGACCTTCTTTTTTTGCATAAAGTGCATTGATGATATCTTCGGCGTGGAAGGCGCATGAAAGCGCAATAAAAATCGAACTTAATATTAAGATGGACCCCGAAAGTTGCAACAATTCACTAACATTTTCTTTTTTAGCCAGCATGCGAGCAAACATGGGTAGCAGTGGCACAGAGAATAGGTACGAGAAGTTGATTAACGCAAGCAATAATCTTGAAGATTGCGCATAAATACCGGCCTCTTCATCGCCCCGCAAACGTTCTAAAATCACGCTGTCGGTAAATGAATAGAGCAACATGAAAATGCCAATTAAGGCATAAGGAAAGCATTTTTTTAAATAGGCAATATTGAAGCGCAAGCTAAATCTTGGTTTAATTTTTACCGAGGAGTGAAACATAAGGAAAATACCTGCCAATAAAACGGCCAACAAGTATCCTGCAGTTTGAATAAAGGCGAAAGTCTCCACACTAAATTTCTTGTCGGAAGCATAAAACATGTATAGCACCAAGGCGGCCATCACCAAACGATCGGTAATAGAAATGATACTGTCACTTTTAAAGAAATGTAATCCCTGTAAATTAGAGCGCATGAACATGAGCGATGCCAGCAAAAACTGATTGAAACCCAAGGTTGCCAGAAGCAAAAGTGCTGATGTGCTGTAGTTGAGCGTTAATCCCACAACCGCTAAAACGACCAAATAAATTAATCCCAAAATGAGTCTAAGTGGAATGAGTCGGTTTAAGTACGCATTCGCTAAAGATGGATTTTCGGCTATTTTTTTGTTGTTAAAGTTGGCAATACCACCATCTAAAATCATGTTTAGTATGAGCGATAGGTTGAACAAAGCAAAGTACAATCCGAAGTGCTCTATACCTACTTTATTTTGAACTTCAACTTCAATAAAAACCCACAATGGTTTAATCAAAAGATTGAGAAAAACTAGAATGGAAATATTTATGAGGAAGCTTTTTTTCATTAATGCTAAAATACATTAATCTATTTTGTTTGCAACTGTAAATAGGCCTGTTCAATAAAACCCCAACCTGCGTTGGGTAAATTGGCATCGGTACTTAGAATAACAAAAACATCATTTTGGTTTATCTGCTTCATAAAGTCGATTTTTTCTATCGGAGTTGGATTTTCATATTTACTATGGTAAACTTCCTTGTTGTAATACCAATAGTTGAAATTGGCGAAAGATTTTAAGATACCTACATCGATTAATGGCCAATGAAAACTATCGCCTATTAATACCAAATGAGGTTTTGTTTTGGTGGAGTCTTGGTTTTCTTCAAGCAGCGGATAAGCCATTTTTTCAAATTTGGTGTCGTACATCAAGTTCATTCCTTTAGCAATATCCACATCAATGTCGTGCGCATTTTCTACTTGCACTTTTTTCCATGTTAAATTGGACATATCTATATTTCTGCTCTTTTCAATATAACGAATTATGGAGTCGGCGGCTATGCACGAACCATAATGACTCCAATGAATACCATACTTAGGGTAAAGCGGGTAGGGGGAGGTGTTTTTTTGTTTGATGAAGTAGCTATTGAAATCGATGTTTTTGATGTTTAATTCTTTGAGATATTTGCAATACACCTCGTAATTGCTGGTGTTTTTCTTCTGCTTAAAATATTCGTCGGGAATAAATTCCGGATAATATGATCCTTTGCCAGGTGCGATGATGAACAGCAAAGTCTTGCCCTTTTTCTCTAAAGCATCTTGTACAAATTTTAGTTTTTGCAATCGAACTTTTATGCTGTCTTCTCCAATGAAATCGCTTCCAAAATAAGCTTTAATGTAGTTTTCTTCGTACAAATAATAATCTTTTCCAATGATCACCCCTTTGGCTTTGGCCTTGTTGAAGAAAGAAAAATAGATTTGATTTCTCACGCGAATGGCATCGTTTCTAAAGCCAAAGTGATCGTTGAAATATTTTTCTTTTTTTTGCTGAAAGTCGACTTTAGTAAATGCATCTAAATTAAAAGGTGCATTGGGTGCCAATTCTATATCTCCTTTTAAACCGCGAATTTTAAAGATGTTGAATGTACCTTGTATGAAGGGTACTAGCATGACCATCAAAATAAAAACAAACAGTATTTTGTGGTACATTTTCATTTAAAAACGGTAGTAAATAAATGGGTTGAAGTCGGCGGCAGCTATAAAACTTACTGCAATGGCAAACAACACGATGCAAAGTAAACTCATTGATATATGTTGTGCTAAAGAGTAAGATTGGAAATAAACTTTGTTTTGAATTTTTTCGCCTATTTTGAAAAATGTGAAGTAAGAGAAAAAAGCTGCCAGTGTTAAGAAAAAGAAGAATTGAAAATCGAAAAAGGAGTTGCTGGCTCCCTCAAAAAGAAATAGTTTATGTACGAAAAGCATGGCATCGTCGATGTTTTCAATCTTAAAGAAAACCCAGCCAATAACCACAATAAAAAAGCAAAGAATGGTGCTTGGTAATCTTCCTATTTTCTTGTAGAAGTCGGCAAGAAATATTCTTTCTAAAATGAGGAAAGTACCATGGTAGGCACCCCACAAAATAAAGCTCCAACTGGCACCGTGCCACAAGCCCGATGCAAGGAAAACAAGAGCCAGGTTGAGGTAGAGTCGGCTTTGCGAATTCACCTTATTTCCGCCCAAAGGAATGTACAAGTAATTTTTCATCCATGTGCCCAGCGTGATGTGCCACCTTCTCCAAAAATCGGTGATGCTAGATGCAGTGTATGGATTGTTAAAGTTTTCGGGCAATTTAAATCCCAGCATTTGCGCTATTCCTAGGCCCATATCAGAGTATCCCGAAAAATCAAAATACAATTGAAAGGTGAAGGCCAAAATTCCCATCCAGGCCGTGTAGCTGTTGATGCCGGTTAAATCGCCAGTAAATACGGGTTCTGCATACACTGCCAGTTGATTGGCAATTAATACCTTTTTTGCTAAACCCAAGCACAAACGGTAAAAGCCATGTAGCCTTTGTTCGTAAGTGTCACGAATAAATCGGTTGTTTATTTGATCGGCAATTTCGTGGAAGCGAACAATGGGACCCGCTATCAATTTTGGAAAAAATAAAATGTACAAAAGATAATCGCTAAACTGTTGTACTGGTTCATGTTTTTTACGGTACACATCAACCACATAGGTAATGGTTTCAAAGGTGTAGAAAGAAATGCCAATGGGAAGAACCAATTTAGTCCAGGTGATTTCTTTTGAGCCAAGAGTACCTAAAATGGCGTTTACATTTTCTATAAAAAAGTTGGAGTATTTAAAGTAGAACAGCAATCCAAGGTTGATACTTACCGACAGCAGTAGATAGTACAATCGGGTTTTGGGATCATTCGATTTCCATAATCTGTTTACCAACAAAAAGTCAAGGGCGGTGGTTCCTAGAATAACGTATATAAATAGGGGAGCGCCCCACCAATAGAAAACGAAACTACCCAGTAAGATGACCAGATTTTTCATTTTCTTGGGCGACAGAAAATAAACCAGCAGAAAGAGTGGTAAAAAATAAAGTAAGAATACGATACTGCTAAAAACCATTGCTCGAATATTTAGTCGAAAGATTCCATGGAAACTTCAAATTCATCAACAACCACCTTCTTTCCATTCACCGAATACAAATAGCTTTTGATAATATCATCGGGTTTCACATTTCCTGGAACGGTAAACTCTTTTTGGATGATTACCCAATCTTTAGTGGATATATTCTTAAATGATTCTGAGGTGTAGCTTTTCGATTGTCCTTCTCCATCTTGTGAAAAAACCAACGATACTTCGGCATCGCTTTCTATGGCTTTAACTTTGGCTTTCACCAAAACTTTTTTACCAACAAAGCGCCAGTTGGCATTTTTCCATAGGACTTCTAATCCCGGACAATACATGAAATCTTTATGAACCACAATATTTTGTTCGAAGGTGTTGCTGTAAATGCTTATGCGTTGTTGCTTTTCATCTGCAATGTTTATTTTACCCACAGGAAAATTGTTCTTGTATAGCATTCCATTTTTCACGCGATATACATCGGCATTTTTCTTTTTAATCATAAATGCATCAACAAAGAATTCTTGCTCTATGTCATCGAAATGATTGAACACATTCACATCGGCATTGGTGTTTTTAAGTTGATGATTTACCGAAACCAATTGCCAATCTTTGTATAAACTCATCGAATTTCTAGGGTCAAAAGAATACCACTCAACTTTGCCATTTCCGCGGTCGATTTCTTCTACTACACCAGGGTTTATTAAAGCATTTTCTGTGCCTCGGTAATGCCAATATGAAATGTTGTATTCTTGATTTTCTGCAAAGGCACCTTGGTCTTTACCCCAGAAATAGATGTTGTAATCTTTCTTTAGTCCTTTGAAACATTTGTTGCCGCTAAACGACATTTCTTTGTTTCCTTTTTCATCCTCAAAATCGGTGAAGAAAAGCAAGTCGGCAGGGTCTTTTAAATAGAAAGATCCCATTCGGAAGAACTGATCTTTTTCGGCCAAGAATTTTTTTATTTCATGTTCAGATTCGTTTACCAACCAATCGTTAACAGATATTTCATAAAGCTCATGTTTCTCTGTTTCGGCAATTTTGTAGGCTCTTTCCAGCAAAAGCATTTCTTCTTTCTTTAAAGAAAGCTCCCCTTTTCTGCGCATAATGAATATGGGTTTATTAGAAGGTAAATCTTTTCTTATTTTTTTGTCGCGGTAAGGGTAAGAAAAAGATTCAATCACTGTGTTGGATTCATCTAAGGAAGTACGCGATATGTAAGCGTTGAGCAAGGGCAACTGCAATTGATAAGAAAGCAACATTGAATATTTCTTATCGGCTTCCTTCGATGCTATTAGATATTCATCCATACCTTCATAGTAGAAAGGCAGGGAGATCATGGCTTGATATTTTTTAGCATCGGGTATGGCCTCTAGCAATGCTTTTAAATCTTTGTCGCTAGATGGATCTTTAAATAAATTTTTTTGAATCGCTATATCGGTGGCACATCTCACATGATACATCCAAGCCTCGCTAAGGTTGATAAGTGCAATTACAATAAGTATACAACATAGGGCAAATGGAGAATTTTTGAGTTTTGAGTTTTGAAACCACTGATACACTTTAACAGAGGCAAAAATGTTAATGGCGAAAAAGAAAACCCATGCAAAGCGAGCCAATACGCGCACTTGCTTGATGGGTGGCACCAAATCGAGAATAAAATCGAAACCAATAATCCATGGATATCCAAAGGCATATAGCAGCACTAAAAATCCTGCAAAAAGCAAAATATTTTCTTCTTTCTTAAAGAAATTTTTGAAGTACGACTGCTTGGTGTAAACCATCCAAAAGAATCGGAAGTTGATGGCGAAGAAAAGAGTGAGGATAGAGAATATTCCAATGTAGCAAAGAGATTCCCATTGCTGCTCTCCAATATTAAATACCTCTTTAAAGGTGCTGAAAAGATATTCATCGTGCGGCACAAAAACCGAATTGACTTTAGCTAAATTTTCGTAGAAACCAGCTGGCGTTTTTGGTCGGTTTACATGACTGTCGGCCACAATAGAATAGGTTTGAAACAAGATTAACGGAAGGATAGCTGCTATAGCGGTTGCAAGAATTTTCTTTTTAAATTCCTTGCGATCGGCAAGCAGTTTCACAACATCATAGATGAGCACAAATGCTATGGAAATGATGGCCATGTAAGGATGAATAAAAAACAATATAAAGTTGAATGCAGCCAAAAGGTAAGTAGCCTTTTTATTGTTTTGGTCTTTCTTAATCATTAACCAATAAACAAGCGGAATGGAGAAGCTGTAGGCCATGCCGAAATGGCCTGTAATCCTATTGATTTGCGGTGCCAACGCCATAATGCCAATAGCGAAAAATGCAGCTGCAATTTCGGGCAATTGATAGTGCTTCAATATTTTATATAAAAAGAACGCAGTGAGAACGAATGAGAAAATGAGCAAGAAATTCAATATGCCAATGGCATGATCGGCAAAAAATGGCGAAAAGTTTTGGAGAAATTTTAGTGTATTGGCAATAGCCGGCTGTCCGTCTACATAAGTCATCATCTCCCCATAAGGGTAATTCATTCCTTCAAAATCATTGTAGTTTTTATCGTAACTGATATGATAGTAGTAGGTGTAATAATTTTTGATACCATCGCCTTGATCTGAAAAAAGTTGATCATTTAAATTTTGAACTGTTTCAGAATAAAAACCAAAAACAAAAATGATACTGAGCAGCAGGGTGATGATTTCGCCTTTGTACTTGTTCATGAAGATATTATTGCGCTTATTAAATTTAGAATTTCGAGCAAGAGCTACTAAAGTAAGAAAAGCTTTTTAAATTGACTTTCTTCTTTTGGATAAAGAACTCGAATTACTTAGTTTAGCGATATAAACCACAGTGCTTTATGCTTTTATCGGTAATCATACCTATTTTCAATGAAGAAGAGAATATTCGCTTGCTTCACCACCGCCTTTGTGGGGTGATGCAAAAAATAGATTCTCCATTTGAACTTATTTTTGTGAACGATGGCAGCAAAGACAATTCTATGGCGCTTATTAAATTGTTGGCCAATGAACACAGCAACGTGAAGTATGTGGATTTTAGCAGGAATTTCGGTCACCAAATAGCAGTGTCGGCTGGCATTGATGTAGCGAAAGGCGATGCTGTGGTGATTATTGATGCCGATTTACAAGATCCTCCAGAACTCATCATTGAGATGCATCAAAAGTGGAAAGAAGGCTATGAGGTGGTTTATGCAAAGCGCAGGGCACGCAAGGGAGAGAATTTCTTGAAAAAGTTCACTGCTAAAATGTTTTACCGAATTTTGAATAAAATTACCTCTTTCAATATTCCGCTAGATACAGGTGATTTTAGAATCATAGACAGAAAGATTGTAGAAGTTTTAAAGAGTATGCCCGAGCAGCAAAAGTTTTTGCGCGGACAAATTTCGTGGGCTGGTTACAAGCAAACGTATGTGGAGTATGATAGAGATTCGCGCAATGCTGGAGAAACCGGTTATACCTATAAAAAGATGATTCGTTTTGCCTTGGATGGCATCACTTCTTTTTCTGATGCTCCTTTGAAATTGGCTTCATTGATGGGATTTATCGTGTCGGGAGTAGCATTCCTCATGATTTTGTATGCATTGTATGCGCGATTTATCTCGCGTGATTATGTGCCAGGTTGGACCTCACTCATGTTAGCAGTGTTGTTCATTGGAGGAATTCAACTTATTTGCATAGGAATGATAGGCGAGTATATTTCACGCATCGCCAATAATATTAAAAACCGCCCACTTTATATCGTGCGCGAAACCAATACCGAAAAATAAACAATGGAACAAAAAAATAGAAAGTCGTTCATTACAGCGTGGTTTATCGTTTTTGCCATTTTGTTGGCCCACACCTTTAATCCAAGAACTACCGATGGCCATTATAAAAGAGAATTGACTTTCGATACCTTCTCGTACTATTTGTATTTGCCCGCTACCTTCATTTACGATGATGTGGCCATGACCAATCAAGATACCCTGAGAAGTTTATTTAAAAAGTATGAGCCATCCCCAACCTTCTACCAGATTTATCAAATTGAAAATGGTAATTGGACTCCCAACTATACCTGCGGATTTGCTATAGTTTGGTCGCCTTTCTTTTTTATCGGACATACATGGGCGAGTCTTTCCGATTATTATCCAGAGGACGGATTGTCTTATCCTTACCAATTTTGCATTGGAATGGGTACATTGTTGCTTACCCTCTTTGGAATATTTTTCATTAGAAAGATATTGCTGAAATTTTTTAGCGATGGTGTTAGTGCTATCACCATGCTTTTTTTGGTGCTGGGCACCAATTATTTTCATGAGGCATTCGATGATTATTTGCAGCCCCATGCTTTATTGTTTACAGGCTATTCCATGTTGTTGTATTACACCATTCAGTGGCACGAAACCTTTCAAAGAAAATATGCCATTTACAGCGGTTTCTTAATGGGTATCATGATTTTATTGCGTCCTAGTGAAATTCTTTGTGTCTTCATTCCTCTCTTGTGGAACGTATACAGCAAAGAATCTTTGATGTTGAAAATTCAAAATGTTAAGCAACATTTGTCGCATGTGTTCTTCGCTGCAGGCGCTGCCTTTTTGGTGGTTGTTCCGCAGTTGATTTACTATAAGGTAGTAACAGGAGATTTCATCTTCTTTAGTTACCAAAGAACAGAAGGATTTGATTTTGCTCATCCTCACATTTGGAATAGTTTGTTTAGCTTCAAAAAAAGCTGGTTTGTTTATACACCAATCATCATCTTCCCACTAATTGGTATCGCTCTATTAAGAAAGAGAAAAAAAGAAGTGTTTTACGCTATCGCCGTTTTCACTGTATTGAACTTTTACTTGCTTTGCTCTTGGGCTGCATGGTGGAATGGAGGAAGTTTTGGTATGCGTTATTTCGCCGAATCGTACGCTGTTTTAGCATTGCCTTTTGCACTTATCATTCAAGCCTTCAACAATAGTAAAGCATGGTTTAAATATTCAATGTACACGATTTTGGTTTTACTTTCTTCATTAAATCTTTTTCAAACGTGGCAATATGTAAACTGGATTATTCCTGCCGATAGAATGAACTGGGCCTACTACAAAAGAATTTGGTTGAAAACTGAAGTGACCGATGAAGACCGCTCATACATGGAGGTTGAGCGCAATATAGGTGAAACCGAATCATTTGAAAATGAAAAAGATTACAATAGAAGAACCATAGGTTTTTTCAATTTCGAAACCATCAATTCTGATGTGATTGATTTGAATCGCTGCGATACTTTTGCTTTAACAAAACCATATTCATTTAGATACGGACCCAACGATGAGTGGGGCCCTAACTTTTCTATTGCTTACGAAGATTTGGTGAAGCCCGATAAAGATCATGCTTGGGTGCGCGTGAGTTTAGATTATTTTGCTGGTGCCGATATTAAAGACAATCCGGCCAGCCTTGTTATCAATATGCCTCACGGTAAATATTTGCTCAAATACAGAGCTTTCGATTTAGAGAAATTCCCTTTTAAACCCAATGAATGGAACCATGTTGTATTTAATTATATGACTCCATTCCCTTACATGGAAACCGACAAAATTGAAATTTATTTGTGGCATCGTGGAAAGAAAAATTTCTTCATCGATAACTTGCACATTGAAGCTTTTGACAAAAAATAGAATTGACAATCATGAAGGATAAAATCATAAAATTACTTCCCTATATCGCAGTTGCTGTAATTGTTTTGTACGCGGCCATTAAGTATGATGCGGTGAACAAGGGATTAGTAGAACCCGATGAAGAGCTTTCAAATGAGCCTAAAGAAGAAATTCTATTAAGCCTAAAAGCCAATTTTGAAGAAGAAGGGAAAATCGGATTTGTACCGAGTGATTCCATTAAGTTTGAGGGAAATAAAGCTGCGTTTATTGGTAAAGATAATTTGTACGGACCAACCTTTGAAAGCGATTCTTTGCCCCTTTTCAAAAAAACAAAAAGGGTGGAAGTAAGCTTTATGTTGCGTTCGTCATTAATTATAAAAGATGCATTGGTGGTTATCTCCTTCGAGAATGATAAAGGCAATGTGATTTATGAAAGTGCAGGGATGACCGACGGATTTAAAATTAACGAGTGGGTGCACATCAAAAATAAATTTAATATCAAAAGCGAATTGCTTCAAAAAGAACAGAAAATTAAGTTCAAAGCATACATCATGAACTCGAAGGGAGAGCAATTGTATATTGATAATTATGAAGTAAACTTATTTGGGTTTAAATAACATTGGTTCATGAAAATTGCAGTATCAACCCGCCTATTTATTCCCGAAAAAAGAGATGGCATTGGTACGTTTACCAAAGAGGTTTTTCAGTATTTATCGCATAAATATCAAGAGCACGAATTCCATTTTATTTTCGATAGAACTCCTTCTCCAAGCATTCAGTTTTCAAAAAATGTAGTAGTGCATGTTGTTGGTCCGCCAACCCGCCACTATTCTCTTACCTACTTGTGGTACAACATTTCGGTATCTCAGTTGTTGAAAAAGATTCAACCCGATTTTTTTATCTCTCCCGATGGCGTGACTCCAATACTATCGAAGGTGCCTTGTATCCCCGTTTTGCACGATTTGGCTTTTGAAGTGCGCAAGCAAGATTTACCGTTTTTGGTTCGTACTTTCTTGCATAAAACTTTATCGGCATCGGCAAAAAGAGCTATTCGAGTAGCTACGGTTTCTACCAATTCAAAAAAAGATATTGAGCAGTACTACAAGGTTCCAAGCGATAAAATTGATATTATATACAGTGGCATTAGCAATCATTTTGCTCCCATTTCTGCGGAAGAACAAAAGGCAATTCGCGCTAAATTCACTCAAAATCAAGATTACTTTTTGTTTGTAGGTACGGTGCTTCCGCGCAAGAACTTGCTTAATTTGTTAAAGGCTTTCGACCTCTTTAAGAAGGAAAGTTCTGCGCCCATGAAATTTGTGGTGGTAGGTAATGTGTGGCTTTGGGATAAGGATTTAGAAAACACATACAACAACATGCAATTTAAAAATGATGTTGTTTTAACGGGTAGGTTGAGCGATAAAGAAGTGGCCAACTTGTACGCTTCCTGCTTTGCGGTGACTTATGTTTCGCATTATGAAGGTTTTGGATTGCCAGTGTTGGAGGCGTTTAATTCGGGGGTGCCTTTAATTACGGCGTCAACTTCTTGTTTACCCGAAATTGCAGGAGATGCCGCCCTGTTTGCCAATCCGTCTTCCCCGCAGGAAATAGCAGATAGAATGTTGCAACTTTGCAACCAGACTGGCTTACGCGATGCATTGGTAGAGAAAGGTACGGCTAGAAAAAATAAATTTACTTGGCAAGACACCGCCGAATTGTTGTGGAATTGTGTGTTAACGGCAAATAAAAAATAGCATGAAGAAAATTGATTTCAATACCATTAAAGGTTCGGCTCCTGTTTTAGTTGCTTTGGCAGTCTTGGTTTTTTTATGGATTAAATTTGAAACTGCCAAGAAAGAAGAAGTTGCTATTGTGAAAGATGAGACAGAGGTCACACAAAGAAAGAATATTGTTGAGCGACTTCGTTTTAGCGAGAATTTTGAAGGAGGTTCTAAAATCGGATTCACACCCAATACCGAATTTCAATATGAAGGAAAAACTTCAGCTTATATGGGTAAAGATTATGTTTATGGTCCCACTTTTATTTGTGATTCTACGCAGCTCATCAAATCATTAGACGATGCCGAAATTTCTTTTTTGATTTTTACAAAAGAGCCTATCGATAATATGCGTTTAGGATTTTCAATTGGTGATAAAAAAGAGAATTTTATGTACGAAGCACCCTTAGTGGAAACTATAGAAGCAACGAATGTTTGGGTGAAAAGAACGGTGATTTTGCCCATCGATAAGAAGATGATTTCGCAAAAAAATGTTCCGCTGGAATTGAGAGTGTATTTGATTAATGAAGGAAAAGAATTTTATATAGATAAATTCAGCGTGAAATTAAATTCAAAGAAATAGATGTTAAAGTCTTTTCATACAAAGAATATGGTGGAAGCCGGCTGTGATGAGGCGGGGAGAGGGTGTTTGTCGGGACCAGTATTTGCCGCTTCAGTGATTTTGCCACCGAAGTATAAGAACAAGATGCTTGATGATTCGAAGAAACTAAATGAAAAAAAACGTTTGTTGCTTCGCGAAGAAATAATACGAGATGCGTTAAGTTATGCTGTTGGAGTAGTTTCTCATACTGAAATTGACGAGATAAATATTTTAAATGCATCATTTTTAGCCATGCATAGGGCAGTGGATGGTTTAACGCAAAAACCAGAGTTGCTTTTGATTGATGGTAATCGTTTCAAGAAGTATCAAGATATTCCACATCATTGCATCATAAAGGGTGATGGTAAATTCATGAGTATAGCAGCAGCTTCAATTTTAGCTAAAACCTATCGCGACGACTTCATGGAGAAGATTGATGAAGAATACCCAGGCTATGGATGGAAAGTGAACAAAGGTTACCCTACCATGGCGCATCGCAAAGCAATAAGGGAGCTAGGAGCTAGTCCTTACCACCGCATGAGCTTTGCTTTATTGCCCTTGGCCGAACAACTGTCGCTTTTTTAGTCTAATTAAAATGTAATACTTTAGTAAAAACAATAACCTATGCTTGTCTCCCAATTTTTCGATTTGTTACTTCAAGAGTTAGAGGAAAATCCTAGCTTACGTGGTTACTATCGTTTTTTGAATGAGCCGAGTAAGGCTAAATTTATCTTTCGCAAAAGATATTATATTCAACGTTTAGAGTACATTGCCAATAATGTGACTAAAGAAAATTCAATGATTTGGGATTGCGGTTGTGGCTATGGTACAACAGCTATTTTTTTAGCGCTTAATGGACATACAGTGTACGGAAATACTTTAGAGTATTACTTCGAACAGATTCCAACTCGACTTAAATTTTGGAGTAAATACGGAGATTTATCTAAGTTGAAATTGGATTACAAAAATCATTTCGATATCAAAGAAAAGTCGCTTTACGACTATGTTATCGCTCAAGATACTTTACATCATTTAGAGCCTATTCATGAAGCATTGGATATCATCAATGAAAGTATGAAGCAAGGTGGAGAATTGATTGCCATTGAAGAAAATGGAAAGAATATTTTCAACAGAACTAAAAATTATTTGAGAAGAGGCAATAAGCGAATCATTGAAATTTACGATGAACGTTTGCAAAGAAACATATTGATTGGTGATGAAAATACAAGGCCATTAAAAGAATGGCAACCGTTGTTGGCGCAAAGTAATTTGCACTTGCAGCAGGAGTCGGTAGAATATGTGCGCTTGTATTTGCCTATATCCTATAAGCTGTCTAGCGAAGAAGCATTAGATAAGAAAGAAAAAGAGAAGTGGAAAACCAATGCTTTCTTGAGAAAATATTTCTATTTCGGTACTAATTTTGTCGCAGTGAAGAAGTAATTCATCTTTTGATTTCTCCTTTTTAACCGCCATTTTGTTTATAAGTATTGATTTTGTGTGCTTGAATCTCCTTGAAGGTAAAATACCTTTGCTCATTCATTGATTGGATTTTATGTTGAAAAAAATAGTAATACTACTTATTGTTGTTTTGTTGATTGGTGGTGGTGTTGTGGCGTATTTAATGTACGATAAAGCTGAGGCGGCCGAACATGAGGTGCAACTCACATTGAATGCTATTCCGGAAAATGCAGGTTTGATTATTCGAGCAAGCAATCCTTTTGAGAAATGGACACAGTTGAAGGGCAAAGGTGAATATTGGAATGATTTAAAAGGAATACCTGCCTTCGCTAAACTTGATAGTCAGATCAACTATTTCCAAAAAGAATTTGCTGCCAATCCGAAACTTCGTGCTCTTGTACAAAATGAGCCAGCCTTCCTTTCGCTTCATATGGCGGGATTGCACGAATGCAATGTGTTGTTTAGTTTTTCATGCAAAGATGCGTCGGTGGTGAATGAATTTCAAAAGATGATGAATAGGGGCGACAGCAGCATCAAGTCTTCTACACGCACCTACGATGAAGTGGCTATTTATCAGAATTCGCAAGCCAATGGTGGTAAGCAATTTTCTTTGGCTTTAACCAATGGTATTTTGGTGGTAAGCGAAAGTATGATTTTGGTGGAAGATGCTATTCGTTCTATCAAACACGGTTCTCCTTTGCTGCTGAATACTTCTTTTATGAAGGTTTTTAAATCGGCCGACCCAAGTGCCGATGCCAATATTTTCATCAATTTTAAAAGGTTGCCCGACATGCTTTCTCTGGTGGTGAATCAGTTGTTTGCAAAAGAGCTTAAAATGTTCTCGGGTTTTGGTAGCTGGAGCGAAAGTGATTTGCGCATTAAGCCAGAAGGTTTGGCTTTTACTGGTATGGCGTATGAGCCAGATAGCGTGAATTCTTACTTAAAGCTGTTTGCCGATCAAACACCTCAAAAAATAAATGTCACTAATTTTTTACCCGATAACACCGCCTTTTTCTTGTATTACGGCATTGATGATTTCGATAAATTTAGCAAAGGCTATAGAAATTATTTAGCCGGTACTAAGAGTTTGTTTGACTATGAGAAAACTTTGGCAACGCTTTCGGCATCCACCAACATTGATATTGAAGAAGATATTTTTTCTTGGTTAGGCAAGGAAGTTTGTTTGGCTTATGCACAATCTAACTCAGAAGATTTTAAACAAAATGCATATTTGATTTTGCGTACCAATGATATGGAGGCGGCCGATGCGAAGTTGAAAGAAATACAATCGAAAAGTAATCCGGCAGCAGAAATTATTGAGTTTCAGAAATACAAAATTGAGAATTTAGGATTGAGCGATTTCTTTCCCAAAATTTTTGGAAACTTGGCTTCTTCGGTGACCAACTCTTTTTATGTTGAAATTGATGAGTATGTTGTTTTTGCTAATGAAGCAGGAGCCCTGAAGCATTTTATCAATTCATATATGGGCGGAAAAATATTGGCCAAAAATGCCAACTTCATTCAGTTTATGGAGCAGTTTTCTGAGAATACCAACATGATGACTTACTTCAATTTTAAAAGAAGTAATAATTTATGGAAAACATTTTCTACTCCAGAAATGTACTCGGAGATGGAAGCTTATGTAGATACCATCGCTAAGTTTGAATCTTTCGGCTATCAATTTAACGTGAACGGAAATTTTTTCACTACCAATGCTTTCTTGAAATACAATCCTAAAAAAGATATGAAGTCTTCGGGCTTTGTAGAAACTTTACTCGATAGTACTTTCTCTTTCCGTCCGCAAGTGGTAATCAATCATTTAACGAAAGAGAAAGAAATTATTTTACAAGACGATGCCAATAATTTATACCTCATGAATAAGGGTGGTGAGATTTTGTGGAAGCGCAGTGTAGATTCGAAAGTTTTGGGTGAAATCCATCAAGTAGATTGCTACAAAAATGGTAAGCTTCAATACTTGTTTAATACAGCCAGCAAGTTGTATTTGGTAGATAGAAATGGAGGTGATGTGAAAGGATTCCCTGTAGATTTACCAAATAAGGCAAGTGCAGGTATTAGTGTGATGGATTACGAAAATACCAAGTCTTACAGAATCATGATTCCTTGCGCAAATGGTAAGGTGTTGAACTACGATATTTCTGGATCGCAGGTGAAAGGTTTCGAGTTCTCGGGAATGCCAGCAGAAATTAGAACTCCGCTTACCCACATGGCTTTCGATAAGAAAGATTATATAGTGGTGGTAGATATTCAAGGCAACATCAAAGTGATGGGTAGAAAAGGTGAGGAGAAAGTGAAAATTAAAGGAAAGGTACCTAAATCGAAAATGAATGATTTTGTGATTTTAAAGGGCAAAACATTTGAGAAATCGGCAGTGGTAAATACCGACAATAGCGGAACAATGCACATCTTGTATTTTGATGGTACATCTCAAAAGATTGCTTTCAAAAGCAGCGACGCCAACCACCGATGGTTCTTGTTTGATGTGAATCATGATGGCGCCGAAGATGTTGTTTATTTAGATAACAATACCATTGAAGCTTACCAGATGAATAAATCGGAATTGTTCACTTTAGAGACAGGCGATGCCGAAGTGAGAAACAAGCTGTATTTTGATATGTTACCTAAAGAAACGTTTAGAATGGGCTTTGCCGATTATGGTAAAAATAAATTGTTCTTAAGCGACAATACAGGTACCATCATAGATGGATTCCCTATCGACGCCTCTTCTCCTTATTTGATTGAGGATATAGACGGCGATGGCAGCAGCGAAATCATTGTGGGTGACAATCTAGGTAATATCTATTTTTACCCTTTACAATAAAGGAAACAGCAAAGTATAACCTTTTGCTTTTTCCTGCCGTAGGAGGTGAAGTCTGTTCACAAAATCCTTTTTATGACGCGATTTCTACTGATTACTCTAATAGTTCTCTCATTCACTTCTTGTTTGAAAGATAAATATGATTTACAAAATTTAGATACTTCTGGATATCATCCCGGTGTGGCTGCACCACTGGTCAATACCAATTTAGTATTGGGCGACTTAATTAGTAAAGTAGATACTAAATACATTGCTCCCGACAACAACAATCTTTTGCATTTGACCTATTCGAGCACCTTGTTTTCATACAATGTTGCCGACCTTATCGATGTTCCTGCGCAAAGTATCTCACAGTCTTTTAGTTTAAGCGATTTTAGTATTCCCAATATCAATACTTCTACTTCTGTTACTTTAGGGTCTGTGGTAGCCAACATGGGTAATCCAGAAAAAACAACTTTGCAAAATGCCAATGGAAACACGGCTCCTTTTCCTGCCGTTCCTGCGCAAAGTGGTGGTAGCTTCAATGTGCCAGCGCTAAGCGGATTCAATTCGGCTACTTTTTATCAAGGTACTTTGGCGTTAAATATCACCAACAACTGGCCGGTGCAATTAACCAATGTTCAAATAGAAATTAGAAATCAAGGTAATAACTCCCTAATTGGCACATTTAATTATCCATCTATTGCTGCTAGTGGAAGTTCATCTCAAAGCATTAATCTTGCAGGAAAAACAATGAGTAATTCTGTGAAGTTGGTGATTGCTTCATTTAGTTCTCCAGGGACTTTTCCTGCCTCGGTGCCTATCGATTTAAACGACGATTTGGCTATTGGTATTAGTTCATTGAATATTGGTATTTTAAGTGCTTCGGCAGTTTTGCCTAGTCAGCAAGTGTTGAATCAAACTATTGAAACCAATATTAGCATGGCCAATGGTGAGCAGCTGAATACGATCATTTTGAAACAGGGGCAAATCACCTACGATATCGATTATGGTATTCGTGAAAATGCTCAGGTAACCATTACTTTACCTTACGTTACCAAAAACGGAAACCCATTTTCGCAAGTGTTGAATTTAAATTCTAATCATGTTTCTGCAACCAGTATTAATGGTTCATTTGATTTATCGGGTTATACCTTCGACTTAACCGGTGCAGGAAATAAAACCAATTATTTGCCAGCAATTATTACTGCCGATGTTATTTCATCAAATAGCGCTGTGCCTATTGATACTGCTGATGCTGTAACTGCTAATATTACCATAGATAATATCGAGTTTTCATATGTAGATGGATATTTAGGTAATCAAACGATTAATGTTCCTTTAGATACTTTAGATTTCTCTTTATTCAGCAAAAATTTAGGCATTAATGTTTCATTGGCCGATCCTCAAATCACTTTGAAATTGAAAAATTCTGTAGGTATTCCAATCAATGGAGATTTATCTGCTTTATCTGTAATTGGTGAAAATGGAAACACAATTCCTTTTACTGGTATTGCCAATCCTTTGGTGATTAATAGTCCGGGTGCAGTAGGTCAATCAGCAACAACCAACATTGTCATCAATAAAAACACTACCAATATTACCTCGGTGCTAACAAGTAATCCTAAATCAATCATCTACGGATTAACCGGAAGTACAAATCCGAATGGCTTTGCGATCAACTTTCTTACCGATTCAAGTTCGATTGATGTAAGTATGGAAATGGATATTCCATTGTATGGCAGTGTATCTGGTTTTGTAATTAAGGATACCATTGACTTCCCTTCTGAGGCTTTCGAAAATGTGCATACAGCTACTTTGAGAAGTATCATAACCAATGAGTTTCCAATTGAGTGTGGAGTTCAAATGTATTTCTTAGACGGATCAAAAGCTGTGATAGATTCATTGTTTAGCACAGGCTATGAGCAAATTGTTCCTTCTTCAACTATTGATGGAAATGGAGAGTTGGTTTCGGCTTCTGCTCCTAAAACTACAGATATGTCGGTAGATGCCACAATGGTAGAGAAATTAAAAGCAGCAAAATATATTGTGGTGGCTACAACATTGGCTACATCAAACAATGGTACACAAGCAGCTAAATTTTATTCAACATATAAAATGAATGTTAAGCTGGGCATCTTAGCAAAAGTAAATATTGACCTTAAAGAAGACTGATGACTAAACGATTATTTATTGCGTTGTTATTTACAACGTTGGTTTCGAGTTCCTTTGCACAAGGATTAACCACCTATTTTATGGATATTGTTCCTCAAAGTTCGAGGACCAATCCGGGCTTAATGCCCCGTGCTAAATTTTATTTAGGATTACCTATCATCTCTGGATTTGATATTGCCTTGGTGAATAATGGCTTTGTCTTTGCCGATTTATTTGCTAAACAAGGTGGAAGTAAACTTGATTTAGATTTTATGCTGAAAGGTTTAAATGACAGAAATTATTTGTCATTAAATACGAATCTAGATTTGTTTTCTTTCGGCTTTAAAGTAAAAGAGAACAACTATTTCTCCTTTAATCTTACCAATAGATTTGCATTTAACTTTGATTACTCGAGAGATTTCATGACCTTTCTAGCACAAGGAACAGTTCCTTTTGTGGGTAAAACGCTTTCACTTGAAGATACTAAGTTTCGTTTTTCAGCATACAACGAATACGGATTTGGATACACTCGTAAATTCAACAATAGATTGACCGCTGGAACGAAAATTAAGTTGTTGCAAGGATTGGCGGTGCTCAATAGTGAGCAAACAGAAATTAAGTTAGAAACGAATCCCGATTATTCTTCTATTACGGCTACATCAACAATTGGAGTGAGAATGGCCGGATTGGGTTTTGTAACTGACACCAATTCATCATCAAATCCTGCTGCTGCAATTACTTCTTTTAGTAACATGGGCTTTGCCATTGATTTAGGTGGTAGTTATAAAATAAACGATAAGATTTCGGTGTCGGCTTCGGCAATTGATTTAGGTTTTATCACTTGGCAAACCGATGCAAGAAGATACTACAACAATAAGGCTTCTTTTACTTGGAACGGACTCGATGCATACAAGTTCATGAGTGATACAAATGCTTCTAAAAATTATGCTTCTCATTTGGCGGATAGCTTGCAAAATATATTTGGTTTACAAAGAAGTGATCAATCTTTTACAAGCACTTTGGTGGGTAACTTGTATATGGGCGGACAATACAATTTCAATAAATGGTTTCATGCCGGTATGGTGTTGCACGGCCAAATTTATCAAGGTCGATTGTACCCTTCTTTTACGGCCATCGGTGGAACGAAATTGGGAAGCTTATTCCATTTCAATTTGAGCTACTCAATAATGAATACAAGTTTTGCGAATATAGGTGCTGCTTTGGCTTTAAATTTAGGTCCAATTCAAATTTATGCAGCAGGTGATAACGTGTTAGGATTAACGCAGGTGGATTATGCCAAAACTTTGAATGCGCGAATTGGAATAAATGTAATGACTGGTTACACTAAAAAACTTAGCAAAGACGAGAAGAGAAATGAGAAAATAAAACGTGAATTAAGTAAGAAAGACAGCGATGGTGATGGCGTTAACGACTACGACGACAAATGTAAAGACGTTGCTGGTAAGGCCGAACATAAAGGTTGTCCAGATAAAGATGGCGATGGAGTTGCCGACAACGAGGATATTTGTCCTACAGAATTTGGTCACCCAGAAACAAATGGTTGTCCAGATCAAGACAACGACTTAGTCGCCGATAGAGTAGACGCATGTCCTGATGTTTACGGTACCATGAAAGGTTGTCCAGATGAAGATAAAGATAGCATTCCCGACAAAGACGATGGTTGTCCGAGTGCCAAAGGTCCTGCATCATCCAATGGTTGTCCAGATACCGACGGTGATGGTGTAACCGACGACCGCGATGAGTGTCCGTTATTGAAAGGCGACGCAGCTCACTACGGCTGTCCAGATTCAGATGGTGACAGTGTATTCGATAACGAAGATAAATGTCCTACAGAAGCTGGTAAACCAGAGTTGAATGGTTGTACAGATAAAGATACCGACCATGACTTTACGCCAGATGTATTTGATGCTTGTCCGTTTAGAGTCGGACCAGCAGAGAACAAAGGTTGTCCGGTAGAGTAAATTCAAAATAGATTTTAATTAGAAGTGGAGTTCGTTTTTCAAGTATGGGAAACTAACTCCACTTCTCTCTTTTTTAAGGGAGAAGTGTGGAAATGCATGTGAAGTGGGAAGAGGGATTTTATATATTTGCCTCACTAACTAAACAAAACATGACAATCAAATATGAAAAATACCTCAAAAGGTATTCTCGTGATTTGCGTAACTCTTCCACTTATTCAGAAATATTATTGTGGAATGAATTAAAGGGGAAACAAATTTTAAATGTTCAATTTAATAGACAAAGGCCAATTGGTAAATATATCGTTGATTTTTTTTGTTCGAAAGCTAAATTGATAATTGAACTAGATGGTATTACTCATCACAGTGAAGATGCCTTTGAATTAGACCAAATTCGTCAAGTCGATCTAGAGAAATTGGGATATAAAGTTTTGAGATTTCACGATGAAGAGGTGATGAATGATAGAGAAAATGTAATTAGAGAAATCACCGCTGAAATAGCTAAAAGGATAGCTTAACCTTCTTTTCAAATGAAGCCTCTGTAACCCCACTTCTCCCTTTTTTAAAGGGAGAGTGTGGAAATGCCGGTGTTGGGGCAAGAGGGATTTTTGTGTATTAGCAGATTCAAGCTAACAAACATTAAACCGCAAAATCCCTCTTGCCTTTGCCCTCAAAATCCCTCACACTCTCCCTTTAAAAAAGGGAGAAGTGGGGTTAGTGGCCCATTGCTGGAAAAACTATACTTAAATTATTTTTGAATATTCGGTTTGTATTCAAATGTGTAGTGAGGATGGCCATTGCTAGTAATACTTGATAAAGAACCATCATCATTGTAGTTAAATGCATATAATTCTTTTTTGGGGACAGGTATTGAATAATTAAAATTCTTGAAGTCATAAGTTGGTTGATTCGATTCAACTGTAGCTAATTGTCCCAATTCATTATATGAAAAAATATACTGATATTCTTCCACTTGCGCTGGCCCTCCCAATAGGTCTCCGCAACCTCTTAAGTGTTTAATTTTTCTTTTCAGTAATTTTCCATTCACATCTATGCTATCTTTATATCTTAGTAAATGCAGATCATTAAATGGTGCATAAATAGTGTCAAAATGATTTTTCCACTGGCGTATTCCGAATGAATCATTTTGATATGTAATATACTGTTTGGAAATTGTCGTATCGTATTTGTATTTCTTACAATTTTTCTCGTAACAAATCCAACACTTATCTGTTTGTTCATAGATCCTATTTAAAGGGTCATATAAGATAGTTGTTTCAGTATATTCCTTTGAGGTTTTTGTTTTGTAAAAACTTGAAATAGTTTTTTTTCTGCTGAATGCAGCACATTATATTGCCTTTGTTTATTATCACAATTGCAGTAAAAATCGAATCTATCTAATTGACATATTCTACCTGCACTATCAATTTTCCATTTGGCGATTAGCCTTTTTTCATCAGTATGATTAAATAAGTTTATTTCAGAATACTTGGTGTAGTCAAGTTGGAAATTTGGTTCAAAGTAATTTAGCGACCAATAGTTACCATTAATTAAACTTAACTCATGCAAATTTTGCGCTTCAGAAAATTGAGACAAAAAAAGGCAAATTGAAAATAATATTTGCAGTTTTCTACACACTCGCCACCACACTAATCTCCACATTCACATCCTTCGGTAATCTCGATACTTCCACTGTTTCTCTTGCAGGGAAATTGTCTTTAAAATATGAGCCGTAAACTTCGTTTACTTTACCAAAATTATTCATGTCGGAAAGGAAGATGGAAGTCTTTATTATATTCTCGAATCCCATTCCTGCTTCTTTCAAAATCGCCTCAAGATTTTTCATTACTTGATGTGTTTCTTCAGTAATGTTTGAAGTGTTTAACGAAGAATCTGCCGGATTAATAGCAATTTGTCCGCTAACAAATAACATATTGTTTACTTTAACAGCTTGGTTGTACGGACCAATTGGTGCCGGTGCATTTTTAGTATTGATGATGGTTTTTGTGCTCATAGTTTTATTTTTGTTGGGCGAATTTAAAAATTAAATGTCAGGAAAGTATATCAAATATTTCGCTTTTGGTTCTAACATGGATTTGGGCATGTTGGGTAGGATGGGGGTGCTATATAGAAATGTATTACCAGCTATATTGGAAGAGTATGAATTGGTTTTTTCTGTGCCCGATCTTGATAAAAAAGATGTTGGCTTTGCCAGTGTGCAACCCCTGAAGGGTTCTGTAGTTAAAGGGTTGTTGATGGAAATCGACGAGAAATCAATTGAAATTTTAGATGAGTATGAAGCATTTCCGCACGACTATCTCAAACAAGAAATTACAGTAAAATTATTAGACAATAGTTTGCAAGATTGCTTCATGTACATTGCACATCCAAAGGTGGCTAAACAAGGCTTAAAGCCATGGCCCGGACACTGGGAAATCATTCAAGAAGTACACAAAAAGTATTTCAAATAAAACTACTTGTTCTTCATCAGTTGAGGTAATTTCTTGTTCTCCTTTGTGCCATACAATTTTAAATCTGCATCGAAGTATAAGTAGTATCCATTGATGAGTAATTTCGATTTCTTTATCTCTAATGTAGATGGCGAAATTTTCATCCAATTTCTAACAGCATCGTTGTATTGAAAGGTTGGTGATACTTTTATGTTAAGTTTAAAGTCATCGTTGCATTGAGTCCAGCGGTAGTAAAGATATCCATCATAATCTTTGTAATATTCTAAAATCGGAGTTTTTCTGTTGTACAAATATTGATTGAAGAACCAATCGTAGTCTGTAGCGGTTTTTCTTTCTACCAATTCTTGAAATTTATCGCTAAGTATTACGCTGCGCTCATTTTCTTGATAGAATGTTTTGAGTATATCAAAAAATATTTTGTCGTTGTTTATCACCGTTCTCAATGTTGCCAATATCCATGTGCCTTTCATGTAGATGTCTCCATCTTTATAATAGAACCATCTTTTATTCATAGGGCCAACAACTGGTCGTTTATTTTTGATGTACATAAACTTGTAGCTAAGGTCGGTTTCGTAAGCACTTTTACCAGCAATTTCTTCATAGAATAAAGATTCGCAGTAGGTAGCAAAACCTTCGTGCAGCCAGCCGTGTGCTAGGTCGGCAGCACTCACACTATTGCCCCACCATTCGTGCGCTGTTTCATGAAGAATAATATAATCGGTGTTGTGGTCTCCGTTTTTATAGCCATTGCCATAGGCTATGGCCGATTGATGCTCCATACCTGCAAAAGGAGATTCAACGAGTTTAAATCCATCTTTCATCCATGGATAAGCACCAAAAGTTTTTTCGTAAAAAGAAATGATTTTTTTTACTTGTTCGAAGTGTTCTTTTGCTTTGTTGTAATTGTAGCTAAGCACATAATGGTTGAAGATTAATTTACCTTCGAGGCAATCCATTGAATCTTTAATTAGCTTAAAATCTCCTACATAGTAAGTGATGTTGTAATTGTTAATGGCATAATGGTTTTTCCAGTGCCATACTGTAGAATCGGCAATGGTAGCCGAATCAACTTTCTCCAATAGTCCATTGGAAACGCCCACCAATCCTCGCGGAGTGGTGATGGCAATGGCAAAGGAGTCGGGTTCATCACTACTATGATCTTTACTTGGAAACCAAATGCTTGATCCATTTTTTAACCCTTCGCACGCTACGCCTAACCATGGTTTTTTGTTGTTGTCTGTTTTCCAAACTGTGCCGCCAGCCCATGGCGGACGCTTAGCTATTAGTGGTTTGCCAGCATAATTTACAACAACAGAGAACTTGTTTCCACTTTTTATTGCTTCAGATAAGGTAACGTATACTGCACTTTCATTTCTTTTAAATTCTACGTTTTTGCCATCTACAGTGATTGAATTTATTTTTAAATTTTCGTGCAAATCAATTTCGAATTTTGAGAAGTCGGTGGTAGCCAACGACTTCATTTCTACTTTCCCCTTTATGCTTTTGTTGTGCGGAAATAGTTGAATAGAAATATCGTAAAACTTAACATCGTAGCATTTTTTCAATTCGTTTAGTTCTCCTAGTAATTCATCGTTTTTGCTTATTTTGTACTTGCCAGGTTTCTTAGGGTTGTGCACATGAAGATGTATGCCAAATAATGCGCAACCACCAATGGTTAGGGCAAGTAAAGAAACCAAGACGTAATTTAAAATCTTATTCATCATCGTTTATTTTAACAGAAGCAAATGTATACATTTGTGTCAATCGTATTAACATGAATTTTTATCGCCTTTTGTTTTTGGTTTTCTTGATGGTAAACACAACAGTGTTTGCTTGTGATTGTGATCCTTTGGATGAGTTAACCAAAGAAAATTGCGGTGTGTACGATGTTATTTTCGAAGGGAAAGTTGATGTAGTTAAGGCTTGCAAAGATGGTGAGCAAAGTGTTGTCTTTTCTATTCAAGATTTATACAAAGGAAATTACATAAGTTTTATTGAAGTGAAAAACGAGTGCATCGACGGCTGTGAGATGCATTTTGAAAAAGGTGATGTTTGGTTGATTTACGCCGAAAAGAACAACGCTCAAGATGTTATTGTACACTTTTGTAGCAGAAGTAGGCGCTTAAACGAAGCGAATGAAAATGATGATTATGAAATTGCTTCCGGACTCAAATATCAACAAGAGAAAGACAAGTTGATTTCATTTTTTCCAAGTGGTGATCAAAAAAATACTCTCTTAAAGCCTCGAACTTATGAAAAAGTGGATCCTACTCTAATACCTGTTTTTTTAATTGTTTCGGTGGTGTTTTTTATGCTGGTGCTTTGGGCTTTTAAAAAGTTTGTAAAGTAGCAAGTTGTTAGTGTAAATTATGCTCTGTACATTTAGCCAAATTCTGAGAATAATGAACAAGTCTTTTTTTGTATTTCTATTTGCTGCATTTATTTGTACCAATGTTAATGCGCAAAGTATAAAACCATCATACTACGAAATGGGGGGGATGGGAAAGAATTATAGAAATCATCACAGTAGCAAACTTAGAATGCGAACTTTTGTTGAAGTGATGGCTGTTAATTCTTTGTCGGGCGGACTAGGTATAAAACTTTATAAAAATAGATTGCTCACCTTTGAAACATCTTTTCACTATGATGTTTTACGCTCTGTATCGATTGCTAAGTCGGGTTTTCATTTTAATATTAAGCCACTTCATCTAGGATTAGAATGTGCTTATGTGAATAATTTTAATCACGGTTTGGTATATATGCCAGCTTATTTTGGCTTTGGTGATAAAAGAAAATGGTCGCTTTGCTATGTTCGTAATTTCATACTAGAAAGAGGTAACGAATTTAGTTACCCCTTGCATCAAATTTCTTACAGAAGAACTCTGCGATTTAGAAGTTCAAGAAGAGATTATATCATTCACTCAAACTAGTTTAAAGAGATTCTAGTTTGTTTAATAGTTCTTGCTCTGTTACTTCTTTCATGTCGAGTTTGATAGTCATTCCTGCCGAAACATTTTCGTTTTTGAAGTGCAATCTGTAGTTTCCATTTTGATCCATTGCCATCGCAACAATTGTTACATCTTCTCCGGTAGGCACATCTATCGATTTTAGTTTCTTAACTCTCACTACAGAGAAGTAATCTTTGGCCACTATATACACATCAATATTATCGGTTCCACTGCCTTCACAAGTTAAATTAACCTGCGTTGTAGCTGCGCCAGATACATGTGCTTTGGCCGCTGTAGCCCATCCCATTTGAGATAAGGTTAAAGTGTAAGAAGATGCATTGGTGGCCGCGTTAGAAAGCATGTCGGTAGCCATAGTCCAGTTAACATCGCTGTCTTTATTTTCTCCATAATACACTTTCATGTTCGAAAGCAAGTTATTGGTGTCGTTCATTTCAGCAACAAATACTTTGTTAGGCCTCAACAAAAGTTCTGTTCCATTTTTAAAAGCACGTACTCTTATGGCTCCAGCAGCTTCGGTAAGAGTATTGTTAGAAACGGTGCTCATTGGAAATTCCATGAAATCAGATTCTGGATAAAGTTCAATCAATTTGATGGTGAAAGGATAAGTAACATATCCTCCGCCAGGTAGCATAAAGATTGAAGTATCACCACTCCATAATTTGGTGCCTTGTTTTCCAACGATGGGACCGGTGCCTGTTGAATCAATGATAAATTCTTGTTCCTCTTGACGGTGTTTATTGTAAAACTCATCCATGTTAGAAAATTCATCGTCTTCATCATCGCGATCACTTTTACAAGATGTTAAGGTAAATGTTGAAATAAGAGCTATTAAAGCAAATCCTTTTAAGAATAATTTATTAATCATAAGATATTAATTGTTGTATGTGTAAGCCGGACAATATTCATGTTTTCGTCCGCAGTCTCCAAAGAAAAACGCAAGACCTACTCGAAGGTTGCCTTCCTTCCACTTAATATTGTAGCGTGCTTCGGCATAAGGACGAATACACCCCCAGTTTTTTATGATGCCAATGCCAGGCTCAGCATCCCAATTGTGTTGCTTAGCTTTGTAATTGTTCGATTCGTAATAGTTAATCCAGTTGTGGTAAGAGAAGTGGCCCAACATATACAATCCCCAATAAGAAGACGGTGTAAAGTTAAAGTGCAGTGAAGTGCCTATGTAAAAATCGTGAAATCTATTAAAGCTAGGGTAATATTGAACCTGAGGAACCAATGCCCAATGATTGCTTAAAATGAAAATTCCTCGAGCCTCGGCACCATAGCTTGGTACCGTGAAAATGCTTATCGCACCTATTCCCAATCCGAATTCTTTAAAAACTTGGGCTTTTGTTTGGTGCAGAGATATGCTCAATAAGCAAATTAATGCAAGATTTTTTATTCGTATCATGCTAACATTGAACCTTAAACATTGAACATTGAACTATTTTTCAACTTATGTGGATAAAAATATAAAATATTGCCGAAGCAAAATTTTATTTTTGAGATATGAAGTTGTGTATTGCCGAAAAGCCAAGTGTAGCAGGTGAAATCGCTAAAATTGTAGGAGCCAATAGTCGTAAAGATGGTTTCTATGAAGGAAATGGCTATTGGGTATCGTGGACCTTCGGGCATTTGTGTGGTTTAAAAGAGCCTCACGATTATAATGAAAAAGATAAGTTTTGGGATTTGTACAACCTCCCTATAGTACCCAAAGAATTTGGAATTAAGCTCATTGCTAATAAGGGTGTTGAAAAGCAATTCAATACCATTAAAAAGTTGGTGAATGAATGTGAGGAGATTATAAACTGTGGTGATGCCGGACAAGAGGGGGAGCTCATTCAACGATGGGTGTTGAAACATGCCGAATGTAAAGTGCCGGTGAAACGTTTGTGGATTTCATCTCTTACTGAAGAGGCCATAAAAACCGGATTTAAAAAACTGATGGATGCCAAAGAATTCGATTCTTTGTACAATGCAGGTGAATGTCGTGCTATTTCCGATTGGCTCTATGGTATCAATGCTACGCGATTGTTCACCATGAAATACGGAAAAAACAAACAAGTTTTTTCTGTAGGTAGGGTGCAAACGCCAACTTTGGCTATGATAGTGCAGCGTTATCACGAAATTGCCAACTTTGTTCCGCAAACCTATTTCGAGTTAAAAACAAATTATCGCGATGCCATTTTTTCTTATGCCAAAGGAAAAATCGACGACGAGAAAAAAGCAAAAGAACTTTTAGATCAAATAAAAGATGAACCTCTTGAAATCAAGAAGGTAAGTATCAAAGAAGGAAAAGAATTTGCACCCAATTTATTCGATTTAACTTCTTTGCAAATCGAGGCCAATAATAAACTGGGCTTATCTGCCGAAAATACGCTTGGCTTTGTGCAAAGTTTGTATGAGAAAAAGTTAGTGACTTACCCTCGTGTGGATACCGTTTTTCTTCCCAACGACATGTATCCTAAAATTAAAGGAATGTTAGAGGGATTGGTGGACTACCGCGAATTGGTAAAGCCTATTTTAGAGAAGAAAATTCCTAAGCCAAAAAAGGTTTTTAACGACAATAAAGTTACCGATCACCATGCCATTGCGCCCACCGGAGTGATTGCCAATAATATTTCTGGTTTAGAAAAAGATGTTTATGAATTGATTGCTTTGCGTTTCATCGCAGCATTTTATCCCGAGTGTAAAGTATCTAACACTACTATTGATGCTGTGGTTGGAAAACACGCATTTAAAGCCACTGGAAAACAAATTTTAGAACCAGGATGGAGAGCAGTTTTAGGAACTGAAAAACAACGTGAAGCTGGAGATAAAAAAGAAACTCCCGATGATGAAAAAGTATTGCCTCATTTTGATGAAGGCGAAAGTGGTCCGCATCAACCATTGGTAGACAAAAAGAAAACTACTCCGCCCAAAGAATATACAGAAGCAACTTTGCTGCGTGCCATGGAAACGGCAGGAAAGGCGGTGGATGACGAGGAGTTGAAAGCTTTGATGAAGGAGAATGGTATAGGCCGACCGTCAACGCGAGCGAACATAATTGAAACACTTTTCAAGAGAAATTATATCGAGAAAAAAGGCAAGAAAATATTGCCTACAGAAATCGGAATTCATTTGATATCTGTGATTCACAATCCCACTTTAAAATCTCCTGAGTTGACAGGTATTTGGGAGAAGAAATTGCGACAAATAGAAAACAATGAATTCTCTGCGCCACAGTTTATCAAAGAAATGGAGGAGTTGGTTCACTCTCTTGTAACAGAAGTTATTTACGATATTCGTCCGGTAGAAGCAAAACCCATTGTTTGTCCGAAATGCAAAACAGGCAAAATCATCAAAGGTAAAACTGCTTATGGTTGCAGCGAATGGAAAGGTGGTTGTAATTTTAGAATTCCTTTTGATATGGTTTCTACCGAGGCTGATGTAGAGAAATTAATTAGAGAAGGAAAAGTAGTGGCGAATAACAAAGAAGTACTTCTAAGCGGTTTGGTGTAGAGACGAATTGCATTCGTCTCTACGCAACCACTACTTCTTCATATCCACCTTCTTCAACTCACCATCTTTCCCCAAAATGTAAAACGATTTTTCTTTGTTTTGCTCTTCTTGGCGTCTTTCTTTTTCTTCCTTTTCTTTTTCTCTATCGCGTTTGATATATCCATAGTTTATTTGATAGTGAAATTGTATTACAGGGTTGGTTTCTTTAGCGTTGAAAACAAAATCGGCATCTTTTAAATTTAAATTGAAGTACTTATCGGCATTCACTGTTCTGCCATAAGTAATATTAGAATTTTCAGCTAGATGGTGTTTGTATATGCCCTGACTATTAATATATGATTTCAAATATCTATCGCTGGGGTAAAGCACTTCGGTATTTTTGCTAAAGCTTGGTTTTCCGTCGTCGAAAATCCAGCCTAAATCAGTGCATAATTTCTTTTTCTTATTTATGAACTCAACTGCTTTCATCGCCAAACTATCATAGATGGGTGCTGAATTATTGAGGTAGGCTTCAGCAGAAACCATATCGTATAATTTGTATTCCAAACATTTTTTTGCCAATTCTCTTACCTGAGAAATCTTCTTAACATTGAAAGTGACGTTTTCTGTAATCTTGTAGCCTATGGGAGTTGATGCGATAGAGTCGCTTAAATTGAAATCAAAAATAGGTTCTAGCGCAATGATGTCGACCATTGCATTTTCATTTGAGATTCCAGATTTCTTTACATCGGCAACTAATTTTTCTGTTTCATCATGCATAGTTTTTTGTACTTCATCTACCGATTTGTTGATAAATGATTTTGTGTAGGTGATGTGATATCCGTCGGGTAATGCATTGTAAATAATGGTGGTTGAAATATGCACGCTATTGCTGGCAGCATCGGCAATAATGCCTGTGTTTTCCATGTTGTCTATTTGCTTTTCTAAGGCCATCTGAATATTGCTTTTTTGCGCAAAAAATAATGTGCTGCTTAAGCATAGAATTAGAGTTAGTTTACTTTTCATAGGTAAAGGTTTTATGATATAATGCTTCTTTAATTTTTCGTTACATTTTAAGCTTAATGTGAAAAAACAGAAAAGGTCACCATCATAAAATTTTGATGATGCAAACCTTTCATTCCTGATTTTTATCATATTCCATTTTGATACCCATCAAAGTTGAATCAATGCTATCCCTATACTTTTACCCCAAAGTATTGGTATGAGTGTTTTATTTATTTTAATTCTGTTGAGTTTGGCTATCGCCGCGCTGTTTGTAGGGTTCTACTACTGGGCAGTAAAAACCGATCAGTTTGAGGATGATTATACTCCCTCTGTGCGAATACTTTTCGATGATGAATTAACCAATAAACAATCCAAGTAATGGAAATGCAATTAGAGAAATTTTCCTACGACAACAAGATTGTACGCAACTTCTTAGTTGCAACAGCAATCTTTGGGCTTGTCGGCTTTTTAGTTGGCCTCGTATTGGCCATTGAAATGTTTTGGCCCAGAATCTCTGGCGATTTGCCAATTTTATCTTTCGGCCGCTTGCGCCCACTGCACACCAATGCGGTGATTTTCGCTTTTGTGGGTAACGGTATTTTTGCCGGAGTGTACTATTCGGTACAACGCCTTTGTAAAGCGAGAATGTTTAACGACACCCTTAGTAAGATTCACTTCTGGGGATGGCAGTTAATCATTGTAGCAGCAGCAATTACTTTGCCGTTGGGTATCTCAACAGGTAAAGAATATGCCGAGCTAGAATGGCCAATAGATATCTCTATTGCATTGATTTGGGTGGTTTTTGGTATCAACCTTATTGGTACAATTGTTAAAAGAAGAGTAAAACATATTTATGTAGCGATTTGGTTTTATATCGCTTCTTGGATTACAGTAACCATGCTTCACTTGGTAAACTCATTCGAGATGCCGGTTACTTTCCTTAAATCATATTCTTGGTACGCAGGTGTGCAAGATGCTTTGGTACAATGGTGGTACGGACATAACGCGGTGGCGTTCTTCCTTACTACAACTTACCTTGGTTTGATGTACTACTTCGTTCCTAAAGCTTCTGGCCGGCCCGTTTTCTCGTATAGATTATCCATCATTCACTTTTGGGCGCTAATATTTATCTATATCTGGGCCGGCCCCCATCACTTATTGTACACAGCTTTGCCTGATTGGGCTCAGTCGTTAGGTACAGTATTCTCCATCATGTTGATTGCTCCATCTTGGGGTGGTATGTTGAACGGTTTGTTAACCTTGCGTGGTGCTTGGGACAAAGTTCGCGACGACGTTGTTTTAAAATTCATGGTGGTAGCTTTAACCGCTTACGGTATGGCAACTTTCGAGGGACCGATGTTGTCTTTGAAATCTTTAAATGCATTAAGCCACTATACCGATTGGACTATCGCTCACGTGCACATTGGTGCCTTAGGATGGAACGGATGTTTAACTTTTGGTATGTTCTATTTCTTGGTGCCAAGAATGTTCAATACTAAATTGTACTCACAAAAATTAGCCAACTGGCACTTCTGGTTAACTACCATCTCTATCTTGTTCTATGCTATTCCAATTTACTGGGCGGGTATCGTTCAAAATCAAATGTGGAGAGAGTTCAATCCAGATGGTACATTAACCAATCAAAACTTTTTAGATACTGTTACACAGTTGATACCAATGTATATGTTGCGTGCTTTAGGTGGATTGATTTTCATCGCTGGCGTAATTGTAATGTTCTACAACTTAATTAAAACTGTAAAAACTGGTAAACTGGTTGAAAACGAAGAAGCCGAGGCTTACTCAATCGCTAAAGCAAATGTAGTTCACGAAAAAGAACACTGGCACAGATGGATCGAAAGAAGACCGGTTCAAATGTTGATTTTGAGTTTGGTGATGGTGCTCATAGGTGGTGCTTTAGAAATGGTTCCAACTTTCTTGGTGAAATCAAACGTGCCAACGATTACAAGTGTAAAACCTTATACTCCGCTTGAGTTAGAAGGTCGTGATATCTACATTCGCGAAGGATGTTATAACTGTCACTCTCAAATGATTCGTCCGTTCCGCTGGGAAACCGAGCGTTATGGCGAGTACTCTAAAGCTGGTGAGTTTATTTACGATCACCCTTTCCAATGGGGATCGAAAAGAACTGGACCCGACTTAGCTCGTGAAGGGGTGAAAACCGGACGACTTTACAAATCAAACGATTGGCATTTCAATCACATGTTGTTGCCCGATTCAGTATCGAATGGTTCTATCATGCCACGTTACCCTTGGTTGTTGGCTAAGTTAGATGTAACCGATACCGATAAGAAAATACGTGCAATGCAGGCTTTGGGTGTTCCATATGCTGAAGGCTACGACAAAAAAGCTTTGGCCGATTTGCAAGCGCAAGCTAAAGAAGTTGCAAAACCATTGTACGATAATATCGATGCTTTAGTAATCACCGATGAAACTTACGATAAAGTTAAATCGGGAGAAATGAAGTTCGAAGAAATGGAAATGGTAGCATTGATTGCATACTTACAAAGATTAGGTACCGACATTTATCCTAAAAAATAATAGTAGGTATAAGGTTTAAAATCTAAAGTCTAAAATTTTAAACCTTATACTTTAAACATTAAATTAAATAGTATGCTAAAGTTTATAAAAGGCCATTTAGACTCAATATCGGGAATCGAAATTTATCCAATTATTTCTATTCTAATTTTCTTCACCTTCTTCACCATCATGATTGTTTGGGTAATGAAGGCCGATAAAAAATACATGGAAGAAATGAGCGAAATGCCAATTGAAAATAACAACGAGAACTTATGATAACAACATTATTACAAACAGAAACAACAGAAGCGGCGGTGAGTTCTGCCGACTTGTTGAGTCACCCTATTTTTAAAGATTCGCTTTTGTTAGCGCTTATCTCGGTGATTGCGGTTTTATTAATTTGTATGGTGATTCTTTGGACTACCTACAAAGGAATTTTTAGATCGCTTTATCCTAATGCAATTAAAGAACGCAGCGTTCAGAAAGAAAAAACGGTGATTGATGTTCTTACAGATTATGTTCCTGTTGAAGAAGAGCATTCAATCTTAATGGATCATGAGTACGATGGTATTCGTGAGCTTGACAACAATCTTCCGCCTTGGTGGGTTTATATGTTCTACGTTTGTGTGGTTTTCGCCGTGGTGTATATGACATACTTCCATATGATGGGCGGACCATCATCTAAACAAGAGTATGAAAATGAAGTAGCCGATTTTAAAGCTTCTCAAAAGAAAGCAGAAACTGCTTCTGTAACAAAAACTGTGGATGTAAATACTGTTGCACTTTTAACCGATGCAGGTAGCATCTCTCAAGGAAAAGCTTTGTTCGAAGCCAATTGTCAAACTTGTCATGGTGTTGGCGGTAAAGGATTAAATGGACCGAACCTTACCGATGAATACTGGTTGTATGGTGGTGGAGTTAAAGATATTTTTAAAACTATATCTGAAGGTAAAATTGAAAAAGGTATGCCTGGTTGGAATACACTAGGTGGTAACAAAATTCAAGCTGTGATTAGCTACATCAAACAATTGAAACCAGCAGCAGATGGTAAAGCTCCGCAAGGTGATAAATATGTTGAGGAAGTTGTGGCAGCAGCGCCAACAGATACTTTGAAAACAGATACAGTTAAGTAAATAAAATGGGCGTCCGTCACTTGACGGACGCCCCTACATTATGGAACCGAAAGAAACATATTCAGATGATTTTAGAGGGCATCTCTCTACCGTTGATGAGAAGGGAAAAAGAATATGGATTTATCCCAAATTAATAAAAGGAAAGCTCTATAAATACAGAACTATTTTAAGTTATGTGTTGTTGGCTATCTTGTTTGGTTTACCTCATATTTATGCCCACGGAGAGCCTTTCGTGTTGTTCAATATCATAGAGAGGAAGTTTATTATTTTCGGACAAATATTTTGGCCGCAGGATTTCCACCTATTTGTTTTTGGAATGCTTGGGTTCCTTCTCTTTGTTATTGTTTTCACCATCATTTTTGGAAGATTTTTTTGCGGATGGATTTGTCCGCAAACCATTTTCTTAGAAATGGTTTTTCGCAAGATTGAACGTTTCATAGAAGGTGATCATAACGCGCAAAGAAAATTGAATCAAGGCAAATGGAATGAGAACAATAAGCTGTTTAAGAAAACAGCTAAACACATTGTTTTCTTTGGTATTTCCTATGTGGTTGCCAATACCTTTTTAGCTTACATTATCGGTTCAGAAGAATTGTTTAAAATTCAAACAGATAATCCTGCCAACCATTTGGGGGGCTTGCTTGCTATTACACTTTTTAGCTTAGCTTTTTACGGCGTATTCGCCTTCTTTCGTGAGCAAGTTTGTACCAATGTTTGTCCTTATGGAAGATTACAAGGTGTTCTGTTAGACAGCAATACCATCGTTGTTGCTTACGACAAAAAAAGAGGTGAGCCTCGTGAAAAAAATGGAAGAGATAGAAATGCAGCTGCCGGCAGTTGTATCGATTGTCGCCAATGTGTTTTGGTTTGTCCAACTGGTATCGATATTCGAAATGGAACTCAATTAGAATGTGTGAATTGTACCGCTTGTATCGACGCGTGTGATGATGTAATGCTAAAAATTAATCAGCCAACCGGATTGATAAAATTTGCATCGGAAAAACAAATTTCTGCTGGTGAAAAGTTTGTGTTTACCACGAGAATGAAAGTGTATAGCGCTGTTCTATTAGTGATCATTATAGCATTTAATATATTGATGATGGTGCGCGGAAGTATTGAGACCACAGTGCTTAGGGCGCGTGGACAAAATTATACCGTAATGCCCGATGGAAGAATTAGCAATTTATACAAGTATAAAATTGTAAATAAATCAAATGATACCATTCCATTGAATTTGAAATTGATCAATGTTAAAGGTGAAATAGAACTGATTGGTGTACAGGGTGATATCATGCTTAAACCCGAGCAGAAGTTAGAGGGAATAATGATGATTAAAATCGACTCAAATGAATTAAAATCAAGAACCAACGGAATTGTAATTGATGTGATGAATGGTGAACAAAAACTAGAAGAAATTTCTTCGGTATTCATGGCTCCTCGTCACCACAAAGCAACAGATAAATTTTAAAAATTATACATTATGAATTGGGGATGGAGAATAACAATTGTTTATAGCTTATTTGCACTAAGCATGATTGGTGCTGTAGTGTACAGCACTACTTTAGATGTAAATTTGGTAGAAGAGAATTACTACGAGAAGGAAGTGTCTTACCAACAAGTAATCACTAAGAAAGAGAATGCCATTAGAGATGCAGCAACTTTTGAAGTGAATGTGGTTGGTGATTCAGTGGTGGTATTTTTTCCTACAGAAGTGGTGCAAGGTGAGGCTTATTTCATTAGAGCCGCTGATGTGAACAACGACAAAAAATTTGAGTTGAAAGTAGTGAATGGCCGACAAGTTTTTTCAAAGGAACTTTTTAAGCCAGGTAGCTACGATCTTCAAATTGATTGGAAAGGAAACGAGGCAGAATATTATTGGGAGCAAAAAATTGTGATGTAGAATGTTGTTGCTTACCGCCATATTACTTGGTTTAGCTTCTTCTTTGCATTGCGTAGGTATGTGCGGACCAATAATAATGAATGTGCCTTTTCTTCATTTCGAGAAAAGTAAATATTTGGCCATGGGCACATATCACGGTAGTAGAGTATTAGTGTATTCTCTATTGGGAGTTTTTTCGGGAAGCATTGGTGCTGCTATGTCGCTGGCCGGATTTCAACAATGGATGTCGATTGTTGCCGGTGCTTTTTTACTGCTTCTTTTCTTCATTCCTCGCATTAAAAATATGCTGGAGAGTAAGTTGAATTCTCCTGTCAATAAAATTTATTCGGCAGTAGGTAAATATTTATTCAAACCAACTTTTTCATCGGTGGCAATCATGGGTTTGGTGAATGGTATTTTGCCTTGCGGAATGGTTTACGCTGCTTTGGTTGCATCAACTGCTGCTGGCTCTGTTGGTGGTTCAATGTTGTATATGGCCTTTTTTGGTTTAGGTACTTTGCCACTTTTACTTACATGCTCAATAGGTATTTCTTTTTTAGGAAATACCTTTAGAAATAAGTTTAGAAAGATCGCTCCTTATGGCACATTGGTGATCGGATTGCTTTTTGTGTTGCGTGGATTGAATTTAGGTATTCCCTTTGTGAGTCCGCATTTCGAAGAGAAAACACAAAAGATGCAGTGTTGCCAAAAGAAAACATACAAGACTTGTCATTAAGTTAAGTGTCATTTTCAAATCTGATATAAGTCATTTTTCCTCATTTCAAATTCATTTACCTTGCTTCGCAAATGAATAAATTAATTGAGAAATACGATATCGCTTGTCCGCGCTACACCTCATACCCAACAGTGCCTTATTGGCAAAATAATATCACTGTTGAGGAATACAAAAAACAAGTGAAAATTACTTTTGATGAAACAAACGATTCTACAGGAATTAGTTTGTACATCCACTTGCCTTTTTGCGAAAGCCTATGCACCTACTGCGGTTGCAATACGCGTATAACAGTGAATCATAAGGTAGAATCGCCATATATCGACGATGTACTCACCGAATGGAACTTGTACAAGCAAGTGTTTAAGTCGGCACCAAAAATTAAAGAATTGCATTTGGGTGGAGGAACTCCCACATTCTTCTCTGCGCAAAATTTAGCGAGATTGATCAATGGTATTTTGGAAGGAACAGAAAGGGTTAATGATCCTAAATTTTCATTTGAAGCACATCCTGCGAATACCAGCGATGAACATTTGCAAACTTTGTACGATTTAGGATTTAGAAGATTGAGTTTGGGTATTCAAGATTTTGATGTTGTAGTTCAAGAAGCCATCAATAGAAAACAAACGGTGGCAGAAGTAGAACGTGTAACAAAAAGTGCTAGAAATATCGGTTATACATCCATTTCTTACGATGTTATTTATGGTTTGCCTTTTCAATCATCCGTAAGTGTTCAAGAAACATTTAGAAAAGTATTGCATTTACATCCCGATAGAATTTCTTTTTACAGCTATGCCCATGTTCCATGGAAGCATAAAGGTCAGCGCAGATATGATGAAAGTAATTTGCCATCTAAAGAAGCCAAACGTTCGCTGTATGAAACAGGAAAGGCAATATTAAGTGCTAATGGCTATTTAGAGATTGGTATGGATCATTTTGCTCTTTCGCATGATGAATTGTTTGTTGCAGAGAAGGAGGGAAGATTGCACAGAAATTTTATGGGCTACACCGAAGGTCAAAATAAATTATTGATTGGTTTAGGTGTTTCTTCAATTGGTGATACTTGGACTTCCTTCGCGCAGAATATTAAAGATGTGGAGACTTATCAAAAGACGGTGCGAGAAGGTAAATTACCAATCGCACAGGGGCATCACCTCAATGAAGAAGATTTAATGATACGTCGTCATATTTTGAACATCATGTGCAAATACCGCACAGAGTGGATGCACGAAGATTTGGTGCAAATGCGTGAAGATGGCATTATTAAAAGATTACATGAACTTGTTCAAGACGAATTGATTGAATTGAATCATTATTCACTTTTAGTAACACCTAAAGGAAAAATATTTTTGCGCAACATATGTCTAGCGATGGATTTGCGTTACTGGAGAAAAGTTCCCGAGAAAGATACTTTTAGCAAAGCAGTATAATCATTTCAGGGGCTTCAATAAATCTTCCAATCCATTCAGTTTTATTTCATAAATGGTTTCAAGCATCACACCCAATTTATTTTTAGGAAATCCTTGGCGAGCAAACCATTCTAAATAGTGAATTGGTAAATCACAAATTTTACGGTCTTTGTATTTGCCGTACGGCATGGGCGTTTTAATGATGTCGAGTAATATTTGTGGGTTGAAGCTCATCGTGCTAAAACAACTTTCCTTTTACTACATGTCTTCTAAACAATTCTGCACAAGCCATTGCGTCGCTTAAAGCATCGTGGTGCTTTAGTTTTATTCCTTCTTCTTCGCATACCTTTGCCAATCCTTTTTTGTAAATTTTATAGGTGCATTCACGTTTGTATTTTACTTCGGCCAAGTCGTAAAATTCTAATGTTTTCTTCAAGCAAGAACAGTCGAAAGATGCGTTATGCGCAACTAAAATTTCATCTTCTATAAATGGCTTTATGGTGCTCCAAAACTCGTCGAATGTGGGTGCGTTTAAAGTGTCTTGAGGCGTGATGCCGTGCACGCGTATGTTGTGGAAGGAGTAATAGTTGTCGGGCGGACAAATAAGCTGATTGATGGTTTTTACCACCTCACCGTATTCAACACGCACGAGGCCAACCTGACAAATACTGGATCCTTTTTGGTTTGCTGTTTCAAAATCTATGGCAGTGAAGGTTGGCATCTACCACTTTATTTTTTTCAATGCGTCGTAATTAATCACGGTTACTTCACTTCCTTTAATGTTCAAAAATCCGTCGTCCTTAAATTCAGAGAGGGTTCTCGTAACAGTTTCTGTAGAAGTACCAACCATGCTTGCCAAGTCGTTTCTTGGAATAGAAATAGAAAAACTTTTTTCTCCTTCTTTTTTGTATTTGTCGTGCAACTCAATCAATGCATCTGCAATTCTTTTGCGAACTGTGTTGTAGGCCATATTTAGCAATTGCTTCTCCTTGTCGAGAATATTGCCCGATAACATCTTAATAAATTGATGCGCAACATCTCTATTTTTTCTAAGCAAATCAAGGAAGTCTTCGCGTGGAATTTTCAATACTTCCGAATCTTCCATCGCTGTTGCTGTGTCGATATAATCTTTGTCTTCTAAGATTGATAAGTATCCAATAAAGTCTCCTTCTTTGTACAAACCTGTGATGAATTCTTTTCCATCATTGTTCATCAAGGAAGTTTTAATTTTTCCTTTGCCAACGTAATAGATTCCACTAGGATAATCACCTTGAGAGAAAAGGGTGTCTTTTTTCTTTAATGGTTTTGGTTTTTTATTTTCTTGCAATTTCTGTAATTCTTCTAAACCTCTCGCCGCATCTATAAATTGATGGATGTCTGAAGATTTTTGAGAAAACATTTTGCTTTTGTTCAATCGTCTTTCTATGGTGCTTAACAAATCCATTTCTTCAAATGGTTTAGTAAGATAATCGTCGGCACCTAAATTCATTCCCTTTCTAAAATCACTTTTTTCTGTTTTCGCAGTTAAAAAGATGAAAGGTATACCAGCAGTTTCTGTGTCTTTACCCAGCATGTATAAAACGCCGTAGCCGTCTAGCTCGGGCATCATGATGTCGCAAATGATTAAGTCGGGTTTTTCGCTTTTCGCTTTTTCAACCCCTCGTTTACCGTTTTCAGCGGTTACCACTTCGTAATTAGAAAGCTCTAAGATTTCTTGTATGTTTTCTCTTACTTCGGTGTTGTCTTCTATAACTAATATTTTGTTGCTCATGACTTAATGTTTTTGATTTGGAAGCGTTACAAAGAATGTTGTTCCTTTGCCTAATGTACTGGTAAATTCAATTTCTCCATTCATCAGTTCAACATATTTTTTCACAATGTTTAATCCTAGTCCCGTACCCTGTATGTTTATTGAATTTTTTGCTCTAAACAATCTTTCAAACATTTGCTTTTGATCTTCTTCTGGAATACCTATACCATGGTCTTTCACCTCAAATTTAACCTGAGTGTCATCACATTTTACCTTAAAGTGAATAGGTGAATTTTCGTTCGAATATTTAATAGCGTTCGACAGCAAATTGTTAGAGATGTTGCGTATCATGTTTTTGTCAAGAAAAGCCTCTGCTTTTCCATCGTAGGTATAGCTAATCACTTGTCCTTCTTTGGTTACTTCTTGAATATCTTCACTAATTTCTTGCAAAAATTCTTTTAAGTTGAACAGCTCTGGATGACATTCTGCCTTTCCTTCTTCTAATTTATCTAGTGATAAGAAATCATTTAAGATGGAAGTGAGATGATGTACAGAAGATTTAATTCTGTTCACATGTTTGTGGCGCTTTTCGTGATCTTTTTCTTCTTGGTATTTATCGATTAAGGAAACAGAAGATAGTACTGTGCTAAGCGGTGTTCTAAATTCATGTGAAGCCATGGAGACAAATCGCGATTTCAGCTCGTTGAGTTGTTTTTCTTTCTCTAAGGCATTAATCATTTCTTGTTCGGTAACCTTTTGTTTGGTGATGTTTCTTTCCACCACTAAAATATTTTCTACATTTCCATTTGCTTCTAAAAGAGGCACAGCATCAATGATGTAGAAGTTTTTTCTCAGTTCAAATTCAATGCTTCCTTTTTCTCCTTTTAGCACATTAAGTAGTAGGGTTTCAACATCTTTTTGAATTTCTTTGGGAAGCCGATCAATATATCGTGTGCCAAGAAGTTTTTTTCCAGTAATGCCCAGTTTTCTTAGCTCTTTTCCTTCTGCTAAAATGTATCTTAAATCTTTATCGAAGACACTAATAATTCCATCAGGAAAATTTTGCGCAATAGCGCTGTGCAATCTTTCACTTATTCTCAATTGTTCGGTTCTTTCTCGAACAGTATCTTCAAGGTTTTGATTCAAATGCTTTAACTCATCTTCCATCTTCTTTCTCTCAGAGATGTCAGTGATGAGTCCCATAACAAAGGTTTCTCCCTCATTCTTGAAATAATTCAAACTTATTTCTACCGGAAATTCTTCCCCCGTTTTTTTACAGCCACGAAGGTCGATACCTTTTCCCATCGCTCTGTTTTTAGGTTTTTCTATGTATTGATCGCGCTGTGCTACATGACTGTGACGAAATTTTTGAGGCAGCAATATCTCTATTGTGCTGCCCAACAATTCATCTTTGCTGTAGCCAAAGAGCTGCTCTAATCGAGGGTTTACCAATACTATTTCTCCTCGCTGATTTGTAACCACCAAACCTTCTACTGCGCTTTCGAATAAGTACTTATATATTTCGTTGTTTTGCTGCATATTATGGATGTACAAAGTTTACCAAAAGCTGTTCTAAAAAAACTGACAAAAATCAAAAATACTCTTGTCAGCTGTCATAAACAAACTTTTAGCTATCGATTAATTTCGTTGCATGCAAAAGATTCTCATACCCACAGATTTCTCAGATACGTCAAGGAATGCTGCTAGATACGCAAAAAAGTATGTGGCTGATTCTAGCACTGAATTTTATGTTTTACATGCCTATAAGCAGCCCGATTCAACAGATATGTTGATTTCAATTGTGGATATTTTGAAAGATGAGGCCGATAAAATGCTGAATGAAGAAGCCGAATTTTTGATCAAGGAATTGAAAATTTCGCGCTCGAAGATATTTTTGATTAGTGCTCTCGGTGAAGTTGAAGAGTGTGTGTACGATTGTGTAAGTAAACATAATATTGATGTTGTGGTGATGGGTACTACAGGGGCAAATGGATTGAAAGAACTTTTAGTTGGAAGTAATACGGTAAAAGTAATCGATGCAGCGCATGCGCCGGTGCTAGCTGTGCCTCAAAAGAACGATGAGGTATTTTTAGATACCATTGTTTTGGCTATTGATAATGAAAGTATTGATGACGAACATCGCTTACAAGTGGTGAAAGAGATGGCCGATGCAAATGATGCTGAAATAGTACTTTTGCATGTTTCTACAAAGCAAGAGGAAACCTTTTGTTTTAATATTCAATTGCAAAACAAACTGCGAAAATTTTTTGGTAGAATGGACATCAGTTGTGTTTCTCTAAAGGGCAATGATGTTGAAAAGGAGATTAATGATTTTGTTTGGGAAAATGAAATTGGAATGATTGTTCTATTGCCTCGAAAAATGTCGCTTACCCAAAAATTATTTGGTAAGAGAAGTCTAACCAAAAAGATTAATTTCCACTCAAAGATTCCTGTACTTAGTATCGGTTAATTAAATTTCTGGGTAACCAACTCTCAAACTTAAAACTGGCTGATTTCTTTGATTTACCACATTCTCGGTAATGCTTCCCACAAGCAAATGTGATATGCCTGTTCTTCCATGCGTTTCCATTACCAATAGTTCTGGTTTTACTTCGTTGCAATAATCAATGATACCTTCTTCAACACTTTCTGCTGTTATTATATCGCTGTAAAATCCGCTGATGTGCGCGTTTTTCGCAAAATTATTCATTAAGCTGTTGGTGTTCTTGCTAGTATCGAAATTACCGCGTGTAATCACTTTTAGCAAGTGAAGTTCGGGATGATACACTTCTATCAAAGGCTTAATTTTTTGATAGGATTTTACACTGGTTTCTGTAAAGTCTGAACAAAATACCAAAGTATTTAAACTAAAATCTATCGTTGCTTCCTTCACCACTATCAAAGGATAATCGGTTAGTCGCAATAGTTTTTCGGTGTTGCTTCCAAAAACATAATCATTCAGTTTATTATGCCCGTGAGAACCCATCACAATTAAATCTACTTTTTCTTTATCTGCAAAGTGGTGAATTCCTTTTATGGTTGAATTGTAGTGCACATGATCGGTGATGTTTACACCTTGCAAGCTTTTTAACTGCAATACTTCTAAAAATTGTTTATTGATCTTTTGGGTCAATTCCTTTCCGGTCTCGGTTTCTAAGAAATCTTCTAAATGGTGCGCAGCAATTGGGTAATCAACGATATGTAGTAATATTACTTCTGCCTTGGCTTTGCGCGCTATGTCGGCTGCAACCCCTAAAGCATTCAGTGAGTAGCTTGAAAAATCGGTTGGTACTAATATTTTTTTCATAAAGTAGATTTCCAGTTTGCTTAAAATTAAAACAATTATTTCGTTCAATCATGATAATTGATACAGTAAAAACTGACTTTTGTCATATCTCTCCTTTCGTTGCTTTTTCACCTTTGTAACATGACGCTTGTAATATGTTTTCATTGTGGTGAATTGGTGAAAGATACATCTTTTACTGTTGATAGCAAGCAATTTTGCTGTGTGGGTTGCATGAATGTTTATTCGCTTTTGTCTAAGTCGGGACTCAATAATTATTATTCTTTAGAAAAGAGTCCGGGCTATTCCCCCATAGTGAAAGAAGAAGCTTTTGCCTTTTTAGATCTGCCTGCTGCGGTGGAGAAATTACTTGATTTCAAAAGCGATGATTTAGAAAAAGTGCGATTGGTATTACCGCAAATTCATTGCAGTTCGTGCGTTTATTTGCTGGAGAATTTGCATAAAATTAAAGACGGAATTTTGGCGGTTAATGTTAACTTTTCCATGAAGGAAGCTGCTGTGACTTACAATCCGCAAAAGGTTTCCTTAAAAGAAATTGCATTGCTTCTTACCAAGATTGGTTACGAACCAACATTTAAAAGAAAATCGGGAGGAGGCAAACGCAGCGACGCATATAAAAAGCAATTGTGGAAAATTGGAGTGGCAGGTTTTTGCTTTGGCAATATCATGTTGCTTAGTTTTCCCGAATATTTAGCCATTTCCGAAGTTTCTGCCGAGTTTAAAGATTTGTTTCGCTATTTAAACATGTTGTTGATTTTACCTGTTCTCTTTTATTCGGGTACCGAGTATTTCGTGAACAGCTTCAACGCTTTAAAAATTAAGAAAATTAGCATCGATGTTCCTTTGGCTATAGGTATTGTGGCTTTGTTTGGTAGAAGTATGTATGAAGTTCTTACTGCTACTGGTGGTGGGTATTTTGATACTTTGGCCGGACTCATATTCTTGCTTTTAACGGGTAGATATTTTCAAAATAAAGTATTCGACGAATTTTCTTTTGAGCGTGAGTTGTATTCCTACTTTCCTTTGTCGGTAATCAAAAAAACTTCTACTTCCGAAGAGCGCGTTTTGATTGAAGATTTGCAACAAGGTGACATTATCATCATTAAGAATGAAGAGATTATTCCTTGCGATGCCGAATTGATTTCCGAAAGTATTACCGCTGATTTAAGTTTCATTACCGGTGAGGCTATGCCTAAAGTTTTTACTGCTGGGGCAAGAATTTATGCAGGTAGCAAAGTAGCTGGTAAACCTGGTGAATTTAGAGTTTTGCAAAAGACCGATAAGAGTTATTTGGCGCGCTTGTGGGATGAAGTGAAGTCGAGTGGCAAAACAGATGTTCTTGAATCTCTCACTGGTTCGTTAAGCGGTTACTTTACGGCTTTGGTATTGCTCATTGCAAGTTTAGCCTTTGCACTTTATTATTTCGAAGGTAATGTATCTGGTGCTTTCAATGCGCTTACAGCGGTGCTGCTAATTACTTGTCCGTGCGCATCGGCTCTTTCTGCGCCCATGGCTTTGGGCAACGCCATACGTTTGCTGGCACGAAAAGGGTTTTATTTAAAGAATGCTTTTGTGGTAGAAAAAATAGCCCATGTTGAAAATGTTGTTTTAGATAAAACGGGTACTATCACTGTTGCAGAGAAGGTTGAAGTAAGCTATCATGGAAAAGAACTAGATCAGCAAGAAAGGTCTTTGGTATATTCGGCAGTAAACTCAAGCAATCACCCTTTAAGCAGAATTTTAGCAACTCAGCTAAAACACAATTCTACTATGATTGCTGCCGATGCTTATGAAGAAATAAAAGGAAAAGGTATAGATGCTACCATCAACGGAATTCAAATTCATGTTGGTTCGGCATTGTTTACAAAAGCTACCAGTACCGGAGAAGAACCAAATAAAGGTTATGGTTCTGTGGTTCATATTTCTATTAATGGAATATATAAAGGTTATTTTTTCATTGAGAGCAAATACCGTGAAGGATTGTGGGAAATGCTTGAAGAACTGGGCAATGAAGCCAATTTGTTTTTACTGAGCGGCGACCACAAAGATGAAAATCCTAAACTCTTTGAATACTTTGGCAATAACATGGTATTTCATCAGAGTCCGGAAGGAAAAAAAGAATATATTGAATTGCTTAAGAAGCGTGGAAGCACCATGATGGTGGGCGATGGAATTAACGATGGCGTGGCGCTTAAAGTGAGCGATGTGGGTATAGCTGTTGCCGATAATGTGAATTCATTTTACCCTTCTGCTCACGTGATTTTAGATGGAAAAATGTTTAACGAGTTACCTGGAATGCTGAGCTACTCTAAAAAGGTATTGCGCGTAATTTATGCGTGTTTAAGTTTGTCGTTTCTATACAATATAGTAGGAATGTATTTTGCCTGCACTTTACAAGTTACGCCTTTGTTTGCGGCTATTTTAATGCCCATTAGTTCGGTAACCGTAGTGTCTTTGGCCGTATTGGGAACCTATCTTTCGTACCGAAAAGTGTTTAAAGTGTAGTCGTGTAGCTTGCATAATTGTTTTATATTTAAAGCAAATTATGTCGCGAAAAAAATACCTGCTTTTATTGTTTCTTGCATGGATTTCTCCCATCCTTTGCGGTTTGCTTTGGGGTAAAATAGCTTTACTAATTTATACGCTGCTACTGTCGGTTTTATTGGTTAAATCATTGCAACGAAAATGGCTCAATTATCTTCTGTATTCTCTTATTTTTCTTTCGGTGGTGGATATTATGCTGAATCTGTTCAATAGGTATAGAGTGAATCAGCAAACTTTATTTGTGGAGACCGAAATTCCTTTGGTGCACAAATACAAGGCTAATAGTACACTAAATGTGGATTATATCGATGGAGAGTTAGGTAGCAATGCAAAAAAATATCCTTTGCAAATACGCATAGATAATTTGGGGTATAGAAATAATAAGCATACGCAAGATAGTTGTGATGTTTTGTTGTTGGGAGATTCATTCGGAGTAGGAAATGCTGAGCAAGACAGTATAATTTCTGAATTGATGTACAGCGATCATCACTTGAATACCTATAATTTGTCGGTTTCGGGGAATGGTCCGTGGGAGCAGCATTTACTGCTTACTCAAGACCTTTCTAAAGTTAAATTAAAGAAGGGTGCAACAGTGGTTTGGTTGCTCTTTGCAGGCAATGATTTAGAAGGAAATTTTTATCCCTTAGGTGAAGAAGAGGAACTGAATTCTTTTCGTTATAGATGGAGCAGATTTCGCGATGATTATTTCACCTTTCGTTCACAGTCGCCCTTAAGAAATTTGTCGGCGGTAGTAACAAATCAATCAAGCGATAGGGTAGAGGCTAAGAACTCGGAAATGAAATTTTATGCGCCTTATATAAAAGAATCAAAAGATTGGTTGTGTTGCGATTGCGATGTTAGTTTTCACAAAAATATTACGCTATTTAAGAACACTCTTGCTTGCACCATTAAGTATTTACAAGATCGAGATTTAAATGTGCATATTTATTTATTGCCATCCAAAGAAGAGGTGTATGGCGGCTTGCTAGAAGGAGGGAGTCCATGGGTAATTAACGATTTTGAATCGCCATTAAGTAGAGTGATTCGTGAAATCGCGCAAACCAATAACGTAGAATATCTCGATTTAAAGTCGGCCCTAATGGTAAGTTCCGCCGAGCACAAAACATTTTATTATTGGAATTACGACACCCATCTCAATCACAAGGGAAACAAGCTAATTAGTGATATTATTTCAGAGCGGGTGTTGAATCGATAGTCTTGATTAATATAAAGAATAGTCTGTAATCAACCATTTGTCGCACGAAATCACATTAAAGGATATATGCAAAAAAGAAAAAGTTGGACGGGCATCCAACTTTTTCTAACCTAACCTAACTAAACTTTTTACAGCTTTTGAACTGTATGGGAGTATATTTTAGTATTACAAATATACGGCATAAAATTTAAAAAGCAAGTTTCGTCTAAAAAAAAATCTAATTCGTCGAAAAAATACGGGTTTATGTCTAAAATGTTAAGCTAATTTACTGATTGCTATTGCTTTCGCAGTTTTTAAGTCGTATATTACAAATCGCATCAGGGGATTTTATCTACACAGTCACAGGTACTTAAAATAAAAAAAAGGGGTTATTATGACAGGTTTAAAGGTATTGTTAGTAGACGATCATCGCTTAATTAGAAAGGCGATTTCTACTTTACTAAGTAATGAAGATGAGATTGATACCGTTTGGGAGGCTAGCAATGCCAACGGATGTTTTCAATTGATGGAAATGGAAAGTCCAGACATAGTTTTGATGGATATTTCATTAGACGACATCGACGGAATAACAATCACCAAAGAACTTCTTCAAAAACACCCGCAATTGAAAGTAATTATCTTATCCATGCATATGGAAGAGAATTACATCAAACAAAGTATCAAGGCAGGAGCAAAAGGATATATCTTGAAAAATTCTCCGCATGAGGATTTGGTGAATGCTGTATTTGAAGTGGCTCAGGGCGGACAGTATTTCGCGCAAGAGGTATCGAAGATTATGGCGCAAAACTATTTGATGGCCGAGAAAACTACCGATTCACGTTACCATAAAGATGAAATCTTAACCAAACGCGAATTAGAAATTGTGAAACTTGTGACCGAAGGTTTAAACAACCAAAAGATTGCCGATCTGCTTTGTATTAGCCACAGAACAGTAGATACGCATAGAACCAACATTATGCAGAAAGTGAAAGTGAAGAATGTTGCCGAGTTGGTTCGCTATGCCATTAAAAACCGTTTGGTTGAAATATAAATCACATCACCTAAAACCTAACCTAGTGATGGAGGCCAGAATTTTAAAATTCTGGCCTTTTTTATGTCAAAAAAAAAGCTTGAGAAATTCTCAAGCTTTTCTAAGGGTGATCTTATTTTCTTACTTAGCAACTGCTACTTTACTTTTTTTTTCAACGCAGCGCAAATTAGCTATTGATTTAAATTTAGATGGATCAGCAAACATAGCATCCAACTCTTTCTTAATGCCTTCTTCAACCAAAGGCAATAGGGGTTGTTCTACGCTATATAAGCTTTTCAATGCATTTTTAATTTCCACATCCCATACAGGAGCCAAATTATCTAAGTCTTCAGGGTGAATGTGTCCGCGACAATTTGTTGCGCCGCAACCACAAGGAAATGAAAAATCTAAATTGAAAATTCCATACTCATCGGTGATTTCCTCTCCAGCTTGAATATCGCGAATAGCAATTTCAAATCCGTATCCAGTACTAATCGTATTTCTGTTGCAATTGTGATTTACGTATTTACCCAAATCCCAGCTCAAGATTCTAATGCCTCTTTCATCAATGTAAGAGTATTTCTCAATAACATCTTGCATTGGTTTAGAATGCTTGGCATATTGCTCATCGTCAACCTCAATTTCAAGGCTGTCTTTTACATAAACTATCGTTCCTTTTGGAATAAATTTCTTAGCAAAAATACCGTAGCCAATCGCGTCGCTTACGTGTTTAATCTCAGTGGCGGGATGAATCATCTGTCTGTTTAAATTTTTTATTATCGGACTTAAAGTTTGAATTATTCCACGAATAATTAAAATCGAAGCACCACTATTTTTCGATTATTTATGAACATATTAACAAGTCGCGAAAAACAAGGCATTACAGCACAATTTGTTTTGCTTTCTCCAATGCCGAACCTATGCCGCCTAAATTATTACCGCCAGCTGTTGCGTAGAATGGCTGACCACCGCCGCCGCCTTGAATCTCTTTAGCCAATTCGCGAACGATATTTGACGCATTCCAACCTTTCGATTTCACCAACTCTTCGTTGATCACCACCGTTAAATTTGGTTTACCGCCAATCTCTGCAGCCAGCACCATAAATAAGTTTGGTACCTCAGCTTTCAATTGGAAGGATAAATCTTTAATGGCATCTGCCGACTCTAAAGTGATTTTTTTTGCTAAGAAGCTTACGCCGCCCAACTGCTCAATTTCTTTAAGTAATTCAACTTTTAACCCTTTGGCTTTTTCGCTCAACAACGAAGAAATATCTTTATTCAATTTAGCATTGTCGTCAATCAACTGTTGAACCGATTTTTTTAAATCTTTTGGATTTTTTAAAACCTCTTTAACTTCTTGTAAAAGTTGCAATTGTTCGTTGATGTAAGCGTCGGCTTTTTCACCTGTAATGGCTTCAATTCTTCTGATGCCTGCAGCAACTGCGCTTTCAGAAAGCACAATTACTTTACCTATTTGAACAGTAGATTTAACGTGAGTACCACCGCACAATTCCACCGATTCGCCAAACTGTACCATACGCACTTTATCGCCATATTTTTCGCCAAACAAAGCCATCGCTCCGCATTTTTTAGCTTCGTCGATAGCTATTGCTCTTTCTTCTTGTAAGGCGATATTTGCGCGAATATTTTGGTTTACCAAATCTTCAATTTGTTTCAACTCTTCTTCGGTCACTTTTTGAAAGTGAGAGAAGTCGAAACGCAAATTATTTTCATTTACCAATGAACCTTTTTGCTCAACGTGTGTACCTAAAACTTTGCGTAAAGCGTGGTGCAATAAATGTGTTGCCGAGTGGTTTGCCTCCGTCGCCAATCGCTTCGATTTGTTCACTACTGCTTTCACTTCAGCACTTACATCTTTTGGCATCTTATCTAAGAAATGAAGAAACACTCCGTTTTCTTTTTTACAATCTATTACCGAATATTTTTCACCTGCCACTTCAAAGAATCCGCGATCGCCCACTTGGCCGCCACCTTCTGCATAAAAAGGTGTTTCAGCCAATTCCACTTGAATCAACTCTTTTCCTTTTGTTTTTACTTTACGGTAACGCAATATTTTTGATGTAGCTTCCAATTGATCATAACCAACAAATTTGCCCTCTCCAGCATTTACCGAAATCCAATCATCGGTTTCAACAGCCGATGCAGAACGAGAACGTTCTTTTTGTTTTTCGAGTTCGGCAGCGAATCCTTTCATATCGACCGTGAGGCCTTTTTCACGAGCTAACAAATCTGTTAAGTCAATTGGGAAACCGTAGGTATCAAAAAGTTCAAAGGCAAATACTCCTTCGATTTCTTTAGATTTTAGACTTTCAACTTTAGACTCAAACTTCTGAATTCCTTTTTCAAGCGTTCTCAAGAAATTTTGTTCTTCTTCTTTAATTACCTTTTCAATAAACTCTTGTTGTTTTTGCAACTCGGGGAAGAATTTGCCCATTTGTTCATTCAACACTTCCACCAACTGATAGATGAAAGGTTCGTTCATATTCAATTTACTGTAGCCATAGCGTACAGCTCTTCTTAAGATACGACGAATAACATAACCAGCACCTGTGTTAGAAGGCATTTGTCCGTCGGCAATAGCAAACGACACCGCACGAATATGATCGGATATCACACGAATTGCGATATCGGTTTCTTCCTTAACCCCATATTTTTTGTTGGTGATTTTTTCTATTCTATAGATAAGCGGAGTGAAAACATCGGTATCGTAGTTTGATGTTTTACCTTGTAGGGTGCGCACCAAACGTTCGAAGCCCATTCCTGTATCAACGTGCTGAGCAGGTAGCTTTTCTAAAGAACCATCTGCTTTACGATTGAATTCCATGAACACGTTATTCCAAACTTCAATCACTTGAGGGTGGTCGTTGTTCACTAATGAAGCACCACTTACTTTTTTTCTATCTTCATCTGATCTTCCGTCGTAGTGAATCTCGCTACATGGTCCGCATGGCCCTTGGTCGCCCATCTCCCAAAAGTTATCTTTCTTATTGCCGTTTAAGATTCTATCCTCAGCGATATATTTTTTCCATTCGTCGTAAGCTTCTTGATCGAAACCAAGGTTCGCTTCTTTGTCGCCCTCAAAAACGGTAACATACAAACGATCTTTATCTATTTTATAAACTTCTGTAAGCAACTGCCAAGCCCACTCGATAGCTTCTTTTTTGAAATAATCGCCAAACGACCAGTTACCTAGCATTTCGAACATGGTGTGGTGGTAAGTATCAACACCCACTTCTTCCAAGTCATTGTGTTTACCCGATACACGCAAGCATTTTTGTGTATTGGCAATGCGTGGGTATTTTACAGGTGCATTACCTAAGAATATATCTTTAAATTGATTCATCCCCGCGTTGGTAAACATTAGGGTTGGATCGTTTTTAACTACCATAGGAGCCGAAGGAACGATGTGGTGTCCTTTGCTCTCGAAAAATTTCATAAACTGTTCGCGTACTTCTGCAGCTTTCATAAAAAAATGTGTTCAATGTTTAAGGTTTAAAGTTTAATGTTGCGTAAACTCCCTAACCTTCAGGGCTTGAAATAAAAGAAAAAATGTCCTATATTCACGACCCTTGTTAATTTGGCAAATCTAAGTAATCGTATGTCAAAAGAGAAATTTGGAGTAGGACAATCGATAAAATATGCGAAAAGAAAACCGCGTAAGGCTTTGGTGTTTCTTTTAGTGGTTACCGTTATTGCCTTTTTAATTAACATGGCTTTGCTTCCTTACCTAGAGAAATATGTTTCTAAAAGGAAATCAAGAGAGATTGATAAGCTTAAATATGAATATGCCCTCATGAGCTTGCGAATGGAGCGTATGAACAAACAGCTTCAGGAAATTAGCAATCAAGACGATAGTTTATATGCATCTGTTTTTGGCTTGACTCCCTTAACTGAAGAACAAAGAATGGCAGGGGTAGGCGGTCATAACATGAATGCCGATTTGAATGGCTATGAGTATTCATATCTTATGAAAACCACCAATACCAAGCTTAAGGCTTTGGAGGCAAAAATTCAGGTGCAGGAAGAATCTTTTAAGCGAATTCAGAAAAAAGCAAAAGATATCGCTCAAAAAATTGCAAGTATTCCGGCTATTCAACCTTTAACAAATAAACATAATGTGCAGTTGAGCTCGGGCTTTGGTATGCGTTTGCATCCGGTACATGAAACGTATAAAATGCATACCGGACAAGATTTTACAGCGCCCAAGGGGACGCCCATACATGCCACTGGCGATGGGGAAGTGGTGTTTGCGGGCAACGATCACAATGGCTACGGCAAACATGTAATCATTAAACATGGTTATGGATTTCAAACCTTGTACGGACACATGAGTCGTATAGATGTGCAAAAGGGAGATAAGGTGAAGCGCGGTGATGTGATAGGAGGTGTGGGTTCAACAGGTACGTCTACCGCAATGCACCTGCATTACGAGGTGATTAAGAAAGGAGCCAAAGTTGACCCTGCCAATTATTTCTTTAATGATATTACCTATCGAGAATATCGCGAGATGATGGAAATTTCACGACGTATCAATCGTGCGCTTGATTAGCATATTTTTATATCTTTACCCACAAAATTTTCACAGTGCCCTATAAGGAAAAAGAAACGTCTAAATTGTACTACACCATTGGTGAAGTAGCCGAAATGTTTGAAGTAAACACGTCGCTAATTCGCTTTTGGGAAAAAGAATTTGAAATTCTTAAACCTAAAAAAAGCAAAAAGGGAAATCGTTTGTTCACCAAAGACGACGTAGAAAATTTTAAGCTCATTCATCACCTCGTTAAGGAAAGAGGTTTCACCCTAAATGGCGCTAAAGACAAGCTTAAAAAGCATAAGTTTGAGGCAAAGAAGGAAGTGGAGATGGTGCAATCTTTAGAAAAAGTGAAGAAATTTTTGCTGGCTCTTAAGAAGGAGTTGTAGTATTTTTTGCAAAAAAAATTTTTTTTTGAAACCTTTCAGATGTTTGTTCAGTAAGGGTAAATCCAAACCTTAAAACAAACTGTTTTGAAAAAGAAAGTACTCGTAGTAGAAGATGAGCAAATGCAAGCTAAGCTACTTGTAAACACATTGCTCAAAGAAGATTCAGAAGTTTTTTTATGTGAAGAAGGCAATTACGCCAAAACCATTTTAGGTTTAAATAAATTCGATATCATTTTCTTAGATATCAATATTCCAAACATTAGCGGTTTGAGGCTTTTGGAGATGATTCGCTCTAGTGAAGATCAGGCGAATTACAACACTCCGGTAGTGATTTGTACTACTTCCGACGACCACAATCATAAAATGGAATCGTTTAAAAATAAAGCCAACGAATATTTTCTTAAACCAATTCTCCCAGAAAAGATAAGATCTACTGTAAGTTATTATTTGTCGTAGATTGTTTTGATGCTGCGCATATCTTTTTCTTTGGTAATTTCAAATTTAGAGCAGCGTAATTTGAAATCCCTTTTTCAGGCATTTATAATTCCGATGCGCTATTCGTAAACTAGGACTATTGCGATTAAAAATTGCTAAAATGAAGATTTTTAATTACGCTGCTCTAAATTTGAAATTACTAGGGTTGGTTGAGGGTTAGGTAACTAATTGTCTGCTGAACTTGGTGATTTGAAATTACGCTGCGATAAATTTGATTTCTTAGTGTTCATTGTGACTTGAAATTAATAGATCTAATTTGTTTTTAATGACTTTAAACTCTTGATAACAAGTTTGAATCGCTATAAAATTTGCGATTAAAGAAATTACTAATGGAGCGATGAAATTCGCGAATATTAGTAAAACAAGAGAGAAGACGGTAAATAAAATTAAAAAAGTACGAAGACCTTTGCTTAAAGTTAATGAAACACTTATAGTAGTACTTCCATTTTCATTATACAATCTACCGTTGCCAATAAGATACGACATGTTTCTATAACCATGCATCTGAACATTTTTAATTTCAAAAGTTCCATTATTATTCAAAAAACCAATAAAAGGCTTTTTGGGTTTTTTATGTCTGATTGCCATTTCTAATGAATAATCAGATTCGATGTTTTTAGCAATCCTATTTACGATTTCTTGATATCCTAGTTCAGATTTGTAGATAATTTCTTTAGTAAAAAACATATATATCTTAGAAGCCAAATTTATCCGCTAACATTACTTGGTAACACCTGATTCAGCATAGCAACGTGACATTATTGGGTTAACTATTTTTTGAAGTTCTATTGAAGATAGCTTATAGATATTTGAATAATCCTGCACAGAATATTGCTGAGTATATTTTTCTACAAAACAATCTAAAACGATACTAGCAGTATCGGTATTCATACTTTGTAATTTTTTTGAACCCGATAAGATATCCTTTTTCATAGATAGCTTTAATTCGCTGGTCCACTCAATCATCGATTTAGCTGGCTGCTCTTGCTTTTTTTCTGCACCATAGTATGGGTTTAAATTTGGAAAAAGAAAGTTGAGTATTGCCCATATTATCATAATAAAACCAATGATTTTGGTCTTCTTAGTATTTCGAATGTACCATTGATTAAGGCGCTCTTGTTTGATTGAGTCCTTAAATTTAATGTGTAGAATTTTATATGAAATAAGAATTAAAAAAAGACCAAATGTTAGAATTAATAAAACTGAGAGATATGCAATCAATTCCATAAAATTACTTTTCTAAATCAATATCTGAATTCATTAACAATACCTCTTCCCCACCAAATAATTCTTCACATAATCTTCCACTCCTTCTTCTAAGGAAGTAAACTCTTTTGTATAGCCGGCAGCTCTTAACTTGGCCATATTGGCTTGAGTATAGTACTGGTATTTATCGCGAATATCAATTGGAGTGTCTATGAATTCAATGTTTGGTTCTAGGTTCAAAGCTTTGAAAGTAGCAGTTGCTAAATCGATAAACGGACGCGCTTTTCCTGTTCCAAGATTGTAGATTCCTGAGTGCTTGCGGCTTTCCATCAAGAAAACAATCACATCTGCTACATCTTTAACATAGATGAAATCGCGTAATTGTCCACCATCTTTAAAATCGGCACGATGACTTCTAAACAATTTCACCTTGCCTACACTTTGAATTTGGTTGAAAGCATGAAACACCACAGAGGCCATTCTTCCTTTGTGAAATTCATTGGGACCGTAAACATTAAAGAACTTTAAACCTGCCCAAAAGAAAGGTTTTTTCTCTTGTTTGAGCGCCCAAATGTCGAAGTTATTTTTTGAGTCTCCGTATGGATTTAATGGTTTTAAAGAAGGAATCACTTCATGATTGTCGTCGTAGCCCAATTCTCCACCACCATAGGTTGCAGCCGATGAAGCATAAATCAATGGAAGTGCATATTTAACACAAGCATTCCACATGTCTTGAGAATATTGCTCGTTCAAATCATCAAAAATAGCTTTATTGAATTCGGTGGTATCGGTGCGAGCACCCAAATGAATGATGAACTGCGTAAAGCGTTGATTCTTTTCTAACCATGAAAAAAAGTCCTTACGCTCTACTTTTTCCTTGTATATCTTGTTTTTGTAATTGTCTTCTTTAGCTGGATAAGAATGAAAATCATCCACCAAAACGATGTCTTTATAACCCAATTCATTGAGTCGGCCAACCAACACACTACTAATAAAACCTGCTGCTCCTGTTACTACTATCATGAAATAAAATTTTCTCAAAAATAGTAAATGTTATGGAGCAAAGAACATTAAAATTAGCAGCTAGAAACATTGTTGTTTGTTTTTTAACCACAGAGGCGCAGAGATTTTTCACAGAGTTCACAGAGTTTGATCTTTCTAATGCACAGAGGCGCTTCGCTTTACAGAGTTCACTGAGGTAGCTCTCGAGTACTATACTCTGCGAACTCTGTAAAGCGAAGCGCTTCTGTGTGGTAAAATACATTTTTTCTCAGTGGCCTCTGTGAAAAATATCAGCGCCTCTGTGGTTAAAATTAACGACGAAAGCATAATTGAAGGATAATATTAAACATTAACTTATATTTGCCTCACTAAAAGTGAAAACATGATTTACCTTACCCGTAGAGAACGCTTCAACGCCGCGCACAAGCTTTACAACGAATCTTGGAGTGCAGAAAAAAATGCTGAAGTTTTCGGCAAATGTGCTAATGTGAATTGGCACGGACACAATTACGAATTGTTCGTAACCGTGAAAGGCGAAATCAATGAAACAACCGGATTCTTAGTTGATTTGAAGGAGTTGAGTACTATTCTTAGAGAAAGAGTTGTTGAGCCTTTAGACCATAAAAACATCAATTTAGATGTGCCTTTCATGAAAGGCAAAATGGCTTCTACTGAAATATTAGCTATTGAAATTTGGAAGCAAATTCAGCCAGAAATTGAAGCACTAGGTTGTATTCTTCATAGTGTGAAGGTGCAAGAAACAGAAAATAACTCGGTAGAATATTTTGGATAATGGGAAACTACAAGAAACACGAAGAATACAACGAAGAGGCTACTCGCAAAATGGCCGAATACAATAAAGAAATTCTTAAGATTATAGGAGAAAATCCCGAGAGAGAAGGCTTGCTTAAAACACCCGAAAGAGTTGCTAAATCTATGCAATATCTTACTAAGGGGTATAGCGAAAATCCCGACGAGATCATGCAATCGGCGATTTTTAATGAAGACCACAATGAAATGATTGTGGTGAAAGATATCGAGCTTTATTCTTTGTGTGAACATCATATGTTGCCTTTCTTCGGTAAAGCGCATATTGCCTACATTCCAACAGGGAGAATTGTTGGATTAAGCAAAATTCCGCGCGTTGTTGATGCCTATGCGCGACGCTTGCAGGTGCAAGAAAGGTTAACTACCGATATTTTGGAGTGTATCCAAAGAACATTGAATCCGCTGGGTGTTGCAGTTGTTATTGAAGCTCAGCACATGTGTATGCAAATGCGTGGTGTTCAAAAGCAAAATAGTGTTACTACCACTTCTTCCTTCAAAGGGGCTTTCGAAAAACAAGAAACAAGAAATGAATTTATAAAACTAATTTCGTCTTCATTACATTAACAACATTAAACATTGAACAAAATTACTATGAACGCTTACGTATTTCCCGGACAAGGGGCACAATTCCCAGGCATGGGTAAAGAATTGTACAATTCAAATCCTGAAGCAAAAAAATTATTTGATAGAGCCAATGAAATCTTGGGTTTCAATATCACCGAAATCATGTTTAACGGCACAGAGGAGGATTTGAAGCAAACTAAAGTAACTCAACCTGCAGTTTTCTTACACTCTACCATACTTACTCTCACTCTTCCCGATTTCAAGCCAGATATGGTGGCTGGACATTCGCTTGGTGAAATTTCTGCACTTGTAGCCAACAAAACCATTTCATTTGAAGATGGTTTGAAGTTGGTTTTTGTTCGTGCACAGGCTATGCAAAAGGCTTGTGAAATTAATCCTTCTACCATGGCCGCTATTTTAGGTTTGGAAGACAATGTAGTGGAAGATGTTTGTAAATCAATAGAAGGAGTGGTGGTAGCTGCAAACTATAACTGTCCGGGACAACTAGTTATCTCTGGAGAAAACAAAGCCGTTGAAGCTGCGTGTGCCAAATTAACAGAAGCTGGAGCAAAAAGAGCTTTGTTGTTACCTGTAGGTGGCGCATTTCATTCACCTTTGATGGAGCCAGCGAGAGTTGAATTGGCGGCGGCAATCGATGCTACTACCTTCAATACTCCAATTTGTCCGGTTTACCAAAATGTTACTGCATCGGCAGTTACCGACCCAACAGCTATCAAGCAAAACTTATTGATTCAATTGACTGCACCAGTAAAATGGACACAAACCGTAATCAACATGATTGCAGGTGGAGCAACTAAATTCATTGAGGTTGGTCCGGGTAAAACCTTACAAGGATTAGTTAAAAAAGTAGATAGAGCGATGCCTACAGAGGGTATTTCTTAAGTAATTAAATATTAATTTAATAATCCTTGTGAGATAAAAATCACAAGGATTTTCTGTTTATCTCATTTTCTTTCGTCGTCTGTAAGTGCTGTTCGCCGAGTTTGAGAAGCTGTTCGCAGATAAAAATTCATTTTACTATGTGTTTTCTCGTGCTTATGCACAACGGAGTACATTTTAATTTGAGGTAGGTTAATGAAACAGGGCGCTAAATATACAATTACAGTTTTCTTCTTTTTTATCACTACGTTTTTATTTGCGCAGCCAATTTTAGTGAGTAATACTTCTTCAAGTGGCAATGTTTCTAGTTTAACAGTTTCATTTACCGTTTCTTCCAACACCAATAGAATTTTAATTGTTAGTGTTACCTCAAAAGATAAGAATATTACCAGTGTTAAATACGGAACCACCAATCTTACCCAAATTGCATTACTCAACCAAAACTCAATGCGTAGTGGTTTGTATTACTTAATTGCACCAGCTAGCGGTACTGCAAATGTTGTGGTTGCGGTAGCTAGCTCATCAAGAGTTAGTGCAGTGGTAAGTGAATATAGAAACGTAGACCAGTCAGCACCATTTAGCAATACTGCCAGTGCAAAAGGCAAAAGTGATGCACCGTCGTTAACCATGACAAGTAGTACAGATGAACTGATATTGGCTAGCATGAGTACTATTCAAGAAAATCCATCACCTGGCTCAGGAATGACTCAAATTAGCGAAAGTTCTTCAGGTGGCAGCTACAATAATTTTAGTAGGAAAGCTGGGGCTTCATCTGTGACTCTTGACTATTCCTTCCCTAGTGGTAATGAAGATGACTGGGCCATAGTAGCGGGTTCGATAAAAGTTGCAACTATTAGTTTACCAGTGGAGTTGAATGAGTTTTTAGCTTTTAAAAATAATTTAAATTTCAACAGTTTGTCATGGTCTACAGCAAGTGAAGTGAACAACAACTATTTTGAAATAGAGAAATCTTTCGATGGTAAATCTTTCGCAACAATAGCACAAATTCAAGGCAACGGCAATAGTAATCATTTCAATTACTATTCTTTTACTGATAATGAAATTGTTGCTCAAACTTGTTATTACAGATTGGTTCAGTATGATTTCGATGGTACTAAGTCGGTATACAAAACTGTAGTCGTAGAAGTTGATGAATTGCGTGAAAATATGCTGATAAATACAGCTGCCAACAGTATTAAATTTCAGTCGCTAGATGAAAATTCTAGCTACAAATTACTGGTGTATAATAGCAACGGTTCTAAAGTTCTTAAGGCAAATGTTAATAGCTTCGAAGCTATTTCATTAGCCGACTTAAATGCTGGTATCTATGTTACATCTGTGATTAAAAACAGTCAAGAATTGATACTAAATCAAAGTATTGTGGTGCACTAAATCAATTGGGTATTCATCAATCTGCCCGACTCTACCAAGCGATGCATATGTTCAGTACACAATGCTCTTTCAATAATTGGAAGATGAGCAGATTTATGAATATCGGTTCCTATGAAATCTACCAATCCTTCTTCTATCATCCAGTGGGTGGCGTGAACAGATTGCGGACCATAATGCCCCGCCAAAGAATTTACATTAATTTGAAAATAAACACCGTGCTCTCTAACAGCTCTTAAGGCATCGTGACGACCAAAATAAAAGGGATATCTTTCGGGGTGAGCCAAAACCGGTTTATATCCTAAATCTCTAATTTTGTGAATTAGAGTAAATGGATTTTCGGGCTCGTTGAGGTAAGAGAATTCAAATAAAATATATTCATTCGCGATGGGCAGCAAATCATTTTCATCCACCAGTTTCGCGAAATTTTCATCAAAATAATACTCTGCAGATGGTTTAATGATAGTGCTTAAATTTTCACTTTCTAACCTAGCATTTAATTCTTGTGCACCTTTTACTATTGTTGCAGTAGAATTGCGGTAGAAATCCGACATGACATGCGGAGTAGTATAAAAAGATTGGTAGCCAAATTCTTTTAAACCTTTAACCAAAGCCACAGAATCATCTAGCGTTTGAGCGCCGTCGTCTATTCCTGCAATAAGATGAGAGTGCATATCTACACCTATTAATTTGGCATCAATAGGAGGTAAGTGAAGTTCTTTTTTCTTTCTTTTAAAAAAACTAAACATTAGGCTTTGTTAAGAAAATATTTGTTCTCAAACCATGCAATAGTTTCAGCTAAACCTTCATTGATACTTACTTTAGGTTCGTATCCAAGTAATTTATTTGCCTTTGAAATATCAGCTAAAGAGTCTTTAACATCTCCTACGCGAGGTGCAACAAAACTAGGCTCAAGTGATGAATTAACTGCCTTTTTCAACATCTTGAATAAATCTAAAATTGAAGTTGCTTCTCCATAACCCACATTGAACATTTCACCAAAAGCTTCTTCTTTCTCGGTGAATAAAGCTCTAATGTTTGCTTGCACCACATTGTCGATGTAGGTGAAATCTCTTGATTGGTCACCTTCGCCATGAATAACTGGAGACTGATTAGAAAGCAATGCGTTCATGAACATTGGTATTACGGCTGCGTAAGGGCCGTTCGGACTCTGATGCGGTCCGAATACATTAAAATATCTTAAGCCCATTACAGGGAACTTATACACTCTATAGAATACTTTTGCATACAACTCATCTACTTGCTTAGAAACAGCATAAGGTGAAAGCGGATTTCCAATATGATTTTCAGTTCTAGGCATTACTGCACTATCACCATAAACCGATGATGAACTTGCAAACACCATTCTTTTTACTTTCGCATCTTTTGCCGCTGTAAGTAAATTTAAAAATGCACTAACATTGGCTTCGTTGGTAGCAATAGGATTGTTGATTGAACGAGGAACTGAGCCTAAGGCCGCTTGGTGTATAACATAATCAACACCTTGAACAACCCTTTCGCAAACCATTAGATCTACTAAAGATTCTTCATAAAAAACAACATTAGGCAAGCTCAGATATTGCTCAATATTTTCTATGTATCCGTTCGATAAATTGTCTACAATTCTAATTTCACCTGCATTGTGTTTTACCAGGTATTTAACTATGTTCGACCCAATGAAGCCGGCTCCTCCAGTAACTAAAAAAGTACTTTTACTAATATCTGTATTATAAAAATTCATCATTTTGTTTATTATCTAGCTTCGTATTGTGTTGCGTAATATTTTTTATAGTCTCCAGAAATTACTCCATCCACCCATTTCTGATTGGCTAAATACCAATCAACTGTGGCTTCAAGTCCGCTCTCAAATTGTGCCTTAGGTTTCCAGTTTAATTCTTTATTTAATTTTGTGAAATCTATCGAATAACGCATGTCATGACCTTGGCGGTCTTTCACGTAAGTAATTAATTTCTCAGATGTGAAAGGGGTTCTATTTAGCTTGCTATCCATGATTTTACATAGAGCCTTCACCAGCGTAATGTTTTGCCATTCGTTATCTCCCCCAATGTTGTACGTCTCTCCATTTTTGCCTTTGTGGAAGATTAAATCAATTGCATCTACGTGATCTTGAACATACAACCAATCGCGAACATTTTCACCTTTACCATAAATAGGCAGCGGTTTGTTATTGATGATGTTTTGTATGCAAAGTGGGATTAACTTTTCTGGGAATTGGTTCGGACCATAATTATTTGAACAATTGCTCAAAACCATCGGTAAATGGAAGGTTTCGTGGTAAGCGCGAACAAAATGATCTGATGATGCTTTACTTGCTGAATATGGTGATCGAGGATCATATGAAGTAGTCTCCATAAATTTTCCTGTTTCGCCTAAAGAGCCGTACACTTCATCGGTTGAAATATGATAGAATAAATGGTCTTGATTGTCTTGCCAATTGCTTTTGCAAACATTTAAAAGAGTAACCGTGCCAATAACGTTGGTTTGTACAAACTCCAAGGGATTTAAAATCGAACGATCTACATGTGATTCTGCAGCACAGTGAATGACATGAGTGATTTTATGCGTTTCAAAAATCTCTTGCATTGCTTTTTCATCACAAATGTCGGCTTTAACAAAGCTGTAATTCACGGCGTCTTTAATGTCGTCTAATGAACTCAAATTACCAGCATAGGTAAGTTTGTCAACATTTACAATGGTGTAATGAGGATATTTATTTACGAAATGACGTACCAAGTGACTGCCAATAAAACCAGCACCACCTGTAATCAATACTATCTTTTTATCATTCATTTGTTCTGATGTTGTTTTATATCTCTTTCCCAAGAAGATGATAACATGTCTTTTAAATCATATTTCACTTCCCAATTCAATTTTTCCTTTGCTAGAGTAGAGTTCGAGTAAATTTGAGAAACATCTCCAGCTCTTCTTCCAACTATTTTATAATTTATTTTTACGCCATTCACTTCTTCAAATGTCTTAATAAGTTGAAGAACAGAATAACCGGTTTCAGAACCTAGGTTATAGACTTCAAAATTTCTCTCCATTTTGCCATCCATAATTCTTTTCAATGCTTTAACATGAGCAGAGGCGATATCCATTACATGAACATAATCTCGAATACAAGACCCATCGGGTGTTGGGTAATCATTGCCATATACATTCAAACTTTCGCTTTCTCCTTTCGCAACTCTTTGAATAATAGGCATGATATTATCGATGTTCTTTGGATTGTCACCAAGCATTAAAGATTCATGAGCACCAATTGGATTAAAATAGCGAAGCGCGATTGATTTTACTTCTCCAACTTTGGCCATGTCTTCCATAATCTCCTCACAAATTTTCTTTGTATTTCCGTACGGAGAGAAAGGACGAAGCACCGGGAACGTTTCATCAACAGGTACTTTATCTACTTCACCATAAACTGTGCAAGAAGAAGAGAAAATAAATGTGTTGCATTTAATTTCTTTCATCAGATAAAATAGATTTACCAATCCTACAATATTGTTCTCATAATATTTTAAAGGATTGTGTACCGATTCATTCACTGCTTTGTATGCAGCAAAGTGAATGATACCATCAATTTTATATTTGTTGGCGAGAGATAAAACTGCTTCTTTGTCTTTTAAGTCGATTTGCTCAAAAGGAATGTTTACTCCTGTGAGCTCACGCAAATTATCAATTACCGATTTGTCTGATGCATACAGATTATCGAGCACCACCACTTCAAACCCAACATTAATGAGCTCTACAACAGTATGCGAACCAATATAACCTGTACCTCCAGTTACTAAAATCATTGATTAAAAACTTAAATAATCGGCAACCGTAATTTTATTTCTATAAATACCTTTAACGTCTACAAGTACTCCTTTTTCGTTAAAGTGTTTTCCAAAGAATTCATCACCTAAACCAACATATTCACGGTGGTTTACAGCAACGATAATGGCGTCGTATTTACCTGAAATTTCAGGAACTAAGTCGTAGCCATATTCCTCTTGAATTTCATGTGCATCAGCATGTGGATCATGCACCTCTAAGTTTACCGCAAATGATTTCAATTCATTCACCACATCGGCAACTTTTGAATTTCTAATATCGGTAACGTTTTCTTTGAATGTTGTGCCCATAATGAGCACTCTAGCCTTAGAAATATCTTTTCCGTTTGCAGCCATTTTTTTAACAGCTAAACGAGCTAAATGAGCGCCCATTCCATCGTTGATAGCTCTACCAGAAGTGATGATCTTAGCATGAATACCAAGTTCTTCTGCTTTGTAGGTTAAGTAGTAAGGGTCAACACCAATACAGTGTCCGCCTACCAAACCTGGAGAGAATTTCAAGAAATTCCATTTTGTTCCAGCGGCTTCTAATACTTCGTAAGTATTGATGTTCATTTTAGCAAAGATGAGTGAAAGCTCATTCATCAAAGCGATATTTACGTCACGTTGAGTGTTTTCAATAATTTTTGCAGCTTCAGCAACTTTGATTGATGATGCTTGGTGGATACCAGCAGCAATCACCATTCCGTAAACATTTGCAATTTGTTCTGCCGATTCTTTATCGCAACCAGAAACCACTTTTACAATTTTAGAAAGTGTGTGTTCTTTGTCGCCCGGATTGATTCTTTCTGGAGAATATCCAACTTTGAAATCAACACCGAATTTAAGTCCCGATTCTTGCTCTAAAACAGGCACACAATCCTCTTCTGTGCAACCTGGATATACTGTTGATTCAAAAACAACATAATCTCCTTTTTTCAATACTTTACCTACTGTTCTTGAAGCAGAAAGCAAAGGTTTTAAATCGGGTAAGTTGTGTTGGTCAATGGGTGTAGGTACTGCAACAATGAAGAAATTTACATATTTTAAGTCGTTCAAATCAGCAGTAAAATGAATGTCGCAACCTTCAAAATCTTTTGCTTCCAATTCATTGCTTGGATCGATATTCTTTCTCATCAAATCAACACGCGCTTGATTGATATCGAATCCAACTACTTTTGCTTTTCTAGCAAATTCTAATGCGATAGGTAATCCAACATAACCTAACCCAATTAAAGCCATTTTAGCTTCTTTCTTTGCGATCTTTTGTGAAATCATAATCTACTTTTATCTATTTTATTTTAATGCGTAAATTCTTTCTATTATCTCTACCACTTTTAAACCCTCTAATGCGTTTGTAGAAACATTGTCACCACGTTTTATAGTGTTCACCACGTTTTCAATTACATAGTGATGGTTTGCTGCCGATCCTTTGTATTCACCGTAATCGTTTGGTGCATTTACAGGTGCCAATTCTGGCATCACATAGTCTTTGATATTGCAATACTCAACTTTATCCATGTATTGTCCGCCTACCTTAATACTTCCTTTTGCTCCAATGATGGTAATACTACTTTCTAAGTTGGAGTTGTACACTGCGGTGGAGTAGTTGATTGTACCAACTCCACCATTTAAAAATTTAAAATTTACAATTCCAGTATCCTCAAAATCGGTAGATTCTTGATGGCAAAAGTCTTCAAATCGGGCATTGATATCTGTGATGTCGCCAAACAGCCAATACATAATGTCGATGAAATGCGAAAACTGTGTAAATAAAGTACCGCCATCCATGTCTTTACTTCCTTTCCATGAACTTTTTTTGTAGTAACGATCGTCTCTATTCCAGTAACAATTCAACTGAACCAAGTAGATATCACCAAGTAGCTTATTTTCTACTACCTCCTTTAACCAAACAGAAGGAGGGGAGTAGCGATTTTGCATTACGCAAAACACTTTTTTGGAATAATTTAAAGCCTTTTCTACAACCTTCTCGCATTCACTTTTCTTTAAGCCCATAGGCTTCTCGCATACTACATGCTTCTTATTGCTTAAAGCGATAATGCTTTGCTCGGCATGTAAGCCATTGGGAGTACAAATATTTACAACGTCAATATCTTTTACAGCCGACAACATTTCTTGTACATCGGTGAAATAGGGCTGTGTAAATTTAGGGTCGATATTCAATTTTTCCTTTTCCACCACATCACAAAAAGCCACTAATTCGGCCTCCGAATTTCTCTCAATCATTTCCATGTGGCGTTTGCCAATGTGGCCACAACCAACAACAGCAAACTTTACTTTATCAGCCATTAGTTATCTTTTTTACACTATTATTAATCAATTGGTATTTATCTCCCGATAACTTACAAATCGCTATTCCATTGTTGTCGAAATTTAATTTCTCTCCTTGCTCGCTCATCCAGCCTATTTGTCTGGCAGGATTACCTACCAACATCGCATAGGGTTTAACATCTCTAATCACTACTGTTCCTGCACCAATAAATGAATATTCACCTAGCTCTATTCCACAAACAATGGTAGCATTTGCACCTATCGTTGCCCCTTTTCTCACCAGTGTTCTTTTGTATTCACTTTTTCTATTTACTGCCGAACGAGGGTTCATCACATTGGTAAAAACCATTGATGGTCCAAGAAAAACATCGTCTTCGCAAATTACACCCGTATACACCGATACATTATTTTGAACTTTCACATTGTTACCAAAAACAACATCTGGTGAAATCACCACATTTTGTCCGAGATTACAATTTTCACCCAAAACGGTTTTGCTCATTACATGACTGAAATGCCATATTTTAGTGCCTTTTCCAATTACGGCACCTTCGTCTACATAAGACGATTCATGAACAAAATATTCCTTAGTTTCCAAAATTCAATTCTTTTTTAAAGAGTTCCTCTTGAGGCAATGATTTAAAGTATTCTAAAGTTTTTTTCAATCCCTCAGAGCGACTTACCTTAGGCTGCCATCCTAATACTTCTTTTGCTTTGGTGATATCTGGCTGACGCTGTTTAGGATCGTCAACCGGCAAATCTTTATAAATCACTTTCGATGCTGTACCAGTTAGTTTAACTACCTCTTCTGCAAATTCACGAATTGTGATTTCATCGGGATTACCAATGTTTACCGGCATATGATAGTCACTCATCAACAGTCGGTAAATGCCTTCAATTAAATCGTCAACATAACAGAATGATCTTGTTTGAGAACCATCACCAAACACCGTAATGTCTTCTCCTCTTAAAGCTTGACCAACAAATGCTGGTAAAGCGCGTCCGTCGTTCAATCGCATTTTCGGACCATAAGTATTAAAAATTCTTACGATTCTTGTTTCTAGGCCGTGGAAGGTATGATAAGCCATAGTCATCGCTTCTTGAAAGCGCTTAGCCTCATCATACACTCCTCTAGGACCAATAGGGTTTACATTACCCCAATAGGTTTCTGGTTGTGGATGAACATCGGGGTCACCATATACTTCAGATGTTGATGCAATCAACATTCTAGCGTTTTTAGCCTTGGCCAAACCAAGTAAATTGTGTGTTCCTAAGGAACCTACTTTTAGTGTTTGAATTGGAATTTTAAGATAGTCTATCGGACTCGCAGGCGAAGCGAAATGAAGGATGTAGTGCAGTTCACCAGGAACAAATACAAACTTCGATACATCGTGATGATAGAATTCAAAATTTTCGAGTTTAAAGAACTCTTCAATATTTCTTAGGTTTCCTGTGATGAGGTTGTCCATGCCAATAACATGAAATCCTTCTTTCAAGAAACGCTCGCAAAGGTGTGAACCTAAAAATCCGGCTGCTCCGGTAATCAATACTCTTTTTTTCATTAAGCCGAAACTTTCTTGTTAACTATAACTTGTTTTCTTCCAATGCTGATGTAATCAAATCCTTTAGATTCAATACTTTCTAGGTCAAATAAATTTCTTCCGTCGAAAATTACTTTGTTCTTCATCAACTTAGCGATTTGCTCAAAGTCGGGTGCTCTAAACACCGACCATTCAGTGGCAATTACCAGCGCATCTGCACCTGAAATTGCTTCATATTGATTCTCGCAAAATTCAATTTCATTTTTGAAAACACCTTTCATGTTTTCCATCCCTTCTGGGTCGAAAGCCTTAACGCTTGCGCCTCTTTTCAACAACTCTTTAATTACATAAATGGCTGGAGCTTCGCGAATATCGTCGGTATTTGGTTTGAAAGATAATCCCCAAATCCCAAAGGTTTTCCCTTTTAAATCACCGTCGAAATAAGCATCAATTTTTGGAACTATAATGGTTTTTTGCACTGCGTTTACTTCTTCAACTGCAGTCAAAATTTTAAAATCGTAATTTACTTCTTCCGAAGATTTAATTAGCGCTTGAACATCTTTCGGGAAACAGCTTCCACCGTATCCAATTCCAGGAAATAAGAATCTTTTTCCAATTCTTGTATCAGAGCCCATTCCAATGCGAACTTGATCTACATCGGCGCCCAACAATTCGCACAAGTTAGCCACCTCATTCATGAAAGAAATCTTAGCCGCTAAAAATGAATTGGCAGCATATTTTGTTAATTCTGCAGAACGCTCGTCCATGAAGTAAACCGGATTTCCCTGACGAACAAATGGTTTGTACAATTCGTCCATAGCCTTGCGCGCACGTGCACTTGAAGTACCCACTACAACGCGATCTGGCTTCATGAAGTCATCTACTGCATATCCTTCTCTTAAAAATTCGGGATTGGAAACTACATCAAATTCAACCTTTGCATTTTTAGCAATTGCAGCGGTTACTTTTTCAGCTGTACCAACAGGAACAGTACTTTTGTCAACGATGATTTTATATTCTTCCATCATCTCACCCAACTGATTAGCAACACCTAAAATATAAGATAAATCTGCCGATCCATCTTCACCTGGAGGCGTTGGTAATGCTAAGAAAATCATTGAAGATTTTTTTACAGCATCTCTCAAATCTGTGGTGAATTTCAAACGCCCTTGTTTGGTATTACGTTCAAAAAGAACATCTAACTCAGGCTCGTAAATTGGTACAATCCCTTCTTTTAATTTTTGTACTTTTTGTTCGTTGATGTCAACACAAACAACATTGTTGCCGCTTTCTGCGAAACAAGTTCCTGTAACTAAACCAACATAACCAGTACCAATAACAGCAATATTCATAATCTCTTATTTGAAAAATTCTTTAACAGATGCGCAAATGTAATTTAGTTGCTCATCGCTTAATTCGGTATGCATTGGCAATGATAAAACTTGCTCTGCCAATTTCTCGGTAATTGGAAGTTTTACATCGGTCATCACACCTTTGAAAACATTTTGTTGATGCAATGGCAATGGGTAATAAACCATTGCAGGAATACCCTTTTTCTCAAGATAACTCTTCAATTTATCTCTTTTTCCGTTAAGAATTTGAAGGGTATATTGATGAAAAACATGTGTGGAGTTTTTAATTCTACCTGGCGTTTTAACCTCGCTAAGTCCTTGAAAAGCTTCATCGAAGAACTTCGCAGCTTTATTTCTTCTAGCACTAAAATCATTCAAATGCTTCAGTTTTTCGCTAAGTACCGCTGCTTGCAACGAATCTAATCTCGAGTTGATACCTACAACATCATGATAGTAGCGAACTCTAGAACCGTGATTGGCAATTTGAGTGCACAAATCGGCCAATTCTTTATCGTTGGTCATCAAGGCACCTCCATCTCCAAAACATCCTAAGTTTTTAGATGGAAAAAAACTTGTGGTTCCTATTGAACCCATTGTTCCAGCTCTTTTTTTACTTCCGTCGATAAAGGTGTATTCAGCACCTATGGCTTGGGCAGTATCTTCAACAACATGAATATTTTTTTCGGCGGCCAATTTCAAAATGGCCTCCATATTAGAACACTGTCCGAACAAATGAACAGGTAAAATTACTTTTGTTTTTGATGTAATCGCGTTGGCAATTTGATCTACATTGATGGTGAAATCTGAAGAATCAACATCAACAAATACAGGCTTTAAACCCAAAAGAACTATAACTTCAGCAGTTGCAATAAAGGTAAAAGCCGAAGTGATAACCTCATCTCCAGGCTCTAAATTCAGTGCCATCAAAGCTATTTGAAGCGCATCTGTTCCATTGGCACAAGGAATCACATATTTTACATCCAAATAACTGGCTAATTCTTGGCTGAAATTTTTCACTGCAGGACCACTGATAAAAGATGTTTCATCAAGCACTTTTTGCATGGCCGAATCTATCTGAGGCTTCAGTCTTTGGTACTGTGTAGCCAAATCCACCATCTTAATATCTTTCACAGGAATTTCTGTCATAAAAAACATTTGCTGCGAAGATAATAATTTAACCCTAACTTTAAACTCAATTTTTAAGCAATGCGCACAGTTTTTTTTGTATGTATTATTCTCTTGTTTTTCAATGGTTTTGCCCAGAGTGAAAATACTATTCCCGAGCACCTTTTTTGCGTTAGCTATAGCGGTAGTGTTGGGAACGCACAAATTAGCAATAAAACCAGCTATATCAATAGGATTGGAGGGGGGTATCAGTTTCAACGAAATAAATTTTCGTACGGACTCGATTATCATTTTATGTTTGGATACTATTCTGGTGTCGATTTGTTTTCGGCTCTTAGAACCAGCGAAGGAATGATTATTTCTGATCAAGGTTCTCTTATAGACCTGCAAGTTTTGTTTAGGGGGAACAGTGCGTATTTTTCCTTCGGCAGGTTTATTTCGCTCTCTCCTGTTAGTTATTTGCAGGTCAATCTTGGAGTGGGCGTGATGGAGCATCATTTGTCTATAAAAACCCTAGATGGAACCAGCGCTTATTTGTCGAAAAACAATTTGAAAGGATATGACCAAATGTCTATAGGACCGGCAATTAGGCAAGAAATTCGTTTAAATCATTTCGGACCTAGAAAAAGAATCAATTGCTACCTAGAATTTTTTTGCGAAGAGGGTTTTTTGCAGAACACCAGAAAGTATAATTATTTCAACAATAGCGTCGACACCAAAAATCATTTTAACTTTATGGCCGGAGTACAACTAGGGTGGATGATTCCCTTTTTAAATAGTAATCCCGAAGAAGATTTTTAAGATGCAATTATTCTATAATTTTTCAATTTCACTATACGGTTTAATAATAAGAATTGTAGCGCTTTTTAATGAGAAGGCTCGCAAATGGGTGGATGGAAGAAAAGACCTCCTAAGCACTATACCCAACAATATAAATGGAGATATTGTTATTAATTGGTTTCATTGTGCCTCCTTAGGCGAATTTGAACAAGGACGCCCCTTAATTGAAAAATTTAAGAGTGATTTCCCTAATGAGAAAATTTTGCTAACCTTCTACTCTCCATCTGGTTATGAGATTAGGAAGAATTATGAATTGGCCGATTATGTCACCTATCTTCCTTTGGATTTGAAAAGCAAAATGCAACCATTTATTGATAAGGTGAACGCCAAAAGAGTCTTCATCATCAAGTACGAGCTTTGGTTCAATATGCTTTCTTTATTTGCTGAAAGGAAGACGCCAACTTATTTGATTTCGGGGAAGTTTAGAAAAGAACAAATTTTCTTTAAACCACATGGTTCTTGGTTTTTAACTAGGTTAAGAAATTCTTTTACCCATTTTTTTGTTCAGGATGAGGCTTCTCATGATATTTTACTGAAAAATGGAATCTCTAACTCTTCTGTGGTTGGCGATACTCGAATAGATAGAGTGGTGGCTTTGGCTAAATCTCCTATGGTTTTTCCTTATTTGCAGTCGTTAGTTAAAGGTAAGCAGGTAATCATTGCAGGTAGCACTTGGCAGAAAGAAAATGAGTTTTTGCAAAAAATTAAAAATAAGCTTGCAAAAGATGTCGTGCTGATTATCGCACCTCATGATATTAAAGAGAAGAATATTACTAGTCTTGTATCGGCTTTTCCCGAGGCGGTATTGTGGAGTAATATTGAAAGTTGCACTTCGGCCCCTCAAGTGATCATTGTAAATTGCATAGGAATCCTTTCTTCCTTGTATCAGTATGCACACCTGGCCATAATTGGTGGAGGTTTTGGTTCTGGTATTCACAATATTTTAGAACCAGCATGTTTTGGTTTGCCGGTAATGTTTGGTCCGAAACACCAAAAATTTGAAGAGGCTGCTGCCATGATAAAAATTGGTAGCGGTTTTTCTTTTTTGAATTATCAAGATTTTGAGCGAATTCTTCTCTCCCTAATTGATAATCAAGAGAGAAGGACTCAAATTGCTACCAAACAACAAACATATCTTAGTAAGCAATCTGGTGCTACTAATGCCATCATTTCTTCATTGTAGGATAACAGAAAATTAAGCATAAAAAAAGCGTGAGAGTTAGAGCAATCACGCTTTTTCTGTTTTTGTACACCAAGGAATTGAATTATCAAACTTTTTACAAGACTTTCAAAGCACTAAAGTTTTAGAGGAGAATTGGAAGAAATAAAAAGTGTGAGTGGGAGAGTGGGTTTTGAGAAAACAGAAAGAGCGTAATCGCTTTCGCTCTCACGCTCTTATCTGTTTTAGTACCTCGGAAGGGACTTGAACCCTTACGGCATTGCTGCCACAGGATTTTAAGTCCTGCGTGTCTACCATTCCACCACCAAGGCAAACCATAAAATGAAAATGGTAGTTTTCACTTTACTTCAATTAAAAAAAACCTGCTAACAGGGTTTTTTATGGAGCGAGAGACGGGACTCGGACCCGCGACCCCGACCTTGGCAAGGTCGTGCTCTACCAACTGAGCTACTCTCGCATGATTTTAAAAAGAACTAATTGGGTTGCAAATATAGAACTTCAATTCAATTTTGCAAAAATCCTGTTTTATTTCCTGCAAATTTTTAATCGAATTTGGCATAAAACTTCTTTACTAGTTTGTCGTATGATGCTCAGATTGTTACAAATGCATAAGAATTTTAAGGTTTTATATTTTTTCTTTTTTATCTCCTACCTTGCGCAAGCGCAACAATATTATTTCGAGAAATTTTCTGTTGCCCAGGGCCTGTCACAAGCTTCTGTATATAGTATCGCTGAAGATAAAGTGGGGAATTTATGGTTCGCTACTGAAAGCGGCGGACTCGATATGTATGATGGAAATATTGTTTCACATAGGTATTTGAGTGATGGATTACCCGATGAAAATATTAGAATGCTTTATGAAGATAGTAAAGGTAGGTTGTGGATTGGTACAGCAAATGGTGGTGCGTGTTTTTTATTCAATGGGAAATATACTGTACTTAACATCGATTCTGGATTATCTGATAACTCCGTAACAAGTATTGTGGAAGATATCAATGGTAGCATTTGGATAGGAACAAAGTACAATGGACTTAACTTATATGAGAATGATAAAATCACTCACATTGGTAGAATTGATGGATTGTTGAGTGATGAAATTACAGCTTTGTTTGAAGATGAGAACGGATTGTTATTTATTGGAAGTAGGCTAGGATTGAATTTTATAAATAGAAAAGAAGGTAGGTCAATTAGGATGCTCCCTCAGTTAAATGGAATACACGTTTCTAGCATAATTTCAAATGACGAGAATAACTTTTTAATCGGTACCAATCATGGGATATATTCTTTAAGTGCCAACTTAACCCTAAAAAAATTAGACATACCCTTTTTAGAGGATAAACTTGTTAATTGTATTTATCGAGATGTTGTTGGAAATTTTTGGGTGGGGACCAACTATGGTCTTCTAAAGTTCCCTAAAAGCCAATCTGATGATGAATTGTCTTGCACGCTGTACAATGAGAGCAATGGATTGAGTAATAATCAGGTTAAATGTGTTTTTCAAGACAGGTCGGGTGCTATTTGGATAGGAACTAAATTTGGAGGGGTAAATAAATTTATTGGAGAGAAGTTTGTGTCTCTTGCAGTAACCGACGGACTCTCTGAACAGTTTGTTACCGCTGTTTGTGCGCTCAAAGATTTGAGTATAGCCTACGGTACTTTCTCCAACGGCCTTACCATTAAAAAAGGAGATAGATTGGTACATCTAGATGATCCGCAGCTAAGCAGTTCTGCGATTAGAAGTATGGTAGAAGATAACGATGGTAGATTGTGGATTGGCACCGAAGGGAATGGACTGTTTTATTACCATAAGGGAAAATTAAATTTGTTTAATAATCATATCACCGCCAATGAAGTGAATGTTTTGTTTAAAGATTCCAATGGCAACATATGGGTTGGTACTAGTAATAGGGGGTTGAGAGCAATTTATTTTGAGAATAGAATTCCAATTTATACCGAACTTTCGAGCTTATTAGAAATTGAGAATTTCTCTATTTTAAGTATCACAGAAGATCACTCAGGTGATATTTGGGCTTGTTCCAGCGGTGGCATCATTCAAATTAGCAATACAAATAGTATTTATCAAGATAAACTGCTACCTAAAATATATCAAGTGAATGTGTTATCGAAAAATTCAACTTTCACTTCATGTTTTGCAGAAAGAAAATCAGAAAAGGTTTGGTTTGGAACGCAGAGTAATGGTCTTTGTTTTTTATTTAAAAATAAGTTTTATGCTTTTCCAAATAACCCAATGCTGCATGATGTGGTGATTAACTCTATGTGCATCAATAAAGAGCAGTTATGGCTGGGCACAAATAAAGATATTAGAGTAATCGACTTGTCTAGTTTTGATGTCCAAAACTTTAGTTTCAAAGATGGATTTGAGGGTATTCAATGCAATAAAGGTGCACTGTCTTTAGATTATCAAGAGAATTTATGGGTGGGCACATTAAATGGGGCTTATAAAATCAACATCAAAGAATCTTCTCCGATACCAGCTAATTTTACTCCTGCGCTTCATCTAACTAAGATTAAGTATAATTTCAAAGATTTTGATTGGACTCCCTTCTGTGATTCGCTTTCGGGATTTTATAAAACGCCCAATCGTTTGGAGTTACCCTACAATATAAATCATTTAACGTTTTCCTTTTTAGCTAAAGGACTCATTCATCCAGAAGATATCGAGTATAAGTTTCAATTGGTTGGTCATGATGATGGTTTTTCGCCGCCAACACGAAGCAATGAAATTACATACACTAACCTAGAGCCTGGTGAGTACGAATTTTTAGTGTTTTCTCGCCTCAAAGGAAGTTCATGGAACAATGAACCTACAAGTCTTCGCATCATTGTTCATTCTCCATTTTGGAAAACTTTATGGTTTAGAACTTTACTTGTAATATTTGTGATTTTAAGTATCATACTTTTTTTTAAATGGCGTACTCGTCGATTAGAAAATGAGAAAAGAATATTGGAAATCACTGTGCAGGAAAGAACCAAAGATTTAGCCAATGAGAAACATAAATCAGAAGAATTGTTATTGAATATTTTACCCCAAGAAATCGCTGAAGAGCTTAAATTGTCGGGATCGGCAAAAACAAAATTGTACTCTAGTGCTAGTGTAATGTTTACCGATTTTAAAGGTTTTACAACTTTATCGGGACAATTATCACCCGAGGTTTTAGTGCAAGAACTCAATAATATTTTTATTCATTTCGATGATATTAGTGATAAACATAAACTTGAAAAAATTAAAACCATTGGAGATTCGTACATGTGCGCAGGTGGAATACCTGTTGAGAATAAAAGTCATGCGATAGATTGTGTGTTAGCCGGATTGGCCTTTATTGAGTTTATTAAAACTTTTGAAACTTCTATCGGTCAAGCTTGGGAAGTTCGTGTAGGGGTGCACAGCGGACCGCTGATTGCAGGTGTGGTAGGTAAAAAGAAATTTGCCTACGATATTTGGGGAGATTCTGTGAACTTGGCAAGCAGAATGGAATCGAACAGTGAGCCCGGTAGACTTAATGTTTCTCAAAGCACCTATGATTTGGTTAAAGATTATTTCATTTGCACTCCCCGCGGCGAGCTGCACGTGAAAAATAAAGGTGAAATGACCATGTACTTTGTGGAAAGATTAAAACCTGAATATTCTTTGGATGACAAAGGATTTAAGCCCAATGAAGCTTTCTTTCGTTATTTCGGATAAAAGATATAAGCTACGGCAATCGCTGCAATTACACCACACAAATCCGCGAATAAAGCTGCACCTAACGCATATCTTGTTTTCTTAATTCCTATAGACCCAAAGTACACTGCCAATATAAAGAAGGTAGTGTCTGCAGCTCCTTGGAATATACACGATAAAAATCCTTGAAAAGATTCGGGACCAAAGTTTTTCATAGTATCCACCATCATTCCTCTGGCACCACTTCCACTTAAAGGTTTCATAATAGCTGTAGGTAAAGCGTCAACCCAGCGTAAATCAGAGTTTGGAGCAAAAAAGGCGATACTTTGTTTTATTCCCTGTAATAGCCAATCCATTCCGCCACTAGCTCTAAAGACTCCAATGGCAACCAATATAGCAATGAGATAAGGAACGATTTTTATAGCAGTGTTAAAGCCATCCTTAGCACCATCGATAAATGAATCATAAACGCTTACTTTCTTTCTTATTGCCATAATCATAAAACTTACAATGAGAGATAGTAAAATTGATCCGCTTAAAACTTTAGAGAAAATTTGTAATTGAGATTCGTTTAAATAACTTGATAGTTTTAGCAGTCCGAAAACCAATAATGCAACACCACCTAAGTAAGCAATAATTACTTTATCGAATTTAATTTTTTGAATAAAGCTGGTAAGTAAAATTCCTCCCAATGTAGAAAAGAAAGTAGCGATTAAAACTGGAATAAAAATATCTGTAGGATTCCAGCTAGAACCTGCTGTTTGTAACATTTGAGCCCTTATGGTAATAATACTCACAGGTATGATTGTTAAGCCTGATGCATTGATCACCATAAACATTATTTGGGCATTACTCGCTTTCTCTTTGTCTGGATTAATCTCCTGTAATTGTTTCATGGCTCTGAGACCGGCAGGCGTTGCAGCGTTATCTAATCCCAACATATTGGCAGTTAAATTCATCATGATCGAACCATAGGCAGGATGATTGCGAGGTACATCGGGAAATAATCTGGTAAATAGGGGAGCAGTTAAGCGGGTTAAAATATTAATAGCACCACCGTTTTCACCAATCTTCATAATCCCCATCCATAGTGATAATGCACCTGTGAGATAAAGTGAAATTTCAAATCCGCTCTTCGACATATCTATCGTGCTCTTGATAATCAAATCAAAAACATCGTAATCGTGAAAGAAAAAAGTCTTGATTATCGCTATCAAAAACGACAATAAGAAGAATACAATAAATACTACGTTTAATGCCATGAAGGAAAAATAAAAAGTATAACAATAGCAGGGTGGGAGAGAGTTGGAAAGTTGTTAACGAAGAGCTGTTATTGAGCGTAATAATCTTGTGAAATTTATAGCCAGTGCAATAGTTCCTTCGGTGCCCGTCAGCTGACGGGTGACAATTACTTTTAAGTAGCACTGACCCAGTTTGTCATCCTGAGGAACGAAGGAACTATTGCCCTATTTAAGCCCCGTTCGTCCTTGCGAGAATTTTGTACTCAAAATTGAAGCAATCTCATCCATTAAGGTTTTTCATGTAATTCAATAGACTTAAAATGTGTTGTTGCATGTGGCTTCGAAAACATAGTTCAAAAAACCAGAGGCCATCATTTATGCTATTGTTTTCTAATCTCCATTTAATTTCAGAAAGATCTATGGTGATATCAGAAAGATCGTCAATAGCATCTCCTATCGCGCAAGTCGATATGTCATTAATATTTTGAATGTCTATTAAAGTTTTGTAAAGTCCGAAATTCTTAAAATTGCTTTTGATATTACTTCTGATATTCGTTAGTTGAGTTGTCTCAAATTCTCCGTAATCTGTATCATCAAATTCGTAATTTATTTCGAAAAACAAATCATAGATTTTCACAAGATTTTTCTCTAATTTGAGTTCTTCATTTTCCATTTTTAAGTTTGGATTTACTCCATACTTAATAATTTCATTTATAGTTGATATAAGAATTTTTGTATCCATTTTTTATAATTTCTTCTGCCCCCAATAATAAACAATCCCTCCCAAAACATACATCACAACATCTACCAAATCCCTTGTGAATCTCTTTGAAAAATATGGTAACATCACCTCGAAAACCACACTCACATAAACTGTTGCAAAAGCTATCATCTGCCAACTCAATACAAACTCGGGAAGCTTTTTGATTTTGCGAATAAGGATAAGCGTGTAAGAAAGCAAAAGAGGCATACACAAGAAATCGGCGAAGTAAGAACTAAACCAAATGGGAACAGAGATATTATTGAATTTGCAAAGGAGATGAAAGGCGTACAACGCAGTGGCAATGATGATATAGGTTTTTGCTTTGCTCATGTTAACCCGGACCAGCAGCAATTATCGCTACAAAGAATGAAACAATAGCTGCGAAAATAAACCAGATAGAATAGAAGAAATAGAAGAGGCCTTTCACTAGAATGAAACGCGAATTCTTCATGCGGTGAATGAGATTATCTATTGCGTCTTTTTCTCGATTCGATTCCTGAACTTCTTTTTTCTCGATCTCTAATTTACGTGCTATTTCGTAATTAAGAAGGTGGTTGCAATTCGAGCAATAATCTCGATTTTCATTCCATGTATGACAACTTGGGCATTTCTGCATTACTTACTCAATGGTTGCGCAAAGGTGACGATGTCGTCTCCCGAAATGCTATTGCCACAAAGGATAATGAGCCTTTCCATCACGTTTCTAAATTCACGAATATTGCCAGTCCAATTTATTTTTTGCAATTCTTTTAGAGCGTCTTTTGTCAATGTTTTTTGAGCGGTTCCGTACTCTTCGCAAATTTGTTTAATGAAGTGTTCTGCCAAAAGCGGAATGTCTTCTTTTCTATCGTTCAATGATGGGTTTTGAATGACAATCACACTTAATCTGTGGTATAAATCTTCTCTGAAGTTTCCTGCTTCTATCTCCTTTTTCAAATCTTTATTGGTTGCTGCAATAATTCGCACATCAACAGAGATCTCTTTTTCTCCACCAACACGGGTGATTTTATTTTCTTGCAATGCTCGCAGTACTTTGGCTTGTGCCGATAAACTCATGTCGCCAATTTCATCTAAGAATAGGGTGCCTCCAACGGCTTGCTCGAATTTTCCAATACGTTGCTTTATTGCAGAGGTAAAGGCTCCTTTTTCGTGTCCGAATAACTCGCTTTCTATCAGCTCGCTTGGAATTGCAGCACAATTCACTTCAACCAATTCAAAACTTGAGCGATTGCTTTTTTCGTGTATCTGACGAGCAACCAATTCCTTACCAGAACCATTGCCACCAGTAACTAAAACTCGGGCATCTGTAGGTGCAACTTTATTGATCATCTCAATTACCTTAGCGATGGCATTTGATTCACCAATGATTTCAGATGTTTTTGCTTTGTTTAATTTCTTCTTTAAAACCTTAGTTTCTTTTACCAATTGGGTTCTATCCATCGCGTTGCGAATGGTAATAAGCAGTCTATTTAAGTCTAAGGGTTTTGCAATGTAATCGTATGCTCCTTTTTTTAATGCATCTACTGCAACATCAATGGTGCCGTGGCCCGAAATCATAATTACCGAAGGTTCATCTTCTAATTTCATGATGTTTTCTAAAACTTCCATGCCATCCATTTTAGGCATTTTAATATCGCAAAGAACTACATCGTACTTTTCTTTTTTTACCATCTCCAATCCAGCTAAGCCATCTGGAGCTTCATCTACTTGAAACTTCTCGTATTCTAAAATTTCTTTAAGTGTGCTTCTAATCGGTTTTTCGTCGTCGATAATCAAAATCTTAGTAGCCATATTTTTAATTTTTAATGTTGAGTGTTGAATGATGAATAACCTTTATTCATCATTCAACACTCATAACTTATTTTTAGCTATTTCATTAAGTACGCCTTCTTTGAGAGCGTATTTCGATAGATATAAATTTTTAATGTTTGCTTTCTCCAACACAAGATTTACAAGAATTGTTCCAAGAACTATCATGTCTGTTCTCATAAAAATTAGTCCGGGCATCTCCATTCTCTCTTCAAAAGTGGAAGGAAGAAGCATCTTATGAATTTCGCGGTAATCGGCAAGAGGGATTGTTTCGTATGTGCTTTCAGTATTTAGTTTAATTCCCTTTTTTGCGCAAATCATTTCGTGAAAGGAGCTAAAACAGCCTGCGCATCCAATCATTTCTGAAATAGGAAATTGTTGAAGTGCATTCCACAGTATTTGCATTTCACTGTCTAGATACTCTTCAACTGTTTTAATTTCTTCGATTTTCATCGGATTAGAGGGAGAAAATTTGTACATCAATCGGGCTACCCCCAAATTAAAGCTATGTCGCCAAAATATCTTGTCTTTATTGCCAATGATAAATTCGTTGCTCCCTCCACCAACATCCATGACTAATTTTAGTGTGTCATCAAATGGAAATGATAATTGTACTCCTTTATAAATTAATTCTGCCTCACGATTGCCATCAATGATGGTAATGTTAATTCCCGTTTCTTTTTTTGCTACTTCAACAAACTCATTGCCGTTAGCTGCGCCGCGCAGAGCAGAGGTGCCAAATGCAAAAATTTTTTCTACCTGATATTCGTTTGTAAATTCTTTCATGTCTCGCAGGCATTGAATACCGCGATCAAAGGCTGCTGGAATGATCTTGTTGTCGTTGATAGATTTTTCACCAATTTTTGAGGGAACTTGAGTGGTGTAAACTATTGTGTGTTTGCCAGTGGGAAGCAATTCTGCAATCAGTAGATTAAACGTGTTAGTTCCTAAATCTATGACTGCAACTTTCTTACTCATTAGTTCTTATACTTTAACCATTTAAAAATGGTTTTATAACTTGCCTTCTGACCGTACATTAATATTCCTGTGCGATAAATTTTTGATGCTAATCTTGCAGATAAAATGAAGCTGCCAATTAACAGAACCAATGATAACAAAGCTTCCCACCACTGAGAGCTAAGATCCATAAATGGCAAACGAGCCAGCATTACAACCGGAGAGGTGAGTGGAATTATACTCGTCCAAAAGGCTAAATCCCCATTCGGATTTTCATAAATACTTGTAGCAATGATGATGGCGATAATGATTGGAATGGTTACCGGCAATACAAATTGTTGTGTTTCTGTCTCCGAATCTACCGCAGCGCCTATTGATGCGTAGAACGAAGAGTAGAGTAGGTATCCTCCCAAAAAGAAAAGGGGAAAGAACAATAATATTTTAGGAAGCACTTCTTTTAGCTCGTCAATGTATAACAGCATTTCCTGTTCAGAAATTTCGGGGGCTTTGCCTATTTGTAAAGTTTCAGTGCTGTTGGGTAGGTTTTTCTGACCTAAAGTTTGTAGTGCCGATAATTGCTGTTGAGCCTTAGCAGAAGGGTCGGTAATAAAATAGCTTTTTGCCGAGACAAAAATTGTAGCCATGAAAATGATGAGAATCACAAATTGAGTTAGGCCTGTTAAAGCAATTCCAATGATTTTTCCGTAAAGTAATTGCAAGGGTTTAACAGATGAGATAATTACTTCAACTATTCTGTTGGTTTTTTCCTCCATTATGCCACGCATCACTTGCACACCGTACAACATGATGAGAACATACATTAGCATTCCCGCTATGATGCCTATTACCATTTGTACCTCAATGGATGTGCCTTCGTTGTAATAATTAACCGTAACATCATGAAGCTGTTTATCTAGGGCAACAAGGTTAATATTGGTTCCTTGCTTTACTGCCCATTTTACCCTTAAGTCTTGTAAATCTTTCTTAAGTTTTGTCATCGTGTTAAGTCCGGGATGATTCTTGTGCATTACCGTTACAGCAGCATTTTCCATGAATTTTTCTGGAATTAACACAACAGCAGTATCGTCGGAATTCTGAAATCTATCGGCAACTAGAGAGTGATTTTGATCGGCATAAGTGGTAAGGTAAACAACATGATCTGAGTCGTAATACTTGATCACCGGCGCAATTTGGTGAGTGTAGTCAACTACCTGAACATAAATCGTTTTAAAATTATTCTGTTTGATAATTAGCGGAATAATAAAGGTGCAAGCAATCAATAGCGGACCCAATATCGACATTACAATGAACGAAGGTTTCCTAACCCTAGTAATGTATTCTCGCTTTATGATTAGTCCTGTTTTACCCATTGATTTCTCTTACTTTTTGAATGAATATGTCATTCATACTTGGAATCACTTCTTGCACACTTTTAATTTTTACTGCTGGAACAAGGGCTGCCAATAAATCATTAATTGATTGATTGTCGACGCAACTTACAACAGCTCTCATATTCTCTTTTTCTCCTTCGTGATGAAGCAGCTTGTATCCTGCCCATAATGCAGTAGAAAAAGAAATCATGTTTCCTTCAAAGCGTATTTCGAAATGATTTGTTTTGTGTTTGTTTTTTATCGTCTCAACTCTGCCTTCTAATATTTTTTTCGAACGGTTGATGAGCGCTATTTTGTCGCACATTTCTTCAACCGATTTCATGTTGTGCGTTGAGAAAATGATGGTGGCGCCATCTTTTCTCAATTGCAGAATTTCATTTTTAATCATTTCTGCATTGATAGGATCGAAACCACTAAATGGCTCATCTAAGATCAATAATTTGGGTTCGTGAATCACTGTAACTATAAACTGAACCTTTTGCTGCATACCCTTAGAAAGGTCTTCTACTTTGCGGTTCCACCAGTTTCCTATATCGAACTTTTCAAACCAAAATTTCAGTCTTTTTTTTGCCTCATGTTTATCTAATCCCTTCAGCTGAGCCAAGTACATCACTTGCTCACCAACTTTCATCTTTCTATATAATCCGCGTTCTTCTGGCAAATAACCAATCATTTCAACGTGACGGCGTTCTAAAGGCTGGTCGTTAAATAGGATTCTACCCGAATCGGGCGCAGTAATTTGATTGATGATTCTAATGAGAGATGTTTTACCTGCTCCATTAGGCCCAAGTAAACCATAAATACATTTCTCAGGAATGTATAAAGTTACATCGTCTAGCGCTTTGTAATCGCCGTAGAATTTGTTGATATTTTCAATGCTTATCACTGTGAGCTAAAATAAATTTTTTTTAGCTCAATATCTCACAAAGCTTGAATAAATATGAACTATCTTATTAACGTAACAAATCCCGTTAGGGTAGAGGCTACCGATTTATCTACGATGGTTGTTTCGTACTTTAGCACCCAGTAGTAAGTGCCGGGAGCACAATCTGAACCCTCACCATTTAACTTTCCATTCCACTCTGGTTGTTTGGTTGTGATGTCTTCTGCCTGCTCATACACTTTTATTCCCCATCTGTCATAGATAGAAAAACTGTACTTGTCGATCTCCTTGAACATAAAAGGATGAAAAGTATTGTTGTGGGCATCTCCATTTGGCGTGAAAACATTGGGCATCGTTAATCCAACCTCGATGAAAGAAATATCATCTAAAGCGAAGTCATTACCATTACTAATGGTGTTTTGATTTACAATGCATATCTCGGCGCTTGTTGCGGGGCCCGAATTCCAAATTTCATAAAACTGATTCCAGTCGCATTCTTTTGGTGTCAATTGAAATTCACTTCCCAATAGATTTCCGTTGATTGAAAATTGAAGTTTCGATGGGTTTGTGCTCAAAATTGAGGTTCCAAAAGTTGAGAATTTATAAAAGGTGTTGGGTTGAATATTATTGATTTGCTGACACCATACTTTTTCATTTTTTGTAGTAGCTCCATTAACAACCATGATATTATTTCCACCTGCAGTATGATTGGTGCAGTTTTTCCAACCTGCAAGTGCAGTAAATTGTCCGGAATTGGTAGTTACGCAATAGTATTTCTCATTTACAATTGGAGCGTAAGGTGCCCAAGATGCTTTGGCATTACAATCGGCTGTGTATTGAGAAGTGAAGTCAAAATTCCCTAATTCGAAATCACCATTAGAGATTAAGTTTTGAGCAGCTACTGCGGCGCTCAACATTGAAAATACTAGGCTAAGTTTAAGTTTCATAATTTTAGTTTTTTCCCCAATTACCAATTTACCAATTGATGTTTTGAAAAAAAAAATAAAATAATGCAATTCTTACTATTCAAACATCTCTTTCATCCTTCCAAAAAAGCCTTTATCTTTTTTGCCCGGATTAGGTTTGAAGTTGTCTGAATCACGCAGGCCTTCCATTATCTTCTTTTCTTCTGATGATAATTTTTGCGGAGTCCAAACATTGATGTTTACCAATTGATCGCCTGTTTCGTATCGATTTATATCTGGTAACCCTTTATGTTTTAGTCGCAATATTTTACCTGGTTGAGTACCGGCTTCTATTTTAATTTTAACCTTACCATTTAAAGTAGGAACTACTGTTTCACCGCCAAGGGCAGCATCGGCAAAATTGATAAAAAGGTCGTAATGCAAATCGTTACCATCACGGGTGAACAATTCATGTTCTTTCTCTTCTATTACTACCAACAAATCACCATTAACTCCGCCTCTTGCTCCTGCATTTCCCATTCCGCTTACTTGCAATTGCATTCCTTCTTGAACTCCAGCAGGTATGTTTATAGGTAAAACCGATTCTCCGCGCACTATACCTTCGCCACTGCACTTTTTACATTTATGTTTGATGATGCTTCCTTCGCCGTTGCAGGTAGGGCACGGACTAGAACTTTGCATTTGTCCTAGAATAGTATTCGTAATTCTCGTTACGTGTCCGCTACCTTTGCAAGTACCACAAGTATCGCTTCCACCTTTGCCTTTTTCGGCCCCCGTTCCAGTGCACTCTTCGCAGGAAATGTATTTATTTACTTTGATTTTTTTCTCTACTCCTGTAAGTATTTCTTCTAGAGTTAAAGCAACTTTAACCCTAATGTTCGAACCTCTATTTACTCTTCTGCCACCACGCTGCCCGCCAAAACCTCCGCCGCCAAAAATATCTCCAAAGTGCGAGAAAATATCTTCCATATTCATTCCTCCACCAAATCCTCCACCACCTCCAGCAGCACCGCTCATTCCAGCATGACCAAATTGATCGTAACGTTGTTTTTTATCCTTGTTACTTAAAACATCATAAGCTTCTGCAGCTTCCTTAAATTTATCTTCAGCTTCTTTATTGCCCGGATTTTTATCAGGATGATATTGCAAAGCCATCTTACGATAAGCCTTTTTTATCTCATCATCTGAAGCGCTTCTGCTTACTCCTAATACTTCGTAATAATCTCTCTTTGCCATAATGTTTTATACTTCAATTGGTGCTCTTGATTCTCCACAATTACTTTCCTACAATAACTTTTGCATATCTAATAATTTTTCCGTCGAGCATGTATCCTTTCTCTACTACATCAACTATCTTTCCTTTTAAGTCTTCTGTTGGTGCTGGTATTTCTGTGATTGCTTCATGGTAATCAGCATCAAAATCTTTGTTTTGTGCTTCCATCTCTGCTAATCCTTTTTGTTTTAATGTGTTGATTAGCTTGCTGTGAATTAAATTAATACCTTCTCTTAGGCTGTCAATGTCAGTTGCAGTTTCTACCGATTTCAATGCTCTGTCGAAGTCGTCTAATGTTGGTAAAAATGATTTGAAGACATCGCTTGTGGCATTTTTATAAGCATCATTTTTTTCTTTGATGCTTCTTTTTCTAAAGTTGTCGAAATCTGAATAAAGACGTAAATATTTGTCATTCAATTCTGCCACTTTTGCCTCTTCACTCGGGGCAGTTTCTGTATTTTGCTCAGGAGTAGCTTCGTTTTGTACTTCTCCTGTCTCTTTTTCTTCAATGTTTTCGCTCATTTTGGATAATTTTTGTGTGACCCATTTTGCTAAGATGGTGCCAATGGGTTTATTTAGACAAATTGACAGTATTACTTTTGTGAAAGTTCTTCTAAATAAGAAGATAGGAAGCTTCCCCTCAAGTCTTTTTTGATGATTTTTCCTTTTGGATCAACTAAAAAATTGGTGGGTAAACTTGTTACTCCATATTTTTTAGCAGAAGGAGACGAGTAGCTTAAAGAATCGAGCCCTTGATAGGCAAAAATTAATCCATCTTTTTGAATTGCTGATAGCCAACTAGCTCGACTTTTATCTAATGATACTTGGAATACTTCAAAGCCTTTTCCGTCTTTAAATGTGGCATTTCTATATTTTCTGTAAACAGAAGCGAGATTGCTGTTTTCCTTTCTGCACGGCCCGCAAAATGAAGCCCAAAAGTCAACCAAAACATATTTGCCTTTTAACGAAGATAAGCGTATTGTTCCTCCCGATTTGCCTGCAACAGCGATATCAGGAGCATTTTGTCCTACACCCTGAAAAGTAGTAAAAGAAACCGCGAAAATAGAAATCAAAACTATAATCGCGGTGCTTATTAAAAATCTCATTGTATCTTATTTAATCAACTCTTTGAATTTTTGCGCCAATGGCATTCAAACGAGTGTCAATGTTTTGATATCCTCTATCAATTTGATCGATGTTGTAGATGGTGCTTTGCCCTTCTGCCGACATAGCAGCGATAAGCAAAGAAACACCTGCGCGAATATCAGGAGAGGTCATTGAAATTCCTTTCAATTTGGTTTGACGATTTAATCCGATTACTGTAGCGCGATGTGGATCACATAAAATAATTTGTGCGCCCATATCAATTAGCTTATCAACAAAGAACAATCTGCTTTCGAACATCTTTTGGTGAACTAAAACTGTGCCTTTTGCCTGTGTTGCTGTTACCAAGATGATGCTTAATAAATCGGGAGTAAATCCTGGCCAAGGCGCATCGGCAATGGTTAAGATAGAACCGTCAATAAATGAATCTACCGTATAATTTTCTTGAGATGGTATAATTAAATCATCTCCTTTCAATTCCATTTGAATTCCAAGTCTTTGGAAAGTTCTAGGAATGATTCCTAGGTTTTCGTACGATACATCTTTAATTCTAATTTCCGATTTGGTCATTGCCGCCAAACCAATGAAACTACCAATTTCAATCATATCAGGAAGTATAGTGTGCTCTGTTCCACCCAAAGAGCTAACGCCTTCAATGGTTAATAAATTAGAGCCTATTCCAGATATTTTTGCTCCCATGCGATTCAACATCTTGCAAAGTTGTTGCAAGTAAGGCTCGCATGCAGCGTAATATATCGTTGTTTTACCTTTTGCTAAAACTGCAGCCATCAATATATTGGCTGTGCCTGTTACCGATGCTTCGTCTAAAAGCATGTAACATCCTTTCAAGTTTTTTCCGTGAACTTTATAGAATTTACTAGCGGCTTGATATTCAAATTTCGCTCCCAACATTTGAAATCCGTCGAAATGGGTGTCCACTCTTCTTCTTCCAATTTTGTCACCACCAGGAGCAGGGATATAACCTTTTCCAAAACGACCCAACATCGGACCAACAATCATGATTGAACCACGCAAGGCAGCTCCTTTTTTCATGAACTCATCTGTCTCTAAATAATCAAGGTTGATGTCATCTGCCTGAAAATCGTAAGTGTCTTCGCTGATTTTTTCAACTTTTACACCCAAGCTTTTCAATAGATCAATGAGCTTATTTACATCAATGATATTTGGAACGTTTTTAATTCTAACTTTTTCGGGAGTAAGAAGAACTGCGCAAAGTATTTGTAAAGCTTCGTTTTTAGCGCCTTGAGGAATGATGTCTCCTTTTAACTTTGTTCCTCCCTGAATGATGAATTTACTCATTATTTAAACCTTCTTTTATTGTTATTACTCTTACCAAAGAAACCGCCTTTCTTTTGGTGAAAGTTATTGCTTTTCTTTTGCTGACCTCCTTTGCCTCCTTGGTTTTTATTCACAGGAGCAGTGTTAGTTACAATCACTTCAAGTTTTGTCTCGCTTGGTAGAGTAAGTCTTCCGCTTGATATTTGGTTTAAATGTTCTAAGATAATTCTGTCGCTCACCGAATCTTTATTCCAGCTGATGTATGCTTTTTTCATCATGTTGGCTATGGTGATTGTTAATGCCAATTTTTCTTTTGGTTCTTCAATCAATACGGCCTTTTCTACAAGTCCTTCAATCACTGCACCGTAATGCTTGTTTTTTATTACCTTGTTAGGGTAATTCATTCTTTTGGGTTTCTCAAAAAGAACTTCCTTATCAGGGAAGGGGTATGGCGAATCAACATCAAGTTTAAAATCAGACATGATGATCATCTGATCCCATAATTTGTGCTTGTAGTCGGTTACTTCTTTAGAGTTGGGGTTAAGCTGACTCATTACCTTTACGATAGAACGCGCCACTAAATTTCTAACTTCTCTTTCGTTCACTGTCATCGCAAAGCGAATCATGTTTTGAACATTTCTTCCGTATTCGGGAATGATCATTTTCCCTCTCTGTGTATTATATTCCATGGATTTTTATTGGATTGAGCCACTAATTTATAACTTTTAGTTGAGCAAATTTGAGTAATAATTGTTTTTTTCCGTGTTTTTCAAAATCAATCAATGCTTTTTTGTTCGAATCATTGCCTTCAATTGATATTATTTTTCCTCTGCCAAACCTTCCGTGTTCTACATCTAAACCTTCTTGTAAATCTTGATTCGATGCGCTTTTGTTGGCTCCGGCTGGAACAACAGAGGATAGACGAACAAAGCTACTTTTTATTACAGGTTTTGGCGGCGTAAATTCTGTCTCAGTCTGTGTTCTTATTTTTGATTTATTGTCTGCTTTCTCTATCACATCCTCATGCAACTCATCAATGAATCTGCTTGCTTCAGAATATATTAAATTACCATATCTAAATCGACTTTGAGCATAGGTAAGATGAATAGTGCTTTTCGCACGGGTGAGTGCCACGTAAAATAAGCGTCTTTCTTCTTCCAATTCGGTACGCGATTGCATAGCCATTTGAGAAGGGAAGAGGTTCTCTTCTAATCCTACAATGTAAACATGGTTAAACTCTAGTCCTTTTGCAGCATGAATGGTCATTAACGATACTTTATTCTGGTCTTCTTCATTTTCGTTATCATGATCGGTGAGCAGCGCAATTTCGCTCATGAATTTTTCCAAGGTCTGACGAACTTCCCCACCGTGTTCTTCTTCCAATGCACTAAATTGTTTTAGTCCATTCAATAACTCTTGGATGTTCTCGTATTTGCTTATTCCTTCAGGTGTCTTATCCGAAAAATATTCTTTTGAAATTCCCGAAACCGAAGCGATCTGCTGTCCTAATTCATAGGCATTTACCAATGGAGCTTGCTTGCTAAAACTGCTAATCATGTCAACAAATCCAGCTAGTTTTGTAATAGTAGCATTTCCAATTCCCGGATATTTGTTGGGAGAACTGATAATGTTCCATAAGCTGGTTCCATGATTGTTTGCAGCTATAATGATGTTGTCGATGGTTGTTTTACCAATTCCCCTTCCCGGAAAATTGATCACTCTTTTCAACGCCTCTTCATCGTCTTGATTTAAAGCCAATCTAAAATAGGCCAAAAGATCCTTTATTTCCTTTCGCTGATAGAAGGATAGTCCGCCATAGATTTTATACGGAATATTCTGTTTTCTTAATGCTTCCTCAATAGATCTCGATTGCGCATTGGTTCTATACAGTATCGCGAAATCGCTATTAGGAGCCTGTAAATTCATTTTTTGCGAGAAGATGTTTCTTGCAACAAAATTGCCTTCTTCATTGTCGGTGGAAGTTTTAACAATCTTTATTTTCTCTCCTTCACCATTGCTGGTCCAAACCGTTTTTTGAATTTGGTCTTTATTGTTGGCGATGATGTTATTCGCTGCATTTACAATGTTTTTAGAGCTTCTGTAATTCTGCTCCAGCTTAAATAATTGTGCTTCAGGGTAGTCTTTTTGAAAAGATAAAATGTTGCCTATATCAGCTCCACGGAAAGAATAAATACTTTGCGCATCATCGCCCACCACACAAATGTTTCTATTGGCTGCAGCCAGTTTTTTCACAATGATGTATTGCGAATAATTGGTATCCTGATACTCATCTACCAAAATGTATTTAAACATGTGTTGGTATTTCAACAGCACATCAGGATGATCTCTCAGAAGTATATTTGTTTTGAATAACAAATCATCAAAATCCATGGCCGAAGCCTTCATCATTCTATTTTGATAGGCTTTGTACACTTCCGCCAAACGCGGTTTTGCCGTCATTTTGTCTTCCTGACGAATTTGTTCGTCGTTGAAGTATTTATCGGCGGAAATAAGATTGTTTTTAGCAGACGATATTCTATGCAAAACCACACTAGGCTTGTAAATTTTATCATCTAACTCTAACTCTTTAATAATGGTTTTTATTAAGCTTTTGGTGTCGGCCGTATCGTAAATGGTAAAGTTCGATGGGTAATTCAGTTTTGCGTGCTCAATTCTTAGTATTCTTGAAAAAACTGAGTGAAAAGTTCCCATCCAAATATTGCGCGCATTGGCACCAACAATTTTTTCAATTCTTTCGCGCATTTCCTTTGCTGCTTTGTTGGTAAAGGTGAGGGCTAAGATATTGAACGGACTCACACCGTTGGCAATTAAATGGGCAATGCGATAGGTGAGTACACGAGTTTTTCCTGATCCAGCTCCAGCCAAAACCATTGATGGGCCTTCGCTTCCAAGCACTGCTTGTGCTTGTTCAGGATTTAATTGTGAAATATATTCTTGCAAGGTGAAAATTTGAGAAAGTAAAATTAGTAATTATGTGTGAATAGGGGAGAAGGAATTATTAACAGGGGGAATTCTTGGCGGTAGAGATGGCTAATTAGTTGCCACCAACTAGTTTGTCTAACCATTTTATTCTGTCTTTTACTAATCCAGATTTTTTCTTATGCGCGTTCCAAAGTGAATTGGTCTGTGTTGTTGCATTTTTTTCTGCTAAGTCTGCGTATTTTTTTGCTTGTTCTACATCACCCTTGTACTCTGAGATTATTGCCATTACAGAGTATATCAAGTAATTTTGAATTGGAAATTTTAAAGTGTCTTGTTTTATTTTTTCTGCTAGTAAGTTCGAAACATTGTCATATAATTCTGTTTTCTCTGCAAGGACAACCGTTTCAGCGAAGTTTAGATATGCTTTCGTTATAACATTTGAAAATTCTTTTTCAAAGTCAAGCGATTTCTGAAAATAGTCTAATGCAGTAATGTAGTCCTTTCGTAACTTGTAGATTTCTCCTAATGCATTAAAAGTTTGACTTTTTTCAATATTATTTTCAGGATAATCTGTCAAGATTTTGTTTAATAATGTCTCCGCAACAGATAATAGATTGTTTTCTTTTGTTTCAATAAGTTCGATTGCCTGAATTCTCAAATATTGAGCACGACTATCCTTTCTAGCACGATCTAGTTTGGCGATGTATTCTTCTTCGTCTCTTTTACTCCAAGTTTTTCGTCTATACCAATCTGTCATTGTTTTTTTTTATTTCAAATTACATTTACAAATTAATAAATATATAGCAAATAATTCGTGATATTATTTTAAAATCAACCCTACTTCGTTTTCACCCCAATCACATTCGGAATCTTCCAAAAACGATCATTCTTATCGTTAGCGTAAGTTTTTGATACATAACTTCCGAATTTTTCTACGGTTTTCATTGGCGTATTGATATATAAACTAGCTTCTGGTCCACCTTCCAAATAAATTGCACCTCGAATATTAAAAGGCATGGCCAGTAAGAATCTTATCATTTCATTGTGCGTGTAAGGCGAACGGGTGAAAATGTAATACACATAACCTTGGTCATCTATTGCACACAATAACATGCTGCACAATTGATTTTTTTTATTCCAAGTTAAAGGTGTGCCTTTGCAGTCGATCATTCTCATTCCCTGACTATAACTATAGTAGCATGTTTTTACCGAGTCCCAGGGCATGTGTTCTAAATCTAAAATTTCAAAATTATCAATAGTGCTGTCGCTTGGGTTGAAAGCAATCATGCCTCCATAAGATGGATAAAGTTGAGGGTTGTTGAAATGCTCGAAGTTTTGCATGAAACCTTTATTGCTTAAGGTCTTGTTTAAATCATACATTCCTGCATTGATGATAATATTCATGTTGAATTCTTTGGCCCATTCAACTGCTGTTCTGCTTGTGTTACCATGTTCAGATGCAGAGAGCAAGGTGAATTCAACCTTTTTTGGATCGATTTTAACCACACTTAATTTTGAATCATTCAAAATCGATTTCGTTGGCGCATCGGCCTCAGAATAGTAGATGCCTGGAGCCAGAGAATCCCATATCACATTGATGCAGCTGCTGTCTTGCGCTTGCAGTTGATTGAAGCAAAGGGCAAGGAAAATAAAGCATGTATGGAATTTACTGAATCTCATCCCAATCAAATTTCTTGTTTTTGAAAGGGAATAAATCAAAAAGTTCACCAGAATAGTAAAATTCATAGGCAATCGACCCAAATGAATAAATTTTGTCGTAAATCTTTATGCTCGAACCTCCTACACGTGGATTGCTCTTAGGAACCGATTGCTCGTAGCCAACATTGAAAAGGGTGGCTAGAATTTCTGGGCGCTCATCAATGGGGAAGCCTGCTTTTTCCCATTGAACTTTCATTTGTTTGATAAATAATGCTGCATACATATATGAATAGTAATGATTCTTATATGAAGTTAACCTAAGAAAACGCTCTCTGTCAACAGAATCGGTGCTAAAATCTAACAAATGCTCATATTTCTTGCCTAAGTAATATTTAGAAGTGCTGTCTTTAATATAAGCTTCAATCTTTTTGGCAGTAAAATCTTTGATGCCCGTTACACCTAAAGAGAATTTTGTTTCAACCGATAATATCTTTAGTGGGCCTATCCATTTTTTATAGGCTTCTCTATTAGAGTTGAATAAACGAATTTGTTCTCCTACCAATACAGACACTATTAATCGCGGTTCTACACCGGTTTGCTTGGCCACCGAATCTATAAGTTTTTTGTCTTTAGCCACCGCAAACTTAAAGTCAGTCCATTCAGAAATGTTCATCCATTCAAAAATACTTCCGTTTATATAATCTCTTGGTAAGCTTTTTCTCTTGATGTTGTATTGAGCAACATCTGCTAGGTAGGCTTTGTTTTCTTGAAGATGTAGTTCTGCTGCGTCTATCATGCGTAGCGCTTCTTTTTCATTGTTGCTTTGTTGGTAGGCAGCTAAAATTAGTTCAGCGTTTTTCGGACAGTACTTATTAAGTATCAAAACTCTTTGTAAAAGCTCGTATTCCTTTCTTGCGGTCTTGCTGGTATCTCTCTTGAAAGATTGGTTGTACTTATCTTTAATGTCGTCGAAATATCTGTTGTTTGAATCTACCGCTCCGTCATCATTAGTTAATTTCAGCTGCAGAGCCAAATAGGTACCGGTGAAAAAAAGTCCCACCAGTGCAAAGAGTACAACAATAGTTTTAAAGATAATTTTCCACCACTTCATATATAGAGCATAATTCAGGGGCTGAAAGTATTAAAAAAAATGATTTCTTGATTTTTCTAGGGAATTTTAAGGCTTACATGAACTTTTTTTGCACTTTTTTTCGCTCTGCAATGCTTGTTTAATAAGGGAAACTTACTAAAAGTAATATTTTTTAAAAATAATTTGTGAAGAAATATTGATATATTGAATTATTCTCGTAGCTTTGCCCTCCCATTTTTTGTGGGAAAAGTATATTTTTGAAGAAAAGAAACAGATTAATATGCCAACAATTCAGCAATTAGTACACACTGGAAGAACCAGTCAAATCAAGAGAAGCAAGTCAGCTGCTCTTAATTCTTGCCCTCAAAGAAGAGGTGTTTGTGTGAGAGTATATACTACTACTCCTAAAAAACCAAACTCGGCTATGAGAAAAGTAGCAAGGGTTAGATTGACAAACGGAAATGAGGTGAATGCCTACATTCCGGGTGAAGGTCACAACTTACAAGAACACTCTATTGTTTTAGTAAGAGGTGGAAGGGTAAAAGATTTACCAGGTGTAAGATACCACATTGTTAGAGGTGCGTTGGATACTGCGGGTGTTGAAGGAAGAGGACAAAGAAGATCAAAATACGGAACTAAGAAACCTAAGAAATAATAAGTAGCAATGAGAAAGGCTAAAGCGAAAAAAAGACTCATTTTACCAGATCCTAAATTTAGTGATGTATTGGTAAGCAAGTTTGTAAACAACTTAATGTACGATGGTAAAAAATCAAGTGCATTTGATGTGTTTTACGGTGCTATTGATATTGTTGGTAAAAAAACTGAAACTGACGGATTGGAAACTTTTAAGAAAGCATTGGATAACGTAACGCCTAACGTTGAGGTTAAGAGCCGTAGAGTAGGTGGTGCAACTTTCCAAATTCCACAACCGGTTAGAGACTCTAGAAAATCTTCATTGGCTATGAAATGGTTGATTGGTTATTCTAGAAAAAGAAATGAGAAATCAATGGCTGAGAAATTAGCTGATGAGATTACTTCTGCATCAAAGAACGAAGGTG
>CAYORT010000011.1:0-90589 GCA_964406465.1 uncultured Chryseobacterium sp.
ACACGACATCGATATCATTTTAAATATTGTAAACTCTCCTGTTAAAAAGATTTCGGCAAGTGGATGCGCAGTAGTGAGCGACACTCCCGATATTACCAACGCACGAATTGAGTTCGACAACGGATGCGTGGCCAATTTAACAGCCAGCAGAATATCGTTGAAGAACATGCGTAAAACAAGATTTTTTCAGAAAGACGCATATATCACCATAGATTTCTTAGAGAAAAAAACCAGCATTTTTCAACTCAATGAGTTGAAAGGAGAAGCCGATCCACTATCATTGGTAATCGATTTAGGAAAAGAAAAAGGAAAGAAAGAAATTACCTTCAGTTCACCCGAAGTAAAAGACTCTAACGCAATCAAAGAAGAATTGACTACCTTCGCACAAGCCATCAAAAACAATCACGACCCTGTTGTGACCATTCAAGATGGATACGAAGCCCTAAATGTTGCTCAGCAAATAATTGATAAACTTAAGGTGACTTCTTCATTAATAAGTTAGCACCAATTATGCGTTTTACAGAATTTAATTTCAGCGAAAAATTACTAGAAGCAATTTCTTACATGGGCTTCGAGGAAGCCTCTCCCATTCAAGAACAAGCGATGCCTCAAATTATGGCAGGCAAAGATTTAATTGCTTGCGCCCAAACAGGAACAGGAAAAACAGCAGCTTTTCTATTGCCCATTTTAAATAAAATTGCACAACAAAAAACAAGCGGAGTAAACACACTCATTCTTTGTCCCACCAGAGAGTTGGCCATACAAATTGAACAACAAATTCAAGGTTTCGGATATTTTGTTGGAGCAAGTTCAATTGCCATTTATGGTGGTGATGATGGTTCTAGCTGGAACGACCAGAAGGCTTCTCTTACCGGTGGTGTTGATTTTGTTGTTGCTACACCGGGTAAACTTTTATCGCACATCAATTTGGGCTATGTTAAGTTTGACCAGGTTCAACATGTTATTTTAGATGAAGCAGACAGAATGCTCGACATGGGTTTTGTGAATGATATTTTAAAGATTATTTCGCATACACCTAAAACCCGACAATCACTATTCTTTAGTGCAACGATGGCACAAAAAATTCGTGATTTCGCCAATAAAATAATCAACGACCCAATAGAAATTAGTTTATCTATAGCCAAACCTGCAGAAGGTGTTGAACAAGATGTTTTTTTAGCACACGACCATCAAAAAAATGCATTGTTGCATCATTTGATAAAAGATAAAACCGACTTTGAAAGTATCATAGTTTTTACTTCGAGCAAAAGTAAAGTGCAATCTATCGTGTCTGCATTAAGAAGAAAAGGATATTCGGTAGATGGTATTTCAAGCGACTTAGACCAAAAAGAAAGAGAAAATTTATTGTCGCAATTTAGAACGAAGAAACTGCGAATTGTGGTTGCCACCGATGTGTTAAGCAGAGGTATCGACATTAAAGACATCAACTTGGTAGTAAACTACGATGTGCCTAATGATGCTGCCGACTATGTGCATCGCATCGGAAGAACTGCTCGCGCCAACACCAAAGGAAATGCTATCACTTTGGTGAATGAAGACGACATGTACAAGTTCAGTAGAATTGAAAAATTAATTGAACGCGAATTACCAAAATTAGCACCACCAGCAGATATGGGCGAACCTCCTATTTGGAATACACAATACAAAAAGAAAGCAACAGGCAATAGAGGTTCGGGGAATAGAAGAAATTTTAGGAGGTAGTTGATTGGTTTTTAATTTCGTAAAGACGGAATAAACAGAGCGTATATCCTTAATTATACTTTTAGAAAAATATCTGCGTCTTCGCTAAATCGGATAATTTCAAGTTTTTTCGAAGTACTTTGAATAAGTAATTATTTCAATCTGGATAAGTTGGACAACCATCAATTCTTGTAAAAGTATCAAATCTCTTCACACCATTTGTTTGAGAAGAATTTGCATAAACAGTTTTTTCAGCGCAAACATTAAAACCCACAAAGCTGAAAAACAATATTAAAAGGATAATACATTCATTAATTAACTCCCTCTTGGAGAGAAAACAAAGTTTACAACAACCCCTCAATAATCTTCTCCACACTCACTCCATCTGCTTCTGCTTTATAATTACGCAAAATTCTATGGCGAAGTATTGGCACTGCTACGGCTTTAACATCTTCGATATCTGGTGAATATTTACCGCGTAACGCAGCATTTACCTTTGCTCCAATGATGAGGTATTGTGAGGCACGTGGACCCGCTCCCCAATACAAATATTTCTTAACATCTTCTGTTGCTTCATCAGAATCTTTACGCGTTTTGCGCGCCAATTTAACTGCGTAATCAAAAACATTATCGGCCACTGGCATCTTGCGAATCAACTGCTGATAAAACAAAATTTGTTCGGCTGATAAAACCGGCTGAATGTCTCCACTAGTATTGGTTGTGGTTCTTTTAACCACATCAACCTCTTCTTGATAAGAAGGATAATCAACCCAAATATTGAACATGAAACGATCTAATTGTGCTTCGGGCAAAGGATAGGTTCCTTCTTGCTCAATAGGGTTTTGTGTGGCCAATACAAAAAATGGCTTAGGTAAATCATAAGCCTTACCTGCATTGGTAACTGTTCTTTCTTGCATCGCCTCTAATAAGGCTGCCTGAGTTTTAGGAGGTGTACGATTGATCTCATCGGCCAAAATTACGTTGGCGAAAATAGGACCCTTTACAAATTTGAAATGACGTGCTTCATCCAAAACCTCAGCACCCACAATATCAGAAGGCATTAAGTCGGGAGTAAATTGAATTCTGTTAAATGTTAAGCCCAATGATTTTGCAATGGAATTTACCAATAGTGTTTTAGCCAAACCTGGCACTCCCACTAACAAAGCGTGGCCGTTACTAAAGATAGAGATCACCACTAATCTAACAGCTTCTTGCTGTCCCACAATTACCTTACCTATCTCCTTTTCTAACTTAACCGTAATCTCTTTTAATGAGTCGAGAGCCTTTACATCAGATTCGAAATTCATACACTCTTAATTTTTAGTTATCCAGCGTTTGCTTTGTTCGCAAGATTGGTAATTAGCACTTACTCTTGAATAGGTTGACTCTAATTTACTTTGAACCCAATTCAACATTGTTTTTTGTTGTTTCTCTTGCAAGGCAGCATTTTTAATTTGCTCAAAATCGTCATTTAAATTGGCCTGATGTGCCTCTTTGTAAGTAACCAACTTAACGATAGTATAAGTTTTTGTGTCGCCATATTTTACTTCCAACTGAGGCAAAGTCATCAATCCTTCTTTCAAGGTACTCACTTTAGCGGCCAACTCTGGATCAAGGTCTTCTGCAGTGAATTTACTATCACCAGTTTGCGGATTGATTATCATACCACTATTTCCTTTGGTATTTTGATCACTTGAAAATTTAGACGCCATTTCGCCAAAAGTGGCTTTTCCTTCTTGAATCACATTGTAAATAGAATCGGCTTTCGCTTTAGCTAACGACAAATCGAAATTATAGATTTTAGGTTTTTTTAGGATGTGACGAACTTTTAAAAGCTGACCTTTTTTCTCTAAAACTTGAAGGATGTGGAAGCCAAATTCGGTTTCAAAAACCTCAGACACCTCACCTATTTTCATTCTAAAAGCAACCGCAGCAAATTCGGCTACTACTTGATCTCTGCTGATGTAACCCAATTCACCATTGTTCATTTTAGAACCATCTTCAGAAAATAAATAAGCCATTGTTCCAAAATCTCTTCCACCTACGGTAATATCATTTCTAATACGCTGCATTTCTTTCATCACCCTCTCTCTTTCAAACTGATTCATTTGCGGCTTAATCACTATTTCAGCAATCTCATACTGAGCAGGCACCACTGGCAAACTATCTTCGGGCATTCTATCGAAGTACTGACGAACTTCAGAGGGAGTAATTTTTATATCCGACACAATTTGCGAACGCATTTGACGAACCAACAATTCTTCGCGAATGATGGGTGTTTCCAATTGGCGAAACTCAACAATACTTCCATAATTTTTCTCAAACTCAGCCTCAGAACCATTCAACCTAGCCAAGTGATATTGCAATCTTCTGTTGATTTCGTCATCTACTTCCTTATCTGAAACCTCAACACTATCCAATTCGGCCTGTTGCAATAGCAACTTTTGAAACATAAAATTTTGAAACAATTCGCAACGCGACCCTTCGGTAATTGGATAACCTTGCAATTTCATTTGTTCCATTTGAATGTAGATATCCGATTCTAACACTACATTTCCTCCTACCACTCCGGCAATACCATCAATTTGCTGCTGAGCAACCGATACAGAAATCAATCCCGATAATAAAACGCTTAAAACAATCTTCATAACTACAAGAATACCAATATTTTTTTGTTTTTAAATGCTCATTTAATACTCTTCTACATCGCCATCTTTCACCGCCTCTTCATACACCGCCTTCTCCATCTCTTCTATCAATTTAATTTTCCTTTGATTTAAAATTATTCGCTTAATCTTTTCTCTTTCAAACTCAAGCGGAGAAGCTCCTTCCTTAATTTTAAAATCGGTGAACGCTACAAGGCTAAGCTTAACGCTATCTGCGGCTTCATAGTATTTAGTCTTACGTAAAAAATCTTCCTTATTGTAAGTCTCCATGGGTACCAAGGTTAAAAACTCATCAAAGAACACCCAAGTACTATCGTCCCAATAACCTTGTAATTTATTCTTTTTACAAAACAGCAAGAAGTCTTTTTGCGCTGTTATTTTATTAGAATTTAATAGGGTTTTGAGTTTCGGTTTTAATGCCGATTTTTTCTTATCTACGAACGCATATCTAACCCTTACCACATCTTCCTTTAGCTCGAAGTTATGCTGATTGGCATTGTAAAAAGATTGTATTTCCTTATCGGTCACCACAGTATCTAAATGCTCGGCGATATACTTCTGCTCATAGGCATATCTTATCAATGAATTTCTGTATTCTTCCAGCTGTTTACTAAACTTCTTTTCCTCTGCATACAATTCTGTTTCGGCCTTTTGAAGTACCACGTGACTCTTCACCCAATTGTTCACGTACAATTTAACCATGGCTGCGCTGTCTTTTTCGGCACTAAGCTGAATGGCTTCAAGTACATCGGAAAGATACAAAGTGTACACGCCCACCTTCGCCAATTCCTTGTCTTCAGGCGCTTCCGAACCAAATGGTGAACAAGCTATAAAAACGGCAAAGCAACTGGCACATACCAGTTGCTTTACCACTTTAAATAAAGATTGACTATTTCTTTTTAAGCAATGCATTAAATTCTTCTTCATTGATGCGTACCGGATATTTAGCTTTTAGCTCTTTCATCCAGTTTTCTTCCAAATAATTTTGATAAGCCGAAGTGATTAAACCTCTTGCCTCTTCAATTTTCTTAGGTTGTGGAGTAACGATGTCTTCCACTCTAAACACGTAGAACATCTTAGCATTTTCAATTACATCCGACACTCCTTTTTTCCAAAAGAAATACCCTAAAGCTGGATAATCTTCTTTGCTGTAAGTACCTTGTAATACACGCACATTCAATTGCGAACTCTTATTGATTTCTTCTAAGATTTGAGGAATTGTGCTGCCTTTTTCTAGCATTGCTTTAACTTGGTTAGCCACTTCTGCATTGATACAGATGTATACATCTCCTTTGATTCTGCTAGGCCACATCCACTTGTCTTTGTTAGCATTGTAGAACTCTTTTAAGCCAGTAGTATCTTTGCTTGCTTTCGACCAAACTTTGGCATCGGTAATTTCAAACTTCAACATACCATCGCGATATTCCTTCATGGTAGCTCTAAACGCAGGGTAATTGGCCTCTAAATTTTTGTTCTCAAAGCCAAATACAATCTCGCGTTTGTAGGCATCATAATATTGGTTTACCAACTGTTTGTATGTGTTGTTCTTACGAACACCTTCGTGGGTATAGATGTATTCAGCAAAATTTTTCTGAGTATATTTCTCTTTGCCTATTTGAAACAAAACCTTATTTAATGGCTCATTTGCTGGAACTTTCCACGCACCCATCACCAAAGTAGAATCGGTAATTTCGTACATTTTCTTCATGTTTTTTGGAAATTCCTTGAAGCCATTTTTCTTCATGATACGAGCATATACCACATCTTTACTTAAGTTACTTCTATCGTTTTTAGCGATAGCTCTTTTCAGCTCAGGCTGCATCTTTTCGAAACTATCCAATCCTTTTCTATCCAATAATTTAATGATATGCCAGCCATAAGCCGTTTTTGTTGGAATAGAAATTTCTCCTTTTTCTTTCAATGCAAATGAAGCATTCTCGAACTCTTTAGGGAATTTGTTCGGACCGAAAAATCCTAAATCACCACCTTTCTGTCCGGTTTGATAGTCTTCTGAAAGTCTAATCATCTCATCCCAAGTAGAACCAGCTTGCAACTTTCCGTAAATCTCGTTGATTCTTGCTTCTGCATTTTTGCTGTCTTCTTCAGTTGGATTTTCTTTCAAACGAATCATGATGTGCGCTACTCTTACTTCACCTACCGAAGGACGCTTTTCATGTACTTTAATGATATGGTACCCAAATTTAGTGCGAACTGGTTTAGAGATACCTCCTACTTCTGTGTTGTATGATGCGCTTTCAAACGGATAAACCATTCTCATTACAGAGAAAAAACCTAAATCTCCATTGTTTTGCTTTGCCGACGGGTCTTCAGAATTGTCTTTCGCCAATTTACCAAAGTCCTCACCAGCCTTCGCTCTGTTCATTAACTCTATTGCTTTTTTGTAGGCTTTTAAGGTATCTTCTGGCATATCGTCGGGACGGCACAATACCAAAATATGACTAGCATGCACATCGTACTTCATTCTTTCATATGCCTCTTTCACCAATTCTTCATTTTCGGTTTTATCCACCATATATGATTCAGCCAACTGATTTCTATAACCAGCCAACTCATCTTTAAACTTTTTACTGGTGTCTAAACCCTGACTCTCGGCTTCTTTAACGATCAAACGAAATTTAGTGTAAAGATCTAAGTACTCTTTCATCGATTCCTCTTTGGACTTAGTGGTATCTTGGAATGATGATTTTTTGTTGTACATCTGCAAAAACTCTTCAGAGCTAATTTGCTGATCTCCAATGGTAATTAGATTTTGTGCATTCACAAAAGCTGCGCTAAGCAGCAATGCAGATACTATTAACTTCTTCATTGTTCGTTTAGGTTTTAAAGTTTTACTTGCTGCTGTAGTTTGGAGCCTCACGTGTGATTGACACGTCGTGTGGGTGACTCTCACGCATACCAGCAGCGGTGATTCGTATAAATGTACTCTTTTTTAACGATTTTATATCAGGTGCACCAACATAACCCATACCAGCTCTTAATCCACCTATAATTTGATACATCACCTCAGATAGGGTTCCTTTGTATGGAACTCTGCCCACAACTCCTTCGGGAACAAGCTTCTTTGAGTCACTTTGGTTATCTTGGAAATAACGATCTTTCGACCCCGATTCCATAGCCTCTATCGACCCCATACCTCTGTAGCTTTTGAATTTTCTTCCTTCGAAAAGAATAGTTTCACCTGGCGACTCATCGGTACCAGCAAATAAAGAACCTGCCATCACCACGTCTGCACCAGCTGCTAAAGCCTTAACAAAATCTCCGGTGTATTTAATTCCACCATCAGCAATTACAGAAACTCCGCTGCCTTTCAATGCTTCAGCAACATTTTGCACTGCTGTTAATTGAGGTACCCCTACTCCGGCAATTACACGAGTGGTGCAAATGGAGCCCGGACCAATACCCACCTTCACAGCATCAACACCAGCTTTAGCTAAGTCTTTAGCCGCTTCTGCCGTAACAATGTTTCCAGCTACTATTTGTAAAGTTTTGTATTTCTTGCGAACGGCTTTCACCATTTCAATAACACCTTTAGAATGTCCGTGAGCAGAATCAATCACTACAGCATCCACTCCGGCTGCCACAAGAGCATCTACCCTATCCATTGAATCGGCAGTAACGCCCACCGCCGCCGCAACGCGCAAGCGACCTAACTTATCTTTACAAGCGTTAGGTCTCAATTTAATCTTAATAATGTCTTTATAGGTGATCAAGCCAATCAACTTATTTTTTGCACCTACCACCGGTAATTTCTCAATTCTATGTTTTTGAAGAATAGCCTCAGCCAGAGAGAAATCGGTTTTTTCATCGGCAGTGATCACGTTTTTAGTCATCACTTTAGAAATGTCTTTTGACTTGTCTTTTTCGAAACGTAAATCACGACTGGTAACGATACCTACCAATTGATTTTCTTTGTTAACCACCGGAATACCACCAATACCATACTCACTCATCAAGCGAAATGCATCGGCAACTTTTGCAGTATTAGGAACAGTCACAGGATCTAGAATCATCCCGTTTTCGGCTCTTTTCACTTTACGAACCTCATCGGCTTGTTTTTTCACCGACATGTTTTTGTGAATCACACCGATACCCCCTTCTTGAGCCATAGCAATAGCCATAGCCGATTCGGTAACGGTATCCATCGCAGCACTCACTACCGGAGTTCTAAGCACTATATCACGGGTAAATTTAGAAGACAAATTAATGTCGGCTTCTCTTGGAAGCACTTCAGAATAGGCAGGTACCAACAACACGTCGTCGTACGTTAAGCCTTCTTCAATAGAGTTTTTGATTGTTTTTGCCATTTGCAACTTAATAAGTTGCGAGCAAATTTAGTAAAAAAAGTGAGAGTAGAAACATTAAGTTTAAAGCAATAGCCCTCAGCTCAAGGCAAAAGGCTATTGCTTATTATTAACGTATGGATTACCTACAGTTTAAATACTTTACCTGTGAATACTTTTTCGGAAGTAATTACTCTGTAAATATACGTGCCGCCAGCAAGATGTGCTAAGGAAAACGAATTACTGAACTGCAAATTAGCTTTCAAAACAATTTCTCCTTGCGCATCCACAAGCTCTAGATGACCTACAGCACTCTCAACTTTTAGCAAATCACTCGTAGGATTAGGAAAAACCAACACTTTGTTGGGTTCATAGGCATAATGGGCCGACAAGCCTTCTCCAGAATAAAAATAATTCACTTTCTGACGCACAACCCACTGTGAATTTTCGCTTTCCCAATCATAAGAGGTATGAGCAATTAAGATATTATTCTTTTCAAATTCAACATTTACAAATGATTTCGCATTCTCTTCTATCGTAAATTCTAAATCGTACAGATATTCATCTTTGAAGTAAGATTGCCATTGGTTGGCAATTGAATTCCAATAAAACTCTTGAATTGATGTCGTATTTCCATTCAAATCATAGGCAAACTCAAACTTGGTTTGATTTTCCCACATCTTATGAACATCATCGAACTGCATTTTAACCTTTTCGATATTCTGATTAGAAGAATTGTATTGATAATTTACCTTTTCGTACGCCAACATCGTAGTATCGACCAAATCATGAGTAAAAGATACTTCTTCGACTAGATTATGATTTCCATCTGCTGTGTATACCGTTTTACTCGCTAAATCCCATTTATTTCCCACAAAATAGAATTCAGACTTCAACCTTTTATCTCCACCGATGGTGTAAAGGTATTCAACCCTATAATCACCAATAAATATTTTTGTTGCGGTATCATACTCACTATACAACTCAAGCATCAACTCCCCTTTTACATTATAAGTATATTCAATTTTGTGTAACGGATAAAAAACTTGGTTTACATCACTCCATTGCCAAATGTTTTCTACTAATGCATTGCCCGCTTGATCGTACTGATATTCGTGCTTTATTTTACCAAATTCAGAAGAATCAATCTCCTCGATTAATTGTTGATTTGAATTAAAAATTTGTGATAGAATTGAACGCAAACCGTAATTGTTGTTATGATCAAAAGAGAAATCTTTGTATGAGTTTTTCAAGTGGGAGATTTCGTAGGAATAATAAATCCTTTGAATTGTATCTGCTTGATTATTATAAAACATAATGCTGATCATGCTATCGAGACGGGCGGTCTTAGAAATTTGAGCATTAACTGCAAAGGAAATTAGCATTGAAAAAAGTAATAATCGTTTCATAAAATGTTTAGTTAGTATTAAGTTGTTATTTTCAACAAACTTATACCTAATAGCCACCCAGCTATTATTACATTTTAGTATTGAAAGAAAATGATTTGCAGAATATGCAAAACAGTATTACCTCCCCCCTGCAATCAACCTCACCATATTCTCTTTCACAAAATATTTGCGAGCGAGCGCTTGTAGTTCTTCTGCAGTGATAGTTTTAATGGTATCGATATATTTTTGGTAGTAATCGTAGCCCAATTTAAATTGATGAATGCCCCAAAAACGGTCGCTTAATTCGAACGGACCATCAAGGTTTTTCAAAAACTTACCCAACATGTAAGTACGCACTTTCTCTAATTCTTCTTGTGGAATCAATTCTTCTCGCAACTTATCCATTTCCTTAAAAATTTCCACCATCGCCTTTTCTGCAATATCACCTTTCACCTCAGTAGATACTATTAAACACGAGGCAACACTCATCGACTCTACATATGAGGAGATTCCGTAAGTCCAACCTTTATCTTCTCTTATATTATTCATCAAACGTGAACCAAAATAGCCTCCAAAAACGGTGTTTAAAACCAAAATTCCGTAAAAGTCGGCACTGCCTTTCATTGGCAAATGGGTTGCAACTTTAATTGAACTTTGCATCGCATCTTTCTTCTCTACAAAATGATCGCCTGCTTGAATTTCAAACTTACTTTCGTAAGGAGCAAAATCCTTCTTTTCGATCTCTATACTTCCAAGCGTTGCATTAAGCAATTGAATTTCTTTGTCTCCAATCTTACCCGATAAGGTAATTTGTGCTGCCGACAAATTATAAAATTCATAAAAGGCAATGATATCTTCTCTGGTAATTTTATTGAAATCATCTTCGGTAGATACCCTTCCGTAAGGATGCCCCTTGAACAACAATTCATTTAGTTTTTTCTGCGCTATATAAGATACTTTCTCTATATCAACCATATAAGCAGATCGCTGATTTCTAATCAAGGTATCCAATTCATTTTGCGGGAAAGTCGGATTCAAAAGCACATCTTTCAACACTTCTAATCCCTTGTCTAAATACTTGTTTAGAATATGCAAAGTGATGGTTGAAAAATCCTTAGCGTAATCAACATTCAAATAGCCACCATAGAAATCAATCTCTTCTGAAATTTGAGCAGAAGTTCTATTCGATGTGCCTTCCATCAACATATGATTGGTTAAGAAGGCTTGAAAAGGTTTGCTTTGGCGAATGATACCCGCATCGAAATATATTTCTAAACGAACAATTTCTTGAGTACCTGCATTGATACAATACACTGGCACTCCGTTCTTCAAATTAATCTTTTCCGCCTCTTGAATTTTTATATCAAAAGTATTGCTAACCGCAGGTATTGGAAGTGTAGTAGTACTATACATTAGTGTAATTTAAACAGGTACAATTTTCTTTTCTTAATAGTTCTTTTGCTAATGTCATCACCTTATTCGGTGTAACAGAACTGTATTTTTCTTGCTGCTGATTCATCAATTTGGCATCTTCCAACAAATCGAAAAATGCTAAATTTTGCGCTTTGTTAAGCACGTTCATTTCTTGGTAAACCATGCTGGTTTCCGACTTATTCACCACTTTTCTAAGTTCATTTTCTGTTACTCCACTAGCCAACAAATGATCAAACTCTTTTTGCAATGCATCCTTGGCTTCATCCATCTCCACATCATCAGAAAGCATGGCATGCACTACAAACAATCCGGGGTCATTACTACCTAAAACGTAAGTGCTTATCTCAGAGAACAACTGATTTTCTTTTACTAATTTTTGATACAAACGAGAAGAAGTACCTCGCGCTAAAATATCCGACAATAAATCTACAGCATAAAAATCGTCGTGATTTCTTTGCGCCATGTGATACACTTGGTAGAATGATTTAACAGGCACTTTCAACTCAGAATTCACTTCTCTAAACTCTGTTTGTTTAGGTTCCATGCCGTATTGCTGACGCTTGATTTCTCCCGATGGAATGCCACCAAAATACTTTTCGGCCAAGGCAAAAATTTTCTCTTCTTCAACATCTCCTGCAAAAACTAAAGAAGCATTATTTGGCAAATAATATCGATAGAAAAAATCTTTAACATCTTGCAATTCGGCTTTTTCAATATGCTCTATCTTTTCGCCAATTGTGGCCCATTTGTAAGGGTGCACTTTGTAGGCAGTCGGACGAAGTTTTAACCATGTATCGCCATAAGGTTGATTCAAATAACGTTGTTTAAATTCCTCTATCACCACATTTTTTTGAACATCTAAACTCTTTTGAGTGAAGGCCAATCCGCGCATTCTATCGGCTTCTAACCAAAAAGCCATCTCAATATTATCTTTCGGAAAAGACAAATAATAGTTGGTGTAATCGTTGGTTGTATAAGCGTTGCTGTCGCCCCCCATATTTTGCACATACACATCAAAATCGGGCACAGCTGGTGTACCACCAAACATCAAGTGTTCGAAAAGATGCGCAAAGCCCGTCATAGATGGATCTTCATCTTTTGCGCCAACCTTGTATAAAATATTTAAAGCTGCCATTGGAGTTGAAGTATCGCGATGCGCAATTACTTTTAATCCGTTAGCCAATGTTTTCTCTTTGTAATTAATCATTTTTATTTGTTCAATGTTCAATGTTTAATGTTCAATGTTAGCTAAGTTCAATTGCTGAATATTAAATACAGCGAACACTGAACATTAAACATTGAACGATTTTCTCTTTTCATCAAATTCACTCATTATTTCCCTTACGATATCCCCAGCAGATTTAATTTCTTTGATGGTAGATGCAACCTGACCAATCTCTAACTCCCCCTCTTCCATGTCACCTTCAAACATACCTTTCTTTGCCCTTCCTCTTCCTAACAAAGCTTTTAACTCATCTGCACTTGCACCTTTTTGCTTGGCCTCCTCCACCGTTTGAAAGAATTTATTCTTTATCAATCGAACGGGAGTGAGTTCCTTTAAGGTAAGCAAAGTTTCTCCTTCTTGGGTATGAATTACTTTATTTTTAAAATTTTCGTGTGCCGACGACTCTAAAGAAGCAACAAATCTACTTCCTATTTGAACCCCTTCGGCACCCAAAGCAAATGCAGCCAACATGGCTTTGCCACTGGCTATGCCACCCGCTGCAATCACAGGAATTTTTACTACTTCTACCACTTGCGGCACAAGCACCATGGTGGTAGTTTCTTCTCTGCCATTGTGTCCGCCCGCCTCAAATCCTTCAGCTACTACCGCATCTACCCCAGCCTCTTCAGCTTTCTTAGCAAATTTCGCGCTCGACACTACATGAACAACCGTAATTCCTTTTTCTTTCAAAAAGGAAGTCCATGTTTTAGGATTACCCGCACTGCTAAAAACAATTTTTACTCCTTCTTCCACAATAATCTTCATCAATTCTTCAATATTGGGATAAAGCAAAGGAACATTAACCGCAAAAGGTTTAGTAGTAGCTTGTTTACATTTTTGAATGTGTTCACGCAATACATCGGGATACATTGAGCCAGCACCAATAATGCCTAATCCGCCAGCATTACTCACTGCTGAAGCCAAACGCCAACCACTGCACCAAACCATACCGGCTTGAATGAGAGGAAAATCAATGTTAAATATTTGTGTTACCCTGGTCTTCATCTATGCGATAAGCATAGTTATAAATTTTTGAGGAGTTGGGCAATTAAAAATTTTAAACTTTGGAGTACTTCATCAAGAAAATAAGCACCTAAATTTTCCACGAAATTGAAATCAGAAAACACTACTTTTTCCTGAAGTAATTGAAAATTAAGTACACTAAATTTAAAATAGCAAGAAGATAAACTACTGCGCTCGCATAAAGCGTGAAATACACTAAATGAACATTTACATCAAAATCATTTTCAATCAAAAGGTAAATGACAGTTGAATACAAGAACCAAATCGCTCCAAAAATCAAAAAGAAGTATTTCTTTACAAACATAATGTTAATTAAATCCAACATTAAACAACAACTGAGGATACAAATATGTTGCTCCTTCATTCTGGAAAGCAGAAACTCTGCAGCCTATATCCATCAAAAAAGAATAACGCAAAAGATTAAGATCAGCGCGCAATTCGGCACCAGCAGACTGTAGAACCCTAAAAATATTCTCCTCATCAAGAAGTTGTGCATAATCATAATGAACCCCCATTCTAATTCTTTGCATGTAAAACAGGGCTCCTAAACGAACATCGGGATAACAAAGAGGAAAGGTATAATCGGCTTTTGCTGAAGTAATGGTATTGTATCTAATACCAATATATCCTCGGGGCAGATCAACATTGCTTGATGGCAATAATCCTGAAACATCTGAATGCTGCCATTCGGCATTTAGCAGTAAAGCGTGATGCTTAACGATACCGGGTGTAGTAACTTTTGCTGCTCCATACATTGAATTGTTGTAATAAGCACTTGGCATCAATGTTTGATGCACGTAAGCATTAAGATTTAGTGACCATCGTGGTTGCAAATCTCGCTTAGCGCGCTTAGCTGCACTATAGTATGTTAAAATATAATCCATCGAATTTAAGTTCGCCTCTACCCCATCGCTTCTAGAAATATTATTTATAGAATATCTTGTACTTAGGCTTAAATACCGCGAAAAATATCCTCGCGTAAAATTAAAATCTAAAGTAGTTGAAGCTCCAACATACTGCTGCACCAACTGAAAGAACTCATATCCATCATCACCTAGCACAGGAACATTATCGGTAACAGAACTCATGGCAAAGAAAGAAAACTTAGGAAACCAAAAAAGGTAATCCAGTTTCACCTGATGCGATTTACTGTACAACTGTGGATTAAAGCCATAATTATAGCTTAAAACAGTATTGCTTAATTTATTTTGCGACATCAATGATGCACCCAAATTTGCAGTTCGCGATTCGGCGCTTATCGACAATGGCGCCCAGCTATGTAAGTTAAACAAATGTGCATGCGTGTAATATTTTTTCGACTCATATTGTGGCCTCTCCTTCTCATCAACAGAAATTTTCTGTTCATTGCGAAGTGCATCAGAATACATGAGTAATCCCTGACTCACAAAAAATGGTCGGCTACCACTGGTATCCACCTTTATTTCTGCTTCAACGATATTCAAGCCCTTCGCCGAATAGTCGGCATAAAGCAGCGTTCCCTTTGATGAAATCGACGGATTGAACGCGCCAAACTTAGATACCGTAAATTGATGTATCTCTTTAGTAGAAAGATCTAACTCAAAAATATTGTCGATTCCACCCTGAGTAGAATGAAAAATTAATTTCTGATTCTTATACACCAAATGCGTCATCACAAAAGGCACAGAAACCACTATAGGCTCAAGCAAATCAAGTTTATAATCCCATTTAAAAATGTGCTGATAGCCATCTTTTTTTGCTACAAAATACACTTCATTGTTATCTCCCCAAACAGGAAAATAAATCATGCTCATTTCGGCAAATTGTTTTGTTAAATACGCTGTATCTGCTTCGATTTTAAAAAATTTTAAAGAAGGGATATTTCCTTTATCTACACTCACCGCCACCAACTTATTATCGGCAGAAATATTGGGAGAAAACAATCTTTGCTTGGTAGTAAAACGTGTTCTTTTATTGTTCGCCACATCAAACAAAACAATATCAGAAAAACTACGATATTCCCATCTAACATCAGGAAACTGCTCCACCCAAACAGCATAATTGGCATTGGCAGAGAAGGAAGCGCCATCATGTTGTCCCATCTTATGCAACAATTTCTCCTTGCCGTTTTCAAGCATAACAACCTGATCTACATCGGCCATTCCTTTTTTAATGGCAATGATTCCCTTTGATGTTTCAAAAGGGAAAGAATAACTGGTAAATGTATTGCGCACAGTATCGTTCAAAATTGAAAACGAAGTGTAATAATCTTTATTTATCTCCATGGAACGCCCCCACTTTTCATAGTGATATTGCACCATTTCTTCATACATATCAGAAGTTCCTTTACCAGTATATTTTTTCAATGCAGAAGAAAATGGAAAAGGACGCAAAGGAAATTTTGCTACTCTATTCATCACAGAATCCCAAGTGTTGGTGCCGTATTTCTCTTTCACATATGAGGTCATATGATAGCCAAATGCATATCTGTTAGGAATAAAAGTTTTGTAAGAACCAAAGGATGACTTATCGTAATTAAATGCCCCTAACTGCAAAAGCATGGCTCGAGATTGCATATTAAACTCTGGTAACCTTCCTCTTCCGTATCCTGTAGCAAATGTTTCAAAACCAACGGCATCGCCCTCCATAAACCACAAAGGCGTTGTTGCTCCCAATACCAATCCAACTCCTTGCTCCCCAAAAATGTAATATAAAATTTTAGTTAGTCCTTGGTTATATTTCGAAATCTGTACCACATGTCTAAACTCATGAACAGCCAATAAATTTAACCACTCTAAGCCTTCATCATCTTGAGGTGGCGTAGTAAAAAACTCGGCTCTGCGTGGTGCCAAGGTTACAAATCCGTTGGCCTCCACCATATCATTTTGTAAGATGACCGATATTTTTTTGGGCTTTACTTTAAGCGTAACCGTAGCTTTATCGTAGGCCATCGACAAAACATAAGCAGTATATTGGGCCTTGTTCTCAAATTCTTCTGAATATATGATTTGGAAATGTTCGGTATTAATTTGTCTCCAATGAGTAGCGCTCGAATTTTGGCCTATTAAATAATACTGCGCCTTGGCCAAAAGCAACGAAAAAACAAAAAACAAAAGCAGCTTAATCCTCATAATCGCTAAGATAATTCTTTTTGTGTTTGGCAGTATCCATTTAACTTTTTACTTTCCCTTTCGAAAACAAAATGAAATGACACCAACGCTACTTTTTCTTGAATTAAGATGGGCAGATATCGTAGATATTTTGCTGGTGGCTATTCTGTTTTATCAGTTATACAAGATTGTAAAGGGAACTGTTGCGATTAACATCTTTATCGGACTAATAGCCATTTATTTCTTGTGGCAGTTGTTGGGCTTCTTAGAGATGAAGTTGTTGAGTAAAATCATCGGACAATTCATCGAGGCCGGAGCCATTGTTATTGTAATTGTATTTCAACAGGAAATTAGAAAATTCCTGGTTTATCTAGGAACTAAGAGCTTTTCGGGCAGAACCAATTTCTTCAATAAATTGATGAAAGGTGCCAGTAGCGAAACCAAAGAGATACATCCTGTTATTCAAGCTGCCTATCATTTAGCCCAAAGTAAAACAGGTGCTTTAATTGTGCTAGCCAACCAAAGCGACCTTAGTTTTTATGAAAGTACAGGTGATAAAATCGATGCAGCCCTAAGCGCCCGACTGATAGAAAATATATTCTTTAAAAATAGTCCGCTGCACGACGGTGCCGTAATCATCGAAGGCAACAAAATAAAAGCAGCGCGCTGCGTATTGCCAGTTACCGAGCAAGAAGATCTGCCAGCACATTATGGCATGCGCCACCGCGCAGCAATTGGCGTTACCGAATCTTCCGATTGTGTAGCTATTTCTGTATCAGAAGAAACCGGCAAAGTTTCTCTTGCAAAGGGAGGTGCTATTTTTCCAAATCTTACTAGAGAAGAAATGGAGAAATTAATGGAAGAATACTACAAATAGTAAGGTGAATTATCATTCAATTATTTTGTAGCAAATAAAGAACCAACAAAATTTTAAATTACTTTACAATACTCTCAATATCTCCGCTTGCCTTCAACAAATCTAACTCGGCCAATTTTACTTGCACTAGAGCACGTAGATAATTGTTTTGTGATTCCTTTAACGAAGTTTCTGCATTGATCAATTCGCTTAACGACACCAGACCATTTTTGAATTGCTCTTGCGTAGAAACATAAATTTCCTCGGCCAATTTCATGTTTTTTTCTTGAGTTAATACCGAATTCTCATTGGCTTTTAACCTGTTGAAAGCATTTAAATTTTGAAGGCGAATACTTTCTGCCAAATACAGAGCATCTAAATTTAATTGCTCCTGTTGAATTTTAGCTTGAGAAGCTTTGGATTGTTTATTAAAGCCATCGAAAATAGGCACACTTAAAGTAACACCAACCATTGTTATATTGTACCATTTAGCGTCGTTACCTGTCCACTGAATTTGATTACCCATATTTTGCCAATTGTAAACAGCATTGGCGTTTAATGAAGGCATATAACCTGCATAATACTGCTTAATATTGAGCTCATTGAGCTCCTTTTGTGTTTCAATAATTTTTAAATCTACATTGTTTGCCAAATTATTGTTGTTGACAGAAAGCTGCATTTTGCTGGGCTCTATGAGATTTGAAATAGTAATATTAGAATCTAATTTCATCCCCATAAAAAATTTGAGCAAACTTGATTGATAGAGCAATGTTTGATTGATGTTATCGAACTCACTTTGCAAGTTTGATACGTTGACCTGCAATCTATCGTAATCTGATTTTTTTGCCAATCCGTTCTCGTACTGAAGCTTTGTAAGCTCCATCATTCTCTGCATCTTAATTAGATTACTTTCCACAATATTTTTTTGAACTCCTGTTACTTGCAGCGCATAATACGCCGATGAAATATCATACACCAATTGCTCTTTGGCTTTCTCCACACCTAAAACAGCCAAATCTTCGGCTACTTTCGAGGCACGTGTAGCAAGAATGAAGGTTTGATTGTAGATCATTTGCGAAGCACTAACTCCAGCAGTTAAATTATATTGAGTTCCAAATCGAACCGGTATCATCGTACCAGGCTTACCAACAATTTCTCCAGGTATTAGCTGTGTAGCTAAATTCAAGTTATCATTTAGCACTGCACTACCATTGATTTGGGGCAATGCCGACGATAACACCTCTCTCTCCTTTTGCTTGTTCTTATCTACCTCCAAGCTTGATTTTTGTAGCGATAAGTTGTTTTGTATTCCAAATTCAACACATTGCTTCAATGACATCTCATTTTGAGCAAAGGCAAAAGAATTTATAAAGAAGGCAAAAACTATAATTTTTGATTTTGATAGCATGATGTGATAGATTTTAAGCAAAGAAATTGAAAATACGCGAGGTAAAACTACTAAATAGGTCAGATTTAAATCTGCTTTTTAACACTTTTTGCTATTATTCTGGTAGTTACTGCGCCTTAATTACCTTTAATTTTTATCTTAGCGCACACAAGAAAAAAAATGGCTTCATATTTAATTACAGGTTGTGCAGGATTTATAGGCTCTCACTTGAGCGAACGTCTTTTAAAAGAAGGACATCAGGTGGTGGGCATTGATAATTTCGACCCCTTCTACAAAAGGGAAATTAAAGAGAGAAACCTTGTAAATCTTACGAATAGTACCCATTTTCAATTTATTGAAGGAGATCTTAAAGACAGCAATGTTTTTGATCAAATTGGAATCGATATCGACATCATAGTGCATTTAGCTGCTAAGGCAGGAGTGCTTCCTTCCTTGAAAGACCCTGTTGCCTACCTCAACGACAATGTGATAGCTACTCAAAACTTGCTCAATTTGTGTAAAGAAAGACACATTAAAAAGTTTGTTTTTGCGTCATCTTCATCTATTTATGGCAACAACAAAAGCATTCCTTTTAACGAGAATGACAATGTTGACCGCCCCATATCACCTTATGCAGCATCTAAAAAAGCATGCGAATTAATTACGCACACTGCCCATCACTTAGATAAGCTGGATGTGGTGAACCTTCGTTTTTTCACTGTATTTGGTCCGCGCCAACGTCCCGATTTAGCCATCCATAAATTCATTAAACTAGTTGATGAAGGAAAAGAAATAACCATGTATGGCGACGGCTCTACCTCTAGAGACTATACCTTTGTGAATGATACTGTTCAAGGAATCATTGGTGCTTGCAGCTATATTAGCAATCATTCCAATGTTTATGAAATAGTAAACTTAGGAAACAACACGCCTGTAAAGCTTAAAGACCTTATTGCAACTATAGAAAAGGTGATGAATAAAAAGGTTAACATCAATCATCAGCCAATGCAGCCCGGAGATGTAGATATCACCTTTGCCAACATTGATAAAGCCAAGAAATTATTTGGATATTCGCCATCTACAAGTTTAGAAGAAGGAATATCTAGTTTTGTAAAATGGTATCATGAGCAAAAAGTTTAGGGTTTTATATATTTCTTACGATGGATTGACAGATCCTCTGGGGCAATCACAAGTACTAGCCTATCTTTCAAGAATCAACAAAGAAAAAGGGGTTGAATACGACATCATCACTTTTGACAAGCCAGAAAATTTCGCCAAAAACAGCGCTGGAGTAAATCAAATATTGAAGACCACTTCCATACAATGGCATAGCCTTCAATACCACAAATCACCACCAATTTTATCTACAGTGTACGACCTAAGGGAGGGTTGGAAAAAGATAAAAGCACTTTACAAGAAAAACCAATACGATGTGGTTCATTGCAGAGGGTATATGTCGGCAATACTCGGACAAAAAGTAAAGAAGAAATACGGTACTAAATTCATCTTTGACATGCGCGGGTGGTGGCCAGACGAAAAACTGGAAAGTGGATTATGGGACAGAGCTATTTTTAAGCCCGTTTACAATTACTTTAAAAGAAAAGAAAAACAGTTTTTTGAGGAATCTGATATCTCTGTATCCTTAACCTATGCCGGGAAAAAGGAGATTGTGGAAAATTTTCATCAGAAAGAAGATAAGATTGGTGTTATTCCTACTTGTGTAGATTTTGATGTATTCAAAGCTTTCAATCAAGAAACACGTGATGCTATTAGAAAGGACTTAAACATTCCACTGGATGCATATGTAGTAATATACAGCGGTTCGATAGGTGCTAATTATCCGCCAAAAGACATCATTAAAATGTTTTTGGCTATACCTTCTCAACAAAATAAATACTTATTGGTTTTATCGAAAGATGATAAGAATCTTATTTTGAACGCAGCCAAAGAGCTCAACACAACTATTGACATTAGGTTTGCATCTGCCGAATACAGTGAAGTACACAAGTATCTTCATGCTAGCGATATTGGCATTATTCTTTATAAAATGGCCTTCTCTACGATTGGTAGGAGTCCGACCAAACTAGGTGAATACTGGGCATGCGGCATACCGGCCATCTCATTAAAAGGAATTGGAGATTTAGACTTCATTGCAGAAAAATACAACAATGTTGGATTGGTACTTTTAGACCAAGATTTCACATTGAATAAAGCTATTGCGGTGGAAGACAAAGAAGTTCTGCGTAAAAATGCCATTTCTTACTTCGACATCAACAGCGGAGTGAATTTCTATTACGATCTATTTCAAAAGCTTAGGTAATTATTGTTCCAACAGGCAGCACTTCCTGATGCTTCTTAGGTAATTTCTTGTAATTACTTAAAATGTACACCATCGATATGTAAAATGGCATTAGCGGAATTTTGTAACGTACCAAAGCTCCAAAATTTGCACTGGTTAGTCCGATAAAAAAAGCAAAGAAGAGCGAGAAAACAAAAGAGAAAAACAGCAACGGATTGGCTAATAACACCCCTTGTAAATTGAAGAGTTTAATCCTAAAAATGGCTAAGAAAGTAAACACAATAATGATAGTTGATTCCACAGCAGAAAGCATTACGAATATATTGTGTGCTTCCCATAAAAACGGACGATACAACGTGGTGGCAATAGCAATTGGAGCTTTTGACAATACCCCTGATAGTGTGGGTTCGAACTCGCCAATATCAAAACGGTGACCACCATAATAATCTTGCTTCAAATCTGATTGCACCAAAGCAGCTTCATCTAATGCTTTATCAAATGAATACTTACCTGTTTCGCCAGAAAACAAGCTTAGCAATCCGAAAACAGCACCAATAGAAACAACTAATAACAATGGGAAAAACAAAGCTTTAAAAACCACTGATTTAACCTTTACCATATAATTCGACAACAACCAACAACCCATACCAACAATGAAAGCATTCAAAATATAAGGCTTAATTGAAATGATGAAAAATGAAAAAATAATCACATAAATAATTGAAGAAATTAGCTTTCTACTCTTCAGAATATTGTGAAAATAGTACATTAAAAAGCCAAATGAACCCAAAGTTACCGGATCTTTCAAAACCCCCGATCCCCAAAACATTACCGAAGGGACAAAAATAACAGTGTAAGAAAGGGGTTTTCTAAAAGTGGGATAATATTCAACAAAAAGTTTATAGATTTTCCATGTTCCTATAAAGCAAAAGGTACCTATCACCAAACCTGAAGCAATAAAAGACCCGCCTGTAAAAATCGCCACAAAACTAATTAACCTAACCATAAAAAAGGCCCTTTCGTCTGTTCTGTAAATGAAGTATGGAAGGTTATAAGACCTAATTTCATAAAAGTGCTTCCATTGACTAACGTTACCATCTTTATCAGTCAATCCATTGACCAAAAAATCTAAATAATTGCCTGGGTCTTTCCAAAATAACTCTTCCAAAATTTTTGCATCTCGCATGTATATAATTGTATCCCCTCCCTTGTAATAAAACAAGTAAATAAATGAGATGGATAGAGCCGACAATAATTTAACTAACAATCCTCTTGAGAAAAGATTTTCCTCCCAAGCATCGGCATACTTCACATTCTTTTTAACAATGAATGTAATTAAGAAGAAATACAATGGAGTCATGTACCAGTCAACAACATCCCCTATTTGCATTCCAAAATACTCCACTCTCTATACTTTAATGATGATACTTTTCGTTGGCTAAAATAGTAAAAGCGCGGTACAATTGTTCAATAAAAATCAAACGCACCATTTGATGAGTGAAAGTCATTTGCGAAAGTGCTATCACATTTTTAAAATGAGACCTAACTTCAGAGCTAAAACCATGTGCACCTCCAATGACGAATATAAGCTCCTTTTTACCACTCAAGGTGTGTTTAGCTATAAACTCGGCGAAACCCTCTGAAGAAAATTCTTTACCCAACTCATCAAGCAATATAACGTTTTGAACTTGAGATCCAAACAATTCAATAAGCACTTTGCCCTCTGCCTCTTTAATCTCGTTGGGCTCGGTCCTTTTAATCTTAGGCTGTAATGTTATCAATTCTACCCCTCTATACTTTTTCGCACGTGATAAATACTCGTCTATAAACGATTGCCACTCCTTTTGCTGAGTTTTACCTATTTCAACTATCTTAATTTTCATGATTTCAGTTGTCGAAAATAACCAAAATAACTGTTATCTTTCCACTTGAAATTACTTAACACCGCGTTGAACATTATTTGGTTCAATATTTGAAGTAGATTATTTAGTGTTCTTAATTTTAAAAGTTTACTTAAATACAATCGACCGATGAAAATATTGATTTCTATACTTTTTGCTGGCGCCATGTTGATCGCTCCTTCTGTTCAAGACAACATCAACGCGGCTCTTAAAAGTGGTAATGCAGCAGTGCTTCAGCAAAATTTTAATGCCAGTATTGACTTAACGGTTAATGATAAGGAAAGTGTTTACAGTGCAGCTCAGGCCGGACAGATCTTAAAAAGTTTCTTCGAAAAACATATTCCCACTGCCTTTAAAACCAATCATCAGGGAAATTCACAAGATGGCAGTGTTTACGTAATTGGCAGCTTAACCACTAATGCCGGAAATTATCAAGTATACTACTACCTCAAGCCAAGTAACAATACTATGCTCATTCACAAACTAAGAATTGTTGCCCAAAATGAATAATAACGAGCAGTTTGTTCACTTCATGCAAAATGCAATTGCAGAAGACATTAACACAGGAGACCACAGCGCCCTATCTACTATTCCCGAAAACAGCAAAGTCGAAGCTATTATCTTATCGAAAGACTTAGGTTTAATAGCTGGAGTTGAAAGAGCTATTCAAATCTTTAAATATTACGATCCATCTATTGCTATTGAGGCTCATGTGAAAGACGGTGAAAATGTTAAATACGGAGATAAAATCATGTCCATTAAAGGTAATGCGAGAAGCATTCTTGGAATGGAAAGAATTGCTCTAAATGTAATGCAGCGTATGTCGGGAATTGCCACCTTCACAGCCTTCTTAAATTCAAAAATAAAAAACGGTCACACCAAGATATTGGATACCAGAAAAACAACCCCCGGCATCCGTTTTCTTGAAAAAGAAGCAGTGAAAATTGGCGGAGGTGTAAATCATAGGATGGGATTGTATGATATGATTATGATAAAAGACAACCATATCGATTTTTCGGGCGGAATTGAAATTGCTATTCAAAAGGCCAACAACTATATAAAAGCTAAAAAACTGGATATTAAAATTGAGATTGAAGTAAGAAATTTTGATGAATTGGATCGAGTTTTAAAGATGGGTCAAGTTCATAGAATCATGCTCGATAATTTTAGTGTGGAAGATTTAAAAAAAGCTGTTACATTGATAGGAAAGCGATTTGAAACTGAAGCATCTGGTGGCATAAATGAAAACACTATAGCCGAATACGCATCGAGTGGAGTTGATTATATATCTGTTGGGGCGTTAACGCACACAGTTAAAAATTTTGATATCAGTTTAATTGCCAAACCTCATGAGTAAGATTAAGGATTTTATCTTGCGCATTAAGTTCGTGCAAAAATTTGTGCAATTCGCAAAGAACCATAGTTTTCCCGGATTTCAAGGAGCTCCTATATTTGATGTAGCTCAAATGTTTTTTCAAGGCATTAAAAAAGGCACCTTTTCCACAAGAGCCTCTTCCCTAGCCTTTAAATTTTTCTTCGCAATTTTTCCTGGAATCATCTTCCTTTTTACTCTTATTCCTTTGATTCCTTATGAAGGATTTCAAGAAGTATTGCTAAACTTCATTAAATCGGATATCCCAAAAGGACTTCGAGATGTTGCTATATCAACAATAGAGGATCTTATTAGCACGCCACGAGGTGGTTTGCTTTCTTTCAACTTCTTATTAATGCTATACCTTACAACCAATGGCGTTCACTCGTTAATGGTGGAGTTTAACAACAGCTACCATATCACTGAAACCAGAAATCCATTTCAGCAGAGACTTATTTCAATTGTATTGGCAATTGTACTCACCTTACTTTTGGTTTTTAGTATTGGATTAATCATTGTAACCACCGTAATGGTTAATGTAGCTGAAAGTAAAAATTTAGAGGTAGACGACAGTATTAGTGATGCTCTTTTTCATGGTGCCAAATGGGTTGCGGTATTCGCATTGTACTATTTCGCCATTGCCATTTTGTATTACTTTGGTCCGGCCAAAAGAAAACACTTTAAATTCTTTTCCCCAGGCTCCATCATCACAACCTTACTTCTAATTTTAACTTCTTACGGCTTTTCCATCTACCTCCAATACTTTAGTACCTACAATAAAATTTATGGGTCGATTGGAACAGTGATGGTTGTAATGTTATGGTTCTACATCAACTCATACATATTACTGCTGGGCTTCGATATCAATGCCAGCATTGCCACAGCAAACTCGAAACGAGATAATCTTAGTTAAGAAATTTATGAATGGCATCTACGATGCGCTCTGATGACTTACCATCCCATAATTCTGGGATAGCGCCTTTTTTATACTTACCTGTAAGTATATCTTTTACATAACGCTCAATATGTGCTTCGTTAAGTTCCAACAAAGTATTGGTTCCCACTTCTGCTGTAATGGGGCGTTCGGTATTGTTTCTCACTGTTAAGCAAGGCACTCCTAAAAAGGTTGTTTCCTCTTGAATGCCGCCAGAATCTGTTACTACTCCTACAGATGAAGAAATCAACTTCATGAAATCAAGGTATCCTAATGGTTCACACAAAGTAATTTGAGAAGATTCTATTAAATGCTTCAAACCGAAATTCTCGGCATTTTTAATGGTTCTTGGATGAATAGGAAATATAATCTTCACATCTTTTGAAATCGAATTCAATGCATTCAAAATGCGGGTTAAATTTTCCTTGTTATCTACATTTGAAGGGCGGTGAAAGGTCATTACCAAAAATTTTCCTTTTTCAAGAGTGAATCTCTCCAACACCTTGCTTTCGTTGATTTTCGATTGAAACTTAATCAAAGAATCTATCATTGTGTTTCCGGTAAACACAATACTATCCTTGCTTTTTCCTTCATTAATTAAATTCTCATTACCCGATTTTTCTGTGGTAAAATACAACTCAGCAATGTTATCCACCAAAATTCTATTGATCTCCTCGGGCATAGTTTTATCCCAACTTCTCAATCCACTCTCAATATGCGCTACAGGTATTTTGTATCTACTTGCCACAAAGGCACATGCAAAAGTTGAATCTACATCTCCTGGCACAACAACTAAATCGGGTCTATCTTTTAAAATCTCTTGCTCGAATTGAAGCATTATCTGACTCACAACTGAAATTTGAGATTCGCGTTTTAGCTCAAAAAGCACATCTGGTTTTGGAATACCCAACTCCTCAAAAAAAACTTCACTCATCTTATAATCATAATGTTGCCCAGTATGCAATAACTTAAAATGTAAGTCAGGATACTTCGAGAAACACTCCTTTAAACGAGTAATCTTAATCAAATTAGGTCGAGTACCAACACAAACAAGCACTTTTTTCATGGAAACATTAGTTGTATTTCAATACTGCGAAGCTAAGTATTTTGAATTGATTTTTTTTTAAAAAATCAGGTTTTACTATTGTATATTTGACACATCAATTCAACTATGAAATATTTTTCTCTTGCAATAGCACTAATAATTTGCACCAATTTATGGTCGCAAGTGTACGACCCTCTTCATTCTCCTAACTCCTATAGAAACTGGAATAACCCAGAATACTGGAAAAACAGGAAACCTTATGATGGATACTGGCAACAAGATGTTCATTATACCATTCAAGCCGAATTGAACGAAAAAAGACATACAATAACCGGAAAAGAATTTTTAACCTACTGGAACAACTCCCCCGACTCACTAAATGTTGTGTACTTCAATCTCTACCAAAATGCTTTTCAGCCTGGCTCTTATTACGACAAACTGCAGAAACAACAAGATTTAAATCCAAGATACGGAACTTACGAGCGTCAAGGTAAGGGCATTGAAATCACCAAATTTGTGGTTAATGGTGTGGAGGTTAAAACCGAGCTAGACAACACCATTCTGAAAGTATATCTTCCTCAGGCCATTAAATCGGGAGGAAAAGCCGCATTCGAAATTGAGTTCAAAACCTATTTCGATGTTGGATCTACCAGAAGAAGAATGAAATTTTTCTTATCGCAAAGAGGATTAAAACATTTTGATGGCGTGCATTGGTATCCTAGAATTTGTGTGTATGATAGGAAGTTTGGATGGAATACCGACCAACACCTCGACAAAGAGTTTTATGGCGATTACGGTACTTTTGATGTTGAACTAACTCTTGCGTCTAATTTTGTAGTGGAAGCCACTGGCTGGCTTCAAAATCGCAATGAAGTTCTTCCTGATGAACTTAGAAAAAAATTAGACTTAAGTAATTTCATCAATAGAAAACCAGGCGACACCATTAGTATTCCAACTCCCTATAAGGAAGGTGAAAAGAAAACGTGGATTTATCACGCCGAAAATGTGCACGATTTCGCTTTTACTGCCGACCCTACATACAGAATTGATGAAAGATATTGGAATGATGTACTATGTGTAGCACTGGTGCGGGAAGAAAATGCTCCAAATTGGAAAAATGCAGCAGAATACACCGCCAAAATTATCGAAACTTATTCGCGAGATTTCGGACGATACATTTATCCGAAAATGGTTGTAGCCGATGCCAAAGACGGAATGGAATATCCTATGCTTACGCTGGATAACGGAAGCGACCCAACTTACCGTAGTTTACTTGCCCATGAAATCGGCCACAATTGGTTCTTCGGCATGGTAGGCAACAATGAAACTTATAGAGCAGCGCTAGATGAAGGATTTACCGAATTTTTAGATTCATGGGCAGTTAGCCGCATCGACGGTGATACTGTCTATCACAACCCTATTAAAAACAAATATTTAAGAAGATTTAGAAAAGAGCAATTGGTAGTGAACACCAGAGTTTACGACAATTATATTTATGCCGCTGCGCAGAGAGATGATAGAGCGTTGAATACACATTCAAGTGATTTTGATGGCGGACAAGTAGGCCACGGGGGTGGTTATGGACATGTTTATTACAAAACAGCAACCATGTTGTACAACCTTCAATATGTTTTGGGCGACTCTTTGTTCTTGCATGCCATGCAAAATTATTTTAGTCAGTGGAAAATGTGCCACCCCTACTTCGAAGATTTTAGAAATTCTATCATTCAGTACACACATGTAGACCTAAACTGGTTCTTCGACCAATGGATGGAGACCACTAAAGTGATTGACTATTCTGTAAGTTGCGTTAGAAGAGGCAAAGAAAAAGATCAATACATCATTACTTTCAAAAGAAAAGGTGAAATGCAAATGCCTATCGATTTTCAGATACTTAGTAACCTCGATAGCACCATCAATTATCACATTCCAAACACATGGTTTATTAAAGAAACCAACGCCAATATTTTACCCAAGTGGTATGGATGGGGAAATCTGCAACCCGAGTACGAAGCAGTTGTTATAGTGCCTGGAGGTATATACAATGTTGTGATTGATCCAACCCATCGCTTGGCCGATGTAAATGCACTCAACAACTCGAAAAAATTTCCGCATACAGTTGAAATGGACTCGAAAATTGCGAACAACTTCGATCGCAACAACTACGAACTTTTTTGGAGACCAGATGTTTGGTACAACAGATATGATGGAACTAAATTAGGAGTTCACCTCAATGGAAATTACCTTAAAACTTTTCATAATTTCGATTTCACTATTTGGATGAATAGTGGCTTAGGACAGGCTAATTTAGATAGCTCTGTTTTCATTAATAAATTCGACAAAATATCATACCGCTTAAGCTACAACACTCAACTTCCACGCTTCGGAAAATTCACCAGACTTGATGTTCAAAGTGTTTATCTAGAAGGATTGCAGCGTTACGAAATTGGAGTAACCAAATCATCAAAAGACAAAACAAATCGTCTCAGAATTTTCACAAAAGCAATGTATCGCAAAGACTTCAATGCATTGCAATATTTATTGCTTCCGAATGAATGGACTGCCAACAAATGGAACAACACTTTAAATATTGACTTTTATCATGTGTATCATTATAAACGAGGACAGGGAACAATTTCCCTTGTTTTAAGAACAGCTTTACCAGGAGGTAATTACGATTATGCCACCTTGAAATTCTCGGCGATTAATCAAAATTACATCAAGAAATTCATCTTCAGCACACGCTTCTTTGCGCAATATGGCTCTGGAAGTAATATACCATTAGAGTCTTCATTATTTGCAGCTGGTGCAAATCCAGAGGAAATGATGGACAATAAATATTCGCGATCAGCCGGTGCTTTTTCAGTGAATGATGCTCAATTTGGTGCCGATGTGAACCATTTTCAAATGGGCGGCGGATTGAATTTAAGGGGCTATGCCGGATATCTTCTTCCACAAAAAACAAAAGATGGCAATATCATTTATGGTTACCGAGGAATTAGCGGCGCTTCTTTCAACGCCGAACTGGAATTTAGCGAATACTTGAAATGGCATTCTTTGCGCTGGAGACAATATTTCGATTTCGATTACTACCTATTTGGTGATGCCGGCATGATGCTCGTTCCTACAGGAACAATACAAAATGAGTTTGGTGTTTTTACCGCCGACGCTGGTATAGGAACTACATTGAAAATTAAAAAATTTAGAAAACTAGAAACTGTTCGTCCATTAATTATTCGCGCTGACTTCCCTCTATTCTTGAATAGAACTCCGTATGTAGCAAACGATGGTTTTGAGTTTAGATGGGTAATTGGTGTTAATAGGGCTTTTTAGCTATTGCGCTTCATAAGAAAATACTATTGCACCTTGGTGGCAGCGACAAATCTTTCTTTTTCGTAAAAGTCTTTTATTACCATTACTTGCGTAAAGCCTTTTGCTACTAAATAATCGCAGACTTCTTTTCCTTTATTTTCGTGAATTTCAAAGTATAGCTTAGCCCCATCATTCAACAATTCAAATGCGATATCGGCTATCTTCTTGTAAAACACTATGGCATTGTTATCATCAACAAACAGTGCCAATTGTGGTTCATATTGCAAAACATTTGCCGACATATCTTTCTTATCGCTTTCTAGAACATACGGCGGATTAGAAACAATAATATCTGCCTTAAAAGGGAAATCAGAAGATTGTGAATTCAATACATCGCTTTCAATAAAATGAACTTCTAACTTATTTTTATGTGCATTTCTTTGTGCTACAGTCAAGGCTCCCTTCGAAATATCAGTGGCTATAACTTTCGCAGACGAATATCTATTTTTCAACGCTAAGGCCAAACAACCGCTGCCAGTGCAAAAATCTACAATCACAGAGGGAGAATGATTCTCTTTAGCAATCAAACTAAACAACTCTTCTGTTTCGGGACGGGGAATCAAAACATTTTCATCAACTTCCAATTCCAAATCAGCAAAAAAAACTTTTCCTGTAATGTACTGTATTGGCCTATACTTTTTCAAATCTTTACAAGCGTAAATCACTTGCAACAACTGTGATTCCGACAAACGAATGTCTTTATTCAAAAGCCTTTGCGATTTAGAAATATTCCAAAAATCTTCCAACAAGATGTCTGTAAAAAGCTCAATTTCTCTGGCAGAATAAAATGCAGAAAGGCTTTCTTTCAAATATTGTTCAACTGCTTCAACATTGTTTTGAGCTATCTTCATGTGCACAAAGCTAATAAACTGTTTATCTTTACCCTTATGCAAGAACACAATTTATATATGCAGCGCTGCCTAACCCTTGCATTAAAAGGGTTAACAAAGGTAGCACCCAACCCTATGGTTGGCTGCGTTATTGTGCATAACGACAAAATTATTGGCGAAGGATACCACGAGTTTTATGGAGGGCCACATGCTGAGGTAAATGCCATTAATTCTGTTGAAGACAAGAGTTTACTTAAAGAAGCTACGGTTTATGTGAGCTTAGAACCTTGCAACCACCACGGAAAAACTCCCCCGTGCAGCGATTTACTTGTTCATCATAAAGTGAAGACAGTTGTGATAGGTTGCGTAGATCCCTATGAGAAAGTGGCTGGCAAAGGCATTGAAAAGCTAAAATCGGCAGGCATCGAAGTAATCACAGGTATTTTAGAACTGGAGTGTAAAAAGCTAAACAAACGCTTCTTCACCTTTCACGAAAAAAAACGTCCGTATATTTTTCTAAAGTGGGCCAAAACACAAGATGGATTCATTAGTAGAAATAAAGAAGATATTAATAACAACAATTGGATTTCTAGTGCCGAGAGCAAACAGCTTGTTCATCAATGGAGAAGCGAAGAAGCAGCGATTTTGATTGGTGCAAACACTGCTCAAATAGATAACCCACAATTAACTACTCGCCTGGTTCAAGGTAAAAATCCATTGCGCTTAATTATAGATCCTCAATTAAAATTACCCGCTCACTTGCACATTTTCGATAACTCTGTGCCTACCATCGTTTTTAACTTTAATGAAAGTAAAAAAGAAAACAATACCGAATGGGTAAAATTTGAATCTTTGCAAGACATATGTAATTATCTCTATCAGCAAAACATCAGCTCGTTAATTGTTGAAGGCGGTAGAAAAACATTACAAGAATTCATCGATCAAAATTTATGGGATGAAGCGCAAATTTTCACTTCTGCAACAAAATTCAATTTTGGAGTGCCTGCACCAACAATTCCAAATGGCAGCGTAAATCAATCTTACGTTGGCAGCGACCTGTTATCTGTGATTTTAAACGGATAGAGAGCCTAAGTATAAAAACGGAAACATTTTTTTCATTTCTAAGTTTAAGGATCAAAACCCCCTTAAATATTTGCCGATGAAAACATCATATACTATGTTATTTTCTTCTCTTTTCTTAACAGCAACAGCGGGTAAAAATTTAGAAGGTCCAATGGTTTTAGGAAACACCCAACAAGTTCACTCCACTTTACACAATAACACAAGTGAGATTCAAATATCTGCCGATTTGAAATACAATACGAACACAACATTTATTTCAAACAACACTTTATCGGGTACTCTGCAAGGTTTTCCCGAATCGAGTTACTTTATAAGCACGAGCAACAACAAAATTTCGGGATTTGTAATAATTTCTAAAACAGATGATTTAGCATACAAGTACAGCACCAATGAGATTGGTGAAGTAACTGTTACAAAAACTTCACTGCACAATATCATGTGCGTTAGTTACGGAACTGATCAACTCAATAAATCAACCAAACAAAATTCAAAAACAGAAGTACTTGGAAGCGCAAATGGTCCGGTACCAGCTTATTCTTCCTTACCAGGTTCGTCAAATGTTTTGTATTTAGATTTTGATGGATACGATTTGCCAGCGGGTAGCGCTTGGAACAATGGCCAAGCTCTTACTACAGCAGCATCGGGATATTCCGACTCTCAAATCTATCAAGCATGGAGTATTGTTGCAGAAGATTATGCTCCTTTTGATTTGAATGTAACTACCGATGAAAGCACTTTTTTAAGTGCCGATACAATGACCAGAATAAGAATGGTTTTTACTCCAACTAATAGCTTTCACCCTAATGCTGGAGGAGTAGCATATGTTGGAGTTTTTGATTACTGGGAAGTAAAATACAAAACTGGTTGGGTGTTTGTGAATAACGTAGGCAACTCTGCTCAAAATGCAGGGGAAGCATGTTCTCATGAAGCTGGCCATACTTTGGGACTCCAGCATCATGGCACAGTGAGTGGAACAGACACCACCGAATATTATACTGGGCATGGCAACTGGGGACCAATAATGGGCGCAGCATACGGAAAAGCTATTTCTCAATTTAGTCAGGGTGAGTTTACCAACGCATTCTGCTATCAATACAACAACAGCAACCAAAAAGTAAAAATACAACAAGATGATCTAGCTGTTATTGCTGGCGTAATTAGTTACAAAACAGACGACCATGGTAACAATACCGGTGCAGCAACAGATATTACCTACACTCTTAATGGTATTGTTGGAGATGTGGACTCTACACACAACAATGGAACAATTGAAAGGAACACCGATGTGGATGTATTTCATTTTTACACAGGTGGTGGTGGAGTTGATTTAAGCTTTATTCCTTTAGCAGGAGTTAAAACTAACCTTGATATCGAAGTAAAACTGTACGATGCCAACAATCAATTGCTCAATACCTACAATACCGCTCACAATAATCTTTGCATAAATGGTGTAAATATCAATCAAAATTTAAGCGCCGGATACTATTTTGTAACAATAGATGGAGTTGGAAGCGGTGATGCAACAACAGGTTGGAGTGCCTACAACTCAATGGGGCCTTACAGTATTCAAGGTACAATTACTAATCCCGACATCAATACAAACACCATTGCAGACATCACATCAAAAAGTATTTCAATATATCCCAATCCTTTAAATGGAAGTGACTTCCTTAACTTCAACAGTTATGTACAATTAGCTAAAATATTTGATGCCTCAGGTAAATTAGTAATATCCGAAGGCAATACAAACACACTGGATTTAAGCAACTTAGCACAAGGACTATACACTTTACAAATCAACAACAATAACACTGTTCAGTCGGTAAAAATTATTAAATAGCAATCTCTACTACTACTTTTACAATCAAAAGCGCTAACCAACAGGTTGGCGCTTTTTTTATGACCTTCATCATAAAATTCTTAATAATTGTAAACTCATTTTTGCGTTTAGTTTGTGATGTGTATTTTAGCCATGCTTTAAATTGATGTTAACATGACTGTTGAATTAACGAAAGCCTTTGCATTTAGCATAATCACCATGATTTTACTAGTGCTGGGCGAATTCTTAATTAGTAAGTTGATGAAAAAGAAGGTTTTCGAATTTTCTGATTCTTTGACTAATATGGCTTGTGGGGTTCTAGAAAGAACAATCTTTTTACTCTTTGTTGTAATTTATTACGCTTCATTTACCTACTTCTACAATAATTATTCAATTACGCATATTCCCATTAATCCTTTCACTACTGTTTTATTGTTCATTGCTATTGATTTTCTTTGGTATTGGTATCATCGCGCCGGACACGAGATAAACATTTTATGGGCGGCTCACATCACACATCACCAAAGCGAAGAATATAATTTCACATTGTCATTTAGAGTTTCTGCCATTCAATTGATCATAAGAATGTTCTTTTGGCTGTGGCTTCCTATCATTGGTTTCGACCCAGCCTTAACCACCCTTATTATAGGTATTAATGGTGCTTATCAATTTTTTATTCATACCCGACTAATCAACAAACTAGGTTTCTTGGAAAATATATTGGTAACTCCGTCGCACCATAGAGTTCACCACGGAAAAAATGAAAAATATATCGACAAAAATTACGGAGGAGTATTCATTATCTGGGATCGATTATTTGGCACTTTTGAGCGTGAAGTAGAAGAAGTGAAATATGGTATTACCAAACCTATGAAAAGCCATAATCCAATAACAGCATGGTTTCACTACTTTATTGATTTGTACAATGCCGCAAAACAAGAGAAGGGTTTTAAAAACAAGATGAGAATTCTTTTCGCTGGTCCGGAGACCCTGGGACCATACTACGAAAAACACAAAACTGAAATTCCGAAAGATATACGTGCAGAAAAAAACATCAAAGGATATTTGCTAACTCAATTTACCATAATAATTGTGCTATTTGCGGCAATTTACTACTACACCGATACCATGCCTGAAACTATTCAATACATTGTTATTTCTTTCTTAATATTCTCCACGCTTTCTCTAGGATTTGTTCTTGATAGACAACCTATTTCATTTGCACTGGAGTTGTTTAGAATAGTTGCTATGTCGATAGGCTTATTCGTTTCGTTTTATTTAGCGCACCTAACCACATTATATGCCTTATCACTATTACCTTCTGTAGTGTTTATTCCTTGGGTAGTTAAAAACAAAAATGCTTTTTATAGTGCCGACCAAGCTGAGCACACTACCATTAATGAAAATGCCGAGGAAGAAAGAATTTTAGCCTAATCTTGAACCAATATTCTAATTTGATTCCTAAGCCTTCTATTGTACGTTTCTAAAACCCAATTGAAATAGTTTTTAGTTGATTTAGATAAACAGGAGGTGTACAACTTAATTCTATGCTTGATACTATCTTGAAGCAAAATCTGCATTTCTTTAGCTTCTTCAAAATCTTTGGCATTGAGCTTAATGATCTCGGCATGATTGGCAATACAGTCATCTATAATTCTGTTGGGCTTAATACCCATACTTAAAAACTCTTCATACATCTCTACCACCGGAAACTCTAACATATCCCATGAATTGACAAAACGTGCCTTTATTTCTTCAGGCATATTGTACATCACCTCACGCTGACGCTCTAACTCATCGAAATATTCTTGTTCTAAATACTTATCGGGATGTTTAAATACATCTTGCCAATCAATAGCTTGTTCCCACAACCCAAAACGATGAACATTATTACCTAAATCGATAATGGAGAAGTTCTTTTTGTTTGGCAACACACGCGATCCTCGTCCGATCATTTGATGATACAACGTTAATGAACGCGTTGCCCTGTTCAACATAATTACTTCTACCGATGGTTCATCAAAACCTGTTGTTAAGATACCCACCGATGTTAAAACAGCATCTGGTGTATTTCTAAACCAATCTAATACTTCTCGTCTTTCTCTTTCACCAAAAGTACTATCTAAATGTTTTATATTTTGAATTCCTGCTTCTTTAAAGAAATCGTAAACCAACCACGAAACTTGAATACCCGGATTAAAAATCAACACCTTCTTCCCTACCCCTCTTTCTTTGTAGGCACTTATCAACTTGAACTGCATGTCGTAACCCGAATACAATTTTTCTGAAGAACTTACAGTATAATCACCATTGATACCCACTTTCAATGAACCTAAATTAACATCATAAGTGTATGTGGATGGTTCACACAAATACCCAGCTTCGATTAGTGCAGAAATAGAATCACCACAAATAAGTTCATGGTAATTGTCTTTTAAAGGCAAACTTTTATTAGAACTAAGAGGAGTTGCTGTAACACCAAGCAATACCGACTGTTTATAATACTGAAAAATCTTTCTAAATGAGTTATTGTGCGCCTCATCCACAATCACCAAACCTATATCCTTTAAAAAATCATCGTCTTCCATCAAACGATTGTTCAATGTTTCCACCATTGCTACGAAACAACCGTACTGTTCTTGATTTTCTACTTTTTTAACATCACTATTAATGATGAAATTCTTAACACTAATATCATTTAATCGGTTGGAAGTTTGCTCTAAAAGCTCAACGCGATGCGTTAAAATCAACACTCGTTTCTTCTTGTCTTTGATAAAATGTTGAGTGATTTCGGCAAAAATAATGGTTTTACCGCCTCCTGTAGGAAGCTGATAGAGCAATTTAAAGTCGCTCGGACTATCATTTAACTTAGCAACAATCTCATTTATAGCGCGCTCCTGGTAAGGATATAGCTTTCTTACTTCTTTGTTCGCTTCTACCGGAAATTCTGTGTTATCCATCAAATACTATTAATCCGCAAAAGTACAATGTTAATCACGGTATTCCCAAATATTATTAAATTTAATTTTCAGAAAAAATTTAATGATATAATAGTGGAAATTTTAGTCAATAAAATTTAAACTTTATATATTAGAACCCCAATTAAAAAAATAAACTGTTAACTGCATGGCTACAAGAATTAGAACTTTCGAAGATTACCAAAGAGAATACAAAAAAAGTGTTGATCAACCTGAAGCTTTTTGGGCTGAGCAAGCTGAATCTTTTGTTTGGAAAAAGAAATGGGACAAAGTGCTCAATTGGAATTTCAAAGAGCCAAAAGTAGAATGGTTCGTGAATGGTAAATTAAACATTACTGAAAATGCTTTAGACCGCCATCTAGCAACCCGCGCTAATCAAGTAGCAATTCTGTGGGAACCTAATGAACCAAGTGAGGCTGCAGTTAAAATCACTTATAAAGAATTACACGAAAAAGTTTGTCAATTTGCCAATGTGTTGAAAGCACATGGAGTTAAAAAAGGAGATAGAGTTTGCTTATATATGCCAATGGTTCCTGAGTTGGCCATTGCCTGCTTGGCTTCTGCTCGTTTAGGTGCTATCCATTCTGTTGTATTTGCTGGTTTCTCTGCAAATGCCTTAGCTGATAGAATCAACGACGCTAAAGCAACAGTGGTTGTAACTTCTGATGGAAACCCTCGTGGCGCTAAAGCAATTGCTGTTAAAGCGGTTGTTGATGAAGCGCTAAAAACTTGTCCAATCGTGACTTCTCAAATCGTTTTCAAAAGAACAAATACTCCAGTAGAAATGGTTAGCGGACGAGATTTCTGGTGGCATGAAGAAATGGCAAAGCAAGGCACTTCTTGTGAAGCTGTTGAGGTGGATTCTGAAGATCCTTTATTTATCCTTTATACTTCTGGTTCAACCGGTCAACCAAAAGGTGTTGTGCACACCACTGGTGGTTACATGGTGTACACCGATTATACATTTAGAAATGCTTTCCAATATGAAGAAGGTGAAATTTACTGGTGTACAGCAGATATAGGTTGGATTACCGGACACTCATACATTGTTTACGGACCATTACTAGCGGGTGCCACTTCAATTATGTTTGAAGGTGTACCTACCTACCCAGATGCAGGCCGTTTCTGGGAAGTTTGTCAGAAACACAAAGTGAACATTTTCTACACTGCGCCTACTGCAATTCGTGCTTTGATGGCGTTTGGTGATGATGTTCCTAAAAAATACGATTTAAGTTCATTGAGAGCTTTAGGTTCTGTAGGTGAGCCAATCAACTTAGAAGCTTGGGAATGGTATTTCAAAAATGTAGGAAATGAAAAATGTCCGATTGTGGATACCTACTGGCAAACAGAAACTGGCGGATTCATGATTGCGCCAATGGCTGGTGTTACCAAAGAAAAAGCAACATATGCTACTTTACCAATGCCTGGTATTCAGCCAATTTTAGTTGATGCCGAAGGCAAAGAAATCGTTGGAAATGATGTTGAAGGTAACTTATGTATCAAATTTCCATGGCCTTCAATCATTCGCACCACTTACGGTGATCATGAAAGATGCAGAACAACTTATTTCTCTACTTACGAAGATAAATACTTCACGGGTGACGGCTGTAAGAGAGATGAAAATGGATATTATAGAATTACTGGTCGTGTAGACGACGTTATCAACGTAAGCGGCCACCGTATGGGTACTGCAGAGGTTGAAAACGCATTGAACGAACACCCTAAAGTAATTGAATCTGCAGTGGTTGGTTATCCTCATGAAATTAAAGGTCAAGGTATCTACGCATATGTGATTTGCGAAGAGAAAATCGACAATGAAGATGCCTTCCGCAAAGAAGTATTAGATATCGTGACTAAGATTATTGGTCCGATTGCAAAACCAGATAAAATTCAAATTGTACCAGGCTTGCCTAAAACGCGTTCTGGAAAAATTATGAGAAGAATCCTTAGAAAGGTTGCCGAAGGTGATGTTTCTAACTTGGGAGACACTTCAACTTTACTTGATCCATCAGTTGTTGACAGCATCATCAAAGGCGCTTTGGTGCCAGTAAAAGCTTAGTCGATTAACACAATAAAAAAATCCCCGTTAGCACACTAACGGGGATTTTTATTTTTATTCAAATGCAATTAAACAGCGTTCGCACTTCTCACATTTCGATATAAAAATGATGTGAAAATATGTCGGCGTGCATAACGCGGTTGCGAATCAGAATTCACCAATCTGGTAAAGATCAATTTAGGCACTCCAAAGTACTCGTATGAACTTCCATCTGTAAATTCAACAGTAAGTATTTGTTTGGCGTATTTAAAATCTTGTATTCCGCAAGTAGTAATAGTTTGAGTATACACTTCTTTGGTTTGCTCGATGGTTTCGGGAGCAATACTTACTAAGAAATGATAGGCTTCAATATACAATTTACTTCTTTGTTCGGCTTGTTCTTTTAGCACCTCATCGTCGTGAAACTTATCGGGGTGCCAGTTTTTCATCGCTGTTCGATAAACAGATTTAAGCTCATTTAAATCGGTGTCTTTTGTTACACCAAATAGCTGACGGTATTCTTCGATTTTCTTCATAAGAGCGCGAAGATACACTTTTATTGTTATCGTGATGTTATTCTATTTTGGCACTCAGCCCCTTATCAAGAAGGGCTGTACACATTGGTTCAAGCGTTTCGTAATCGGCTCTTTTCACCGAACATTTGCCTTTGTAGTGAATCAACATGGTACATTGTTCGGCTTGAATTTCTTCGTGCTCACAAATTTCGATCAAACATCTAATCACATGATCAAAGGTATTCACATCATCGTTGTAAATGATTAAATCTAGAATTGGCGCTTCTTCTACCAATACATCTAAATCAAGCTGCTCTTGTGTTTGTATTTCAAAACGAATTGAATTCATTGAAGCAAAAATAGGGAAAGAAAAAATATCAAAAAAAACATTGCCCCGAATTAGATTCGAGGCAATGCAACTTCATTTTACATTTTATGTTAACTCCCAATCATGACAAGAATTAACACCAATGAGAACAAAGCGTAAATAAAAGGTTCTAGACGCATAGTTGTTGTTTTAGGTTAAGTCTAGGAAACACTTAATTGTTATAATGGTGAGTTATAACAACGTCAAGATAGGACGAATTGATATCGCAACCAAAATATTTTTATTAAGATTATTACTTTTTGATTGTGAATAAGATGCTACTTCTTAAGCAGTTCTAAGGCCTTCTCAACAGATATTTTTTCTTTCCCTTGATATGCCACCAAGAAAGCATCTTTTAAACCTGCGGCAATCACCTGATCTTTTAGCTTGCGCGCATCTTCTACGTTCGTAAAGTTACCTACGTTGAAAATCGTAATTCCATTTACATCTTTATAATATTCTACTTTAGAAGGAAGATTAAAGAATAAAGTTGTTGTCTCTACTGGCACTTCTTTAGCGAAAGCTCCCACTTGAACTTTAAATACTATCCCTCCCGCATTTGCTGCATTATTTGCAGTTGTTGTATTGGCTGTGCTAGTGGCATTATTGGTTGCTGCAATAGTAGCAGTATTTGCTTGCGCATCAGCAACGGCAATCCTTTGTCCGTTCTTATAAGCTGTTACAAATGCATCACCAATTCCAGCTGCATTAATTTCTGCTTTTCGTTTATTTGCAGCCTCAATATTATCGTATTTACCTACAGAATACCTTAGTAACCCATTGGCTGTTCTCTCTACATTGAGTGGCTGCATATCGTAAATACTACCCTTTTTAATTTCTTTACTAAACACCCCAATTTGAACGGTGTAAAACACTTTATCAGATGAGGTTACTTCTGAACTTTCTGCCCTATTTGCATTAGCTTCTACCGCGTTAACAACATTATTTACAGGATTTTTAACCTCCACTTTGTTCATTGCTTCTACCTCTCTTGCTTCAATCACTTGCAATGCATTTTGTTGTTTTATATCGGCTTTTGCTGTGACTTGATCGGCCTGATCCATAGATATTCTCTTACCATTATAGTAAGGAACAACAAAAGCATCGGGATAGCCCATCTGACGAATTTTGTCTTTAGCTATCGTAGCAGCTTTAAATGAACGGAAAGTACCTGCCGTATAGCGTATAAAGCCCATTGGCGTTTTCTCTCCATACAGAGGAGAAATACCTTTAAATAAATCTTGAGGAATCGGATTTCTAAAAGCACCTACTTGCACTGTGTAAATTAAACCATCAGGAAGCGGCGCATCAACCGGAATTGGCTGTGCTGCAGAATAAACTACATCTGATTTTATTTCAAACTGATCTTTAACCACTGCCCCTTGAACATCATTCGCTTTTTCACCAAAAAGAGGCGAGTTGTTAACGTCAATTTTTGTAACTGCTACATTATTATTTTTAGGCTGATCGCCAGGTTGTTTGGCGGTAGTTGCTGCAGTACTTGTAGCAGCAACATCTTTATCGGTTTTCTCTTTGTAATTAACAAAAACATCTGTTTGGGCATTCTTATCGCTTGCTTTATTTTGCACTTCATTTGCCACCTGAGGATTTAAACTTTGTAAGTAAATTTTAGCTTCTTCTCTTTTCGCTTTAGCTTCCAACCTTGAATTATCAATCAGCTGAGCCGACTGCAACGCTTGTTCTTCCTTTTGATTGGCAAGTTTTCTCAATCTTTCGGCTTCATCTACTTTACCATTTGCAAGAGCCTGCTCTGATTGCACTTGATAATTTTTAGCTTCCTTCTTCAACTGAGCATATTTTTCAATTTCACTTGAAATCTCTTTTTCCATGTCTTGTGCTTCCTTCAACATGGTGTTGTATTCTTTGGTAGCTTCGGGTGCCTTTTTGTTAGCATTTACCGCAACTGCATTGGTTGAATTGGTAGTACTTTTAGCTGTATCCACTTTTGCGACTTCAGTAACTACGGGCTTATTCTCCTTAATAGCTAATATTTGTTGCTGTTTAACTATCGCTTGTTTTTTCAATTCGTCGGCATGATTTAGAGTTGCCGTAGCAATAGTTAAATCTTTGCTCGAGGCAGCTTCAATCTCCTTTTCTTTTGATTGTGCTATTAAGGCATTAACCTCTTTTTGAAGCTTAATAACTTCATCTTTTTGCTGAGCTGTTAAGTTGTTATTTTGAACAACGTTGATTCTATTTTGATTTTGGTCTAATGCAATCTGGTTGTTTCTAACATCATCTTTAATCTCCACGTTCTTCGCCTTTAAAGAATCGGCCGGAGTCATCTTCGCTACCTTAGGAGCATCGTCGGTTTTTCCTTCGAGAACTTTTCTTTGCATATCCAAAGCGGCTGTTTCAACTGAATTTGCCTGATTATTCAAATCTGTTTGTCCGGCAAAAGACTTTGTCTTTTTTGCCTTTAATCTTAGCTCCTCTGCTTTCTTGAATTGCTCATCAGCAGTTTGTAATTCTTTGCTTTGTTTATCGGTAAGAACTATTTCTTTCTTTGCAACAGCATCTTGAATTTTTGTTTTATTAGCTTCACTTTCGGTTTTATTCAACTCTGCTCTCTTCGCCATTGCTTGCTTCATCTTGGCTCTTCCCAACTTAATTTTTTTAACCGATTCCTTGTTTAATTTTTTTGCTTGAGATTTCTTTTCACTCGCTGCGGCTTGTTGCTTGAGTGCCTGTGCTTCTTCATAATTTTTAGCAGCATCTTCTTCTAAAGTGTTCACCGCAGATAATGCCGTTTGAACTTGTTCATCTTTGCTGTACACATGATCTGTAGGAGTTACCCCAAAAGCTTCATTTACTTTACTTGCTGTTGGTTTATCTTTAAAAGCGACCTCTTTAGTAGCTGTATCTGATTTAACCGTTCTGCTCTGATTGTCGACTACTACTGGGCTTTGCGAAATTCCCTTGAGAATCTCCTGCTGCTTAGCAATAACTTCACTTTCCTTTTGATTTGCTTCATTAATTATTATAACTTTCTCTTTAAAATCTTTTGCTGTTTTTATCTTTTCACGCACCACTAATGCCTTTAACCAATTGTTTTCTATCTCGGTAAGCTTGGCCGCATCGACTTTTAATTTCCCTTCGCCAATTGCCTTATTAATGCTTGCTTGATTTAAATCGTATTGAGCACGATTGGCCAAGAAGTAATTATCGGCGGCAACCAGCTCTTTTTCTTGAGCTTGTTTTTCAAGATCTGCTATCTCTTTGTTCAGTTTCTTTTTTTCTTCTAAGTTCGTTGAAGCCGCTTCTAATTCCCTCTTTTGTTCGGCTTGAGACATTAAATTTAAGGCCTGATTTTCGGCTACTTTAGCATTATTGGTATGGCTTTTAACCGAAGCATCTTCGCTCACTGCAACTGCGCCTTGCGGCTTTATTCCAAATGAGCTGAAAGCTGCTGCTGACAACTCTTCTTTACCTGCATTTTCTGCCTTAAAATTAGGCGGAAAAATATCTTTGGCTTTTACCGTATCCTTCTTTACTGTTTGCGCATTATTTGTGTTTGCAGCAGCAACCGCATTTTGTGTAGCTTGACTGGTATTATTTGCTGTTGCTGTTGCATTAGAACCATTGCTTGTTTGATTATTGTTACTGCTAGTTGTATTGGTTTGGGCGCTAGCATTTGCAGCTGGGTTAGATGCAGCTGTAGATTGATTGGTATTCGATACTGATTGACTTGCGTTTGCAGCCGCTAGGTTTGTATTGTTTGCAGCTTGATTGCTATTAGGCAGAGCTTGCGTGTAAGATTGCACCGAAGCAATTCTTTTTTCATCAACTTTATTGGGTGCTGCTGCTATTTGCTGTGGAGTAAGTTTAGACTCTTCCTTAATCTTGTTAGCATTTGCCAAATAATTTAGTATCTCCTTATTTTTCTTTTCTTCCTCAACTTTCAATTCATCAATTCTTTTTTGAGCTTGTGCCTTTGCATTTTCCGATTTAGCCGACTTCAACGCGCCTTCCATTATCACCTGCTCTTGCTTATTCGAATTCACCAAATCGAGAGTCATGGCTGCCTTCTGCATCTCATCATTGTACTTCTCTGCGGGAGTGCTTTTCTTGCCAACGGTATCTAATTTAGCCAAAGTTGCACTTACATCCTCTTTCGTATTAGGCACAGATTTGGTGCTGTTAGATGTAGCGTTACTGCTATTATTTGAAGCAGTAGTAGCTGATGCTGTTTGTGCCTTATTCGCTGCTGCCTGCTTTTTTCTTTCTGCTTCTAAAACAGCTACATCTTGCTGTTTAACTTCGTTTACTTTTTGCTGTAAATCTGCAACCACTTGTGTTTCTGTTGACTCAGGTGTTTCCGACTTAATAGCTGCCAACTGAGCTTCGGCTATCATTCTATCTGACTGACGAGCGGCCAACTCCTCCTTTGTTTCATTGAGTTGCAGAGTTAGCTCATCTTTAATTTGCTGATTTTTCGTTGCATCAATCTGCTTTTTCAAATTCTTTTGATCGGCCTCTATCGTTTTAATGGCTTGATCTATTTTTTGAATTTCTACTTCAGTACTTTTGATTTCTTGTTCCTTATTCGACTTAGTAGCAGCAAGCGATTGCTCCATGCTCACCTCCCCACTTTGCGAATTTCGTTCTTGAATTTCTTCGAGTTTTTTTCGCTGTTCTTCCAACTTCACAATTGCCTTATCTGAATTCTTGGTTTCAACCGCTTCCTTAATCACATCAGCATACTGTTTCGCCGCAGCTGCTTCTTCCTGCTTGTTTTGCATTTCGAGTTTCTTCTGCTCGGCATAATGCTCGGTGATACTCGCCTCCTTGGCTTTTCTGCGCAACTCTTTAACCTTATTGTCTATATCGGCCTGTATCTTCTTCTTTTCCTCCGCATTGCTGGTTTGATTCATTTGTCGGGTTAAATCAACAATTTCTTGCTTGGCTTCATTGGCTTCATCATTCTTTACCCTATAAACATAGTCTGCAGCCTCTGCTTCTTCTTTTAATTTATTGTATTCCTTTTCTAAATCAAGTGCGTCATCATAAGCTTCGCTAACCATTGAGGTACTGGTAACTTCTTTTTTGTCTTCTTTTACAGTATTGGCCGAGTTTGCCGCATTGGTATTGGATGTAGTGCTTGAGTTAGAAGTCGCGCTACTATTATTGGCTGATGTCTCTGTTTTCTTCACCACCGGTAGCGTATTGAAACCTACATCCTTATTTGTGTTCACATCCAAAGAAGCACCCTTTCTATAAATTTCATTAAATGCAACTTCATCAACCATCGACTGCATAACATTGGTAAGGGCCATCGTCTCAGTAGGAGATTTTTTAAGTTGAATTTTTTGATTAACGATTGGCGCTACTTTCTTAGCCGGCAATACCACAATCTCCTCATGCGCAGCATAACCGTTTGCCTGCACACTAAATTTGTATTTTGAGTTTGAAGCTAAAGTCATGGTGTAAGTACCCGACTTTTCATTCGACTTAAACACCCCCACCAACTCACCATTTTCTGAATTGGTGACAGTAATAGTGGCATTTCTTTGTTTGTTACCTTCAACTAAAATCTCGCCTTTTATGATGGTATTTTCTACTCTGTCTTTAGCAGGTAGTATTTTATAAACCGTTATTTCACCTTTTGCACTTGCTCGCGATGAAGAAAAATAAGCCACATTTTCCCCCATATCTGTAACATACAAAATATCATCATCTGGCGAATTTACTGCAAACCCCATATTTACCGCTGGTCCCCAAAGCATAGTATTGGTATCTAATTCACAGCGAAAAATATCATAACCACCTAAACTATTATGACCTTTGGAAGCAAAATACAAAACCCTTCCATTGGGATGTAAATAAGGATAATCCTCATCAAATGGCGTATTTATGGCTGGCCCAACATTGAGTGGAGCACTTTTGGTGTTATCTGCAAATAACACCACTTTATAAATATCCTTACCTGCTTCACCTTTCTCTCCATAACTTGAAAAATAAACTTCTTTAACACGCGGACTATGAACTATATAGGTTGTTTCATTTAATTTCTTGTCGAGTTTAGTTTTAAACTCATCCGACTTAACAATCACTTTTCTGTCTATGGCAGCTAAATCGTAGGCGTAATAGAAATCGGCTCGCGAAACTTCTTTCTTACTTAATACATGAATTGACTGAATATCTTGAATAACCGATTTACCTTCCTCACATTGTTTGATAAGCTGACTAACATCGTACTCCTTAAGCAATTTAACTGGAGCTCTCGACTTAAATGAATTGTAAGCCTCAATGGCAAGTTTAAACGAATAATTTAATTGATAGGCTTTACCCAAGTAGTAGTATGACAAAACATCAACACCTAGTTTACCTGCTGCTATTTTCAAATGTTTTAAAGCCTCTTCCTTATCGGCACCAGCGTACAATAAACATACGCCATATTTGTAGCTATAATCGGCAACATCGGGATGATTACTTGAAAGCTGAGTATATAAATCTACTGCTTCTGTATATTTTTTTTCAGCAAATAGCTTTTCCGCCTGCTTAATCATATCGGCCTCCGACTTAAAGCCATCTACGAACGCTACTGTTAAGGAAACAAATAAGAAAAAAAGTAAGGTTCGGTAAATATTTTTTACCGAGAAGGGAAACGATGTATTATGTTTAAAATTCAACTTGATGTACCTCTTACGACCTACACTAACAAAAGTAACAATTTTAAGATGCGAAACAGAAGAATAGTTTATAAATACTAACAGCTACGCGTTAAGTTCTCTTCTTGATTAGGTAGGTTTTGTTCTCAACGCCTTGAATGAGTCGCGTAATATTCTTTTGATGAGTAACTAAAACCAACACTGCAATTACAGCAGAAAAGACCTTTAAAGACAAGGCTTGTCCTTCAAAAACAAAATTGATCAATACAGGAAAAAATAGCCCCGCCAGCATCGAACCCAACGATACGTATTTCGAAATAATTAAAACTATCAAGAACAAAACTACGGCAATCAAAGCCGCTTCCCACATTACCGCAAATACAATTCCTAGCAGAGTAGCAATTCCCTTCCCTCCCCTAAATGCCGCAAAAACCGGAAATATATGTCCGAGTAACGCCGCTATCCCCAACGCCAACATCAAATTCATAAAAGGATTATCTGTTTCCACATGTTTTATAACATTTTGCAAATAAGCCAATTTAACTGCCGCAAATCCTTTTAAAACATCAATAGTAAGTACAGCAATCCCCGCTTTCTTACCTAAAACTCTAAAAGTATTCGTTGCGCCAGCATTACCAGAACCATACTCCCTAACGTCAATTTTAAAAAAGTACTTACCAATCCATACCGCCGATGGTATAGAGCCTAAGATATATGCGGATAGAAGAAGTATTACATTAATAAGGGTCATTTCCTCTTTTTAAGCGCGGTGAAGGTAATTAATAATGATAAGTCTGCAAAGCATGCGGCTTCCAAGAAATTAACACATCCATTTTAAAAAAGTAAAATCCCCGTCTATCTATTGACAGACGGGGATTTTAAAGGCTTTTCATTTGTTAATTAGTGACCTCTATCATTTTAAAAGGCACTTTAATGATTGCTTGGTAATCTTCACCAGCCTCTAACATATCCTCATCATCCTCTTCATAAAACCAATTGATAACCACATCTTTACCTGTTTTATGAATTGACTCTAATTTTTTGAATAAATCTAAAATACATTTAGATGAACTTGTGTTGAAGTACTCAAGCTGAATATTCACACTTGTTTTATCTTTTGGCTCGTGAGAGTACTTATCTAGCGACTCTACAACCGGCTTGTAAAACTCAATAGAGTTTTCGGGAATAGATCTTCCCTTTAATTCCAATAACCCCGCCTCTGAATCGAAAATAATAGTGGGCGTTTTCGATGTTCCTTCAATTGTAATTTTGTCCATAACCTATTGTGAAATTTTAATATATAAACTAAAAAATGAAAAGTTTTCGTCGATCTTTAAAAACTCGTAGTTTAATTTCTGACCACTTTTTCTAGCAATATCGATAAACCCTAATCCTCCGCCACCTTTCTCTGAAAATCCTTCTAAACTTAACACATCTTGATAATACTGTTTTAGCTCATCCTTATCCATTGCGTTAATTCTATCTATGCGTGCTTGTAAACCAGGAACTTTATCTGATTTAACAAAATTACCAGTCATTATATTATACTCTACGGTATTCTTGCTAATCATAAAAATGGCTTGCTTCTTACCTTCATCTCCAGCTGCGTCGGTGCGCATTTCATCTCTGTGATGATATAAATTTTGCAAGCATTCAACCAAGACATTGTATACCTTTTTACGCACTTTGGGCTGCTCATCAATATTTTCTAGCTTGGTTTCCATGATTTGAAGCATGGAAGAAAGGAGTTCGGAAGTGATATCCCCTTTGAATGACAGCATGATATCATTGTGTTCCATTTTTTTATAGAAACTGTAGATATCAAACTTTATTGCGGTCTTTTCTGAAATGTTACTCACTAATGTGCATTTTGTCGTTGAACGCTAGAAACTCATTTGGGTTTCACTCATAAGCAAATCTAAATAATTTCGCGCATTTTAAAAATAATCAACGTAAATACTATTTGGAATCGTATTTTTGTTGAAAGCAAATTATAAGATGCAGTGGTTCGAATCATGGTTTAACACCCCCTTTTACCATCAACTATATAGAAATAGAAATGAGCAAGAAGCTCATGATTTTCTTAAAAAACTCATTCCACACCTTAGCCAAAACAAGAACGCTAAGTTTCTCGATATTTGTTGCGGAAAAGGTCGACATGCACAGGTAATCAATGAATCAGGTTTTGAAGTGATTGGCTACGACTTATCTGAAAACAGCATCTTAGAAGCCAGAAAATTAGAAAATGAAAGATTGCATTTCTATGTTCACGACATGCGCCAACAATTTTATTCGAATTATTTCGATTTTGCTTTGAATTTATTCACCAGTTTCGGCTATTTCACTACTTCAAATGATAATCTTAAAGCCCTTAAATCAGCAAACATCGCTCTCAAAAAAAACGGAGTATTAGTGATCGACTTTATGAACGCCCTTAAAGTGAGAAAAAATATTGTTCAAGAAGAAATAAAAACAATCGACTCGCTTGAATTTACGCTGAAGAAAAAAATTGAAAACAACAGAATTGTAAAAGAAATCTTCTTTGAAAAAAACGGAGAGAAATTCAATTATGCCGAAAAAGTGGAATTACTTGAATTGAATGATTTTAAAGGCTTATTAGCTAAAAGCGGATTTGAAATTCGTGAAATATATGGCAATTATAAGCTCGAATCATTTAATGAAGATTCAGACAGATTAATTATCTTGGCCACGAAATTATGATGATCAATTCCGAATATTTTGTTTTAGTAGCCGCAGTAATGATTGTGGCTGTAATCTTTCTATACGGGAAAAATCTTTCTGTAAATACTACTAAACTATTAAATGCATTTAGTGCCGCCTTCTTGATAGCCATTTGTTTCACTGAAATTTTACCAGAAAGTTATCATTTAAACCATGAATACACCGGAATTTTTGTTATTGTAGGCTTCTTACTACAGCTAATTTTAGGAGTATTTTCGGGCGGTATTGAACACGGGCATTCACACCATCACAAACACGGAATTCCTTACGCAGTGCTATTTAGCCTAGGAGCGCACGCATTTATTGAAGGCATGCCTTTGAATGAACACACGCATGATGCTCATGAATCTTTGCATCACGCAATGATTACAGGAATTCTAATTCACAACGTTCCCATTACCATTGTACTCACAAGCATGCTGAAACATTCTGGTATAAACAATCTCAAAACCTTAATTATCTTATTTGTATTCTCTTTATTGAGTCCTTTGGGAGCAACTGTTGCAAACTTTTGGTTCATTTCACCCGAAAATCTAGCAATTCCATTGGCCTTGGTTGCTGGTATATTGCTACACATTAGCACCACTATTTTATTTGAATCGGCCGATTCTCACAAATTCAATATGGTTAAAATGGGGGTTATTCTTTTGGGGTTAGCCGCCGCTTTATTGGTACATCATTAAAATCTATTAAAACATCCTTGCTTGAGCAAGTTTATATTTTACTTTTGAATTCATAACCAAAATTTAAAAATCATGGCAGTATTAGTAGGAAAAAAAGCTCCTTTATTCAAAGCAAACGCTGTAGTTAATGGCGGAGAATTCGTAAGTGATTTCTCATTAGAACAATTCATTGGAAAGAAAAACGTGGTATTCTTCTTCTATCCACTTGACTTTACTTTTGTTTGCCCTACAGAACTTCACGCATTTCAAGAAAGATTGGCCGATTTCGAAAAGAAAAACACTGTAGTAGTAGGCTGTTCAGTTGACTCTAAATATTCTCACTGGGCGTGGTTAAACACCCCTAAAAAACAAGGTGGTATTCAAGGTGTTACTTACCCATTGGTTGCCGACTTATCTAAATCGATAGCTGAGAACTACGATGTTTTAGCTGGAGAATACAGCATCAACGAAAATGGCGAAACAACATTTGAAGGTGCTCCTCAATCATACCGAGGATTATTCCTAATTGATAAAAATGGTGTGGTTAGACATCAAGTTGTTAACGACTTCCCACTAGGAAGAAGCATTGACGAAGCTTTAAGAATGGTAGATGCATTAAATTTCTATGAAACAAACGGCGAAGTTTGTCCTGCAAACTGGACTGAAGGAAAAGATGCTATGAAAGAAAATGCAGCTGGTGTAGCTGATTATTTATCGAAACACTAATTAGCAAATAGCTTAAATATAGAATGCCCCGAAGAATTAAATTCTTCGAGGCTTTTTTTAATAGTTATTGATATCAATGACTTTTACATCGGGATCATAAGCGCTAAAAAATCCGTATCCATTCGTAATGTTAGTTGGAACATTAACAGGCTCTCTAAACAATTGACCAATGATTCCGTCAATCTTATCTTGAGCACTTAAATAGTTATAATAACCTTCACTAATATTCGCTAAAGTCACACCAATGGTGTCGCTTTCCGATACTCCCTTTAGATTTAGTTCAATAGTTATTTCATCTGTATTGTAAACCAAATCATTGATCAACTGACTTTGAATCAACTGATTTCTCCCTGAATTAAAAGGAAATGAATTTACATCAAGATTTGCAACAGATGCATTGCTTTGCGCTTTATAAACATTCACCAAATAGTAGTTTGGACCAGCAAGATCAGTAAAAGTGTATCTCAATTTCACTGAATTATCTGCTTGAACCAGTGGATAAATCGTATCAAAAACAACACCTGGTAACATGGTTGTAACAGATGACACACTTTCATTTAACTGCGGATCATATACATTAAGCTCATATTTCTCATAAGGGATTTGCAAAACAGATGCACTCACATACAAGCCGGGAATGGTATCTACCGCATGAAGTGTGTCTATCTGACCAGCATATTTTACTGTCACTATCGCATTGGTAACAATAACTTCGTCAATAAAAGCATCGGAAACATTGTTGGTACCGGGAATAAAAATATCGTGCTTCAAAGCTGTAAATGACCTAGTAACCAATACCCCTAATACTGTTTGTGGAACCACCTGAGAGGCAATCACCAATTTTGAAGGAGCGGCCTCTAAACTTATTTCAAGAGGTTTTGGCCTACAGGATACTATAGCAAAAAACACTATTGATAATATGATCAAATTCTTCTTCATATCTTAAAATTAAATGCAAAATAAGGTACTACACCAAATAAACCAGGCTGCTGATAAGTTAAGGATCCATTGGTAGATCTACCAACCTCAACAACAAATGGACTTGCCCTGTTATACAAATTATAAACGCCTAACACCAATTCATATTTAAACTTCTTTTCCCTTGGAGAAAAGTACGTTGCGCTAACATCTAGTCGATGAGTTGGCGACATTGTAACAGCATTTCTTGATGTATAAATTGGAACCAAATTCACATCTGTTAGTGAGGAATTTGGTATCAAATATTGTCCGATTTGCGCTGTAAATCTTGCCCCCGTCATGTAAACCCAAACAGCAGAGAAATTCCATTTTTTACTTGGAGTATAATTTAGCACTACAGAAAGATCGTGCCTTCTATCAAACCTAGAATAGAAAGCTTTTCCACCGTTTAACTCATCGAAATAATTTAACGACCAAGAGAGCGTATAAGCAATCCACCCGTTTAATTTACCAGCATTCTTTTGCAAGAAAAATTCGGCTCCATAAGCTTCTGCTTTTCCAAATAAAATTTCTTGTTCAAAATTATCATTCAAAAGAATTTCAGCTCCTTCTTTATACTGAATAACATTGTACATTTTTTTATAATATCCCTCCACAATAAACTTTAAGTTAGTTTTAGGAATATTCCATTCTCCTCCAGCAGAATACTGATCACTGTAAAGAGGTTTAACTTGATGCGTAACCGGATACCACAAATCGGTAGGCAAACTAACTGTTGAACTCGATACTAAATGCATGTATTGACGCATTCTTGAATAACTGCCTTTAATTGAAATACTGGGTTTTAGTTGATATGCGAATCCTAGTCGAGGCTCTAATCCCAAATAAGGAGTTCCTTGAACAATAGCACCAGAGGTTCTTAAACCATAATTCACCAACCATTTTGCACTCACCTTATATTGATCAGAGGCATAGGCTGCAAATTCTGTCATATAAATTGGCGTTGGTTTTCTGCTCTTTATAAACTCTGTAATTTCACCACTTGTACTAATGAAATTTGGAGTGAAAACATGCGCAATGCTATTGGCGCCAAACTTTATAAAATGCCTGTTATTTAAATAATAACTATAATCTACTTTAGCTCCCCAATCGCGAATGGTAGATCGCACCAAGATGGAATTACCCGAAAACTGACCACTAACGTCGTACCCAAAGTCAGTGGTTATCAATGCATAATTCGCGAACAACTTAGAGCTATGCTCTCTATTTATTCTTAGCGTTGCTGTTGAATTGAGCAAATTGAAACCAAATCCCGATAATGTTCCATAATGATCATCGTGTTCTTGACTAATGTTTAGCACATCATTTCCAAAATAACCGCTTAAATACAATCTGGTTTTACTGTTTAGTTTATAATTAAGCTTACCATTGATATCGTAGAAATAATAAGGCACAGGGAAGTTTGCCATTTTCGACAGTTGATCAATGTAAGAACGTCGCCCTCCTATCATGTAAGAAATTGTATCCTTTTTGATGGGACCTTGCACTGTAAATCTAGACGATAGCAAACCTATTCCTCCTTCAACTTCTGTTTTCTGCATGTTACCGTCCTCTGTTCTTATATCTATTACAGAAGACAATCTACCTCCATATTGCGCATCAAATCCTCCTTTCATGAGTTTTACATCTTTAATTGCATCGTTATTAAAAACGGAAAAGAAACCGAGCAAATGGCCGGGATTGTAAACTGGGGCATCGTCTAATAAAATTAAATTCTGATCTGTATTCCCTCCTCTAACATAAATTCCGTTCGTCCCCTCTTGTCCCGATTTTACACCTGGCATCAGCTGCATAATCTTTAATGGATCTGTTTCACCTGCGAAACTTGGCATAGTGTTCAACTTCTTAGCATCAATATTAATTTGTCCGAATGACGCACTGCTATTCTCTGTTTTCTTAGCTACATTTATCTTTATCTCCTTTAGTTGGGTAACAGCTACCGACATAGAAATGTTTAGTGTAGTATCTTTATTTAGTTTGAAGCGATGATTGACCTGAGCGTACCCAACATAACTAAAACTTATTGCTGCACTATCTCCACTTATGGTTACAGAATAAAAGCCAAATGAATTGGTGGTAGAACCAACATGATTCTTTTCGTCAAAAACAGTTACACCAATCATACTTTCCCTGCTCGCAGAATCAACTACATATCCTTTCACAACATGACTTTGCGAATGAACAAATTGAAAAACGAAGAAGAAAAATATGAAGACTAAAATTCTCAATGTGGTAAAGGTTTTTAGATTAAGTTGAAAGCACTCCATTTTCAACACTAATGCTTATACCTTAAACCGATGTTAAGGGTTAACTTTTGTTTTTCAAAAATGCCATATCTTTTTGAAGTTGCAGCACAGTCTCTGCTAATTTATCTCTACTTAGATTAGGTTCTGGCAATTGAGAACTAATATAGTTGGTAAACTTCCACACTTCTAATATATCACCAATGGATATTTCATAGGGTTGATATTCTGGATTTGTTGAACACAACAACAAGGTCTTTTTGTCTTTGATGTGATTGTAAACAACTTTAAAAACAATACCATCATCTTTGGTAATAATGATGTATGGGTATCCCGATTGAATGTATTCCCAGTTTTGAACATACTCTGCAGTAACAAATGAACCACTTGAAACCGGAGGCATTGAATCTCCGCTAATGGGGAAAGTTCTGTATTTCTTTTGTTTGGATAGAAATGGCAATTGAAACGTAGGCAAAACTTTAATGTACTCAGGATCGGCATAACCTGCGGTATATCCGGCCTTAGCATTCATGGGTACCAATTCAATATTCTCTTCGTTGTTAGCATCTACGGTTGAAGTTAATACTCTTAATTTTTTACCGGTGATATCTATTTCGTGTCCGCTCTCAATATTTTGTAAACGCAATTCACTGTAGCTAGATAAGTCTTCTTTCAAAAGAATATCAATAGGGAATTTAAAGTATTCGGAAACTCTTATTAAGGTATCAAAATTAGGTTCTGCATTTCCTACTTCATAGGCGCTCTGACTAGAACGAGTAATACCCAATTCCGCTGCCATGTCCTCTTGCGAACGTTTCTTACGCTTTCGCAATGTCTTTAAGTTTGAAGAGAAATAAATCATTTTGACAAATTTTTAAACAACAATTGTTTTATTTTTTACCAAAGTAATGAGATTAATTTAAAGATGCAAGTCGATTTTAAAAAGCACGAAATTATTTTACAATAATAAATTCTATGCGACGGTTTTTAGCTCTTCCTTCTTCTGTTGTATTCACATCAACAGGATAACTTTCTCCAAAACCTTTATAACTCAATCGTGAGACATCAATTCCATGCTCCTCCAAATACTTAACTACAGATCTTGCTCGAGCAAGAGACAATTTTCTATTGGCCTCTTCGCTACCAATGGCATCGGTATGGCCATCTACTTCCATATAAATATCTGGGTAAGCATTTAAATACTTCACAACATTATCAAGAGTAGGCTCAGATACTTTTTTAATTTTAGCAGAATTAAATTCGAAAAGAATATTTTCAATTACGTAACGCTCTCCCTTTCTCAATCGAGGTTGTAATTCAAAGGAATCTTTTTGAGAATGAATCCTCCACTCTATCATCCTAATAATTTTCAATGAATCGATATATGTAATGTGCATCTCTTCTAATTTCACCACTCTTTTTTCAAGCGCTTTGTTGGCAGAATCAAGGGACTTATTTTTATCTTTTAAATATTCAATTGAATAAGAAAGACTATCTACTTTTCGCGCCATCAATTCTTCATTATCTTTCCCTTTACCACCTAGCAACATTTGCAACATAACTTCATGCGTACCTCCCGAAAAAGATGCAATACCTTGCACGCCATAACCATATGAATACGCAAATGAAAACATATCATTTATTTTATAGCTAGCAGAAGCAGCAACTGTTTCTTGTGTTCTATAAGTTAAAGCAAAAGCAATTTTATTCTTCCAATCCATCATGCATCCAATATCCCCTTGCAGATAAACACCTGGCAAATAACGAAATCCAACCCTAGGCTGCAAACCAAAAGAATTATCTAAGGCAAATCTGTGCATGATATAACCTCCGTAATGAGCTTGTAAGCGATACGAATTCAATGCATTTTTAAAGTAAACAGTTGATGAGTTATTAAACACCTGAGCATGATACACGCCAATTTCTAATTTCTTCCAATTGTAATTTATTCCAAAATCGGCACCCAAAGCAATCGCTTTATTGCTATTTCCTATCATCAATATATCATCGGTATAGTCTTCGGCTTTAACATTGACAAAATTGAGATAGGTATCGTAAATGCTAGATTGAATACCCAAAGACAATGATTGCGTTTTCCCCAAAGGCAACTTATATCTTAAAGACAATGAACCTTTAATATTTCTGAGGTAGTTTGCTTGATCGTGCATCAAATTAATTCCAATTCCAAATCTCTTTGCTATGGGCATATCCAATGCTGCGCAAGACGTTACAGGAGCACCTTCTATACCTACCCATTGCCTTCTATTTAGCACTACTATTCTAGGTAAATTGGCATCACCGGCGGCAGCAGGATTTACTAAGAAGACATTATTAAAATAAAGATCTGTAGCAGGCAATTGTTGGGAAAACAAATCTGTATTGAGCAATGCAACAAGGCACAGAAACAAGTAATATCTTAAGAAATTATTCCTCATTCTTTTGCTCTTAATATGGTTAATGGTCCGGTAATTTCCTTTTGCATACCCGCACAAGTAATCACATAATAATATGCACCATCAGGTAATTCAAAACCATTTGCTGCAACTCCTCCCCAATCATTTTGATATCCACCAACCGAACGGTAAACTTCTTGTCCCCAACGATTAAAAACAATTACATCGCAATCGGGATAAACAGTTATATAATTGATTTTCCAAACATCATTTTTACCATCGTTATTAGGTGTGATGATATCGTTTGCAACCAAATGGTAATCTTTTATTACTTCAACATTGATATAATGTGTAGCGCTGCATCCTTTGTCGTTGGTTGCGGTAACAGAGTACTGCTGACTCTCAAAAGGAACAAGATCAAATTCGGCCTTCTGATTAACAATATTATTTTGCTGGTCTTTCCAATTAAAATCATAAAATCCGTCTGCCCACAAACCTATTGGAGTTCCTAAAGTAACGCTTGTGTCTGCCGAATTTTTAAATTTTGGAACTTCATTAAACGTAAGCTCAACTGAATCTTTATCCCAACAATTGTTGGCATCGAAAACGGTAAGTTCATAAACACCTGCTTGTTTCACATAAATCTGTTGGTTAACACTAGCATTGCTCCATATAAATGTTTTACCTGTCAAATTTAGGCCCACCAACAAAGCACTGTCTCCTTCACACAAAGCTGTAGCACTAGGAAATATATGTGCCTTTGGCAAATCAATAACTTGAATATTTTTTTTAACAGAATCTACACACGAGAAATTTGTTTCTGCACGAAGTGTAACCGAATAGACTCCTGCCATGGTATACTGATGATTCGGACTAGTAGATATAGTCCCCGTTCCATCTCCAAAATTCCAATAATAATTTTTTATTCCATCGCTAGAAATAGTTGTATTGGTAAAATACATAATGTTATTTAAACAAACATCGTTAGATAAAAAGGAAACCACTGGCAATGCATTAATCTCAACTGATTTAACAAGAGAATCTTCGCAACCAAAAACTGAAGTTACTTTCAACTGAATACCATATGTACCATCAGTCGTATAAGAATAATTAGGCTCGAAAGAAGTTGAAGTATCATTGTTACCAAATGCCCAATTGTATTTTAAGGTACCGAAGTCGGTGAAAGACAAATTATTTACATTTATTGCCGAATTCACACAGGTGTTTTCAACAGTAAACTGTGCGTGAGGACGCGGGTAAATGGCAATTGATTTCAAAGTATCATGAACGCATCCTTTGGCACTAATCACCCTAAGTGCTACAGGCCAATTTCCTGTAGAAAAGAAAGCGTACTTAGAATTAATTCCACTGCCATCTACAAAAACTTGGTCGCTGTTAAAATCCCATAAATATTGCTGTATTGTTCCCGAATTAATGGTAGATAAAGATTTAAAATTTGAAGAATCTCCCAGACAGGTGTTGGCCATGGAAAAATCGGCATGAGGAATGGGGTTCACATTAACATTTTTAAAAACAGAAGCTTTGCAGCCAGCGCTAGTGATTAACTCTAGTTTAATTTGATGTGTGCCGTCCGTACTGAAAAAATAGGAAGGAGATTTGTTTATCGAATCTATTATAGTGTTAGCATTATCGAATGACCATTTATAATATCTGATTGATGCTCCATTACTCAAAGAGGCATCTACAGTTTGAATTAGTTCATTCATACAAACCTCTTGCACAGAAAAATCGGCTATAGGCAAGGGATCTATTGTGATATCATGACGCTCAACAGCTACCTCATTATTAATAGAAATTATCCTTAATGCAACGCTGAAAGATCCACTACCTGAAAACACATGCGATATATCTTTTCCTGAAGCGTCATCAAATTGCAGGTCATTATCTAAATCCCAATCATAGGATACAATACTATCGTTTTGCACCGAAACGATATAAAACAAATGCACAGCTGAATTTTCACATGCATTTTGAGCTGAAAAATTAACATTTAACTGAGCTCTAATTTCAGCAGAAAACAGCGCTAGAAGTAATGGTAATATTGTACCTAATCTTTTCATTAATGAATTACTTCAAATGTTTTAACAACATTAATACGCTCGTTCTCAATTCTTAAAAAATATTTACCTGAGCTTAGATTCAATGTGTTGTAATTAAACTTCTGTTGATTGTTCTGTAATGAAATTTTATGGCTATCTATAAGTTCACCTAAGACATTATAAAACTTAAGCGTTGAATTTGTAACATATAGATTTTCATTAGAAACGACTTCAATGGTAATAAATGAACTTGCAGGATTTGGATACAACAAAATTGAAGCCCCAAACTCCACTTCATTCAACCCCACATAGCCAATATTAATATTCTTAACAATAGAATCAGAATTACAAGCATTCGATACTACAAGCTTCACTGCGTAAACTCCATTGCTTGCAAACTGATGTATAGGCTGTGCTAAATTTGATTGATTTCCATCACCAAAATCCCATAAATAATTTGAAGCATTTAAAGACAAATCATTAAACGTAATCACTTTACCAGCAACAAAAGGATGAAAATTCGCCTCTGCTAAGTGAGATGCGAATGGCACATTAACCACCGCATCTATTACGCAACCATTAGCATCTTGAACTGATGTATAATGATCACCTCCCTGTAGTGTATTAAATATTCCACTGTTCTGAATTTGATGACCTAAAGTTAATTGATAAGGATATGTTCCACCAGAAACCTGAATATCTACTAATCCTGAATTTTCATTTTTACAATTCACACCATTTATGATTACGGTATCTATAATCATTTTAGCTGGTTGCGTGATGCTCACCAACTGACTATCAACGCAAGAATTAGCGTCTTTAACTTTGAGATTATAGATTCCTGCTTTGAGCTGATTAAAAGAGTTTGAGCTATAATACAATTTATTAATAGAATATTTTAAACCACCAGTTCCACCCGAAGCCATAACGGTTATACCTCCATCAGTTGCACCATAACACTTTACATCGTTGGTTAGTATATTCTGAATACTCAGGGCTGAAGCAGGCTGCTGAATAATAAAAGAAGTAGAATCAAAACAACCATTCTCATCTTTCGCAAACACTTTGTATTGCTGTGCTTTTAAGTTCGATAAAATTGTTTGCGTTGAAAAACTATTGGTATCGCCTACAGAAAATTTAACTACCCCCGAGCCGCCAGTACTATTAAATTCAGCAACACCAGTGCTATCACCAAAGCAACTAACATGTTCTCGAATATTGACATTACTAGCTAAATCCTGTACTGGCTCAAGTAAATTAACATTCATCGAAGCTCCGCAACCATTGCTATCCTTTACAGAAATCAAGTAATCCTTTGCATTTAAATTGGTAAATAAATTTGATGTTTGATTTTGTAATCCACCACTTATTGAATAACGATAATCTCTAACTCCACCAGATGCAGTAACATCAATAAAACCATCTGAAAATCCTTTACAAGAAACATTTTGATGTGATTCACTAATAGTTATTGGAGAAGGTTCACTCACAGTAACTAAAAAACCAATTTTACAGCCATTAAAATCAAGTAAATAGTTTGGATAAGTTCTAGCTTTTAAATTTGAAATGTAGCCAGTATCCACTATTGAATAGGAGCGAATATCAGTGTCTTCATTCGTAAAATTCACATAATAGTCATACGGAGCTGTACCTCCTTTAGGCAAAACAACATATGATCCTGTTTGGGCACCAGAACATTCGATATTGGTCAAATTTGCAATCAGATAATCTAATGGGTCTGGCTGCTTTACTTCTACCTCTCTAGTAGTGATACAATTCCTATTATCCATAACCTTAAGGTGATAATTACTTGCTGCTAAAAAATTAAAAACTGGTTCTAGCGTGAAATTACCATTGTTAAGAGAATAAAAATACGGTGCCATTCCCAATGAAGACTGAACTTCAATCTTCCCTGTCAATGTACCATAGCACGAAGCATTTAAAACTGAAACAACCACTGATGGATTATTAAAAATCTCTATATTCTTAATTACGCTGTCAGAGCACATTTTATCACTTATCACCTTCAACTGTATACTTCGTGTACCAGACCCCTTGTACAAATGATGAGGATTAACTTCGTTGAAATTGGTATCACCATCTCCAAAGTCCCAATAATGAGTAATTGACCCCGAACTAATGCTACTTACACCTTGAAATTTAGCTACTGTTGAGTCACAAATATCAGGCACAACAAAATTTGCAATAGGCGAAGGATTAACAGTGATGGTTTTAGAAATTGATCTACTACAACCATTATTTGATGTTGCCACAAGACCTATAATATATGAGTCGGTGGATACATATTTGTGTGTGGGATTGATTTGCGAGGTTGAATAACCATCTCCAAAATTCCACGCATAACTCATCGTTCCAAAATTAATGGTGCTGGTATTTATTGGTTTCAAAGTATCTACAAAGCAAATATCACCTGCAGTAAAATTCACGTTTGGATAAGGGTGAGCAGTAACCGTCTTAGTAAATGTATCAAGGCAACCCAAATCACTTTCAGCAATCAAGGAAACAGAAAAATGTCCGTCACCACTAAACACATAAGAAGGTTCTTCCAAATTCGATTGATTACCATTGTCGTCAAAATCCCAAGTATAACTGGCAATAGTGTTAAAGTCTATGGTTGAATTATTTGTAAAGGCAGTAGCACTCCCCACACAAACATCGGTATTGCTGAATGAAATCTTTGGCGTTGCATTTACAAACAAACTAACCAAATTTGAAGTGTACGTGCCTGCCGGATTTGTTACAAAGCATTGATAATTGCCCACATTTGAAATATCTGCATTTGCAACAATCAAAGAATCATCTGTTGCACCTATAATATTTGCCCCATTGTATTTCCATTGATAACTAATTGGTTGTGTACCCGAAACAGAAACTTTAAAAAGATGAGATCGAGTTTGACAAATCGTAGCACCAGATGGATGAACATTAAATGTAATAGGCAAAGGCACAATAGAAATGGTAAAAATCTTTTGATAAATCCCTCCTTTACCATCACTTGTTTGCACCCTAATTGAATACGAATTCTTATTGCTATAAGTGAACGAAGTGACTGTTTTCAATTGATTGCCAAGTATTGTAAAACTAGCATTATCGGTAGCTCCCACCCCCGTCACCAATCGGAAAGTATGAGAATCTGAAACATCTTCGTCAATAGCGCTAAACAACCCCACAAGAAAGCCAAGAGCTACATTCTCATTTACTGCATTATTTGATAATAAAACATCTGTAGGACTATCGTTTCGGTTGCGAATTTGAATAGTAAAAACCTTTTCAAAAACACCACCATTGCCATCATTAGATTGTAAACGAATGGAATAAGAATTAACCATTTCAAAATTGAAAATCGCATTGCTTAACAATTGATTTCCTACAACACTAAAATTTGCATTTCCACCACTACCTGCACCAGCCACCAATGAATAGGCATGAACATCTGCCAAATCTGCATCAATAGATGATAGCGTTGCAACCAAAGTACCAACAGGTAATGCTTCAATAATTGCTGAATTTGACAAGGTGATATTTGTTGGAGAGCTGTTTATTGCGCTAACCTCCAAGGTAAATAAGACGACTACAAAAATGAGTAAATGTCTAAGCATCAATTTTCTTACGGCCATTTACAATTTTAGGTTACAGTGAAAAAATACTTAGAAAAAAAGTGGATGAAAATAAATTCCTTTCCCGGGCATTATTTCAAGAGTTGGAGCAGGAAGTTTTATAAATCCAATCGATTTAAATACTGCCTTTAAAAATTTATTGCGCACATTAAGCTTATTAAGATTTATATCAACCGACAAATAGAACTGGCGATGTCTTTCAAAATAAGGAATTGTTTTTCCATTTACAATCAATGGATTCGAGCTTCCCCCAGTCATTCCATCGGCACCATATCCTACAGCAAGATTCAGCCATTTAGGATATTTAGAAGTTTCGGGCAAAAAAGCCGCTACATCAAAGCAGAACCAGTAAGTCTGACCATTATAATCTTTTAGCCACTGTTGAGTTATATCTTTCCCCAAGACATTCGGTCGATACTGCGCATATGGAGATGGCATAAACGTCCATTTAAACAATATCCGTTGCTCTTTCCACAAAGCTTGCTCGGCAATAAATAAAGCCGATCCCGCAGCATCAGCAATAAAGTCACCTGTAGAAAACCCCCATTGAGAAGAAAAACCATCCAAGACCTCAACTACTGTAGTAAAAGCCAAGCCAAGAGTTCCACCATACCACACAGCGTGTTTTTCCCTTACTCCGGCCCATTTCAAAAGACTATACCCACTTTGCCCCAATGAATACGAAGTTTGCGCGTGACCAAACTTATCCATTTGCAACCATTCATCGTTATCATTAAAAAGATGCATGGCCGATCGAGGATAGTTGGCATACCATAATCTATCCAACCCCACTATTGTTGTGGTACCAACCAACAACTCACCGCCCACCACTAGGTTTCTTCGTTTCTTATTGAAAACTTCGCTGTTTTTAAATAGAGATGGCGCAGAATTGGTATCCTGCGCCATTGTATTGATTGTTAAACCGAGGCAAAAAAGAATTAAAAATGCCTTCGCTTTCATTAGCTCAACAATAACTGATGTGATTTTTTCAATAATGAAAAAGCCTCTTCACTTGATGAAGACTCACAGTATGTTCTCAAAACTGGTTCTGTTCCACTTGGTCGAATCATCAACCACTCGTCATCACCAAAGAAAAATTTAAATCCATCTACCTTTTCAACTCTTGTGATTTTTCTACCTGCAAACTCGGTATAAGAATCGTTCTTGCAGTTTTCCATCACTTTTTGTTTGGTTGTCTCGGTTAAATGCAAATCAATTCTTTCAAATGCAAATGCCCCTACAATATCATATACCTCTTGAACTAAATCATCTAGGGTTTTACCTGTTTTTGCCATGTATTCCCAAATGGTAAGCCCCATCCAAATACCGTCACGCTCAGGGATATGTCCTTTAATAGCAACCCCTCCCGATTCTTCGCCGCCCAACAACACGTCATCACTCAACAATTTATCGCACACATATTTGAATCCGATTTTAGTTGTCACCACCTCTAAGCCTAAAGCTTTGCAAAGTTTTTTAATTCTATCGGAAACGGAGAATGCTATCACCACTTTTCCATCCATCTTTTTGTATTGTTTCAAATAATTGATCAACAAAAGAATGATATGGTGTGAATCTACAAACTCACCTTGACTATTGTACAAGCCTAATCTATCGGCATCTCCGTCGGTAGCCAAACCACAGTCAATATAGCCAGATGTTTTGATCATATCTGAAAACTCTCCTAGATTTCTATGAATAGGCTCAGGTGCAGTTCCATCGAAACCAGGATTATAGTCGCAATGCAAGAAGGTAATATCTGGTAAGATTCTGCGCATTGCAAACTGACCAGCACCATACATAGCATCATAGGCGAAATTCATCCCCGAATTTTTGATCAGTTCTAAATCAAAATTAGCTTCCACTCTCTTGATATATGCACTTTCCAAATCAACGTATTGCAATAAGCCATTTTTCTTAAGGTCTTCAAGAAAAATAGATTCTAAATCGTAGTTGTGTTTATCTGGTATTAGGGCTTCTACCTCATTAACATGCACATCAAGCAGTGGTCCGCCAAATTCACCTTTCAATTTATAGCCATTATAATCGGGTGGATTGTGGCTTGCAGTAATCACAACACCTACTCCAGCTCCAAGTTCCAAAGTACCCAAAGAGGTCATAGGAGTAGTCACCACTCTATCGCTTAAATAAACTTTAATCCCCTCTGCCCCCAAAACCTTTGCAACAGTCTCAGAGAATAATTGTCCGCCAAAACGACAATCGTATCCTATCACCACTCCTTTAGAAGCTTTATTCTCCTTTTTAAGCCATTGAACCAATCCAACAGTTACTCTAGCAACATTATCAACCGTAAAATCTTTCGCAATAATCGCTCTCCAGCCGTCGGTACCAAATTTAATCTTAGTCATTTTATCTATTTTGAAATGTGAGGGGGCTAATTTATGAAAAGTAATGGGAATAATCTTATAACATTTTTACTTTAAAACATTAGACTTTAAATTTTGATTATTTCGTAATTTGTCGTTACAAAATGAATTTTATGAGAATAAGCACCATCACTTTATTTCTATTTGTTTCTCTGAGCACTTTTGCTGGTAACAAATATTACTTTTCAACTTCGGGAAACTATAGCAATACCGGAACTTCACCAAATTCGCCAAGGCCAAATATTTCTCACATCGACAGCTTGGTGCTTGGCCCTGGAGATAGCATTTTTTTAAAGTGCGGCGACACATTGAGAGGTTCTTGTAAAATAACCAACAGTGGTACCTCATCAAATAATATTGTGTTCACTAGCTATGGCTCTGGTGCCAAACCAGTAATTAGCGGAGCACAAAAAATTTCAGGATGGAGCAATAACTCTGGCATATACTCAGCAACAACCAATGAAAAAGCAAAAAACTTTTTTGCCAATAGCAGCGAAATGATTTTAGCTAGGTATCCAAATGAAGGCTCTTACTTGCAGCTAGATTCGGCACAAAAAACATATTTAAAAGACGCTCAAATTCCACAAAATGACGGTTACTGGAACGGGGCTTCCATTTGCATTCACACGATGCAATGGTGTTGGGAAAAAACAACAGTTCAAAATCAATCATCAGGCAAAGTAACTTACAATACAGCCACCATTTTATCGGCGCTAAACAAGTATGGTTATTTCTTCTATAATAAATTTGAAGCCCTTGACACCGCTAAAGAATGGTACAATGACACCACAAACAAAATTCTATATTTTAAACCACCTACGGGCAGCACTCCTTCTAATCTTACTTGTGAAATAACAACTAGAGACTATGGAGTACAAACCTTAAACAATGCATCGCACATAACATTTACCAATATTACTTTCGACAAACAATATGAGGCCGGCATATACATTGGAAGCTCAAACAATAAAAATATAACAATTTCAAACTGCGCTTTTTACCGTCAGTACAAACATGGCATTCAATCAAAAGGAAAATATCACAACCTAAATAACAATTATTTTCAGCAGGTAGACGGCCACGGTATTGATGTTAGCAATGGTGCGAAACTACACATTCACCATAACACTTTTAAAAACATAGGTAAGTATAGAAACAGCGGCATTGGCGGCGAAACAAACCTTAGTGCCATTGCAATTAACTTTGTTGACAGCTGCACTATCGACCATAATGTTATCGATAGCACTGGATATTGTGGGATTTCTGCAGACGGGGCATATCATTTAATTGAGAAAAACATTGTTTCGCACGCAATGCTTTTAAATAACGATGGAGGTGCTTATAAGTGCTATGGTGCTGCTTCTCATCACAATGAAATTAGATACAACTTCGCGAGTTATACTACCGGAAATACTGAAGGGTGTTTTAAGCCCGACTTTATGACTCCAGGCATTTATTTCGACTTTAATGTAAACAATTGCAATGTGCACCACAACACAGTGTACAACATGCATTCAAAAGGAATTTTTCAAAATTCAGGAACCAACAACAATAACTTATCAAACAATATCTTGTTTGGAATTGCTCAAGGCATCGACCTCAACGGAAATCCTCTTATGCCAACTGTTATAACTGGTGACATCATTAAAAACAATGTAATATTAGCCGCCAACACTAGCGATATTCTAATGCGTCAGGTAGATTTTAGCAATGCTTTTAATTTCGGAACCTTAGATTCTAACTTTTATCTTCAGCCCTTCGACACATCATACACAGTGCTGCGCGTACAAGGCAACACAAATGTGTATTACGGATTAAAAAACTACCAATCACTAAATGGTCTTGATGCTCATTCAAAAGGTAGTTTTGTTCATTGGAATAACAGTACTAATAATTATAGATTATTCATGAATCAAAGCGATAATATTACTACCATAAGCTTATCCGATACGCTTTATCTCGACCTCGACAGCAACGAAGTTTGCGGAACCATAGACCTACAACCCTATTCCTCAATGGTGTTATTAAATTCATTAACAAAATGCCAAAATACTTCATATACACCTGTAACAGAATCAGATTTCTCTGTATTTCCAAATCCCGCAACAAATGAAGTTCAATTAAAGAATATTAAAGAGGGAAGTAGCTATAATATATTGAACGCAAATGGGCAATTAATTATGAGCGGAAACTGTAATAAAACATCGCTAATAAATACAAGTAATTTGGCCCCAGGAATGTACTACATCCAAATTGTGTCAGAGGAAAAATTAAGCGCAAAAGTCTTGATTATCCAATAGTACTAATGTATATTCTGTTTATCCAACTGCCTCCAATACAACTGTGCATTTTGGTTATGTTCTTTAAGTGTTGAAGCAAAATTATGCTTAAAGGAGCCGTCTCCCGAAGCGCACATATAAAAGTAGTTATGCTTTTGAGCGTTCAATACCGCGTCGATCGCCCCTTGCGCGGGAAGATAAATTGGTCCGGGTGGCAAACCTGTATTTTTATATGTATTGTAAGGAGAGTTAATCGCTAAAATATCATGTGTTACTCTTTTAATGGTAAAGTCTCCCGAAGCATATACAGCAGTAGGATCGCTCTGTAAAGGCATTCCTGTGCGTAATCTATTCAAATACAAACCTGCTATTATTGGCCATTCTTCTGTTCGCTTGCTTTGTTCGGCCATAACAATTGATGCCAAAACAGAAACCTCTGATTGAGAAAGACCTTGTTTCTTTGCTTTTTCTTTGCGTTCGGCAGTCCAAAACTTTTTGTACTCCTTAGCCATTCTTTTAATGAATTTATCGGCTCCAGTATTCCAAAACATCTTGTATGTATTGGGTAAAAATAACACCAATGCATTTTCAGAGTTAAGTCCGAATTTCGACATATATTGATCATCATTCAATAAATCCAAAAGACTATCCTTACTAGCCTCTATCTGTTTAGAAACCCTTTCTGCCAATTCATCTTTAGTTCGAATCGAATGAAAATCCACCGCGACTTCATCGATTTTACCTGTTCGAAAATAAACGATCAAATCGTTGTATCCCATTTCTTCATTAATAGTATACCTTCCCTCGTAAACATTTGCGGGCAAATTTCTAAACTCAGCCAACTTCTTAAAAAGCCACATATTCTCCACAGCCTTGCTTTCTTCAATTTGTTGAATCAACTGCTCATAGCCTTCTCCTGTTCTCACATAAATCACCAAAGGCTTACCATTCAATTCTATTTTTTTATTGATTACTCCAAACCACAAATAAACGCCTCCTATTGCGGCAATCACCATTAAAACAATAAATACACGAACTAATTTCTTCATATTATTCTATATCGAATTTCGGATTCAACAATTGGTACATGTTCTCATCTTTCCAACCCTCATAAGTTTTTAGCCACGATTTTTTAGTGCCAACACATTTAAAGCCTACATTCTCAAAAAGCTTAATACTTCTTTCGTTATCGGTAGTGATATTGCAAAACAATTGCTTAAGCTGCAAATGCGTAAAACTGTAATCAATCAATATTTTTAATGCCTCGGTGGCATATCCCTTACCTTGCTCATTATTGTCGGCAATCAATATTCCCACTCCGGCGCGCAAATGGAAGGGATCAAACTCAAACAAATCAAGCAATCCAATTGGCTTAATACCGTCTACTTCTATCACCATTCGCAACTGTTTTGCTTCATAAATATCAAGATGTGCATTATCTAAATACTTATTTAAAACATGTTTAGAATAGGGAGCCATGGTATTACTTAAGACCCAATATTGCGTATCATTTTCCCAAGAAAAAAGGATATTGATATCGCTTGGCTCTATGGCTCTCAAACTGATATTTCCACTTTTTAAACTCATGCGCGTCGTATTAAAGCAGTAGACGAGTGAATACATTCATTCACTTCAAATACCGAATATTTATCCATAAAAAGCACTCCTCCCTTCAAATCGTCTTCTAAATGCAAATGGTAAATCTCTTCCACTAATTCCTGCTCCTTAAGCTTAGGTAATAAATCGAAAATCAACTGCACATCATTCGTGTTGGTATGATAGATCTCGTTGCAAAAATCCTTTATTGGCGACAAACATGTTGCTATGCCTATATCAACACGAGGATAAGCACTTACAATAGTTCTAATTCTTTTCAGTAAATCAGCATGTGTTACCAACAAGGGTAATTTCAACTTCACAAACAAAGTTTTTATGTTTTTGAAACGCAGAAAACGTAAATTTTGCTCCATGCTTCCATCTAGAGAAGGCCCCTTTGTGCTCAAAGAGAATATTTTACCATTGATACTTAACACCAAATGCGGTGGCACCGTTGTGGCATGCACAATGTGCAGATAAATTCCATCATTAAGGAACTCATCATGTAGCAATGGATGAATATTATTTATGGTGAAAATCGACATCTATTTCTCCTTTAAATACCATTTTGGCCGGACCCTCTAAACACACTTTTTTATATCCTGCTCCAGCACTTTCAAAACTCACACTTAATCTTCCGCCCATCGCTTTCACCGGATATGCATCACCCTGAATTTTACCTGCATTTGCAGCTGCTAAAACAGCAGCCGTAACACCTGTACCACAAGCCAATGTTTCCTCCTCACAACCACGCTCATAAGTGCGAATGTGCAATATACCATTATTTATTTCTACGAAGTTAACGTTGGTGCCTTTTTCTTTAAATCTATCAGAATAACGAATTTTTTTTGCCTCTTCCACCACCGGAAAATTTGCTAAATCTTTAACAAAAACAACATAATGTGGCGAACCAGTATTTAAATAGGAATAACCTGTTCCCACTTCTATTTCGGGCACATCAATCATTTGCAATTTCACCCAGTATGAATCGCCAACTTTACTTAATTCTGCCTCATGTTCACCATCAACGGCCATGAACAAATATTTTTCCTTTTTTAATCCAATTTCATTTGCAAAGGCTGTGATGCATCTTCCTCCATTTCCGCACATTGAGCTTTCGTTTCCATCTGAGTTGTAATAAACCATCTCAAAATCATAGCCCTTTTTATTTCTTAGCAACATCAAGCCATCTGCACCTATACCAAAACGGCGGTCACACAGAAACTTCACCAATGCATTATTTTTAATATCAAATTTCTCCTCTCTATCGTCAATTAAAACGAAATCATTTCCAGCCCCTTGAAGCTTATAAAACTGTAGTGTTGCCATTGTTAAAAATTGAGGTAGCAAAGTTAAAATTTTTTAACACACCTAGGGCATATGTATTTTTTGAAAAAGACGTTATTTTTGAAACACTAATCCTAAAAAATAAAATATGGACTATAAGAAGCTAGGCTCAGCATTTTTAGTGGCACTCGCAGGAGGCGCTATTGCCGCGGGAACCACACTTTATTTCACTCATAACAGCAGTACTGTTCTCAATGAAAATCCAACCAAATTTAACTTAGTTAGTAACCTCCCGCCTAACGCCGAAAACACCGATTTAACTATTGCAGCAGCGGCTACTGTAAACTCTGTGGTACATATTAAAACAACCAGCAAGCAGCAGATTCAACAAGGATTTGACCCTTTTCAAGATTTTTTCTTCGGACAGCCCTTCCAACAGCAACCGCAGCAAAGAGATGTTTCAGCTAGCGGTTCGGGGGTCATCATCTCTACCGATGGATATATCGCCACCAACAATCACGTGGTAGATGGTGCTACAGATATTGAAGTAACCTTGAACGACAATAAATCTTACAAGGCGGAAGTGATAGGAACCGATCCTAACACCGATTTAGCGCTTATTAAAATCGATGCCAAAGACTTAACTCCGGTTTTATATGGAAATTCAGACAATGTTAAAGTTGGAGAATGGGTTCTTGCCGTTGGAAACCCTTTTAATTTAACATCTACAGTAACAGCTGGTATCGTAAGTGCAAAAGGCAGAAACATTCATATTCTACAAGAGAAATACGCAATCGAATCTTTCATTCAAACCGATGCAGCTGTTAACCCAGGAAATAGCGGTGGTGCATTGGTGAACACAAGAGGAGAACTTATTGGCATCAACACTGCCATAGCTTCAAACACCGGCTCTTATGCTGGATACGCCTTCGCCATTCCAGCAAACATTGTAAAGAAAATCACCACAGATTTATTAAAATATGGTAAGGTGCAACGCGGACTCCTTGGCGTGTCCATTAGAGACATCGATCAAAAGCTAAATGAGGAAAAGAAATTAGGCGGTTTGCAAGGTGTTTATGTGGCCGAAGCATTTGAAGGCAGTGCGGCTAAAGACGCTGGCATTAAAGAAGGTGATGTTATCACTAAGGTTGGCAACATCAAAATCACCAAAACTGCCGAACTTCAAGAACAACTATCGCTCTTCCGTCCGGGAGATAAAGTCAATATTTCTTACCTACGCGATGGCAAGGAAAAAACCGCTGAGGTTACTTTAAAAAGTACCAATGGGAATACCGACTTAGTAGCTAAGGAAGAAACCGTACTGGGAGCTACCCTAGGTAAACCTAGTGCCGATGAACTTAAAAAGCTAGGCATAACAAACGGTGTAAAAATCACGTCATTAGCTGCTGGTAAGCTTCGCGCTCAAGGTATTCAAGAAGGATTCATCATTACAAGCATTGATAATCAACCCGTTAAAACTCCTGAAGAAGTTTCTTCTAAACTTCAAAATAAAAAAGGTGGAGTATTGATAGAAGGAGTTTATCCAAATGGAATGAGAGCATATTTTGGTTTCGGACTGTAACAATAATTAAGTATTTGTATCGTAGTATGTAGCGATTAGAATTTTACTAAGATTCTTTGAAGCAATTCAAAGAATCTTAGTATTTTCACGCTCGCGTAAATTTTATGTTAAATTAATATTGGCTTAACAATGTTAGCCACTTTAAATAACTAAGTTTGCCGCGTTACAATTTTTGAGAATAAGAGAAGAAAAATTTATACAAATTAAACCTTTATGAGCAACAACAATTCGACCCTAGACACCTTAAAGTCGCTATTCGCTTCAGGAACCATCGTATTAGCATTGGCTGCAGCTTACCTAATTTACATTTTTGTATTGGGTAATGGCGCTAACTTCGAAGACAACAGCAGTGAAAACCACCCTATCAATATTTTGGGAACTATTCATAAAGGAGGTATCGCCATCGTACCTATTCTTATCGCCATCAACTTAATAGTAATCTCTTTCTCTGTAGAAAGAGGTATCACTATCGCAAAAGCGAAAGGAAGAGGCAGAATTACTTCATTCATTAAAAATGTAAGAAGTTTGTTGAGCGCTAACCAATTAGAGTCGGCTATAGCCGAATGCGACAGACAAAAAGGTTCTTTGGCTGCCGTAGTAAAATCGGGATTAGAGAAATACCAAATAGTAGAGAACGACGCTGAGCTTAATACAGAGCAAAAAATTGAGTCGGTTCAAAAAGAACTAGAAGAAGCAACCGCACTTGAATTGCCTATGCTTTCTAAAAACCTTGTTATACTTTCTACTTGTGCTTCAATTGCAACTTTGGTAGGGTTAATTGGTACTGTATTCGGTATGATTAGAGCGTTCTCGGCTCTTGCTCAAGCTGGTTCTCCTGATACTGTAGCCTTGGCAACTGGTATCTCTGAGGCCCTTGTAAATACAGCTCTTGGTATTATCGCTTCTGCAATTGCCATCATCATGTACAACTACTACACAACTAAAATTGATGCTATTACTTATGGTATGGACGAAGCTGGATTCAGCATTGTGAAAACCATCGCTATTAAAGGTGGCAAATAATATTAGTAATCAATAACTCAAAGAAAGAACAATGCCTAAAATTAAAATACCAAGAGGTAATCCGTCGTTAGACATGACTCCCATGGTGGATTTAGCTTTCTTGTTGGTTACCTTCTTCATGCTTACGGCAAGTTTTCGTACCGATGAGGCTGTAGTTGTTGACGTGCCCTCTTCTGTATCCGATAAAATGCTTCCCGATAGCAACATTGTTCAAGTGACCTTAGATACTGCAGGAATAGTTTTTTTCAATATAGATGGTGCTGAGGTTAGAAGAAATACCCTTCTAAAAATGGGAGAGAAATACAAAATACCTTTCACACAAGATGAGGTAAATGAATTTTTGTTGATTAAGCATTACGGTCACTCAATTTCTAAAATGAAAGACTATCTCAATGCCACAAAAGGTGAAAGAGCTAGAATGGACAATAATGCTACTGGCATTCCAACTGATTCTTTAGCTAATCAATTAGGAGACTGGATAGCTTATGGAAGATTGGCTGCCTACAACAAATCAAAAGACATCAAATTGAAATACGCAATTAAAGCTGATGGTAGAACAGATTACAAAGTGGTAAGAAAAGTATTTGACACTTTTGGCAAATACAACATTTACACATTCAGTTTAATCACAAATTTGGAACAAGAGTAAAATGGCTGAATTAAACACAGACGACAGTTCTGGCAAGAGCGGTAAACACTCTAAGAAACGCGCCAAAAAATCATCTACCAAGGTGGACATGACCCCCATGGTTGACTTGGCCTTCTTGCTACTTACCTTCTTCGTTCTTACCGCAACTTTTGGTAAACCTAAAACCATGCAACTTCAATTGCCTGTAAAATCGAAAGACGAAAGCACCAAGAGAAAAGTAAAAGATGAAACGGCAATGACTGTGTTATTGAGCGACAATACAGATTCTATTTACTACTACATGGGAATGTTCGATGAAAAGAAAACTCAAATTCTTATCACCAACTACTCTAAAGACGGTATTAGAAAGGTATTATTAGAGAAAAACAAAAGCGTGATTGAGAAAGTCAATGAGTTGAAAAATAAATTTAAAAGTGGAGCTATAGCCGATTCCACATTACAAAGTGAAACCAAGAAAATTCAATACGACAATAATTCTTTAACTGTAATGGTTAAAACCGAAGATAAAACCAAATACAAAAACTTGGTTGACTTTATGGATGAATTAAACATTACAGATGTAGTCAAAGTATCAATTGGAGATATCTCTCGTCCGGAACAAAACTTATTAAAAAAATTAAATTTATAAACGATGGAACAAAACAACTTGTTTGTTCCTGAGTGGAACAATCCAACATCTGAAGAGAGAAACGAAGTAGTTTTTGAAAAAAAGAACAAAAAGTACGGAGCGTTTATACTAAGAAAGAATTATTCAAAAAATATCATCCTAGCCTTTATCTGTACAGCAATTGTTGTAACTACCTTCGCTATGATTCCATTGACTCAGGCATTGCTTAAACCTGCTCCAAAAAAATTGAAATTAAAAGCGATTGCTATTGTAACAGATGTTCAAGATATTCCACCGCCAGAAGAAGATAAAAAAATTGAAGAAATTCAGCAACCAAAAATTGCGACCCAACAGCTTACTGAATTTGCTCCGTCACCCAAAGATGACGTAGATCCTATTAATCCTTTTGATGAATTAATTGCTGCGGGCACTAAAAATCAAAAAGGAGATAATGAGCCACTTCCTATGGATGAAGATCCAACAGGAGGAGAAGATCCTAGAGGCGGTAAATCGAAAGGCAATTCATTTAAAGGATTTCAGGCAACTCCTCGTTATCTTGGCAAAGGAACAGTAGAAGATTATATTGCTGCTAATGTTGATCCCGCATCATTGGAGAAAGAAGGTGCTATCGTTGTTCAATATGTAGTAAGTGCGCAAGGCAAAATTAGTGATGTTAAAATTATTAAAGGTCTAAACCAACAACTGAATGATGAAGTTTTAAGAGTAGTAAAAACTTTGAAGTATAAACCTGCGCTTCAGAACGGAAACCCTGTGCCATTTGCTGTTCAAGTGCCTCTTTCATTTATTTTCGGAGAATAATTCAACATACTGCACTGTGAAAAACATTCTTACCATCTTCAACATAGTAATGATTGTTATTTACTTTCTCTGCTCAGCGATTTTATTATTAAGTGATGAGATTATTGATTGGATTAAAAATCCCAACCGCAAGGCCCTAGCCCTGGTGCTTGCTGCCTATGGTTTATTTAAACTTTATAGATTTTACAAAACCAGAAATATGGAGACAAGCGAAAATGAACAAGTGTAAATCACATATTTTTCTGGCATTGCCTTTAAGCTTCGTGCTTTTATTTCAGGCTTGTAACGATTCGGGTAAAAAATACACCGACACGCCCACTTCTGGTAACATAGATATCGCAGTAGATGAATCTTATACATCTATTATCGATGCAGAGATTGAAACATTTGAATCCTTATATCGCAAAGCCAAAATAAACGCACATTATCTGCAGGAAGGAGACGCATTAAAACTATTCATGAGCGATTCTGCACGCATTATTGTAATGAATAGAGAACTCAATGAAGCTGAAAAAAGTGAGTTTGAAGCCAGAAATTTAAAACCAAGAATCACTAAAATAGCTTACGACGGCATAGCCATCATCGTTCACCCTAAAAACCAAGATACTTTGCTAAGCATGCAGCAGCTATCTGAAATTTTCAGTGGTAAAACAAAAACCTGGACTGCACTAAACAGCAAATCGCAATTGGGCGATATTAGTATCATTCTAGACAATAAAGAATCATCGAATGGCAGATTATTGAAAGAGAAGTTTTTACAAAGCAACACTTTCCCAAAAAACTGCTATGCCGCAAAATCCAATGAAGAAGTAATCAACTATGTAAACAAGCATCCTAATTCAATTGGAATTATAGGCGCAAACTTTATTAGTGATAAAGACGATACTTTGGCATTAAGTTTTCTTAAAAAAGTAAATGTTGTAGCTTTGTGCGAAGGAAATTGCAGTGATGAAAACAATTACTACAAGCCTTACCAAGCGTACGTAAAACTTAAACAGTATCCTTTGTATCGAACAGTGTACATTATAAGCAGAGAAGCTAGAGCCGGATTAGGTTCGGGATTCACTGCGTTTGTAGCTGGAGATAAAGGACAAAGAATAATATTAAAATCGGGACTAGTGCCCGCCACCGGTCCAGTAAGAATCATTGAAATAAGCAACTAACCATGAATACTCTACGAAAAATTTCAGCAGCTTTAACCTTAGTAATTACTGCTTCAATACAATTGAATGCACAATCTTTAAAGGAAGCCATTAAATTAACCGAAGGGGAAAAATTCCCTAAAGCCTCTGATGCTTTTGCGCAGTTGATCAAAGCTGATCCAAGCAATGCTCAAAATTATTTTTACTGTGCAAACAACTATTTTAAGTGGGGAAAAACCGATTCAGCTAAAATTATTTACAACCAAGGTATAGCAGCAGCCCCTAAAAGCGCAATCAATTATGCCGGCTTAGGGCAGGTGCAATGGGCGCTTAACGACACTGCTGAAGGTGCTGCCAACATGAATAAGGCTCTTTTACTGTGCAAATCAAAAGACATCTTAGTTATCAATAAAGTTGCCGACGCATACATCAATTATACTTACAAAAAGATTCCTACTGCTCAAGCTTTATTGGCAAAAGGCGAAAAGAAATTTTATAAAAATACAGATTTACATATCCTAAAAGGAGACGCATATCTCTTGAACAACCAAACAAGCGAAGCATTTTCTTCTTATGAAACTGCCTACGATCTTGATTCAACCTCATTTACTGTATTATTAAAATTGGGAAATGTTATGGCTGGAGCCCAACAATATGGAAAAGCTTTAGATTACTTGGTAGCCATTAACATTATGGATTCAACTTTTGTACCTGCCTACAAAGAGAAAGCTTATATGTGTGAACAAATGAAAGACTACGCCTTAGCAATTGAACAATTAAAAAAATATTTATCCTACAACGAGAACACTGCAACCAGAACTGATTTAGCATTCGACTACTATTTGAATGATGAGTTTCGTAATGCATTGCAAGAAATAAATACTATTCAATCTACCGACACCAGCAATATTAGATTATATCGTTTAGCTGCAAATAGTTATTACGAATTAGCATCTTACGATAGCTGTGCTGCTAATATGCAGAAATTTATAGAACGTGCTCCTCAAGACACTTCTATAAGAATTAGCAGCAAAGATTATATGGTTTATGGTAAATCTTTGGCAAAAACAGTTCAAGATTCAATGGCAGTGATTTACCTAAAAAAAGCACTAGAATTGTCGCCTAATCTTATTGATTTATATAGTGATTTGGGCAATAGCTATGCTAAATTGAAAAATTATCCAGAGGCCGTAAAGTATCATGAGCTAAAGATATTGAACAAAAAAGAAAAATCTGATGTTAGAGACTATAACGCTTTAGCTAACGCCTTCTATCAAAATAAAGAATATGAAAAAGCTGACTCAATCTATAAAAAAGTAATTGAGCTAAAACCTGAAGGCTACAACGGGTATTTAATGAGAGCAAGATGTAACGACAGATTAGATCCAGAAAGATCAACTGGAAGAGCAATTCCTCACTATGAGCTTGTTTTCCAAAAAGCAGATCCAGAAAAAAATAAAAAGGATATCGTTAACGGACTATACTATTGCGGTATTCACTACATCAAGATTAAAGAGTACAAAAAGGCAAAAGAAGTTTACTTGAAAATCATTGCTATCGAACCCGAAAGTCCCGAAGCAAACAAATTCCTCAACACTCCAATGATCAAAAAAATTAAATTGTAAGTCATAACACAAAAATCCCCGTTAGCGAATAAACTAACGGGGATTTTTCTTTTATATCTGACTCACTTTGATGATTTTCACCGGACAAGCCTCAGCGGCTTTTTCATTTTGCTCTAAATACTCATTACCCACCCGCACGGTAAAAAATCCATTTTTTTCTTTTGCATTGAGCAACACACTCTTCCCGTCTTTCTTCGACATTCGCCATTGCTCGCGCGCCAATTCAACGCAATAATTGCATCCTATGCATCGGTTGCGAACCTGTGTAATTACTACAGCCATTATGCTTCTACTATCTTATAAAGTTTATCACTCGGACGAATTTTATCTTCAATTGGCAAAGTGCACAGCATCCCCTTTTCAGCTATTTCAACCACCTTATTGTCTACCCTAACCTCTTTTGCATCTAACTCAATCACCCCTGTGGTTGGACCGGTAATCAATAATTTATCTCCCTTTTTAAGTGTGTGACTTTCAATTTTAAACTCGCCCACTTTGCTCTTTGCATAGTATTTAAGTCCCTGACCAATATAAATTTTCTTTTGAGTAGCATGAGAACCATCGGTTCCCGACCACTCCCCTAATTTTTGTCCCAAATAATAACCACTCCAAAACCCTCTATTGTAAACCGTTTCTAATCGCTTCATCCAAGCTTCTACTTTCTCTTTGTTGTACGCCCCATCCAAATAAGCGTCAATAGCTTCTCGATAACATTGCACGACCGTTTTCACGTATTCGGGAGCTCTACCTCTACCTTCAATCTTTAGCACCGAAATACCGGTTCCTAGCAATACATCCAAGAAATCGATGGTACACAAATCCTTGGGCGACATGATATATTCGTTATCTATTTCGAGTTCAATACCCTCTTCATCAATAACACGATAGGTTCTTCTGCAATTTTGAATGCAAGCACCTCTATTTGCCGATGAATTATGAGAATGCAAGCTTAAGTAGCATTTACCAGAAACAGCCATACACAGCGCGCCATGAGCGAAAACCTCTACTTCCACTAGTTTACCCGAAGGACCGCAAATATTTTCCTTTTTGATACCCTCTACGATAGCGCGCATTTGATTGACACTTAACTCACGAGCAAGTACTACCACATCGGCAAACATGGCGTAAAACTTCACAGTTTCTAAGTTGGTGATATTCACTTGAGTGGAAATATGCACTTCTAAACCAATTGTTTTGGCATGCATTATCACCGCTTGATCGGCTGCAATAACAGCAGTGATACCACATTCTTTAGCAGTATTCACGATGCGTTTCATCAAACTAAGGTCGTGATCGTAAACAATGGTGTTTAAAGTTAGATATGTTCTAACCTTATTTTCCTTTGCTCTTTTTGCTATTTCTGGCAAATCATCAATGGTAAAATTCATTGTGGCGCGAGCACGCATATTCAACTGTTCTATGCCAAAGTAAATAGAATCGGCACCACCTTGTATAGCAGCCATAAACGACTCAAAACTCCCTGCCGGAGCCATCAACTCAATTTTTCTTTTTGTCATGCGACAAATTAAAGAAGACTTGATAAATGCGACTATGATTTAAATCAGAATTAAAGAGGTTTTATGCTACTTCATCTTCTCATAATACTGAATTGCAGTAGTCATATTGATTTTAACACCCTTATAGAATGCAATCAAAAACGAATCTTGTAAACCTTTGGCTTTTAATTCTTCTCGATATGCTGCTGCCTCTGCTGGATCTTTAAATTCACGAGAAAGATATCTTTTCAAGCCTTGATCGGTAATTTCTACTTTCAAGTCGGGAATAGTAGCGAAAATAGCCTGAATATTGGCTGGTGGTTCGCCAGCAAATAAGCCCACTTGAACATAAATTTTAAGAGAAGATAAATTGGTTGAATCTTTTGAAATTGGAGCTGTATTCACTTCCTTATTAACTGAATTTGTAGCTGCTTTTGTACTTTGCTTTTGAGTAGAATCATTGGCAATTTTCTTGAATTCATCTGGATTCACCAAGTCACTTACAGATACTCTTGCTCCATCTTTATATGCCGTAACGAAAGCATCATTGAACCCTTTTTCACGCATACTCATTTTCAATTCTTGGGCCTCTTTGTAATTGTTGAGAGAACCTACAGCATATCTAACCAAGCCATCTTGTCCGTCGAAACGCACCACCTGAACACCTTTAAACACCGATTCATTTACCTTATTCTTAAAAGCTCCCAATTGCACTCTGTACACCACTTTACCATCCTTAACTACCGTTTGAGCAGCTGCATTCTTGGTATTTGGAATATTGTTGAATTTTTTTCCGTCATATTTAACAACTTCGGTATTGAAGCCTTGCTCACTTAATTTTTTAGCACGCACTTTAGCAGAGTCAAGATTCACGTAATTTCCGGCTGTGTAAGTAGTTTTTGTTGGATCATAGGTTTCTGTTCCTTTCACATCTGGAATATTTAATATTTTATCCATTTCTGCACCACTTACACCTTTGTCGAATTCGCCAACCTTCACCGCAAATTTTCCAATTAATTCCTTGTTTTTCACAGAATCTTCGACAGCCGCAACCTGATCATTTTCCTTGTTGGTGGTAGCCTTGATCAATTTTCCATCTTGCACCTTAACCAATTCAGGATTCTTAATTCCTTTGGCTTTCTGTTCATTTAATTTTTTAATAGCAACTTGTAAATCGCCATAAGTTCCCACCACTACATCTTCAGAACCAGCATCATTCTTAACTTTAATAGCCCCTGGAATCGATTCTAATTTTGCTCTTTGCTCTTTAGTGGTGTTTGAATCTAGAGTGCCTAGTTTTACCGCATACTGACCATCTTTCAATTTAGGATTTGAAACTGGAGTACTTACAGAGTTGCTTGTGTTTGCATCAGCTGCAGTGTTTGTAGTGTTTGAAGGATTAGAGCTATTTGCCGAGTTCGATGTATTACTTGCTACGTTAGTTACAGGATTAATAGTATTAAGTTTTCCTTGCTCTACTTTTACAATTTCAGTTTTGAATCCTTTTTTCTTTAAGGCTTCGGCCTCAGCTTTTGCCGATTCTACCGAAAGATACCCCGATTTATTACTCAACACATCCTTAGTACCATCGCCATTTTCTACCTTTAAATTTTGGGGCAATTGCTTGTCAATCTTTTGTTTCTCTGCTTCAGAAGTTGCTGTAGTAATCTTCGTAGTTTTCACCGCATACTTACCTTCCATCATCTCTAAATCGCTTGGCATTTTTTGAGGTGTTTCTTTATAGAAAGAGCTGTCTTTTTCATCGACTACCTTTCCATTCACTACTTTTACCACTTTAGCATCCTTAAACTCCTTCTTAAATGTTGGTAAATCAACCGATGCTGTTGTTAAATCTTTGTATTTCCCTACTAGGTATTTATTAGAGTTTTTCTCTCCATTAACCACTTTTACATCTTTATCGGCAGTAATAAATTTCGCTTTATCTTCATTGTTTGCACTAGCTTCGGTTGTTCCTAACTCGATGGCATATTGCCCTTCTTTGTCTTTAAGTTTTTCTTTGTTTTCTTCTTCTTTCTGAACCTCAGGAAATTTATCAGGATCCTCAATTGGGATAAATTGTGTTCCCTTTTGAATAACGATTTTAGCCATTGGAAACTTGGCATCCAACAACTCTTTCTGACGAGCCTTAGCCGATTCAATATCGGCATATTTCCCCACCAAATAAGCATTTAAAGAGTCATTAATGAAAGAGGCAATGATATCGGGTTGAGCCAAGAATTTATCTACATGTTCTGGCGGAATACGTTTTGAGTATTCGCCCACCAAAATTCTATAGGTAGCTCCTGTTCCTTTGTTAGAGTTGGCAAGTTTCACCAATACTTCATATGGAATATCTAATGAATCAATGTATCGTCGGTACCATTTCTCATAGTCGGCATCCGACATTTCAACACCATCATTGTTTACGTAGGCTTTGGCTGCCGACTCTTCTTTATCTAAATAATCGGGTACACCGTCATGGTCGCCATCTAGCGGACAACCACTGCTATCAACCGCAACACCAGCTGGCGTTGAAAGACATTTGTCGTACCAGTCGAATACACCGTCGTTATCTCCGTCGTTGGTATTCACCGCAAAATAATCTACAAATTGAAATTCTTTTTTACTTCGAGCAGCTCCCCCCAATAAATCGTAATGAAGCGAAGCAGAATTGAAAAAGAAATAATCTTTTGTTTTCGTTCCTGCGCGATCACCCTTACCTGCAATAGATATATTATCGATGTTATCTGTAAATGTGTAATGAAATGAAGTTCCTAATCGCAAGGCTATTCGTTCGCTCACATTGAATTGCAAACCTAATCCTACAGGAATTGAGAAACTTACTCTTGAATAATTTCCCAAACCATCTAAATTCATACCTCTTAAGTCGGTCTCATACACATAATCTCTCTTTAAAACTACTGCATCAACGGCATTTGGAGCAGTTTGAGGAAGATTTTTTACTGAACCATCATTCCAATAAAAATAAGGATTACCCAAAGCATCAACCATATCTGCTTTCGAGTTAAACTCAAAAGTTTCAAACCCTATTGATGTGTAGGGTTGAATAATATCGTTGCGCAAAAAGTGCCCCCAATTGTAAAGTCCGTAAACCGAGAAACTGTTGACTCTGGTTTGAAAATTAAAGTAAGAACCAGCCGTTTGATTACCGGTCATGGTTCCGTTAATGTAGGTAAATCCTAAATCGAAATATGAATTGATTTTTCGGGAAACGTCGAAAGAGAAGCCCATTTGTCCCACCAATGGAGAATTGGCCTTACCATTATTCACTTCACCGTGAAAATTAAAATAGCCTCCACCAAAACCTACTTGCGGACGAAATTCTTTACTGCTTAAAGTTTGAGAATGGGAAGTGAAGCCTGCACCCAGCAAGCAAAACAGAAATATCAAGTACTTCATTTTTTTCTTTAGAAGGTTCACAAAATCAATCGTAAAATTAAAGCAGTTCAAATCTTCTACGCTGCCTTTCTAAAATTAGTTTAATTATGAGTGATTTATGGTTGACAAGATGGAAACAATGAACATTGAGCCGTTAGTAAAACAAAACTCCCGTTGATCGAATGACCAACGGGAGCTTGCAAATATTTAATCTAAGAAACTACTTTTTCACAGATTCAACCACAGCTTTGAAAGCTTCTGGGTGATTAGCTGCTAAATCAGCTAAAGTTTTTCTGTTCAATTCGATTCCTGATTTGTTTACTTTACCAATGAATTCAGAATAAGACATGCCGTGTTCACGAACACCAGCATTGATTCTTTGAATCCAAAGAGCTCTGTAATTTCTTTTCTTTTGTTTACGTCCGCTATAAGCGTAAGTCAAACCTTTTTCAATTGCGTTTTTCGCAACCGACCACACGTTTTTCGCTCTACCAAAGTACCCCTTGGCGTGCTTGAGGGCCTTTTTCTTTTTCGCTTTACTAGCGACTGAGTTTGTTGATCTAGGCATACAATCTAAGTTTTTTGATGGTTAGCGCCAGTCATTCGACCGAACTTGTTAGCTAAACATCTGGTTAAACAATAACAAGGGAATTATTTCCCTATGGTTAAAAGCAATTTGATTCTTCCTTCGTTGGTAGTATCTACCATACCAGTTGCCGTCAAAGCTCTTTTTCTTTTCGTGCTTTTCTTAGTCAAGATATGACGTTTGAAAGCATGTTTTCTTTTCAATTTTCCAGAACCAGTCACTGTGAATCTCTTCTTAGCGCTGGAATTCTTCTTCATTTTTGGCATAACACTCTATTTATATAAATTCTTAAAATCTTATTTCTTTGGTGCAATCATCACAATCATTTTCTTCCCTTCTAATTGTGGCATTCCTTCAGCTTTACCCCACTCCTCAAGCTCATTCACAAATTTCAATAGAAGAATCTGACCTCTTTCTTTGTAAACGATAGCTCTACCTTTAAAGAACACGTAAGCCTTTACCTTTGCTCCGTCTTCCAAAAACTCTTGCGCATGTTTCAACTTAAAGTTAAAGTCGTGCTCATCGGTATTTGGTCCGAAACGAATCTCCTTAATAACAACAGCCTGAGTGTTTTTCTTAATCTCCTTCTGTTTTTTCTTCTGTTGGTAAAGAAACTTCTTATAGTCGGTTATCTTACAAACAGGAGGTTCAGCGTTAGGAGAAATCTCCACCAAGTCAAGCTCCATCTCTCTAGCCAAGGCAACTGCTTCTCTAATTGGATAAACAGCAGATTCAATACCTTCACCAACTACCCTTACTTCACGAACCGTAATTTCTTCGTTAATACGATGTGGATTCTTTTTAATGAATCTTCCACCTCTAGGACGTTGCTGAAAGTTGTTTCCACCTCCATTACCGCCGTTTGGTCCACCGCTTGCCGGTTTTTTGAAATTGGGATTAAAGCCTCCTGGTTGTCTCATCTATTTTTCTAACGCGTTATTAATTTCTTTTTTTATAATTTCTATAAAGTCTTCTAATTTCATTTTCCCTAAATCTTCGCCTCCGTGTTTTCTCACAGCTACTACTCCTTCGCTGATTTCCTTCTCTCCAAGCACAAGCATATAAGGAACTTTTTTCATCTCCGCCTCACGAATTTTCTTGCCCATCGTCTCGTTACGGTCGTCAACGAATCCGCGAATATCGGAATTATTTAGTAAACTCAAAACATTTTCGGCCTCCGAATTGAATTTTTCGCTCAAAGGCAAGATGGCTAACTGATCGGGCATCAACCACAACGGGAAGTTTCCGGCACAATGCTCTATCAAAATAGCAATAAATCTTTCTAAAGAACCAAATGGAGCACGATGAATCATTACCGGACGGTGTTTTTTGTCGTCACTACCAATATACTCAAGCTCAAAACGCTCTGGTAAATTGTAGTCAACCTGAATGGTTCCCAACTGCCATTTTCTACCTATCACATCTTTTACCATGAAGTCGAGTTTCGGACCATAGAAAGCTGCCTCACCATATTCGGTAACAGTTTTCAATCCTTTTTTAGCAGCCGAATCGATGATGGCTTTTTCTGCTTGCTCCCAATTTTCATCAGTACCAATATATTTTGAACGATCTTCTTTATCTCTTAAAGATATTTGAGCGGTATATTCATGAAAGCCAAATACTTTAAATACGTATTGAACCAAATCAATCACCTTTTCAAACTCTTCATTCAATTGATCTTGACGGCAAAAGATGTGTGCATCATCCTGAGTAAAACCTCTAACACGGGTCAAGCCATGAAGCTCACCACTTTGCTCGTAACGGTAAACAGTACCAAATTCGGCAAAACGAACCGGAAGGTCTTTATATGAGCGAGGTTTTGTTTTGTAAATCTCACAGTGATGCGGACAGTTCATTGGCTTTAAGAAAAACTGCTCTCCTTCCTGCGGAGTTTCAATAGGTTGAAATGAATCTTTACCATACTTCTCGTAATGACCAGAAGTTTTGTACAATTCAACATTTCCAATATGCGGGGTAATTACCGGAAGATAACCTGCTTGCGCTTGGGCTTTCTTCAAGAAATTAGTTAATCTGTCTCTTAAATCAGCTCCTTTAGGCAACCAAAGCGGTAAACCTTGTCCTACTTTTTGAGAAAAAGTAAACAACTCTAATTCCTTACCCAACTTACGGTGGTCGCGTTTCAACGCTTCCTCAAGCATAGCCAAGTAATCTGTTAGCTCCTTTTGTTTAGGAAAAGTAATAGCGTACAAACGCGTTAATTGCTTGCGTTTTTCATCACCTCTCCAGTAGGCACCGGCCACTTTCATCACCTTCACTGCCTTGATGAATGAAGTATCAGGTATGTGAGGTCCACGGCATAAATCGGTAAAATTTCCTTGAGTGTAAAAAGTAATTTCACCATCATTCAAGCCTTCCAACAACTCTAGTTTATACTCATCACCCTTCTCAGTAAAATAAGCTATTGCATCTGCTTTTGAAACCGATTTTCTAACATACTCACTTTTCAAGCGAGCCAAATCAAGCATTTTATCTTCAATCTTCTTAAAATCGGCATCGGTAATAGTTTTACCTCCTAAGTCGATATCGTAATAAAATCCGTTTTCGATTGCCGGACCAATACCGAACTTGGTTCCAGGGTATAAAGCTTCGATAGCTTCGGCCAATAAGTGAGCCGAGGAGTGCCACATTGTAGCCTTGCCATCGGTATCGTTCCATGTATTTAATACAATTGAAGCATTACTTTCAATCGTTCGAGATAAATCTTGCACTTCTCCGTTCACTTTAATAGAAAGGCAATTTCTAGCCAATCCTTCTGAGATGCTTTTAGCGATATCCATTCCAGTAACCCCTTGAGGATACTCACGAACAGAACCATCTGGCAATGTAATTTGAATCATAACTTTTAATAAGGGCGGTAAAAATAAGAAAAAGAGAGCGAACCATGATATTAAGTATGAAAAAGAAAAAAGGCGTTGTAAAAACGCCTTCTTTCAATATTCAATTTCCGTATAGTTTACTTCGACTTTGGTAGGTTTTTACGTTCTAAAATCTCCCCTTGGTCATCGTACTTGGTCCAGCGCCCTACTTTCTTATCTTGTTCGTATTCACCTTCGGTTTCCACTTTACCATTCCAATGCCAAGTTTGCCAAAAACCTGTTTTCAAGTTGTTTAAATAAGCTCCTTCTTGCTTGATTTTACCGGTATTGTACCAAGTTTTGAAGGTTCCTTCTTTACTGCCATTTACATAGTATTCTTCTTTAAACAAAATACCTGTTTCATACCAAGCCTGTACTTTGCCGTTAATTTTTCCATTGACGAAAGTTACCTCGTAATGTTTTTTACCATTAGGAAAATAGATAGTCCATAGGCCATTTTTAACACCATTGCTAAAATTTCCCGATACTACTTTATTCCCTTCTGCGTCATAACGAACCCAGATACTATCTTTCTTATTGGCTTTAAAATTCCCTTCTAATTCCACTTTTCCGTTAGGGTGAAAATAGGTCCATTTGCCAAAACGCAATACCTTTCCTTCCGATTTTTTTGCACCATCATCATAGTAGGTTGTGGCAGTTTCAAATTCATCATCTAAAACATCTAAAAGAGAGTCTCCCACTTCCTTTATGGTCTCTCTTTCTTGCTCCTTTGTTGCTGGCTTTTGCGCGAAAAGCATAGTCGACAAGAGAGCGAACAATATCAAAAATATATTTTTCATAATACAATTATTAAGCATTTGTTGCAGGAGGAGTTGGCGGCGTATCCTCCTTCTTTGGTTCTTCTTTTTTTACTTCTGGTTTAACCTCTGCTTTTGGTTTTTCAACTGGTTTCTCTACAGCTTTTTCAGCAGCTTTTTCCTCAACCTTAGCAGCTACAGCAGCAGGGTCTTTCTTCTTACGCTTGAAAATGGAAGCGATTTTTTTCAATAGCCAAATGATTCCAACGATGAGTTGATGCACAACAGGCACTTTTATTTTAGGCAATTTAACCTTGGAAGCCCTATCTATAAATCGTTTCAGCCAATCATTATACAGTGCGAAAAATGCCACAATACTCATAATCCAAATGACTGCGATATTTGCCCAATAAGTAGAGATGTATTGGGTAGTAAAAGGTATAGCCTTAATACTTGAATAAAAATGGGTTCTTAATCCGTATTTAGTCACATAAGGAGTTCTAAAAACCGGATCAATTACCTGCTCTAGCCTACCGTTTATGATTTTAATTCTTCTGCTCGCAGTAGTGTTTCTTACTAAATTTTCAAGACTTTCGTTGGCATAATGCTCTTTCAAATAATTGTAATTGTTCTCACCTTTCAACTTTGATAACGAATCCTTTTTCTTCTCGATCAAGTTGGTTACATCTCCAAAGTATTTGCTGTAATACGCATTTAATGAATCCATATAACCTTTCAACTTAGCCGAAGCTTCGTCATTGAAATTCTTAGGAGTAATTAAGCTAGTTTGCGTAAACTGCATTTCTTTTGGAATACGCTTATTCTCTCTTTCCACTGCATGTCGGATGGCGGCCAAATTTTCATCAAATATCTCTGTAGCCTCATCTGTTTTTACATCTTTAAGCTGAGTACATTGATTCAAGCGAGCCTTAACTTCTGGAATATAGTAGGCCAAACGGTAGTTCAAATCACTCTCCAGTTTATCCCAAATAAACATGTCTTTTTCAAACTTATTGGCTTTATATTGCTCAACAGCTAGAGCTTCAAAGGCCCAACGCGAAACCATCACCTCAGCTACATAAGGTACCTTGTTTTCTTCACCTAATATTTTATTGATTTTATCGAAATTGAACATTGCTCCCGACAAAATCATTTGAGGAATTAAAATCAAAGGAATCAAAATGTAAATAGTAACGGCAGAATTAAAGCTTGCCGAAATATTTAAGCCCAAAATATTCGCAAAACATCCAACAGAAAATAAGATGAACCAATACTCAAATGTTAATCCGCGAATCTCTAAAATATAGTTCCCCACCAACACAAAGAGCAATGCTTGAACGGCAGAAATAGTAAATAGAATAGCTACTTTCGAAAACAAATATGATATCTTGCTTAGGTTTAAGAATTTCTCTCGTTTCAAAATCCTTCTGTCCTTGATAATCTCTTCTGCAGAAATAGTAAGTCCCATAAAAAGAGCTACCACTATGCTCATAAAGATGTAAGCAGGAATATTATCGTTTTTATAAAAGATGTACTCGTTAGAGTCAATTGCATTCTTTACAATCATTGCCAAAACAAAAGCTAGGGCTGGAGCCTCTAAGCTATTGATGAGCATGTATTGATTGTTTTTCAATTTCGACAAAACATCACGGGTAACAAAAATCCACCATTGCTTTAATCTCGATGGAATGTGCAATGAATTGGGCGGCGCATCTTTAGCATCTTCAATAATTTCAACGCGCATCTCCTCTTCAAAATATCTATTCCACTGTTCGGGAGAAACCTTACGTTTATCGAGGTGTCTACCATAATCATCAACTAATTTTGCATCGATGATGTTGAATACCAATTCGGGATTAACGTTACCGCAAGCCACGCATTCACCAGAAGCTTGATCTACCTGATTCGATTTATGCTTAAAGTAGGTTAATGCTTCAACAGGGTTACCATAATACACGCAATATCCACCCACATCAAGAATGAACATTTTATCGAACATCTTGTAAATGTCTGACGAAGGCTGGTGAATAACAACGAAGATGATTTTACCTTTAAGTGTCAACTCCTTGAGCAAGTCCATGATGTTCTCTGAATCTCGAGAAGATAAACCAGAGGTAGGCTCATCTACAAACATTACCGATGGTTCACGCAGCAACTCCAAACCAATATTCAAACGCTTTCTTTGTCCGCCCGAAATTGTCTTTTCCAACACATTTCCCACCTTCAAGTCTTTGGTCATCATCAAGTCTAAGCTTCTCAACAAGTTGTTGATACGCTCGTCTAACTGCTCATCGGTAAGATTGCTTAAACACAACTTACCATTGTAAAATAAGTTTTCGTAAACAGTAAGCTCATCTATGAGCAAGTCATCTTGCGGTACATAACCAATAACACCTTCAACTTTATCTTTGTCTTTATGGATATCAATTCCATTGATCAATACTTTACCAGAAGTAGGAGCCTCATTACCGTTTAATATGTTAAGCAAAGTAGATTTACCAGCACCCGATGCTCCCATAATACCCACTAACTTACCTGTATCTTCAGATATATTGATGTTTTGTAAACCTTTGTTTCCTTTAGGGAAAACATATTCAATTTCTGTAGCATTGAAAGTGATATTTACATCGATTTGATCTTTTAAGAAGCGTGATGAAATTTCACTGTAATAAATCGGTTTACCCGTTGGCATTTTAATGGTACTACCATTGGGAAAGATATACACTTGATTTTCCTTAACAGGTAAACCATTCATGTATAAATTGTGTGCCGAAGATTTTACGAAATAAAGCTCTACCGTATTCACCTTTAAGAATTGCACTTTGCCATGCAAATTCTCATAGTAGATATGTTTGTTGTTATCGTCTTTCTTTTCTTTTCCTTTATTTTTTCCTTTCGGAGCAACGCCATCAACAGTTAATATTTGAGGCGAAGCAACATCGCTATCTTCAAAAACAAATTTCTTTATATCATCAAACTCATTCTTTTCAATTTTAAATACGTTAGCTACGGTTTCGATGATCTCCATGGCCAAAGGGCTCACGGTTTTCTCTGCCCGAACCATCTCTAGAATACGGGCAAATACAACAATTTTTTGCTTCTGTTCTAGTGTTTTATTGATCTTCTTACAAATCCCCAGAGTCTTTACTGAGTCGTTTACTGAAGTTTGTCTGCGTTTCTCTCCTCCATCTTCGCCTTCTTTCCCTTGCTGATCGTAGCCCGATTCTTTATCAAAAAGCGCTAAATAATCGGGCACTTGGTTCGGACTAATCTGTTGTTTTAAAAAAGCCTCAACACGAGAACGCTGTAATGCAGAAACAACACCATCTTGCTTTGTGATGATGGCGAACAACTGCATCAGGGCTTTTAATATTTCCTCACTCATGTTTCTCTATTTTTGTAATATAACTTTAAATTCTGTTCTGCGATTTTTCGCATGTTCATCCTCGGTGCTAGCATTTTTAATCACCAAATCTTTTTCACCCATACCGGTTGCAATTAACTTCTGGCGAGGTACACCTTTTTTGATTAAATACTCCAAGACAGAAGTTGCACGTTTCTGAGAAAGAACTAAATTGTATTCATCGCTCCCAATGTTATCGGTGTAAGCAAAAATTTGCAAAGTGATAATTTGCGGATTTTGATTCATGAATACCACCAATCTATCAAGCTCTACCATCGACTGCTCGGTTAATTTCCAGAGTTTATATTCAAAATAAATATTAGGAATAGAAACCGATTTATTTTCAACTATTGGAGCCAATTTCACTTTCACATCCAATTTATTGGCGGTGTCGGTTGCTGCACCAGTTGTAATTTCTGTGTTACTTTGAAAGTAACCAGATTTGGTAATTGACAAAGTGTACTTTTCTTTTTCCCTTAATTCAACCTTATAATTACCCAGTGTATCTGTCTTTGTTTTTTTAACTACGGCATCATCTTTATACACATCAACGGTAGCATCGGCAACAGGTGCATTGTTTGCTAAAACTTGTCCGCTAATTGTTATCGGTTTCTTGTAAGTAAGCGTGAAATTTACTTCAATTTTACCAGTACTTTCTTTTAGTTTTTTCGCGATAAATGTTTTCTGTTCAAACTTAAATCCTTCTTTAGCGGCTGTAATAGTATAGAATGCATTTGGTTTAATATTAAACGAATAATGACCATTTTGATCGGTTTTGGTTTTTGCTACAAATTCGCCTTCTTCAAATATTCTAACCTCAGCATCAAACAAGAAAGATTTACCATTATCTACAACCCCACTTACAACCTCATTAGTGGAAGCTATTACTGCAGTGTTTGTAGGAGTTGATTGTACAACATTCGCATTCTTAACATCTGTGTTAATAGAACTTTTCACTTCGTTGGCGAGCTCCTTTTTAGTTTCAGCGGTCACTACTTTAGGCTCTGTTTTTACTTCTACCGTAGATTCTTTTTTAGTTTCAACTATAGTAACTTTAGCTTGTGCAACAGTATCTTTAACGGGCTCTTTATATTCTTCAACAATTGGTTCTCCGCTTGAAGCATCTACACTTACCACCACCTCGAAATATTTTCTTCTCTTTTTAAAGTCTTTTGCAGTGAGAGGAATTTTATATTGATGTTGATCAATAACAAACTGTAAAGCATTTTTATTATTAGGATTCATATACGATACAAAGAACTTATTCTTACCCGTCTTTGCTAAGGTTTTCACTTTACCATTAAGAACAATCTCCACCTCTAATTCTTGCATTTTTTTTCCGTTGTAAATCACTTGTCCCAGCACCTTTTCTTCTCCC
>CAYORT010000012.1:0-82125 GCA_964406465.1 uncultured Chryseobacterium sp.
TGTCCAGGAAATGAAACACAAAAAATCCCGATGATGAGTCGGGATTTTTTGTGTGTGCTATTTTCTAAATACATTTACACATGACCAAACAAGAGAAGGCAAAAGCCATTACAAAAATATTGGAAGGATATTATCCTAATCCGCCTGTGCCCTTGGATCACACAAGTGATTATACTTTGCTGGTGGCTGTGTTGCTTTCTGCGCAATGCACAGATATTCGTGTTAATCAAATCACGCCTTCCTTATTCAAAAAAGCCGATAATCCTTTCGATATGGTGAAGCTCACAATTGAAGAAATTAGGGAGATTATAAAACCATGTGGATTGTCGCCAGCTAAGTCGAAAGCCATATTTAATTTATCACAAATATTAATTGATAAGCATGGTGGCAAGGTTCCTAATACTTTTGAAGAATTGGAGGCTTTACCGGGAGTTGGACACAAAACGGCATCGGTAGTAATGGCACAAGCTTTTGGAGTACCTGCATTTCCGGTTGATACACATATTCATAGATTGATTTATCGATGGGGATTAAGCAATGGTAAATCGGTAGAGCAAACAGAGGCCGATTGTAAAAAACTATTTCCTAAAGAAAAGTGGAATAAACTTCATCTTCAAATTATCTTTTTTGGAAGAGAATTTTGTCCGGCCAGAGGACATGCAGTAGAAGCTTGTCCGGTTTGCAGTAAATATGCCCGAAAAGGAATCTAAATCTTTTTACAGTAATCAAGAATAAATTCAATTCTGTTTTCTAATTTGACTTGTGGAATTTCCATCAATTGATAGTTGTTTTTAGTGTAGGCTGCTACCAGAAAATTATGAATTTTAATAGCTTCTTCAAAGCTTTCTTTTCTTTCGTTATCGTTAGCATAAATTTCTTTCCAGGGAGCGGTAATAAAAACATTGTTGTGATATCTGAAATTATTCATTGCGTTTTGCAATTCATCAAAAATTGGTTGATTGCTTTTTTGCTGATAAGCAGCAATGTCAGGAATTCCACGATCGTAAAAATTTAATCCGCTGATTGCTTTTTCATAATTTCTAATTTGATGGGGAAGAACAGCTCTGCTAAATGCGTTTAGATTTTGCCAAGGCAAAACATCGCTACCTCTTGTTAATTCTTGTTTAATAACATCTCGTGCCACTTCATGAAAAACAGAATAATTCATTGATGATAAAGCTTCAATGATAGTTGTTTTTCCAGTGCAAGGAGCGCCTGTAATGATTATACGTTGCATAGATGGAAGGTAAAAATAAATTAGAAAATAATATGCAATTTTTTGTAAGTTCACTTTCAAATTACTTGCGGTGGTTTCTAAAGTGTTCAATAAATTAAAGTCGTTGTTTAAGAATTCATATTCTTATGCATACCAAGGTGATTTCAATTCTTTTGAAGAAGCATTGAAATATTGCAAAGGATATGAAGCTAAAGAAGTGTTTGAGAAAACTTGTGAAACTGCGCTCAAGGTGAAGAACGGTGAATATGTTTTTGAAAGAGATTCTGTTGGTTTTTTAGAGTTGAAATATTCGACAGATGTGCTTGATGCTCTTCTGAAAATTATTCGCGAAAACAACAATAAATTGCTGTTGACTGATTTTGGCGGAAGTTTAGGAAGCAGTTATTTTCAGTATCAATCGTTTTTTAAAACAGTAGATAAAATTTCATGGAAGGTAGTGGAACTTCCTGCCATAATAAATTTTGGAAAGAAGAATATAGAAAATGGAAAATTACTTTTTTTTCATAATCTAGAGGAGGCAGAAAAACTTGAGAAATCATCGGTGCTGTTTTCATCTAGTACATTTCAATATTTACCCAAACCATTTGAGTTTATCGACGAAATAATTAACAGAGATTACCATTATATTTTATTAGATAGAATAGCATTTATTAATGGGACGAAGCACCGACTTACCATTCAAGAAACCAAGGAAGAGATTTATGAGGCTACGTATCCAGCTTGGTTTTTTAACGAGCAGATTTTTGTGAAGTATTTTGAAGAAAGAGGTTATCAGCTAAAAAATGTTTTTAATAGTTATTGTGATTTACCTCTGGCAATAGATAAAAAAAGCACAGTATATTGGAAGGGATTTTATTTTGAAAAAAAGTAAATATGGCAACAGAAAAAACAAAAGATGAAATTTCCTTTTTCGAAGGGCCTCGTTCTCGATGGAGTGAGTTTGTGTTTTTAAATAAAGTTCTGTTTGAGTTTATTAAAGGTTTTAGAGCACTTCATTTTGTTGGACCATGCATTACAGTTTTTGGTTCTGCTCGATATAAAGAAGGACATGAAAACTACGGAAACGCTCAAAAAGCAGGAGCACTTTTGGCTAAGAATGGTTTTACGGTAATGACGGGCGGTGGTCCGGGTATTATGGAAGCAGCCAACAGAGGGGCAAAAGATGTTGGTGGAAGATCAGTCGGTTGCAATATTGTTTTACCACATGAACAGCAACCTAATCCATATTTAGACAAATGGGTAAACATCAAGTTTTTCTTTGTTAGAAAAGTTTTGCTTAGTAAATATTCTTATGGATTTGTTGTGTTTCCTGGTGGATTTGGAACTTTGGATGAATTGTTTGAAGCTGTAACATTGATTCAAACAGGCAAGGTGGCTAACTTTCCAATTGTGATAGTTGGAACCGAGTTTTATGCAGGCATGAGAAAGCAGATGGAAGACATGTTACAAAAAGGTACCATCTCTGAAAAAGACATGAGTTTGGTGTTGTTTACCGATTCGGTTGAAGAGGCAGTACAGTTTGTTACCCAAGAAAGCGTGAAAAGATTTGGGTTGAAAAAAGAGAATAAATTCAAGCCATCGTTTTGGTTTGGAGAGAAAAAGTAATATTATTTTACCACGGTTACGGTACCATATTCTTCTTCCCAAAGGTCTTTGTGCTTTCTTTTGTATCTCACCTTCCAAACGTAAGTATCAATTTGAACATCTTGTCCTTTGTAAGTACCATCCCATCCTTTATTGATGTCATCGCTAGTAAATAGCAATTCTCCCCATCGATTGAAAATCATTAATTCAAATTGGTCAACGCTAATACTTTTAAAATAGAACACATCATTTATTCCGTCGCCATTCAGGGTAATTGCATTGGGAACATATACTTTTCTAATTACATATATTTTCACAGAATCTTTGAAGTAACAGCCTTTCTTATCATACAAAAGGTATTGATAAGTGATGTCATCTTCGGGAAGATGAACTGTTGGTGAAGCACAATCGGTGCATGATAAATAAGTTGCAGGCGACCACCATACATAATCTTCGAAGTTGGCCAAAATCTTTTGGTCATCTCCATATTCCACTAAATATTCATCTTTAATTCCAGTAAAAGGTTTAGTTGCTAAACTTACAGTGGTATACAAAGAATCTTTACATCCATCGCCATTAATGATTACTACTTTGTATTTGGTGTCATCACTTGGAAATGCCTTAGGGTTATCGATTACAGAAGAAGTTAAAGTGTTAGATGGGCTCCATAAGTAGCCTACACCACCTTTAGCCAAAAGTGCTATAGAATCTCCTCTACAGATGGTAGTGTCTTTAGAAATATCTCCCTGTACTTTAGAGACTCTTACGTTGTAGTAGGCAGTATCTAAACCACACATGTTGCTTACAATAGCTTTATAAAGTGTATTTATTTTTGGAGATGCAACCGCGAATTTTTTTTCGTCGTCGTCTAGATTGTAATTTGGAATCCATTTGAAATTGTAATTTCCATTGATGTGTGGATTGAGTATGAGTGATTCACTAAAACATATTAAGGTGTCGCTTGCTGTTTTCACATTTGGTGGTAAGATAACTTTTAGGTCAACAGAATCTTTAATGTCGCAACCGTTTACACTTTTGAAATTTACATAAACCTTATTGCTAGAGAATAAAGTTACTGTTGTGTTGCCTGCATTTGGATTGCTAAAGCTAGCCGCTGGAGTCCAGGAGAAATTATTGCCAGTAGATGCGCTTAGAGAGTGTGGTACACCCGGACAAACAGAATCGCTAGGACTAATTTGATGGTCTAAAGAATATAATGTTATGGTTAATTCAGCCGAGTCTTTATTACAAAAGCTATTGCCATTTACGATATAGGTGGTTTGCTGCGTTGGTGTTGCTAGTACCTGAGCACCTGTTGATTGATTTAGTGTTGAAGCTGGTTTCCATGTGTAAGCGCTTGCGCCGGTGGCGGTGAGTGTAACAGTTTGTCCGGGACAAACACTGTCATTAGGAAAAACAGTCATGTTAACTTGAGGTAAAACGTGAAGCAACATGAAGGTGGTGTCGGTAGGTGGGCATCCACTAGGGTCGGTAGCTACTAAACGAATTTGATAATATCCTGTGTCGCTGTATGTGTGAGTAGGAGTAAACTCTGTACTGCCACTTCCATCGCCAAAATTCCATTCGTAACTCGTTCCACCATGACTGCTGTTATTGAAGACAATAGGCTCATTTACACAAGCTACAGAGTCTACATTTCCATTGATGTTAGCAGTAAGTTTAGATACATCGAATTTAATAACTGCCAAATTGCAGTTGAATGATCTGTTGGTGGTTGACCAAGCACCTGGAGTTGTAGGGAAATCAGAATTACCACCACAGCCACCACAAACAGCTTGGTAAACATTTCCCTTTTTGTCGAAGCGGCTTGTTCCTCCATCTACATGTTCAAGTGAAGAAGGGCCACCAAAATAGGTTCCATATTTCAAGCTACCTGCATCCTGAGAGAAAACTGCCAGATAAAAGTCGCTGCCATCAGTGGTTTTTTGGTAAGCATCTGCGGTGAGAGGCATGCCGCTGGTGCTTCCAGGCGGATTGTTTGGTGAATACGTAGAGTTGATTTTTCCTCCCCATGCCGAAATATAAATATCTTCGCAGTTGTTCACTAAGAAGGCAGAAGGCACCAAGTCTGTATTGGCCGACCCACTTCCAAAGACGGTAGAAAAGATGGTGCTACTTAATGAACTATTAAGTTTATGAATGAATTGGTGGCTGTTAGGATTGCTGTAAACGCCAGCCGGACTAACAGGATATGCCCCCAAAGATTGGCCGTATACAAAAACATTGTCGTTTTTATCTAACTGTACAAAATAACATTGATCGTATTGCGGTGTGCCAATGTAAGTGGAGGCTAACATTGCACTTGCATTGGAACTAATATGTGTTATGAAACCATCAATACCACCTTGCGGAGTGCTGTGAATAACAGGATTTGTTGTAGGGAAATTGTTGCTTTGAGTACCACCTGTTAAATACAAGTCTCCTTTTGAATCGAATTGAACCGAGTACGCAGCATCATCACCAACACCACCAATGAATGTGCTCCATGTTAGTGAAGATAGATTCGCATTAAATTTCATCACAATGGCATCGTGACTACCTCCGCCAAATACATTTTGAAATCCGCCTGCAATAGGGAAGTTGCTAGAGCTAGTTGTAGTGGCGATGATCGGATTTCCATTGGCATCTACAATGACTTCACCTCTAAAAATATCACCGTAATTGTAAAATAATTTCGATGCAATGTATTCATCGTTGAGTCCGTCATTTTTATTTCCACCAATCAAGGTTGAGCCCACAAGTGCGCTTCCCGCAACGTTAAGTTTGGTAACAAAAATATCGGCGCCATTTGAGTAGGTAAGCACGTTGTCGGTGGTAACAGTTGTTCCGCCATTGAAAGTTTTATCGTAAGCATTAGCACTAGTAGGGAAATCGAGAGAGCTTGTAGTACCAAAAATCACCAATTCGCGATTTTTAGTGGCAACTATACTGTGTGGAGATTCTATGCTGGTGCCACCAAGATAAGTGGAATAAACTAGGCCTTTTCCAGTGCTGTTGTATTTGGTGATAGATACATCAACAATGGCAGTAAAAGTGGTGTTGTAGGCTCCCGTGGTGACTGGGTATCCTGTGCCAAAAACATTTCCGGCATTGTATAAATTTCCGTTGTCGTCGTAGGTGGCAGTGAAACCCCAATTGTCGGCTGTTGACCCCGAAAATGAAGCAAAAAACACAGTAGGATCTATCACCAATTCTTGTTGATTGTTGTATTGAGCTATCGAAAAGATGTAGTTGCCATTTTCGTTTTTGGCGTAGCGATTATTTATATTTTTTTTGGCTCCATCTTCAATTTGAAACGAAAGAGGGTTTTGCAGAAAGATGCTGCCTATGGCACTTTTCATCACAATTTCATTGCTTTGAATTTCCGATGAAATATTTTTACAGCTAAACTGAATTTGCTTTGGATTGGCATTAGGGTGTACCAAGAAATCGAATTTAAAATGTCCTTGGTTTTCATAAAATCGAACATCAATACCTTTGTAAATTTCTTTTAAAATCACCTCTTCATAAACTTTAGCGTTGCTTGCCCATTTGCTTTCGTCGGCACCGATGAAAAAGTTTACAAGGTCGTGGTAGGCATACAAAGGAAATGACGAAGGGAGTAAGCTATGGTGAAACTGAATTTTGAAGTTGTGCGCTGCTAAGCTATCGTGGTCAATTTTTTGGTGATGGTGTTCATGTTCGTGCAAACCTTTTATGGCTTCTGCAGAATATTGATTGAATCGAACGCCATCTTCCTCAATAAATACCATGCCTGAGGCTAGTCTGGCACCGAATAAAACATTTTTGGGCCACTGCCCTTTGTTTTCGATAAATCTTGCAGAAGTATAGGCGCTGGTATTGATGCTGGAAAAGCCATGGCTAGTCAGCAAAATCAATGCATAGAGAAAGAAGATATGTTTCTTAAATGTCAACATCAATGTACCCCTATAGTTTGGATCCAAATCTAAAAACATTTGAAGATACTAAAAGTTACAGGAAATTTGATGCTTATGGTGTTGATTTTCAGTATATTTTTATCTAATGTCTTCCAACACTATAGCTAAACTTTGCAAGAGCTTGTTTTTTTCTTCATCATCGCTATCGTTTAAAGCCTCGTTAACAGTATAAATGCACTCCATAACTTCCTCTTCATTTAAGGCGCCTTCCATATTTTCAATTACGGTAAGAACTTCTAATGCTGTTAAGTAGTTTTCTTTGCAGGCCAACTCTACCAAAAGGGTTAGGTAGCCTTCACAAGCAATGCCCGATTGCCAAAGGGCTGAAACAAGAATATCTCTGTGGTTTTTTGATTTGTCACTTTCTAAATATTGAACAAGAATATCACCCGCTTTCGATGACTTTAATTCAAAAAGAATTGATTTTATGGCGTCGGCAATTTCTGTATTCCTAGTGCTAAGTAGCAAGTCGAGCAGTGCTGGCAATACTTTTTCGTTGCCTTTGTGACGACAATCTTCGATCGCTTTTAATACTATTCCTTCGTTTTTCGACTGAAGGTTTTGAATGGTAGTTTCTATGTTCATAATGTAAAAAGATGCGTGAAAATAATGATATTTGCGCGAACAAATAAACACATTTATGAATAAACTTAAATCTGTACTTATTATCCTCTTGCTAGGCTTTTCTATTGCCCAAGCGCAGCAAATTGATGAAGACAAAGAGAAAATGTTACAAACTGTAAATAATGACACAATAGATGGTTGGAAATTTACAGGTAATACAAATATCAATTTTGCTCAATCGGCTTTTGTAAATTGGGTAGCTGGAGGTATTAATTCATATGCTTTAAATGGTTTGGTTTCGTTGCGTTTGGCTTACAAAAAGAAAACTTTTACTTGGGAAAACAACATTACTGCGGGATATGGATTTATGGTGCGCAGCGATATCGGTTTCGTGAAAACAGATGATAAAATAGATATCGATTCTAAAGTAGGTAGATTGGCAGGTAAGGGTTGGTATTATTCGGGATTGGTCAATTTTAAAACTCAATTAACCGATGGTTTTGCCCGTGCAGGCAGCACCGATATTATTTCGCGGTTGTTGTCGCCAGCCTACTTGATTGGTGCTATAGGTATCGACAAGAAATTTGGAAGTACTTATTCTCTTTTCATTGCGCCTTTAACAGTGAAAACAACGTATGTAATGGATCAAACTTTGGCCAATGCCGGAGCTTTTGGGGTAGATGCTGGTAAAAATGTACGTTCTGAGTTTGGGGGCTACATAAAGTTTTCCTTCCAAAAGGATATCATGAAAAATGTGAATTTTAAAACTAAAGTCGATTTGTTCTCGAATTATCTTCACAATCCACAAAATATCGACGTGAACTGGGAAAGTATTTTAACTTTTAAAGTAAACAAATACATCTCGGCAAGTATCACTGCCTCATTGGTATACGATGATGATATTGATGTTGGAATACACACCGACCCGGTAACAGGATCGTTTGACCAATTTGGTCCACGTACCCAATTTAAGGAAGTTTTAGGAATTGGCTTCGCGCACAAGTTTTAATTCACATAAAAAAGGAATAGCTTTACAACAATCTATTATATCCATAGACTAAAAATTATGCAAATTAAAGTAGTTAAACACGGAGAGCCCTTTCATTTTGAGGCTTTTAACGAAGACGGTTTGTCGGTGCACATGGATGCATCGCCAGATATTGGTGGCGAAAACAAAGGTGTTCGTCCAATGCAAATGATCATCATGGGACTTGGTGGTTGTAGCGGCATTGATGTGTGCAATATTTTAAAGAAACAGAAACAGGTTTTTAGTGATTTTAGCATTAATATCAATGCCAAAAGACGCGATAATCCCGAGCCGAAAATCTTCGAACATATTGTTTTAGAGTTTGTGTTTGAAGGTGATACTCTAGATAAGGCAAAAGCTAAAAGAGCAGTCGATTTATCGATAGAGAAATATTGTTCTGTATCTGAGATTTTACGCCAGTCGGCAACTCTAGAATATAAAGTGATTGTAAACAAAGAAATTATAGTGTGATGACAAAGAAAAGACAAAAAGATACCGAAGCAATTCGTATTCAGGCCAAACGTACGCACAATAATGAGCATAGCGTGCCTATTTACATGACTTCAAGTTTCGTTTACGACAATGCCGAGCAGATGAGAGCGGCGTTCAACGACGAAATTCAAGTGAATATGTACACGCGTTTTACCAATCCAAATACCGATGAGTTTGTGGCTAAGATGTGTGCATTAGAAGGCACAGAAGCAGGATTTGCTACAGCCACTGGTATGGCTGCAGTGTTTGCTAGTTTTGGTGGCTTGCTAAAAATGGGCGATGATATTTTGGTGTGCAAATCAATATTTGGTGCTACCCATACCTTGCTTGAAAAAGTGATGATTAAATTTGGTATTACCCACACCAATGTTGAATTACATGATACCGAGAATTGGCAAAAATACATCAAACCCAACACTAAAATGTTGTTTGTTGAAACGCCTACCAATCCTACTTTAGATTTATTGGATTTAGAGTGGGTGGGTAAATTCACCAAAAAACATAACTTGATCTTCAATATCGACAACTGTTTTGCAACACCAATTATTCAAACGCCGGTTGATTACGGTGCCGATATTATTATTCATAGTGCGACTAAGTTTTTAGACGGACAAGGCCGCACCATGGGCGGGATAGTTTTAGGGAGAAAAGATTTGATTAAAGAAGTTTACGCTTTTTGCAGAATGACGGGTCCGGCTATGTCACCTTTCAACTCCTGGTTATTGTCAAAAAGTTTAGAAACTCTGCAAATAAGAATGGAGCGCCATTCAGAAAGTGCTTTAAAGTTGGCAACTGCTTTAGAATCGCATCCTGAAGTGTTAAGAGTAAAATATCCTTTCTTGCTATCGCATCCTCAATATGATATTGCCAAAAAGCAAATGAAAACAGGTGGGGGAGTGGTTACTTTTTACGTTGATGGAGGTTTAGAGCGCGGTAAGCGTTTCTTAGATGCATTAGAGTTTTGTTCAATGACGGCCAATTTGGGCGACAGTAGAACCATTGCTTCGCATCCTGCTTCAACCACACATTCAAAGATGGCCCCCGATGATCAATTATCGATTGGCATTGAACCTGGCATGATTCGTATTTCGGTAGGATTAGAAAATGTATTGGATATTATTAATGATGTAACAAATGCCCTTGAGAAGAGTAAATAGGGAATGATTAAAACCATTTCCTTTTTTATACTTCTAATCGCGTTTTCTGTTTTTGCAGCAAGCGAAGTAAAAGCTCAAATTCCAAATACATTAGATACAACTAACAGTGGCGTACTTAAACAGTGCGCCACTATTTGTTTACGCATAAACGAAAAGCAGCAATGTAAATCAAAGCTTTCATTCCATTACAACGACAATAGGGTTGTAGATGGTTTTGTTATTAGCATTTACGATTTTAAAACCGCAGCAACTTTAGATTTGAATGAGGAGAAAAGAAGAGCTGTTGTAACTGTTTTCGATGAGATGACAGCAAATATCCAAACAGATTCTTTGGTTCAATTTGTTAAAGTTGAAGTAACTCAATTCAATAAAACCGAAGCGTTTTCTATTACTAAAAGCGAATACCAGAAGATGGAGAAAAAGCGCAAAATTGCAGAGCTTTTCTTGGAGCAATTTATGGCTGGTGAATATCATTTGTGTTACAATCATTTAGATCCATCTATCAAAAGTATTTTCTCTGATAGCTTATTTCAAAAATCATGTAGAGATATTGTAGTGCCTCGCGGACCCTTTAAATCATACACTTTTACTTACTTCGAAGAAAAAGTAATTGGTTATCAAGATGAACAGTTTTGGGTTTTTGCCTTCGATCAAATTTATGCTTACGATGAAGCAACTTCAAAATACACCATTAGAAAAGCAGAAGGAAATGATTTTATTTTTGGGTATGAAGTGAAGTAGAAATCTAAAAAGGTGATTTCGAAATAATTCGCTGCAAAATCTTTATGCTGCCTTTCGAATTATATCACTATAGATTTTTAATTTTATCATCGACATTCTTTTTAAGTGCTGCAATTCCCTCTCGGCGGAGAGGGGTGCGCAAGATTTGTGTAGTGGTAGGGAGATGGAGATTTAGTTTTATAGAGAAAAAAGAATTAGCAAGGAATAAACGATGAAGTTAAATTAGAAGTCACATATTTGAAGGTGTGTTGAGGATTTATGGTTATAATAAGGAAATTGTAGGGTCTTTAAATATAATGAGAAAGAAATTAGCGCTTTTAATATGAAATACACTAATGTCAATATATTTTTATTGCTTATATTTTTATCTATTTTATCATGTGAGGAAAAAAAGAGAAGTGCAGTAGATTTGAGTCAGTTTCAATTGGGCGCAATTTCTGTGAGTAGATCTTTTGGAGGAGAGTGTAGATGGGGATTAATTGATTATAAAAATTATAAAATAGTAGATCTACTTGTTAGCAATAGCTTTGAAGCAGAGAAACAAAAAGAGTATCATTACCTAACAACTTCAAATATTGCATATACTTATTTTAACAGAGTAAGAAAGCAATTAAAAAGTGAGGATAAAATTCGAGTGAAAATTTCTTTCAAAGATGGTAGATTTCTTACCGCTGATTATTCTGTCGATTTACTTAACAAAGTTGCTAAAAAAATAGCCATTATAAATGAACTTGTTTCAAAAATTAAAAGGAAAGAGTATGATTCAGTAGTTTCATGTTTAAAAGATTCTGTAATTTATAAGTTTGATTCCAAGAAAGTGATTTCTGAAATGAAATCAAGTGATTTAAAGTTTGGAGATATTATGGAAAGTTTCAAAATGAGTGGTTTTTATGTGAAGAAGAATAAAGTTTCAGGTCTTCAACTTATTCATTTTTCTGGTTATCTCACCAGAAAAATAAGAAGCCATCAATTTTCAATTGAATTAGAATTGAATACAGATAATTTGGAAGTATATTTTATTGATTATCGTTGGTATAAATTTACCTGAACGGACTCTCGTTTTAGTTAATGTGTAACAGGATAATAGACAACCAATTGCTGATGAAAAAGGAAAGTAAAGTTGTTTATGTGAATTGAAATTTTGACCATCTTTTATATAGATATTAAGCAATCGATGTTTGATAAAATCACTTTTGCAATGCTTCTTAATACTCATTTTACAAAGCAATTATTTCGGTTTAAATTTCCGTGATTGAAAAATCCATCTCCCTGCCCAAGCACAATTCTTACGCACCCCTCTGCGCCGAGAGGGAATTGTAGTGCTTGAAAAATGGTTTGAAAATCTAGATAAAATTGTAAAGTTCAAGAAAAGTTTCAGCAAAGAAAGTCGTGTGAAAATTATAGAGTGAAGCCTATATTTTTGAATTCAACCTCACCACTTCCATCGCCTCCTTCACATCATGTACCCTCAAAATATTTCCTCCTTTTTGCAATGCTATGGCATGAAGTGCTGTTGTTCCATTTAGGGCTTCAGTGGGCGTGCAATTCAGTGTTTTGTAGATCATCGATTTTCTTGAGATCCCAATTAGAATTGGCGCATTTAAATTTTTAAAAAGAGAAATGTTTTTGAATAAATCGAAATTGTGGTCTAAAGTTTTTCCAAATCCGAAACCTAGGTCGATGATCACATCTTTAATTTGATGTTTTTTAATGATTTCTAGTTTCGATTTAAAGAAATTAAAAACGTCGTTGCTCACCTTATCGTAATGCGGAGCATCTTGCATATTTTGAGGGGTTCCTTGAGTATGCATCAAGATATAAGCGATGTTTTTACCAGCAATGCGTTCTAACACTTTTTCATCGGCTAAGCCCGAAATATCATTCACCATATCGATACCCAATGGCAGTACTTTTTCTATTACTTCGGCCCTAAAAGAATCAATGCTTATTAACACTTCGGGGAACTGTTTTCTGATGGCTTCTACCACCGGATACAAGCGCTTGATTTCTTCTTCGGTTGAAATGTTTTCTGCTCCCGGACGGCTACTGTATGCTCCAAGATCTAAAATGGTAGCCCCTTCGCTAAGGTGTTTGCGTGCCATTTCAACAGCTTTTTCTGCGTTTTGTACCCTGCTGTCTTCGTGAAAAGAATCGGGTGTGCAGTTGATGATACCCATCACCAAGGGTGTTGATAAATCAACTATTTTACCCCTGCAGTTGAGGCTAAAATTGTTGTAAAAAGTGCTAACTTGGGCATCTGAAAAAATCATAAGGCTAAGGTAATCAATGAGCGCAAAAACTGAGCAAGAGTTTAATAAAATCATCAACCAATGTGTTGATTTGTTTGTTAAAAAGATGAAGGATTACGGTACAGCGTGGAGAGTTTTAAGAACAACTTCGCTAACCGACCAAATATTTATTAAGGCACAACGCATTAGAACCATAGAAGAAAAAGGGGTGTCGAAAGTAGATGAAGGTGTTGCTTCCGAATATGTGGGCATCATCAACTATTGCGCTATGGCCTTGATTCAGTTGGAAAGAGGAGTGGAGATGAGCGACAGTATTTCGCATGATGAAATCGCCAAAATGCATAAAGGCTTCCTAGTGCAAGCAAAAGATTTAATGCTTAATAAAAATCACGATTACGGTGAGGCATGGAGAGAAATGCGCATTAGCTCTTTAACCGATTTGATTTTAATGAAACTGTTGCGTGTAAAGCAAATTGAAGATAACAAAGGAGCTACCATTGTGTCGGAAGGTTTAGATGCCAACTATCTGGATATCATCAACTACAGTATTTTCGCCTTAATTAGATTGCAAGAATGAAATTGTTGATTTGGATATCGCGCATTGTTACCGGATTCCTTTTCTTCTTATCGGGAATTGTGAAAGCAAACGACCCGCTCGGCTTTTCTTATAAATTACAAGAGTATTTCGAGGTGTTTTCTTCTAAAATGCAATTTAGAGTAGATACCCATGCTTCATTTTTACCCGATTGGTTTTTAAATTTCTCTATTTGGGTGATGGAGATTTTACACAACGTGTCATTGCCATTGGCCATGATGTTGGTGGTGTTTGAGGTGGCATTAGGTATTTGTATTTTAACCGGTACCAAAATGCGATTTGTGGCTTCGGCCTCCCTTGTGCTCATTTTGTTTTTTACCTTCTTAACCTTTGTTTCATGGAAGTTTGATATAGTAAAAACTTGTGGCTGCTTCGGTACCGTTCTCGAATTAACTCCACTTGAATCGTTTATCAAAGATGTGTTCTTGCTCTTGTTTATTGTGGTGCTCTTTATCTACCGCCGCTCCATCAATTCATTGTTTGAACCAACTGGCGATAAAATTACGGTAGGGGTGTCATTCTTAGTGGCGTCATTATTCACTGTTTATACCTACCGCCATTTGCCTTTCAACCTTAGTAAAGTGCTGTGGTTTGCCAACGAAGGTGCCTATGTTGAGGGTGCCGATTTGAGATTTAACACCACTCGCAAAGAAGCGAAAAAACAGTATTTCTATACCCTTAAAAATTTAAAAACAGGCGAAGAGAAAGAGTTTGCTGAATACCCTAAAGATTATAAAAGCTACAAGTTTGTGAGCATGCGTGAAGAGATTTTAGTGCCAGGTATTGAACCTAAAATTACCGATCTTACCATGACCGATGAAGATGGAAACAATATTTTTCCTTTGGTATTGATGGATACTGGCTATACATTTTTGCTGGTAACCTACGATTTAAAACATTTAGGAGAGTTTGCCATGGAAGGAAAAGTTGCCATTGATTTCTCTCCTTCAGAAAGCACGCGAAGCAATTTTGAGAAGATCAATGAATTTGCCAAAGAAGCCGAAAAAGAGGAAATGAGATTTATTGCCTTAACGGCTTCGGGCACCGATTATATTGGTGCTTTCCGACACAAATTACAGGCGGCTTATCCGTTCATGGGAACAGATGAGACGGTTTTAAAAACAATGATACGCTCCAATCCGGGCTTACTCCTTATTAAAGATGGAAAAGTCTTGAAACAATGGCATATCAACGATTTCCCCAATTTTGAGGATTTAATGGAACAACTAAATATTAATTATTCTAAAGAAGATTTATGAGACGTAAAATTGTTGCCGGTAACTGGAAAATGAACAAAACTATTACCGAAGGTTTAAGCTTAATTGAAGCGATTAAAACAGGAGCCCCGAAAGTGCAAAAGTCGGGTGTTGACATTATTGTTGCGCCAACGTACGTAATGTTATCAGATGCTGCAAAAGCTGTTGCAGGTAGCTCTGTTAAATTATCTGCTCAAAACTGCCATCAAGAAGAAAGTGGAGCTTATACAGGTGAAATTTCTGCTACAATGTTGAAAGCGATAGGTGCAGAATATGTGATTATCGGACACTCGGAGCGCCGCCAATATTTCAATGAAACAAGTGCCAACATCGCCAAAAAAATAAATGTTGTTTTGTCGAAAGGACTCACACCTATCTACTGCAATGGCGAAGTAAAAGAAGAAAGAGAAGCAGGTAAACATTTTGAGGTGGTGAAACGCCAAATGAATGATGAGCTTTTTCACCTCTCGGCAGAAGAAGTGGTGAAAGTGGTTATTGCTTATGAGCCAGTTTGGGCAATCGGTACAGGCTTAACAGCTTCTCCCGATCAAGCACAAGAAATTCACGCTTACCTTCGTCAGTTGTTAACCGATAAATACGGTGCAGCTGTTGCTGAAGAAATTAGCATTCTATACGGCGGAAGCTGCAAACCTGATAATGCAAAAGAGATTTTTAGTAAGAAAGATGTAGACGGTGGATTAATTGGTGGTGCTGCATTGAAAGCCGAAGATTTCTTAGGCATAGTTGCTGCTTTTTAAAAATAAATCGTTCAATGTTCAATGTTTAAAATTCAATGTTGGCTGTTTGTTTTGCAGTTCTTGAATCGAGCTAACATTGAACATTGAACTTTAAACATTGAACGATTAAATGACCTACATTCAATTAAATATTGCACTCAAACCCATAGAACCGTGGAGCGATATTTTCATAGCTACTTTAGCCGATGAAGGCTACGATAGTTTTGAAGAAACACCCAATGGTTTTAAGGCTTTTGTGCAAAAGGAATTATTCAAGGAAGATGTTGTTAAAGCGCTAATAGAACAATATCAAAATGAAGTAGAATTTACTTATACTGTTGAAGATCTTCCCGATGTGAATTGGAATGCCACATGGGAAAGTTCTTTTTCTCCCATTGAAGTAGGCGACTGGTGTGTGGTGAAAGCTCCTTTTCATACCATTACCAAGAAATTTAATTACGAAATTATAATTGAGCCAAAAATGTCTTTTGGCACTGGTCATCACCAAACAACCTTTTTGATGATGCAAGAGATGAAAGACATTCAATGGCAAAATAAAAGAGTGCTCGATATGGGCAGTGGTACCGGTATTTTGGCCATCTTGGCCGAAAAGATGGGTGCTAAAGATATAGTGGCTATTGATATTGATGAGTGGGCTTACGAGAATTGCATAGAAAATTTAGAAAAGAACAACTGTCATCATATTGAAGTGCTTAAAGGTGATGTGAATGCCATCGATAATAAGGGCTTCGACATTATTCTAGCCAATATCAATAGAAATATATTGTTGGCCGACATGCATGCGTACAAAAATGCTTTGCGTGAAAATGGCTTGCTCTTCATGAGCGGTTTCTTGCTTCAAGATGTTGAAGTGTTGAAAGAAAAAATAGCAGCGCTTGGCTTGGTGTTTGATAAATTAGTAACTTCCGAAGACAAGTCTGCGACACCCAATTTTTCAGGCAATTGGGTTTTGATTAAGTGTAAAAAATAAAAATATTTCGAATGAGAAAATTGTTGCTTTCCCTCTGTTTACTTGTTTCTTCATTGGTATCTGCTCAAGCGCCGGTACTTAAGCAATTCACCAAAGAATCTGATAAGTTTTTTGAGGAGATGTACACCTTCATAACTACCTCTATGCCCGAAGAAGGGGAGGCTTTGATGACCGAATTTGAAGCGGCGTGGAACACTACTCCAATGGACATCAAAAAAGAAGAAAAATTCTATAAAAAGGTAAATGAGACTTTTCAAAAAAGATTGCAGAAGCTAGGACTTACCAACTCTTTCGTTTACTCGGCAACAACAAGAAAGTTTAATCTAGATCAAAAAGACGACATTTACGATATGTGTAACCTCATGCTTAGCAAAAGGATGAAGGCTATGCCCGATTTTCAAAACTACTTAACTTCACTTCTAGGATTCATCATTACCGATCAGTCGGAGATGAGTTTCTCTGCTTGGAACAGTACATTAAAGAAATTGATGGGTGGTAACTTAAGAGGTTTTGGTAACTTTTTAAATACTACCAACAACTTGTTTTTGTATGGCTCTATTTATGTGTCTCCAGGGGTTGTGTGGACGGGTACTTCAAAGATGTACACCTTCGATTACGATTCATTACCAAAGGTGGTTTTTCCCGAGAAAATGACCCTCTATTGCGTTTCAAAAAGAGATACAGCTTTCATCTATGAAACAAAAGGGGTGTATTATCCTAGTTCACTTACTTTCTTTGGTACCGGTGGAACAGTAACCTGGGAACGAGTAGGGGTGCCCAAAAAGGTTTCTTATGCGATGTTGAATAAATATAAAATCAACTTGCGTTTCTCTAAATATACGGCCGATTCTGTGACCTATTTCAATACTAAGTATTTTAGTCAGGCCCTTAAAGGTAGAATAGAAGAACGTATTCAAGCCGATGTAGATTCAAGTACTTCCAGTTTTCCAAGTTTTGTATCATACGACAAAAGATTAAAGATCAACAACATTCAAGAGAACGTTGATTTTGATGGCGGATTTTCCATTAAAGGATCTCGATTTATTGCCCAAGGTACTGCCGAGAACAAGGCGAAATTGATTTTTAAGTATAGAGGAAAACCAACCATGGAGTTGAGTGCAGAGCGCTTTTCGATTACCGACAGCACCATGATTTCTGCCGATGCTTCGGTGGTAATTCGTTTGAAAGATGACTCTATTTATCATCCTACTTTACAGTTTAAGTATGTTAAATCGGTGAAGTTAATCACCCTCTATCGTGACAAAAAAGGTTTGTCGAAATCACCTTATTATGATACCTATCACGATGTGGATATCGATGTAGAGTGGTTGCGTTGGAAAATCGATACTCCGGCTATTGTCTTAAGTGCAATCATTGGTTCGTCAACACATGAGATGGATTTAGAGTCTTCTTCTTATTACGATGAATCGAGGTTTGTCGCACTTCAAGGATTATCAGATATTCATCCTTTGTATCAAATTAAAAAGTATATCGATACAAGAAATAACAAACAAAGAACATTTGGTTTCAACGACTTTGTGATGTTTATGCATCAAGATGAAAATGATGTTAAGATATTGCTTATTCAGCTGGCCAGTTACGGATTTGTAGACTACGATGTGGCTGGCGGAGTAATTACGGTTAAAGAGCGATTGCTGCATTATTTGTATTCTAAATCGAAAAAAGAAGATTACGATAACATCTCTATTCACTCAGATATTGATGATAAACCAAATGCTACTTTGTTCCTTACAGATAGTTGTGATATGATAGTAAGAGGGGTAAGAAAGGTAACATTAAGTTCGGGACGAAAAGTATATTTTCAGCCCATGTATGGTGAGTTGGTGTTGCATAAAAATAGAGATATGACTTTTGGTGGAGCCATTAGATCGGGTATGTTTGAGTTCTTTGGTAAACAGTTCGAATTTAAATACGACGAGTTTAAAATTGAGGTAATCAATGCCGATTCGGTGCGTATGTTTGCGCCAACTCTTGAGCAACCGCGCGAAGGCGAAGTGCAAATGAAGCGTGTTGAAAGTACCATTGAAAAATCGTACGGAAGAATCTTTATCGATAAGCCATTTAACAAATCGGGTATTCGTATCGACTCGTTTCCATCTTATCCTATATTTACTTCCGATTCCATTTCAAAAGTGTTTTTCGATAAGCGAAATGAGCAAGGTAAAGCCTATCCAAGATCAAAAGTTTATTTTACCATTAAACCATTTACCATTGATAGTTTAAATACTTTAGATAGAAGTAGTATCAACTTTGCGGGGACTTTCACCTCAGGTGGAATCTTTCCCGATTTTGAAGAAACCTTGCGTGTACAGAATGACCACTCCTTAGGATTTAAACATCCTGCACCAAAAGATGGTGTGCCAATTTATGGAGGAAAGGCGAAGTATTTCAATGAAATTACTGTTAGTAACAGAGGTATTCGTGGTAATGGTACAATGGAATACATTACTTCAACAACAACATCAGATGACTTCATTTTCTTTGTCGATTCGGTAAATGCCATTGCTAAAACTTTCGATGTTAAAGAAAGAAAAGAAGAGGTGCAGTATCCAAGTGCAAAAGGAGGAAACCTAAAATTTCATTTCGAGCCTTATAAAGATAAGTTGTGGGCTGGCGTAATAGATAATCCTATTGATATGTATGGTACACAAGTGAAATTGAAAGGTACCATGATCTACGGAGTAGAGAAGATGGGTGGATTTGGTTTAACCGATTTTGAAAACGCCGAACTTACCTCGAATGACTTTAATTTTAAAAACAGAAAATTTGGTGCAGACACCTCTAATTTCTACCTAAAACCTTTGGTGCCGGGTGAGAAGAGTCCGTCTTCTGCTAAAAACGTAAAAGCCAATATCGACTTAGATAAACGCGTTGGTGAGTTTATCGCGAACGGTGGTGCAGCACGAATGGATTTTGAAGAAAATCAGTACATGTGTTATTCAGATCAATTCAAATGGTACATGGATCAATTTAGTTTGGAGATTAGCACAAGTGCCGGACAAGCAAAAACGGCGACAGACGCTAGTGATCCTGGTTTAGATTTGTCGGGATCGGAATGGACTTCAACAAATCCTAAGCAAGATTCATTAAGTTTCATTTCACCAAAGGCGAATTTCGATATTAAAAATTTGGTGATCAATGCACATGAAGTAAAATACATCAACGTTGCCGATGCTCATATTTATCCAAGCGATGGAGAAGTGGTGATTGAGAAGAGAGCAAAGATGCATTCTTTGGATAGCGCGAAAATCATTGCCAATACCTTAACGCAATACCACACAATCTTAAATGCAAAGGTGGAGATTCATGCTAAGCGAGATTACAATGCAGAAGGTGATTATGATTATGTTGATGCAGAAGGTGGAAAACAAAAAATTCACTTTACCAATATTCGTGTCGACACAACTTATCAAACTGTAGCAAGCGGTGATATTAGCGAAGCTCAATTGTTTAAATTGTCGCCACAATTCATGTACAAAGGTAAGGCTAGTATTGCTGCCGGTAGAAAAGGAATTTTCTTTGATGGTGGCGCTAAGCTAGTACACAATTGTAAGCAACATAAACCATGGATTAGCTTTGAAGGAGAAATCGACCCGGCTAACGTGCAAGTTCCGGTGGATACCATCACCAAAATTTTTGGTGATCCAAATGGAAAACTCTTTAATGGTTTAGCCATTGCTCCCGATTCAACAGGAATTTACTCTACCTTGATGTCGCCTAAGAAAGCATTCACCGATGATGTGATTATTTCTGGTAAAGGCTTCTTGATGTACGATGCAGAAACTAAGGAGTATCGTATTTCTAATAAAGAGAAATTGCGTGAGAGAAATTTCCCTGGTACTTATGTTTCTATGAATACAGAAACGTGTGCTATTGAAGTGGAAGGTAAAATGAATATGGCGTTTAAATTGGGACAAGTGAGAATGCAGCTTGCTGGTACAGGTAATTTTGATCCTAATGCCGATACCTCAAAATTTGATATGATGATGACGATGGATTTCTTAATGGATGATGGAATGTGGAAACACATTATCAACAACATCGAAGGAAATCCAAACTTATCGCCAGTGAACAACAATAGAACTGCTTACGAAAGAGCGTTGAGAGATATCGTTGGTAAAGAAAAAGGAGATAAGTTGATTTCCGATTTAGCTTTATACGGAGCATTCAAACGTTTTCCAGATGAGTTGAAGCATGGTTTCGTTTTCAATCATTTGAACTTAATTTGGGATAAAGAGAAAAGTGCTTTTGTATCGCAAGGTTTAATTGGTATTGGTTCAATGGACAATAAACAATTGAATAAATATGTGAAAGGATATGTGATGATAGAACGTAAAAAAGGTAGAGAGGTAGTATATGTTTATTTGGAGATTGATGATAAAACATGGTACTATTTCAACTACTCTGGCGGCGTAATGTCGGTGCTTTCTTCTCATCAAGATTTCATGGCAATCATGGCATCTCTTAAACCAGATAAAAAAGAACTTAAAGGTGGAAAAGATTCAGACCCTTATTCATATATTGAAGCAACCGAAAGAAGCATGAGAATCTTCTTAGGTAAAATGAGAGGGGAGTAAACGTTCTTTTAAGGATACTTTTTAAGTGTAGAAGTGCTAATTTCACTTCTCCCTTTTTAAAAGGGAGAAGTTGATTAGTATCCCATTCAACGACAACACACTTTTGAATAAACAGTTTAAATTTCATGAACACGCTTGACATCCAACAAAAAATCAATCAGCTTTCTAAAGAATTAGAAGAACATAATTACAGATATTATATACTTTCCAATCCGAGCATCAGCGATTATCAATTCGATATGATGATGAAGGAGCTGCAAGAATTGGAAGAGAAACATCCCGAGTTTGCATCACCTAATTCACCAACAAAAAGAGTGGGTGGCGACATCACCAAGGAGTTCAATACGGTGAAGCATCGTTACCCCATGTTGTCGTTAAGTAACTCTTATTCTAAAGAAGAATTAATCGATTTCGAAAACAGAATTAGCAAACTCACCAACGAAAAAATAGAGTATGTATGTGAGCTAAAATACGATGGTGTTGCCATTTCACTCAACTACAAAAACGGAGAATTGGTGCAGGCTTTAACACGTGGCGATGGCGTGCAAGGTGATGATATCACAGCTAATGTTAGAACTATTAGAACCATTCCTTTAAAATTAAAAGGCAACGATTACCCAGCCGATTTTGAAATTCGTGGAGAGATTTTTTTGCCGCGTGAAGCTTTCGATAAGATCAACGAAGAGAAAAAAGAAGCGGGTGAAGCTTTATTGGCGAATCCACGAAACACTGCTTCGGGCACTTTAAAAATGCAAGATTCGGCTGTAGTGGCAAAACGCGGATTAGATTGTTATTTGTATTTTGTTTTGGGTGAAAATTTGCCTTTCGCAAGTCATTTCGATAGCATTCAAAAAGCAGGAGAGTGGGGATTTAAAGTGCCTTTAACGCAAACCAATTTTTTAAAGAAAACCGATTCTATTGATGGCATTTTAGAGTTCATCACTTATTGGGATGAAGAGCGCAAAAAATTGCCTTTCGATGTAGATGGTGTGGTGATAAAAGTAAATCAATACAGCATTCAAAAACAACTGGGAACTACTGCTAAATCACCGCGTTGGGCTATTGCCTATAAGTTTGAGACCGAACGTGCCTGCACTAAATTAATTTCTGTTTCTTACCAAGTAGGACGAACAGGAGCTATTACGCCGGTAGCCAATTTAGAGCCAGTTTTGTTGTTGGGCACAACTGTAAAAAGAGCGTCGCTGCACAATGCAGATATCATAGAAAAATTAGATGTTCGTGAGGGTGATTTTGTTTATGTAGAAAAAGGCGGAGAGATTATTCCAAAGATTGTTGGAGTAGAGTTATCGCAGCGAAATCTAGATTCTCAACCTTTGCAATATTTAAGTGCTTGTCCCGAATGCAGCACACCACTGATTCGCCGCGACGGAGAAGCGCAGCATTATTGTCCGAATGAAGTTGGCTGTCCGCCTCAAATTAAAGGCAAGATGTATCATTTTATTTCGCGCAAGGCAATGAACATCGACGGCCTGGGAGAAGAAACCATCGATCAATTGTACGACAGCGGATTGATTAAAAACATTGCCGATTTATATACTTTACAATTCGCACAAGTTGTTGCTTTAGAAAGAATGGCAGAGAAGTCGGCCAACAATTTGTTGGCAGGTATTGAAGCCTCAAAAACAGTTCCTTTCGAACGTGTTTTATTTGCTTTGGGTATTCGACATATTGGTGAAACCGTTGCCAAAAAACTAGCTTTTCATTTTAAAAATATCGATGCCATCATCGCTGCATCTTTAGAAGAATTAATTCATGTAGAAGACATCGGCGAAAAAATTGCTGTGAGCATTAAAGAATATTTTTCTTTACCAGAAAGTCTAGCTTTAATTGAAAAACTAAAATCATTCGGCTTGCAATTTGAAGCCATTGAAGTGGTGAAAGTAGGTGGTTCAAACATACTGGAAGGTAAATCTGTAGTGGTTTCTGGCGTATTTAAAAATTACTCACGCGACGATATCAAAAAAGAAGTAGAGAAGCATGGCGGTAAAAATGTAGGTTCTATTTCTGCCAAAACATCGTTCGTTTTAGCCGGCGAAAATATGGGTCCCGAGAAGTTAAAGAAAGCCGAAAAACTGGGTGTTCAAATTTTAAGTGAAGACGATTTTATGAAGTTGATTGGTGGGGGAGAGAAAAATATCGTGTTGTTTTGATTTAAATTTTAAATATATGAGTTCAATAGAAGTAATAGAAATAAAGCCTTTTTATAAGTTGATGGATTATGTTTTAACTCGTCCTCTAATGTTTGGAATTGAAAATGTAAAGGAGCTGCAAGTCTTCATTGAAGGATACAAAGTTGCAATGTTTGATAACGATGATGATTTATCTGAATTTTCAGATTTCAATGATTTTATTCAAGATAAGTATGAGATTAAAGGTACCTATGGATGGGCGAAACTAGTAGGTTTACATTCAGCTTCAAATCAACATTCTTTAGAAGTTTTTAAAAATGTATTGGAAGAATTTAAATTAAAGAAGGCCAAGCAAAAACGCAAGAAAATAAAACAATAAATTCATAAATAGGGCAATAGTTCCTTCGGGGTACCTCAGGATGACAACCACTCTTAAATGTAGCACTTACCCAGTTTGTCATCCTATGTTTGTAGAAAATAAAAAATTATACCTACTACAAACAAAAGGGAAAAGAGAAAGGAAACAAGCAATCATTTGTCATTAGGCATTAAGCCCGTTCAGGATGTTAGTCCCTTTCTCTTTTCAACTTAAACCTGAACAGTTCATGCGGCCACGAAGCCTGAATGTAGGATTGATAGGTCAAGTTGAAACCCTTCATTAAAAAAAGATCTATGTGTAAATTTACAGGAATCGACATTTCTAAGCAAACAATTGATTGTAGTATTTTGAAAGAAAATGGAAAAGTAGTTCACAAAAAGTTAGGCAACAACCACAAGGGATTTGAGAAATTGCTAACTGAGTTGAGCGAAGATAGTCACGTTGTGATGGAAGCGTCAGGACCGTATTATTTGAAGCTAAGCACTTTTTTGTTTGAGAAAGGAATCAAAGTTTCGGTGGTAAATCCGTTAATCATTCGTCGTTTTTGTCAAATGCGTTTTCTAAGAACGAAAACAGATAAGAAGGATGCATCAATGATACGAGAGTATGGTGAATTGGAAAATCCAGCGTTATGGGAACCCGATGAGCCAATGATTCTAAAGTTAAAGCAGCTTAGTACTTGTATTGATTTGTTAGACAAAAGCATTACTGCTTCTACCAATCAGCTTCTTGCATTTAAAGAAATGCCTGGAACAGATGAAGACTTAATCAAGCAAATGCAATTTATCATTGAGATGAATGAAAAAGAGAAAGAAAAAATGGAAAAACAAATGGACGAAATATCAAAACAGTATTACGGAAAAACTTATGAATGCTTGCAAAGTATTCCAGGCATTGGCCCCAAGACTTCAGCAATGTTGATTGCAATTACTGCCAACTTCAGTAGTTTTGAACACTACAAACAACTAATTGCATATGTGGGATTAAATCCAAGAGTTTTTGAATCTGGAACCAGCGTAAAAGGGAAAGGGCATATATGCAAGATTGGCACCGCCAGACTAAGAAAAACAATATATTTATGCACATGGTCAGCAAAAAGAACGAACCCTCAGTGTGCTCAGATGTATGAAAGACTGCAAATGAAATGCAAACCTAAAAAAGTGATTAATGTGGCTATTGCTAATAAATTACTAAGACAAGCTTTTGCTGTAGGAAAAAAATTAGTCCCTTTTGAAGAAAATTTAAATATTTTAGTTGCAAATTAACACAGTTCATCCTGAGGTACCCCGAAGGAACTATTGCCCTGCTCGTTATCTAAATCCTCTCCGGCATCTCAATCCCCAACAACTTCATCAATTTTTTCAAAGTGTCACCCACCTCTTTCTACAAGGCAACTCAGTACTTTCAAATTTTCAAATTGAAACAAGTAGGTATTTTCATTATCTTAGAGACATGAATGATGAAAACACAAAGGGTGATTTGAATGAACCAAGCGCAGAGTATTCTTTAAATAAAAGAATTACTTTTTTTGGTTCTAATGAAGAAGCTGAATTGTATCATCATCAGCAAATGGCGAATAAAACGCCTTTGCAAAGACTTCATGATACTGTTGAATTGATCAAAAAGGTATTTGCTCAAGAGTTGTCGGAGAAACCTAAAAATGCTAATCGAATTACCTTCCTAAAAGATGGACATACTTCTTGAAGACCATAAAAAACTCTTGCTCGTTTTATTAAAGCATAAAGTGGAATTTATGCTTATTGGAGGGTATGCAGTGATTTATTATGGCTATGAAAGAACCACCGCAGATATGGATTTGTGGCTTAAACCTACCAATGAAAATAAAAGTATTTTCACTAATGCCCTTCGTGAGCATGGCATTGTTGAAGAGGATTTATTAAGCCTTTCTAAAATTGATTTCACTCAGCCTAATGTTTTCTTTTTAGGGGAAATGCCAAATAGAATCGATTTTCTTACAAAAATTCATGGCGTCACCTATGATGAAGCCGACAAGGAAAAAGCACTTTTCCCGCTGAAAGACCAACAAGTTCCAATTATTCAATACCATCACTTGATCACTGTTAAAATGCTTACTGGTAGGAGTAAGGATGCTGCAGATGTAGAAGAGTTGCAGAAAATTAATGGAAAGAAATAATTACATCCTCTCCGGCATCTCAATTCCCAACAGCTTCATCGATTTCTTTAATGTATCACCCACCTCTTTCGACAAGGCAACTCTAAAGTTTTTTGAGTTTTCATCCTCAGCATTTACAATTTGGTGATCGGCCCAAAATTGCGAGAATTCTTTGGCTAGGTCGTAGCTGTAGTTGGCCATAACTGCCGGACTATTCAACTTACCAGCTTCTTTGATGGCAGCCGAATAACCCAATATTTTTTTGATTAACTCTTTCTCTTTTTTAGTGAGCGATGCAACTTGGTATTCTTTTGCTTCGCCTACTTTGCGCAGAACAGAGCGGGTACGAACGTAGATGTATTGAATGAACGGTCCCGTATTTCCGTTGAAGTCGATGGACTCCTCTGGATTAAAAATCATTGATTTTTTAGGGTCGACTTTCAAGATGAAATATTTCAAGGCGCCCAAAGCAATCTTGCGAATCACTTCATTTTTTTCTTCCTCGCTCAACTCATCTAACTTTCCTTTTTCGGCAGTGCTTTGCGCTGCAGATGCAATCATTTCCTCAATTAAATCATCGGCATCAACCACCGTTCCTTCACGTGTTTTCATTCTTCCGCTAGGCAACTCCACCATTCCGTATGAGAGGTGGAATAAGCCTTCCCAGAAAGAATAGCCCATTTTCTTTAAAATGAGGAACAACACCTTGAAGTGATAATCTTGCTCGTTGGCAACGGTGTAAATGATACCATCTACATTGAAATCTTTGTAACGCTCTACGGCGGTACCAATATCTTGAGTCATATATACTGCTGTTCCATCAGAACGAAGCAATAGTTTTTCATCTAAGCCATCTGCCGTTAAATCAATCCACACAGAGCCATCGTCCTTTTTAAAGAAAACGCCTTTTTTCAGTCCTTCTTCAATGATCTCTTTACCGAATAGATAAGTGTTCGATTCATAATAAAGCTTATCGAAATCAACGCCGAGTTTTTTGTATGTAGCATCAAAACCTTCGTAAACCCAGCTGTTCATAGTTTTCCATAGTTCTACTGTGGCAATGTCTCCAGCTTCCCACTTGCGCAGCATTTCAGAGGCTTCCAAGAAAAGGGGTGCTTTTGTTTTGGCGCTTTTTTCGTCCATACCGCCAGCTATTAACTCTTGCATTTCTTTTTTGTAGGCTTGTTCAAACATCACATAGTATTTTCCAACTAAATGGTCTCCCTTGCTACCTGATGACTGCGGCGTCTCGCCATTTCCCCATTTCATCCAAGCGAGCATCGATTTACAAATGTGAATACCGCGGTCGTTGATGATTTGTGTTTTGATCACTTCGTTGCCATTGGCCTTCAATATTTCCGAAACTGAATAGCCTAAGAAGTTGTTGCGAATGTGTCCGAGATGTAAAGGTTTATTAGTGTTTGGTGAAGAATATTCTACCATCAATTTTTTAGAAGGTGTACTCGCTACAAAAGGTTGCTTATTCTTAAAAGCATCTACCCAATAAGCATCGGCGATAGATAAATTTAAAAAGCCTTTTACAACATTGAATGCCGCAATCTCTGTTAAGTTTTCATTAATAAATGCACCTAAATCTTGTGCTGTTTGTTCGGGTGATTTTTTAGAAATTTTCAATAATGGAAATACAACAATGGTAAGGTCTCCTTCAAACTCAACTTTACAAGGTTGAAGCTGAACCTGCTGTTCGGTAATTGTTGCTCCGTATAGTTGCTGTGCGGCACTGATAGCAGCACTTATAATTTTATTCTCGATGTTCATGTTTGTGAATTGAGCCGCTAAGGTAAATTATTTTAGAGCAATTTGTATAGTATGCTGTAATTCCAACAATTACTACTATCTTTGCGCCCTTAAAGCTTAAAAGACAAGTATGAATATTAGGAACATCGCGATTATTGCCCACGTTGACCACGGTAAGACTACCTTGGTAGATAAAATTTTAGAGTCGGGAAAACTCTTTGCAGAACACAAAGAAAGAGGGGAATTGGTTATGGACTCCAATGAGTTGGAGCGTGAGCGTGGTATCACCATTCGTTCAAAAAATGCATCGGTAACTTATAAAGATCACAAGATTAATATCATCGATACCCCTGGTCACAGTGACTTTGGTGGTGAGGTTGAGCGTGTACTAAAAATGACCGACGGCGTGTTGTTGTTGGTAGATGCTTTTGAGGGACCAATGCCTCAAACTCGTTTCGTATTGCAAAAAGCATTGCAATTGGGCTTAAAACCAATTGTGGTTGTAAATAAAGTAGATAAAGAAAACTGTGATCCTGAGTTGACTAATGAGAAAGTATTTGACTTGATGTTCGAGTTAGATGCTAACGAAGATCAGTTAGATTACCCTGTTGTTTATGGTGCAGCTAAAATGGGTTGGATGAGTGATCATTGGGAAAACAAAACAGATAATATCAATATCTTATTAGAGAAAGTAATTGAGCATATTCCAGCGCCTAAAGTTGCTGAAGGTACTACTCAGTTGCAAATTACTGCTCTTGACTTCTCTTCTTTCGTTGGTAGAATTGCTATCGGAAGATTATATAGAGGTACTTTAGTGCCTAACCAACAAGTTGCTTTGGTGAAGAGAGATGGTAAGGTGGTGAAAATGAGAATTAAGGAATTGATGGTTTTTGAAGGTTTAGGCAAAGTGAAGGTGGATAAAGTAGAGGCTGGAGAAATTTGTGCTATTGTAGGTTTAGAAGATTTTGAAATTGGTGATACTGTTGCCGATGTTGAAAATCCAGAGGCAATGCCTCCAATTTCTATCGATGAGCCAACCATGAGTATGTTGTTTTCTATCAACAACTCACCATTCTTTGGTAAAGAAGGTAAATTCGTTACTTCTCGTCATATTCGTGAGCGTTTAGAAAAAGAATTAGAGAAAAACTTAGCGATGAAAATGGAATCAACTGGTTCTGCTGACTCGTTTATGGTTTTCGGACGTGGTGTACTTCACTTGTCTATTTTGATTGAGGAGATGCGTCGTGAAGGTTATGAGTTACAAGTTGGTCAGCCGCAAGTATTGATTAAACATATCGACGGTGTTAAATGTGAGCCAGTAGAGGCGCTTACCATCGACGTTCCAGAAGAGTTTTCGGGTTCTGTGATTGATATGGTTACAAGAAGAAAAGGTGAAATGCAAAGCATGACTCCAAAAAATAACCGTGTTAAATTAGAGTTCAATATTCCTTCTCGTGGTATCATTGGTTTAAGAGGTAACATGCTTACTGCTACAGCTGGTGAGGCAATCATGGCACATCGTTTATTAGGATATGAGCCATGGAAAGGTGATATTCCTGAGAGACAAAATGGTTCGATGATTTCATTGGAGCAAGGAACTTCATTTGCTTACTCAATTGATAAATTACAAGACAGAGGTAAATTCTTCATCAATCCGGGTGAAGAAGTTTATGAAGGTCAGGTTATTGGCGAACACAGTAAAGAAGGTGATTTGTGCATCAACGTTACTAAATCGAAACAGTTAACCAACTTCCGTGCTGCTGGTTCAGATGATAAGGCTCGTGTTATTCCTCCAATTAAACACACTTTGGAAGAAGCGTTAGAGTATATTCAATCAGATGAGTACGTTGAATTAACTCCGACTTCAATTAGATTAAGAAAAATCTTATTGAAAGAAAGCGATAGAAAAAGAGGTGGAAAATAATTTCTACTTTAAATCAATAAAAAAAAGGATTCGTCGGTTGACGAATCCTTTTTTGTTTTGTGGTAGAGACATTATTATTTAGCTAATTTTCCACCCAATGATCTTCTTGTCATCACTACCGCTCACAAAGAAATCTTCGCCTTCGGGCCAGTGCAAGCAATTAACTGAATGAGTGTGTCCTTTATGACTTCTGTAATCGATTCGTTCTATTAAATCTAAGGTTTGTGCATCCCACAGCTTCATGGTTTTGTCGCGTGAAGAAGTGATGAGGTATTTGTTGTCTCTGCTGAATAAAATGCCATACAATGCCCAGTTGTGAGCTGGTATGGTAAGGACATGTTGATAGTTTACATCAACATTCCACACCTTTAAAAGCGCATCTTTTCCGCCGGTAAGTAAAACATTTTTAGTTGGGTGGAAGCGCGCCACATTTACTTTGTCGTGTGCTAAAAATTCATAAGTGATTTCGAGTGTAAATAAATTCATGATGCGCACAAATCCATCGCCACAGGCTAAAACAGCAATGCCTTTTTCTTGATGAATTTCCATGGTGCGAATCTTATCTTTCGCAACAGCCACCGATTTAATTAATTTGAAATCGCTGCTCCACACAGAAACGGTTCCATCGCCACTTAAAAGAAAAAAACGATCGTGGATTTCATCGTAATTGATGTGAAACAAAGCTTCTTTATGGTAAGGAATAAACTTAATCTCTTTCTTGTTTAAGGTATCGATGACATGCAGATTTCCATTGAAGAGTCCGATCAACAAATAGTTGTATTTCTCCACATATTTCAATGCCAAAACAGCAGCTTTGTTTTGAATGGTAAAAGGAATGTTACAATGTTTTTCTAAATCCCAAGCAGTTGAAATTTTATCTCCGCTACCCGAAAAGATGGTGTTTTTACCAATGCCTTTTTCAATGCAGTAGATGGCTGCATTGTGACCAGTGAGTTCGAAAAGTTTTTCCACTTTCATCTTTCAATATTACTTATTTTTGCGCTCATGATGAATAATTACAGCGAAAAGCAAAAAGCTTTAACATTTGTGTTGGGATGGTTTCTGCTCAATTTCGTTGTATCTATTTTTACTCCTTTGGCCGATGATGAGGCCTACTACTGGGTGTATGCAAAGTTTTTAGATTGGGGATATTTCGATCATCCACCCATGATTGCGATGATGATTAAGGCAGGCGGATTTCTTTTTCAAAATGAAATCTCTATTCGCTTTTTCACAGTGGTAGCTTCCTCGCTCACGTTGTGGATACTCTTTCAACTCACCGAATTTAAAAGAACTGCTCAGCTCTTTTTGTTGTTTTTAACGGTGCCGGCCTTTCATGCTTTGGGATTCATTTCGGCTCCCGATGTGCCTATGTTGTTGTTTGGAACTTGGTATTTGTTTCGATTTAAAAAATACCTCGAAGATGATTCTATAAAAAATGTACTTGCGCTTTCGTTGGTGATTGCAGCCTTGATGTTTAGTAAGTACCACGGCTTGTTATTGGTTATTTTTACGCTCATCCCTAATTACAAATTACTCGCTAGAAAATCATTTTATGTGGTCTTCTTTTTATCGTTGCTTTTCTTTTTGCCACATCTTTGGTGGCAGTATCAAAACGATTTTGTGTCGGTGCGTTTTCATTTGTTTGACAGGGTAAGAGGACATTATCAATTTACGTATACTACAGATTATATTTTGGGACAATTGGTTTTTTGCGGACCCATTTTAATGTTTTTGTTTTTCGCCAAAATTAGAAAAGTACAGTTTGCTTTTGCCCCTACTTTGAAATGGGCAGCATTAGGATTTTTCTTGTTTTTCTTTCTCAATTCTTTTAGAGTTTTTATTGAGGCCAACTGGGTGGCAATGGGCTATATTTCGGCCTTGCTGTTGGTGCATAACGCCTTAGAAGAGAAATTGAGTTCGCTCTTGAAATATTCGTCAGTTGCCATCGTGTCGATTTTATTTTTGTTTAGAATTTTCTTGATTTCACCCATCGACAAAAGAATATTTTTAGTGACAGAACAATTTGGAAGAGGCAGAGAATACTATGAAGAAATTCACAAAAGAGCGGGCGATAGAAATGTTGTCTTTTGCAACAATTATCAAAAAGCATCGAAGTATTATTTTTATTTCAATCAGCCGGCTTTTACTTTAAATGCTTATTGGTACAGAAGAAATCAGTACGACAAATGGCCTATACAAAAAGAGGCGCAAGGCAAGCCAGCCATGACGGTTGGCTTATCACGTTTTTATGGATGTACGGCCGAGTATTTCAATAACGATAGTGTTTTTTATCAGTTGGTTCCTTCCTTAAAAACCTTTGGTTATCTCACTTTTGAACTGCAAGAAAAAGAGTATGAAGTGAAAAAAGGAGAGGTGTTGAAAGAAGAATTTGTGGTGAGAAATCCTTTTGCAAAAGAGGTGAAATACGATTCAGTGCGCTGTGATATTTTTGCCATTTTAATCAACGAAGAAGGAGATTATGGGAGTCCGATTTGGGTTAAAAATTGTTTAGAAACAAATTTTAACGAAGGCGAAAAGATTGCTTTTGAACTGCCTGTAAATGTGGAAAAAGGCGAATATAAATTGCAGTTGGGAGTGTACAGTAATTATGCGAATATGCTTCTGAATAGCCCGTATTATAAGGTGAAAGTAAAATAATTGTAACCTTTTTTAGTCATTGTTTTGGCGGTTAAATTAATTTTATTATCTTGCAGCTCCCTCAAGGTAAACTTACTCGGGAATAATGAGAATTTTATTTTTAAATATAACTTTTATACTGGGATTACTATTGTTTTCCTCGAACTCATCAGGCGCTGAAAATTCGGCGAATGAAAACAGTTCGGAGGATGCCTTTGTAAGTTATATTCAAAACACCACATTATCTCGTGAGCGTATTGTAAGCATCATCGATTCTTTGTTGGAAACTGATTCTGTTTCTACAAGAGTGTTAGATGCCTTGAATAAAAAATTATTGGCTACACAAGCTTTTTATCAATTGCCAATCGATACTACTCCATATCCTGCGCATGAGTTGTACACGTTTTGGGATACTGAGCATCCAAATTGTTACTCACCCAATTTATCGGCAAACGATACTTCATTTAATTTTGCGTTGACAGATTCAATGAATTTCTGCGGATTTGTAATGCCAGCAAATGGCATCATCACTTCAACATTTGGTCCGCGCGACGGAAGAATGCACAATGGTATTGATATCGATTTAGAAACAGGTGATACAGTAATGGCAGCATTTGTTGGTATGGTTCGCGTTGCGAGATATTACAGCAGTTTTGGAAATGTAGTGGTGATTCGTCATTACAACGGATTTGAGACTGTTTATGCACACTTATCAAGAATTGATGTTAAGCCAGGAGATATTGTTGATCCGGGACAGTTAATTGGCTTAGGTGGTAACACAGGAAGATCGCGCGGAAGTCACTTACATTTTGAAATGCGTTTCAAAGGAGTGCCTATCAATCCTAAATACATTATCAATCTTCAAAAGAGAGAGTTGGTTAGCGAAGCGGTGGTTGTAAAGAAAACCAAAAATGGTTTTACTGTTCGTCCGGAAGGCCTAGTTTACCACACCGTTAAAAAAGGAGATTATCCTTACAAAATTGCAGCTCAATACGGAATCACCGTTGCTCAATTGTGCAAATTGAATGGCTTAACTAAGAAGAGTGTTTTAGTTAAAGGTCGCCAGTTGAGAGTGAGTTTGTAATTCGCATTTTCTTTTTCCAATTCAATTTATTTATTTCAGTTTCAATCAAAGAAATGTATTTCATAAGTAAGCTTAGCTTTTAGCAAAACGAGAATAGCGGCTCTTGAACTCAGCAGGGTTAGCTGTGATTGTTAAACAGATAAAATTATTTTAAAATTTTCTTTTTACTTCCCCCTTTTTGTTTATTCAATTTGTATTCTTCTCCCCATTTTGCCATTGCCTGAATTAAAGGTGATAACGTGAGTCCAAAATCGGTTAATGTGTATTCTACTTTTGGTGGAATCTCAGCATAAACTTTTCTTTTAATAATACCATCATCTTCTAATTCTCTTAACTGTTGTGTTAGCATAGATTGCGTTATGCCAACGACGCTTCGCTTCAATTCACCAAATCGGGCTGGGGCTGTAAAATAAATTGCATTGATAAGAATAGGTTTCCATTTTCCACCTAAAACTTTCATTGTGGCAGTAACTGGACAAGATGTTTCATCAAATTTAAAAGTTTTTTTTGATTTAATTAATTGATTATCAGTATTAGTTTGTTTTTTCATACTTACTATAAATTAATGTCCTACTTGATGAAATAATTTATACAATGGATATTTGCAGTACAATATTAAATAAAACAATTAAAAAGAAAACAAAATGGTAAAATTCATGTTAATTTTTCGAGGTGGTAATACTCATATCGCTACTGCCAATTCACAAGCTGCGATGGACATAATTAAAATTTGGGATAAATGGATGCAAGGACTAGCCGAAAAGGGGATTCTAGCCGGCGGCGATGCGCTTCAATTGACAGGTAAGCATGTGAAAGGTGCAAAGAAACATGTTTTAGAAGGGCCTTACGCTGAAGGTAACGAACTGTTTGGCGGCTACTTAATTGTAAATGCAAAAGACATTGATGATGCAGTTGAAATTTCAAAAGGTTGTCCGATTTTAAATGAAGATGGCAGTGTAGAGGTCCGACCAATTCAAACAAGATAAATGCGAGTTTAGTTTGATATTTTTTCGTGAACTAAATTCAATTAAATCATGAAGTATCTTTTTCGCGATTATGCGGGAAAGATGTTTTTTAAGTATATCACATGTTTCAACTTTGTCGGATCTATTTTTTTTTCTATGTGAAATTTCTCTACCCAAAGGCTAAACTGATTAAATAAAGTAAAAGTACATAAAGGTATGAAAGTGAATTTAATTTTGAAGTGCTATTCGAAATTAAATAGAATCCATCTCCCTGCCACTGCACAGGCATTTACGCACCCCTCTCCGCCGAGAGGGAGGGTAGCGCTTAAAATTGCAGAAGGGACATCTAGAAATTAATCACAAAAAAAGAGCGATGAAATATTCATCGCTCTTTCCATTTATATTTTGATATTATCAGTTCAACATTACTGGCATCACCAACATCAAGATATCTTCTTCGGCATTTCTTTCTTCAACAGAAGGAATGATGATACCTGCGCGGTTTGGTGCCGACATTTCGATGTTTATGCTGTTGCTGTCCATGTTGTTCAACATCTCAATTAAGAACTTAGAGTTGAAACCAATTTCCATGTCGTCGCCTTCGTATTGGCAAGTCAATCTTTCGCTAGCTTCATTCGAAAAATCTAAATCTTCTGCAGAAATGTTCAATTCACTTCCTTGAATTTTCAAACGAACCTGGTGTGTAGTTTTATTTGCGAAAATAGATACACGTTTGATAGAGTTCAAAAGAAGAGCTCTGTCGATGGTAAGTTTGTTCGGATTTTGTTTTGGAATTACCGCTTCGTAGTTTGGATATTTACCTTCAATCAAACGGCAAATCAAATTGATATTGTCGAAAGAGAAGAAGGCATTTGATGCATTGTACTCAATTTTAACGGCAACATCTTTTGTTCCAATGTTTGAACGCAAAAGAGTAAGAGGTTTAGAAGGTAAAATGAAAGAAGAAGTTTTACCAGCCTTTGAATCGAAACGCTTGTAACGAACCAATTTGTGGGCATCTGTAGCAACGAAAGTGATGTTCTCTTGAGATAACTCGCAAAATACTCCCGACATTACCGGTCTTAGTTCATCGTTACCCGCAGCAAACAATGTTTTGTTGATGGCACCCAATAATACTTTTGAGTTGATTTCTACTGTAGAAGCTTGCTCGATAGCCGGAGTTTTAGGAAACTCTTCGCCATTGAAACCGCTTAATTTATATTTACCGTAGTCGCTTAAAATCTCGATGCCGAAGTTTTCTTTGTTAACCGAGAATGTAAGTGGATGATCGGGAAAAGTCTTTAAAATTTCAATCAACAATTTACCAGGAATAGCCACTTTGCCATTCTCCTTAGATTCGATTTGCATTTTTGCCGACATGGTGATTTCTAAATCGGATGCAGAAATACTTAAATCGTTACCGTTGATGTCGAAAAGGAAATTATCTAAAATCGGCAAAGCATTGTTCGAACTCAATACTCCGCCTGTTAGTTGCAGTTGCTTTAGCAATGAGGCACTTGATACTATAAATTTCATGTCAGTTTTTTTAATGGATACCTCGCAAATATAACCGATTCATTTTGGGGGATATCCTTTGAAAAGGGGAAATTATTAACAAATTATAAAAAAGGGGAGATAAGCAGGGCAATAGTTCCTTACGTCAATTTTAAAAACTAGTGAAATCACTCAAATTCTTGGTCAGCCTATCAAAGATGTAATACTGCAAAATGCACAGTTCTTTATCGTTCGAGGTGATTCCAAAAAGTCTATCTACATCGTATTCAGTGTGTTGTCCTAAATAATTAACCTCGCCTGGTTGTGTTTTTCTTTTGTAGCCTTTCACCGTGTTTTTATTGTTTTTGGTATCGATTACGGTAATCACAAATTCGGGAGTAGTTCTTAAAAGAGAATCGCGTTTGCTAAGGTTGTTTTTGGTAACAAAACTTTCTGCTGCCACTTCTTTGTAGTTGAGCAAGTAAGTTTTTAGCGCTGCCATATTCACTTTGGGTGCAGCAACATCAGAGTAAAGGGGAAAGAGTTCAATTTTATTTTCGTCGATTTCAACTTTAAATGATTGCGCTTTGTTTTGCGGATATTCTACCATGATAGTTTTGATGCCCATTTCGGGGAAGTAGAAGAGGTGCGTGTCTCTCCACAGATCTTCATCTGAAGCATAGCGTTCTGTAAGATATCCTTCAAATCCTTCGATATGTGTTACGAAGGGAGTGGTAGAACTTTCTCCATCTTCGTTGAGCATGAGCATGTAGGTGCCTCTTGAATCCATGGTTTTGCCACCTACCCAGTAGCTTTTAATCAACTCGTCGTTGGCGTAAATTTGCACCCATTTGTGATGCACAGCCAACAAGCTGTTTAACTGTTTGATGCCTTCTTTTGGAATTCTGTTCTTTACTTTAACCTTATTGATGGTGGTGAGTAGGGTGGCCATTAAATCGGGACGCGCCATGAACTTTCCGTTTACTTTCCATGATTCGCCATTTTTGGTAAGTACTATAGAATCGTGGCCCTTTTCACTAATGATAATTTCATCTATGGCTTCAATGTTTTTTACGCCAAAATCTCTCATTTCTTCTCTGTAGGCAGCGTCGTCATTGGGAGATAGCCACAAGTAGGCTGCAACACCAACAAGTACAAGAACTAAAACGATGATGATTTTGTTTTTCATTTTCTGGCGTATTTTCTGGTCCTAACTGCATTATATAGGAAACCGAAAATAACAATGAACACTAAAGGAACACCGATATTTACGGCTTTCACTTGATTTCCTTTTTCGCGAATTGTGGCTTTGTTAAGTAAGCGCATTTGAATCTTTTTTGATCTCGCTTGAATGATATCTTCATCGCCCATCAAGTAGTTGAAGGCATTCAATAAAAACTTCTTGTTGTCGAAATACAAACGGTTTTCTGGGTCGGCACCTAACGGCATTGGCTGTCCTCTTACAAAGTCGTTTTTAGCTATGTCACCATCAGAGATTACCAACATTTTGGTTGGTTTACTAAGGTCTTTTTTAAGGGCGTTACCGAAAGGAGCAATTCTGTTTTTGTAATAGGAGTTGAATACTCCTTCTAATAGAACGGCAACAGGTTTTTTGCCATCATTGAAACTTGAATCTGGGCCGTTTATCGCTGCATCAAAACTTACTCTAACTGGAGCTCTTACAATTTTTGAGTTTTCGCTTGTTGTTAAAAGAATAGTTTTACTTGTTCCAGGAGTTGGAATAGTATCAATTGTACTTGCAAATTTTAATTTAATAGGATCTAGATTTGTAGTAATTACATTTTCGTTATCTGTTGCGATTATTGGGAAGTATACCCATTGCATTTGTTTGTAATTATCATCTTTTCCAAATTTCCCCACCTGCATGGTGATAGGTGCGCAAAGTGCATCTTCAATAATATTATTGTTAATTCTGATGCCATAGTTGTACAACATTTCTTCGGTGTTAAGCTTGTTGATCATGGCAGGGAAGAGGTTGCTCACGCGCAAGCTATCCATCTCGGCTTTTACTTGATCAATCATCCATACGGTAACACCACCTCTCATAATAAATTGGTCGATAACAAATTTTTCTTCTTCCGACAACATCTTTGCATCGATGTTTTTGTCGTTAGGAAAGTATTGACGGTTGATGGCATTTAAAACATTGAGGTCATCTTGATTTCTTGGTTTAGCAATCACCAAAGCATCAATTTCATCGAGGGCATCTTTTTGCACAATGCCGTTGGTATCGGTAAGCATTACAGGGCCAGTCATGTAATAATCTGATAAAGCCATTGCAATATCGTTCACATATCGTCCATCCAACTCACCATGGCCTTGTAAAAATCCAACTACTTTATAATCTTTCTTAGCCTTTTTTAGAATTCTAATAGCAGTAGTTAAGTTGTGTTCTAGGTTTTGCATCGATTTGTTAAGCGCCTCAATATGATTGCCCACAATCTCTGTATTTAAAACATTTACTGGATAATTTTTGCCTTTATAATACACCATTACGCCAGGCACTATATAAACCTGCTTGGTTCCGTTTTCAGTTTTTTCTGAAACATTGGTATACTGCAAACCTTTTTGAGTTAAATCTCTAATAAACTCTTCGTGATTTTCCACCGAATAAGGGTCGATAAACTCGTATTCGATATTGTCGGGATTTATATTTCTAAACTCTTCTAATCTACCTTTTATTTGTTCTCTAAACTCAACAAATTTAGAAGGCAGGTTATCACCGGTTAAGTAAACCTTAAACTCTACTACATCATCTAAATTGCTAATTAAGTTAACGGTAGCATCGGTAAGTGTAAATCTTTTATCGGCAGTTAAATCGAGACGAACATATTTTTTAGTGGCAATAAAATTCACCACTACTAAAATTGCTATAGCAGCAATAAACTTAATGATGTCGCTATTTTTTCTTTTGTTTTTCATTACCATTTTCTTGCGCTAAGCACCAATTTAGTCAACAAAATAAAAAATGTAATTGCAGTGAAATAGTATACTACATCTCTCGAGTCAATTTGTCCCTGACTCACCGAATAGTAGTGGTAAGAGATGCCCAGTTGATTTACCAGCAAATCGTATTTGCCAAAGAAGTTCAATTCTGAGATGAACTCAAAACCGATATAACAGAAAATACAAAGTACGATAGAAATGATTAACGCAATGATTTGGTTTTTGGTCACCGATGAAGAAAAAATACCTATTGAGATGAATATGGCGCCAAGCAGGAAGAGTCCGATATACGAGCCTAAAGTTGCCCCTCTATCTATGTTTCCTTGCGGAGCACCTAAGCTGTACACCGTAAAATAGTACACAATAGTAGGAAGAAGGGTAAGTGCTAAAATGACAATGTTGGCAAGATATTTAGCCAAAACAATTTGAAGGTCGCTAATAGGTTTGGTAACGATTAACTCAAGAGTACCAAGTAATTTTTCATCGGCAAAAGAGCGCATGGTCATGGCTGGAATGAGCAAAAGGTAAAGCCAAGGAGCCATGGCAAACAAGGGTTCTAAGGTTGCGAATCCCGAATCTAAAATATTGTTGTTGCTGCCGCTATCTGGAATAATAAAAAGGAACAAGCCTGTAGCCACCAAAAACGCACAAATAATAACATATCCGATGAGCGAGCCGAAAAAACTTTTTATTTCTTTAGAGAATAAAGCGAACATGGCGTAAAAATAGAAAAAAGTTTTAACTATTTTCGTGTAATGCAAATCACTCATCTTAGCGATTCTAACAAGATTTTACTAGACCAAGGAAAGATGCTTCCTGTGATGGAAGAGTTCTATACCATTCAAGGTGAGGGCGCTAACACTGGTAAGCCTGCCTATTTCATTAGAGTAGGAGGCTGTGATGTGGGCTGTCATTGGTGCGATGTAAAAGAATCATGGAATCCTGCATTGCATCCTTTAAAGAGTGTTGATGAGGTGGTGCAAGCCGCATTGAAGTTTCCGGCGAGCGATATTGTGATTACTGGCGGCGAGCCAACGATCTATAATTTAGAGTACTTAACAGAGCAACTTACAAAGCACGGTAAGCAGGTTTTTTTGGAAACTTCTGGAGCTTATCCACTAACAGGAAACTGGCATTGGATTTGCCTTTCACCAAAGAAGACTGCTCCACCAATGAACGATATTTACGCCAAAGCACACGAGTTGAAAGTGATTATTTTTAATCATAACGATTTTAAATGGGCCGAGGAACACGCAGCAAAGGTGAGCAGCACTTGCAGGTTGTACATGCAACCCGAATGGAGCAAAAGCAAAGAAATGTTGAATGCCATTATTGATTATGTGCAACAGCATCCACGATGGAATATATCACTGCAGACTCATAAATTTATGGGGATACCGTGAGGAATGAATGTTAAGCGTTCTTATGAAGTTAGTGACGCACGCTAAAAAAAAACAGACTTTAAATAATATCAAGCATGAAATTAATCTTCACTTTTTTTATATCGCTAGTAATGTTAGGCTGCCTATCGGCTCAAACACCAAAGCAGAAATATACCATCACTTCTAAAAAGGCGATTGAATATTTTGAGTCGGCGCAAAGTGCGATGATGATAGATAGTTTAAACGAAGCTCTATCGTTGGCCAATAAAGCTATTGATAAAGAGCCGCTTTTTGCCGAAGCTTATTTATTGAGAAGCTATGTTTATGCCGATAGAAAAGAATACAAAACAGCTATTGAAAACATTGAGAAGGCAATATCTATCAATGCCGACTTCTTTCCAGCGATGTATCTTGATTTGGGCGGATTGTATTTTGAAATTCATGAGTTCGACAAATCGAAAGAAATACTCACCAAGTATCTTCAAAAATACAAGCCAGGTGAAAAACTTAAGCCTAAAGCAGAAAGAATTATTGCCAATTGCGACTTCTCTAAATGGGCAATGGCTAGACCAGTGGATATTAATCCGGTGAATGCCGGACCGGAAATTAACTCCATTAACAAAGACTACAATCCAGTTATTACGGTGGATGGAGAGTTGTTTATGGTAACTAGAACTATTCCCGATAAATCGGCAAGAATGGGTGCACAAGAAGATTTTTATGTATCTAACTGGGATGGACAAGCATGGACTACCGCGCAAAACATGGGTTCACCCATCAATTCGCATTTGAATGAAGGTGCACCTACCTTTTCTGCCGATGGCAAAATTATGATTTTTGTAATTATTGGCGATGAAGGAAATTATGGTCCAGGCAGAACAGGAATGGGCAGCGGTGATTTGTTTTTTTGTCAGAAAATAAATGGAAAATGGACTGCACCTAAAAATTTGGGAGCAGTAGTAAATTCACGAAATAATGATACTCAACCTTCATTGTCGGCCGACGGAAAAACATTGTACTTCTCGTCTAACCGCCCTGGCGGTTTCGGTACATCCGATTTATATGTCACAAAATATACTGCTACCGGCTGGACTATCCCCGAAAATCTTGGTCCGAAAATAAACACCACCGAAATAGAAGATGGTGTGTTTATTCATCCTAACAATCAAGTGTTGTATTTTTCATCTGCTGGTTTACCGGGGTTGGGGCAACGAGATATTTACATGTGTAAACGCCAGTTTGATGGCACATGGGGTGCACCAATTAATTTGGGTTACCCTATCAACACAAGCGAATCAGAAAGAAGTTTGTTTATCGATGCCAAAGGTGATTTCGCTTATTTTTCTTCCGACCGACCAGGTGGTGTGGGCGATTTAGATATCTATAAATTTAAAATGCCGCAATCACTTAAGCCCGAGCCAGTAACTTATATGAAAGGTGTGGTGTACGATGCAGTGACCAAACAACCTTTGAATGCTCAATTTGAATTGTTGGATTTGCAAACAGGCAAACAAGTTTACTCCTCATCTTCTGATGCCAAAGATGGTTCGTTTTTGGTTTGTTTGCCAACTGGCAGAAATTATGCTTTAAATGTGCAAGCCGACAATGGTTATTTGTTCTTTACCGAAAATTTTGAGCTTACGAATCCTAAAAATGGGGAAGATGCCTATAGAAAAGATGTGCCTCTCAATAAAATGTTGAAAGACGCTACCGTTGTGCTTAAGAATGTTTTCTTCGATACCGATTCGTACGATTTGAAACCCGAGTCGAAAGTTGAGTTGGATAAATTGGTTCAGTTTTTAAATGACAATGTATCGCTTAAAATAGAGTTGGGCGGACATACCGACAATCAAGGTGATAAGAAACACAATCAGGTTTTATCATTGAGAAGAGCTACTGCTGTGAGAGATTATTTAGTTGCTCAAGGTATCTCTGCCGATAGATTGACAGTAAGTGGTTATGCCGATTTAAAACCAATTGATAGCAATGATACAGAGAAGGGGAGAGCACTTAATAGAAGAATGGAGTTTAAGGTGTTGTAGTCGAGATTTTAAGCGAAATCTTCTTTAAGCAAATCGGTAAATTTCTTCTTTCCTTTTAGAAAGTACTGTTTAACAATACTTCTCTTGTAGATTCTAGGAAGATCTTTGTTTCTGATAGTATTTTGAATATGTCTTCTTTTTTTCAATGTTTTAGGTAGGGTAGCATAAAAGCGCATGTGCGCGCGAAACACAGCGAAGGCATGAGTGAAGTCTCTATCAAAAACAAACTTCATAGCTGCAATGCCATCTAAAATCATCTTGTACAAAATGTTTGGAAACAAGTTTTTGGTGGGTAGGTTTTTAACCAACATCACCAAGTTGTTTCTAAAATTTAGATAAGGCTTCATCGGATTGTTAGAAGGTAAGGTTCCTCCGCCAATATGATAAATTTTAGAATGAGGGGTGTACATGATTTTGTAGCCCAAATTCTTAATTCTCCAGCACAAATCTATTTCTTCTTGGTGCGCAAAAAAGTCTTCGTCTAAACCGCCAGCTTCCCAATAAATTTCACTTCTCACCATCATACATGCGCCGGTAGCCCAAAAGATTTCGTCTACTTCGTCGTATTGTCCGTGATCCTCCTCTACATCTTGAAAGAGTCTTCCTTTACAAAAAGGATATCCCATGTAATCAATAAATCCGCCAGCGCCACCAGCATATTCAAATTTTGTTTTGTGATCGTACCACAAAATTTTGGGCTGACAAACACCAAAAGTCTTATCACTTTCCATCAATTCATAAAGCGGTTCAATCCAGTTTGGAGTGACTTCAATATCTGAATTAAGTAAGATGTAATAAGGTGTTTTAATTTGTTGAAGAGCCAAGTTGTAGCCTCGAGCAAAACCTTCATTGCCGGGATTGATAATAATTTCAATCTCGGGGTAATTGGCTTTCATAAAAGCTACTGAATCATCAGATGATTGATTATCGGCAATAACAATATTTGCATAATTAGGCAGGCTATTTTTCAACACCGGAAGAAATCTTTCCAGGTATCGTTTACCGTTCCAATTAAGAATTACGATCGCAACTTTTATATCTTGGTTTTCCAACATGGGGTTGTAAATATAGATAAGATTGGCTGAACCAAAAAGGGTTGCATGAAATTCGGTATTTAAACAAAAAATCCTCCCGTTTTCACGAGAGGATTTTTACGTATTTATGGTGATGAATTATTCGAAAATCACTTGCACCCAACCAGTTCTTTCGCCTTCGTTGTTGGCAGTATCTGTCCATTTTACTATCCAGTAGTAAACACCAGGAGAAACGGCATTTCCATTGAATTTACCATCCCACTCAGGTATTGCAATGTTCTCGTTTTTGTACATTAAGATTCCCCAGCGATCATAAACTTCGAAGTGTACTTTTTTCAGTTTACCAAGCGTTTCATTGGTTACCCAGAAAGGATAGAAATGGTCGTTTTTGCCGTCACCATTTGGAGTGAAAACGTTAGGGAAATCCCATTTCAATTCTGTACATTTTTCGGTTAAAACGATAGACGCAGTATCTGCACAACCACCAATATTGGTAACAATAACTGTTATTGTACCTGCTGTTGCTGCAGTGTAAAAAGTATCAGTACTTAATGTTCCATTCCATTTAATGGTATTGAAAGTATCAGGGATGCTTACAGTGTATTTTTGACCTTCGGTAAAACACTTAGAAGTATCGGCTGGAAGGTCAACTGTAGGAGAAGGAGAAATAGAGAAAGTAGCGTTGTCTGTACCTTTACAATTTCTAGCATCTGTAACTTCCACTGTGTATGTGCCACCAGTGTTGTAAACTTTACTTGCACCACCTGCAACATTGTCCCACTCGTAAGTTAAAGGAGCGGTTTGAATTCCTGTAACAGTAGCTGTTAAGGTAGCAGAACCACCGGCACAAGAATTAGGAGGGTTGTTTAAAGATACGTTTAGCGGAGCACCCGCATTAACTTGTACAAATATGGTGTCTTTACAGTTTTGATTGTTTTCTACGATTACCCAATGTTTACCAGTAGTTGAAATATTGGTAGACTGACCAGTAGTAGCGTTATCCCATAAATATGAAACAGCAACCGGAACACTAATGTTTACCGAACCACCAGCACAAACCGAAGTGTCGATTGGAGTTGTTGTAGGCAATGCCTTTTGTGTAACAACGATAGTGTCTTTTGAAATACAAGCATTTGAGTTGTTAGTGGTAGTTAAGTAATAATTACCAGCAGATTTCGCATATTTTGAAACTGAAGTTTCACCAGCAGGTGTCCATACATAACTGTAAGCACCAGCTGCACCAGATATTTGAACAGAGTCACCAGCACAGAAGCTGAAAGTTTTCACCGGAGCATTGTTTGGCGCAGGTTTAACAGTTACGTGTTCTTGAGTGGTGTCGGGACAACCAGCACCAGCGTTACTTAATGTAAATACGATGGTGTAATCACCAGGATTCGCATTCAATTTTGTTTTAAACCAAGGAGCGCTTATGGTAGCATTCGTTTTACCAACTGCCGGAGGAGGGGTTAAGCCAATACTCCAAGTACCTGTGCCAGCTGTTACTAATGAACTTAGGTTGATAGAGTCTCCCGGACAAATTGGCGCTGAAGGAGCATTTGTGCCAAGCGGAGAACAACAACTTTTCACTGTGATCGTGATTGAATCTAATTCAATACAAGGCTCTTGTCCGAAGTAAACCTTTACAACTGTTGAATCATTGTTGTTGAGTCCGGGATTAAATAAACCTTGAGCATTTACAAAGCCAGAAGGTTTAGATGACCAACTTCCAAAAGCAGGAGTAGCAGTTAAGTAGAAAGCCGAAGTAGAGTCGCAAATTTTAGCAGCTACCGGAGTGATTTTTGTTTTAGTAGTAATGGTATCGAAGCGAGGGAAATAAGTTTGAGGTAAGCCCAACCATACTTCACCGTTGTTACCAGTTGAATATCCATTAACCGAGAAACCTGCTGCGCCACCTGTTGCAGCGTTAGGATTAGCAATTACTGCTAAATCGTGTGATTGAAATTCTGTATAACCGTTGATGCTGGTTTCTTTACCCACATAAATTTTACCATCTCTTCCTAAAACCATTTCACCGAAGTGACCAGAAGCGGCAACAGTAGTTAAAGCACCAGTTAAAATGTTGAATTGATGAATACCTGTATTACCAACCGATTGATCTGAATAATAGAACTTATAGCCATCTGGTGACCATTCTGAACCATAATAGCCGAGAGTACCAACTTGGCCATCGCCATTCGGACCAAAGGTGCTTGAAGACACAATACCTGTTTTCTTATCGAAGTTGAAAATCCATGCCCCCATACCGTTTCCGTATGCCATACCTAGTAAGTTACCACTCGGACTCAAAGCCAAAGTACCTCTACCACCGTCACTTTTATTTGGAATAACTGGTCCGGCAGCCGAAATAACCGGAGTACCAATACCACCTGCAGAAACAGGGTAAACCGCAAATTGATTTGAAGCACCTACGTGAGTTAAAACCCAAGTAGTGTCGCAGCTTTTAGCCACTGCAGTCATTGCTTCTGTACATTTTTGATTAACACCATCGCGAATCACAACATCTGTTTGAACAAAATCACCAAGTCCGCCATTTAAGGTCATATCAATGATGTTGTATCTAAATCCATTGGGAACCGGATTGGTAACATCTTCCATGGTGAAAAGATAATATTGATTAGGGTTACCAGGAACTGGCATGCTTAAAGCTCCTTGAGCAGAACTTGAAGACCAACCACCATTATTGTCGGCTTGCCCACCACGTAGCATAACACCACCACCCATTTTCACGTGGTTTTTATTGTAAACATAAACCCCATCAGAGTAGAAAAGTACGTTACCAGAACCATCTGATACTACGGTACATCCTTCATAATATGCTCTAGCACTTTGACTATTGGCACCTGTAGGCGAGTTACCTACGCCCGTAAATTTGAGTCCGGTTTGCCCGCCCAAATTCCAACCTCCAAAATACCACAATTCATTTTGTGCATTTAAGTTTGCAGAAATGCAAAGCAATGTTAAGGCTAACGCCTTCAGTAATTTTTTTTTCATAATTAATTAATACCCCTTGTAATAATGCGTGCAAGATAAACAAAAATGGGAAAAACGACAATAAGTAGTTTACCTCAGGTATTAATAGCGCAACAATTTTAATTGTTTGCTTTCTGTTTCGGTTTGTATATCAATGATGTAGAGGCCTGCAGCCAATTTATCTAATGAATAGCCAATGCTTTTTTGATTGTTAAAAGTGCATTGGTCTATTTGCTTTCCGTTAATATCGTAGAGGTAAATGTTGCCAGATGAATAGGATGGAAATAAGATGGAAAGCGTGCCTCCTTGCATAAAATTGTAGCTACCGTTTATGGTTAGTTCGTTTACAGAACAAGAGCTGGGCGATAGTAATCCCCTTTCTGAAAGTCGTTTATAAATTTCGCAGTGGTATTTAGCATTAAATAGGGCGGTGTCGGCTTTTAGCAGGTTGATGGCAGCATCGGCCATGAATGTATTGGTACTTTGCATAAAAAGTGCTTCAAAAACCAGCTGATCGGTGATGTTTCTACCTAAATCGGTATTAATTTCCATCAACACCGATGACCAGATCTCTCCGTCTTTCCATTGATTTCCGGTGTAATCATCGGGATACTGTTTGGTGCTGGCTGAGTTTCTTCCTTGCCAAGAACCATTGTTGCCATCCCAATTAAAGACTTTACTCCAGTTGTATTCACTAATACTTCTAGAATACGATGAGGCCAAATAATCGCCAAAACCTTCATCGATGGATTTTCTTTGTAAGCCAGCATTGCTAAATGGAGCGGCATTGGCCGAGATAAAATGACCGAACTCGTGCACCACCACGTCGGCATCTTCGGCGTCATCGATACCTCCTTCACCAAAAAGTAGTGTGGCGGGTATTGTGTATTCGTCGAAAGAAGAATTTTCGGCGCCACTCCATGCGTGGGCATCTATATTAAGGTAGTTGTTTACTAAAGAGGGGTATCCAATATTGGCGAGATAATCTTTACATACAGTAAGGTGGTAGAAGCAATTGATGTCTTCAAATCCATCTTGAGATCGGTTGAATTGAAAAGTATCTTTTACCGACGTGGTAACTGTTTTATTTGGAGCATCAAAATCTTTCATTTGATAGTATTGGTTTTCCAAATAGAAGGTGTCGTTTTGAAACTTAAGAGCAACAGTTTTAAATTGCAATTGGGCATCTAAAGAACTGTTAGTGCTATTGTTGTTGTCGTAATAGGGTGCGCCATAATTTACTTGGGCGCTGGTAAGTGGGTCGGGATTAAAAACGGTAACAACAGCCGTGGTATCTGTTTTTCCCGAATAGCTGTGTTGATCAAAAGTGTATATTTTTTGTCCGTTAAGATTTTCAAATACAAAAAAGTGATTCTCTATTTTTCTGTTTGCCGGTATTAAATTGTTTTCTTGTGGGAAAAGGAAGTCACATTTTGGAACAGGAAGATTTATATCGTTTTCTGAGAAAGTAAGGGATATTACATCCACCGAAGAGGTGTTGTTTAAGATATTCACTTTCACCATAGAACGGTACACTGGAATATTAAATATTTGCTGGGTGTAGCAATAGTGTTTTCCTGCTTTGCTCTCTTTATAATACAGCAGTACAAGATTGCTGTTTTGAGAAGAAAGATTGTCGATTTTTGTTTCTAGATATTCTTTTATGCTTCTTTCATCAGAAGGAAAATCGCTTTTACTAAAGTGTAGGCGCTTTGAGAAAACAGTGTCTATATAATTCTCACTTTCTTGGGCCGAAAGAGATAAGCTTAGCAATATGAATAAAACTACTTTATACATTTTTGTACGATGACGTATCTCCTGTCATTTAGTTGTTTAATCAAATATAATTAATGCTATCGAAGCTATGGCCAGCAATATTCCAAGATAATTTATGCGACTCAATTTTTCCTTGAAAACAAAATACCCCACTAAAGTGTTCACTACAATAATGCTCAAGTTGGCCATTGGAAAAAGCTTAGAGCTATCCCAGTTACTGGCTTTACTTTCTTCTAAAGAGGAAAGGAAAAAGAAGATGGAGAAGAAATTAGGAATGCCCAACACGATACCTGCGATGATATCACGTAAGGTGGGTACCGACTGATTTTTTATTGATGAGATTGCTAAATAGATAAAGCCAAGGGCAGCTGCTATACCAAAGGTACAACCCGTAAAAAATAAATTTTCTCCTTCGGGAATGTAATAGGTTTGTCCCAGATGCAGAATAATATCAATTGCCAATCCGGCAAAGAAAAGCAGCAGCGGCAATTTCAATTTTTTACTTTCAATTTTTTGATCACCCAGGCCAGAGCTCAATACTACTGCAACTATGGCCAATACCACACCCAGATTTTGCAGTACGGTATATTCTTCGTTCAAAATAAAAATACCATAGATGATCGGACCAACAAAAGACATCTTGTTGGCAACGCTACTCACTGCCACGCCGGCCTCTTGCGAAGACCTTCCCATGATGTTGAAAGAAACGATGAAAATTAATCCCAACAATGCTGCAAGCCAATTCCATTCAGAACTTTTGAACTCGGTGATTAAAACGCCGTTACTCATCATAAAGGCAAGTAGAAATGCTGTGATGTAATTGAATACAATGGCATTGAAAGTATTGATGCGGAATCTTTCAAAAAGCTTGAAAGCAGTGAAGAGAAAGGAAGAGCATAAAACGCCCACAAAGAGATAAAAATACATGTTGGCAAGTTAAAAGTAAAAAGGCAAAAGGCAAAAAAAGTTAGTTATATAATGTGTTTGCAGTGCTTTTGGCTTTTGCCTTTTTACTTTTTACATTTACCCATGCGCTTTTTTATTCATCTATCTTATTGTGGAACGGCTTATCATGGTTGGCAAAAACAACCTAATAATACCACCGTGCAAGAGAAATTAGATTTTTGCTTAAGCAAGCTCGTTGGTGAAGAAATAGAAACTTTGGGTTGCGGAAGAACCGATAGTGGAGTGCATGCCACCGATTTCTACGCTCATTTTGATGTAGCAGAACAGAAATTTGAAGAGCACGATTTGGCTTTTCGACTCAATAGATTTTTACCGAAGGATATTGCTGTGAAAAAGATATTTAAGGTAAACGACGATTTTCATGCGCGTTTCGATGCTAAATGGCGCGAATATGAGTATTGGATTACCTTTAAGAAAGATGCATTTTTAATTGATAGAGCATTACAGGTTCCACCAATTTTAGATGTGAAAAAAATGCGTGAAGCCGCTTCGTTATTGCTTGATTATACCGATTTTCAGTGCTTTTCAAAAGTACATACCGATGTAAATAATTTCAACTGTACAGTTCATCTTGCCGAATTTGAACAAAGAGGTGATTTGTTGGTTTTTAAAATAAGAGCCAATAGATTCTTAAGAAATATGGTAAGAGCAATTGTGGGTACACTGTTAGAGGTAGGTAAAGGAAATGTAAGTATTGATGATTTTAAAAAGATAATTGAGTCGAAGGATAGAAGAGAAGCCGGCTCATCTATTGATGCGCATGCTTTATATCTCAGTAAGGTGGAGTATGATTTTAATTCAAATAATTAATTTATGATTCAAAGAATTTCGTCTGTTTTTATGTTAGCTTTTGCTTTGGCAATAGTATTTTCCTGCACCCCAAAACAAGAAGGTCCGGCACTTGAAGAGAAAGAATCTACGGTTAACGTGAGTGGTTACAAAGACGAACAAGGCAATTTGCAATGGGTTCGTGTAGACAATGGTGAACAAATAGAAATTATAGCAGCGAGTGACTCAGCTAAGCTTCCCGATTCATTAAAGAACGAAGGGGTTATGCTAGAGTTTATTGGTAACTATTACAAAGAAAAACAACCTTTTGTGGTGCAAGGTGATACCTTTTTATATAAAACCATTTTGTACAAATCTTTTACCTTTAAAGGAAGAAGTAAACAAAATGATGATGCGCCAGTTTCGGCCAACACCGTTTTACCTTTGTCGCAAATTGATACCAACAATTTCTTTCAATCTTTTGTGGCTTATGTGCAAAATGGAAACATCTATGATATGATGCATTTTTATGATTCTGCTTATTATCAGCGCCGCTGTGTGCAAGGTTTGAACAACGATACAGCAAAATGCATGAATGAGCAGTTTTGTGGTGAATTTATTAAGGGGAGTGATGCCGGATTAAAGCGCGGTTGCATGGATTTTATAGATATAGAGAGTATCGAATTTTTGGGCATAAGCAATGAAATGGATGAGAATATTGCCAATTATAAAATTTCTTCTGCCGATGGAAGAGTAATAAAAATGAGAATGTTTTATCGCAAGAAGATCAATGGGAAGAAAGTAAGTTATGGTTTTATTGGTAATTGATGAAGCCTAAATAATTCATCTTGCATTTCTTAAGTATTTGTTTTTCATTTGTTTAAGTTGTTTCTGTTGAAAGGGTGGTAATGCATTATACCACTTTTTAGGTATTGTACCCCCCACGCCCCCTAGATATATTTGTTGCGTAAAAAAGGGAAACCCTACAAAAAGTGTTCGAAGCACTAATCAAGGATTTCCCATCATTATTAATCGAACAATAAAAATACAAAAAATGCAAACACTCGTTTCAAAAACTTTCATCAAAGGTGCCATGATGGCTTCCCTGTCGCTGGTTTTAATGTCTACATCTTGCAAAAAAGAAAAGAATACCGACGACACAAACAATAAAACTACATACACTATTCCTTCTACATATACCTTTACAAGAGGTGATTCATCTTCGGTGGATTATGCCGGACAAACAGATCGTATCAATCAGTTGGTTGAGTTGAACACTAAATTAAAAACAGGCGATGCCGGACAAGTACTAAGCGCTCAGGTGTTAAATGATATGTTCGCAAACACTGGCGGAAACGGTGGGGGTAATTTTTCATTTTCTTCAACTCGTCAGCTTAAAGATAAATGCTTCTCATTAGATGTTTCAATTTATACCAGCTTGTATGATTCTGCGGCTCTAGCTAGTGATAGTGGTGCTGTTGGAGCGCTTGCGGCAAACGGTAAAGCAGGCTTAATTACAAGAAGTAATAATGCCACTATATTAGTAGATAGAAATGGTTTTGAATTCACCCAAGTGAACCAAAAAGGTTTGATGGGAGCGGTTTTTCTATACAGAATTTTTAACGACTATCTAGCCGATTCTAAAATTGGAGATGCCGTTGATAACACAAATCTTGTTCCTGGTAAAAACTATACTGCTATGGAGCATGCTGCCGATGAAGCTTTTGGTTATTTTGGAGCTACTGCCGATTTTAAATCAAATTACACAGGTTCTGGTATCCAAAGATATTGGGCAAGTTACAGTAATGAGTTAGATCCAGTTTTAGGATGCAATGATAAAATTATGACTGCTTTTAGAACAATGAGAGCTGCAATTACTAATAAAGATATGGTTACCAAAAATCAACAAAGAGAGATTCTCTATGTTGAATTAGAGAAACTTGTTGCAGCTTGCATTATTCACTATGCTAATGAAGCATTAGCGGAGACAAATCAAGGAAATTTGTTGCATGAACTTTCTGAAATGTATGGTTTTATGCAAGGATTGAAATATAACACTGTTGAGAAAAGAAAAATTACCAATAGTGAATTAACAGTATTGTTTAATCATTTAGGTACCAATTTGTGGAATGTTAGTACTCAAGGGTTGAATGCTATTAAAGATGATTTGGCTGCTAGATACGGTTTAGAGTCGGTAAAAAATACACTGTAATATGTTGAATAGAATACTTGGAATATTTGTTTGTGCGCTGCTCTTATTTTCATGCAGACCAAAACCAAAAGAAGAAGAGAAGACTTTTGATTTAAAAGGTATGCTGAGTAATGTTGGCAACAACATCATCGTGCCCGCTTATCAAGATTTGAAAAGCCAAACCAATATTCTAAGTATTGCTACAGATACATTTGTTAAAACTCCCAATGCTCAAAATTTAGCCGATTTGCAGCTCGTTTTTAAAAATGCCTATTTGAGTTGGCAAGCTTGTGATGTTTATGATTTTGGTCCGGCTATGGATCATGCTCTTCGCGCCAACTTTAATGTGTATCCAGTAGATACTACTAAAATCACCAACAACATTGCTACTGGTTCATTTAATTTAGACATACTTTCTAACAGTGATGCAAAAGGTTTTCCTGCCATTGATTTTTTGCTGTATGGCGAAAAAAACGATGCTAATTACACAATTTATCTGTTTACTTCACATACCAATGCTGACAACAGAAAACAATATTTAAAAACTTTAGTGCAGGCTATTGCCACCAAATCAGCAGCAGTTGCCGATGCTTGGAATGCATCATACCTCAATACTTTTACTACTAGTTTAGGCTATAGTGTTGGTAGTTCTGCCGGACTTCTGGTAAATGCCATGAATTCATATTACGAGCGTTATCTTAGAGATGGAAAACTAGGTATACCAGTAGGTATTCGCTCTTTGGGTGTTGCTTTGCCTCGACAAACAGAGGCTTATTATGGAGGCTTTTCTGCTGAACTCTTAAATGCCTCACTCAAGGCTTTTCAAGATTTGTATTTAGGTAAATATGGGTCGACGAACGGACTAGGACTAGACGATCATTTGGTAGCTTTTGACGGGAGTGCGATCGATGAAAATATTAGAAATTATTTGGCAGATGCTATTATCGCATCAAATACACTCACCGATCCGCTATCGCAACAAATCATCAATAATCAAACTTCAGTGGAAGCAGTGTATTCTAAACTTCAAAAGGTGATTATCCCTTTAAAAGTGGATATGCCTTCAAAATTAGGAATTCTTATTTCTTACCAAGATAACGACGGAGATTGATGAACAAGTTCTTGGCCTATATTCAAAAGCCGGTTCACATTGCGCCTTTGGCCATTTTTAGAGTATTGTTTGGTGGTATGATGTTTTTTAGCATCGTTCGTTTTGCTGCCAAAGGTTGGATTTACGATTTGTATATAAAGCCTTCTTTTTACTTCACCTACATGGGCTTTTCATGGGTAAAGCCATTGGGAGAGTGGGGAATGTACCTCGTTTTTATTGCGCTAGGTTTAAGTTTTTTATTGGTGATGTTGGGCGCCTTTTATCGCGTTGCTAGCATCAGTGCTTTTGTGCTCTTTACATATGTGGAATTGCTTGATAAAAGCAATTATCTTAATCATTATTACTTCATAAGTATTGTAAGTTTTGTTCTCTGCTTTTTGCCGGCACATCGATTTTTTTCGTTCGATGTTTGGCGTAAACCTTCTCTTAAAGTTTCTCATGTTCCTTTTTGGATGACCGCGGCGATAAAGCTTCAGTTGGGAATGGTTTATTTTTTTGCTGGTGTTGCCAAAATCAATGCCGATTGGTTGTTTAATGCTATGCCGTTGCGCCTTTGGTTGCCAGCGCGTGGTGATATGCCGGTAATCGGATTTCTATTTCAATACTCGTGGATTGCCTATTTCTTTAGTTGGTTTGGTTGTGTTTACGACCTCAGCATTCCATTCTTTTTGTGCTTTAAAAAGACAAGAACTTGGGCATATGTTTTTGTGATTTTGTTTCATGTGCTAACAGGAATGCTGTTTTACATAGGCATGTTTCCTTATATCATGATAGTATCGACATTAATATTTTTTGAAGAGGAATTTCATCTTAAAATCATTGATAAGTTTAACGCTCTGTTTCGAATTAAATCTAGTGAAGTTAGCTTGGTACTGCCCCAACAGCATTTGTGGCTGCGCAACTTTTTACTGTTCTTTTTTACCATTCAAATCATCTTGCCTTTTCGTTATGCAGCCTACAGTGGTAAGCTTTTTTGGAATGAAGAAGGTTTTAGGTTTTCATGGAGAGTAATGTTGATGGAAAAAGGTGGTTATGCTATTTTTAAGGTGCACGATAAAGACAGCGGTAGAAGATGGGAGGTGCGCAATTACGATTATCTTACTCCTGTGCAAGAAAAGATGATGAGCACTCAGCCCGACATGATTTTACAATTTGCTCACTTTTTGGCCGAAAAATACCGCAAAAATGGTATGCCCAACGTGGAGGTGAAAGTAGAATGTTATGTAACTTTGAACGGCTCACCCAGCAAGCTTTTAATTAATCCCGAGGTTGATTTAACCAAGGTGAATGAAAGCTTTAAAGAACGCGATTGGGTGTTGCCTTTTGAAGCAGAATGATCATTAATAAGAAACATATATTCTTTCTCTTTTTTCTATCGCCCATCTTGTCGTGGGCATTTAATGTTAAAGGTATTGTCACCACCAACGATAGCATAGCTGCACCTTTAGAAGGTGCTCAGGTGGTGGTGGAAGAGAATAGCAAGTCAACATTCACCAATGCGAAAGGTGAATTTGTAATTCAAAATTTAAAGGCAGGAAAATATCATTTGGTGGCTATCTTCGACACCAAGGAGATGCAAACTATTCCCTTCGAAATTGTTGATCAGGATGTGGAGGTGATTTTTAAAATGCGTCCCTTCGAACAGGTATTAAATACCATCACTATTGAAGGCAAAAGGGCTTTTAGCATAGGTAAACTGAAAGAGGTTGAAGGAACTTCTATTTACGCCGGAAAGAAAACAGAAACGATTGATGTAAACAATACTTCGGGGAACAAGGCTACCAACAATGCCCGACAAGTGTATGCTAAAATTGCGGGATTAAATATTTGGGAAAGTGATGGCGCTGGTATTCAGTTGAGCATAGGAGGTAGAGGTTTAAATCCAAACAGAGTTTCAAATTTCAATACACGCCAAAATGGTTACGACATCAGCGCAGATGCTCTTGGATACCCAGAAAGTTATTATAGTCCGCCTACCGAAGCAGTAGATCGAATAGAAATAGTGCGCGGCGCAGCATCGCTTCAATATGGAACCCAGTTTGGTGGATTCTTAAATTTTAAATTAAAGAAAGGTCCCGAAAAACGCAAGTTCGAATTCGTCTCTCGTCAAACCTTGGGCTCATGGAATTTTATCAATTCATTCAACAGTATTGGTGGAACCATCGCCAAAGGTAAACTCAACTACTACGCATTTGTACAAAGAAAACAGGGCGATGGATGGAGACCTAATTCAGAGTTTTCTGTGAATTCTGCATACGCTGCATTAAACTACCAAATCAACAACCGATGGAACGTAGGAGTAGAGTATACTTTTATGGATTATTTGGCGCATCAGCCTGGCGGATTAACAGATGCGATGTTTAAGCAAGATCCTACTCAATCTATAAGGGCACGAAATTGGTTTGGTGTAAATTGGAATCTTTTCGCTTTGCAAAGTAACTATGTTTTTACCGAACATTCGCGTTTGAATTTAAGAGCATTTGGTTTGATTGCAGGCCGCGATGCCCTGGGAATTTTAGATCAAATTACGCGTGCAGATGAAGGCGGCTATCGCAATTTACTTACCGACGATTTTAAGAATGTTGGTGCAGAGATTCGCTACTTGCAATACTACAAATTGGGTAAAAATAATTCGGTGTTTTTGGTAGGGGCAAGATATTATCGTGGACATACAGATAGAAAACAAGGACTTGGAGATAGCAGTTCTGCAGCGCATTTCAATTATTTAAATCCCAATCAACCCGAAAATTCTAAATACACTTTTCCTAGTCAGAACTTAGCTTTCTTCATCGAGAATATTTTTAAAGTAAACAGCAGTTTTTCCATAACTCCTGGTGTGCGCTACGAATTTATTGATACAAGAAGTGATGGGTATTATAATGTGGAGAATAAAAATTTGGCCGGACAAGTTATTTACAAAGCGCAGTTTACCGATGCGAGAGAGAGCAAGCGAGGTTTCTTTTTAGGTGGTATTGGTTTCAGTTATCAGCCTAAAACTTACTTTGAAGCCTACGCTAATATTTCACAGAATTATCGCTCCATCAACTTCAACGATATGAAGGTGGTGAATCCTAATTTTCAAGTCGACCCCAATTTAAAAGATGAAACAGGATACACCGCAGATGCAGGTTTGAGAGGTTCACTAAAAAATATATTGTATTACGATTTAACCTTTTTCTATTTGGGGTATAACAATAGAATAGGTTCGGTGATTCAAACCGACACCAATAATTTCACTGTTTATTTGCTAAGAACAAATGTATCTGATTCGCGAACTTTTGGAATGGAAAGTTTTGTGGAAGTTGATTTTTACAAATGGTTGGTAAAAGGAAATAAAGACATGAAGATTTCATTGTACAGCAATTTATCTTTGATGCAAGCCGAGTATTTAGGTTCTAAAGAAACTGCTTACAAAGGAAAGAAAGTAGAGCTGGTTCCATCTTGGATGTTTAAAAGCGGATTCAAATTCAAGTACAAGAATTTTGTTGCTTCTACTCAGTATTCTTACACCGCCGAGCAGTTTACAGATGCTACCAATAGTAAATATACTGCCAATGCAGTGAACGGATTGATACCTTCTTATATGATCATGGATTTTAGTACTTCATACACATACAAAAGATTTACCTTAGAAGGTAGCATCAATAATTTGTTGGATGCAAGATACTTTACTAGAAGGGCTGAAGGCTATCCTGGTCCGGGCATTATCCCTTCTGATGCCCGCAGCTTTTATCTTACTTTACAAGTTAAGTTGTAATTTTTTTTTGCAGACTTGTAAGGAATTTAATTTTCTGCCGACTAACCTAAAAAAAGCTATTATGAAATTAACTGTTGCTTTGTTATTGTCGCTTACCACCATCGTTGTGGCATGCAAAAAAGAATCGGTACAAGAAACTTCAAAAACTATGGTAGAACCTACACCATTATTTGAAGAAATAACCACCTTAAGTAATTATACATTTTACCAAGGAGATTCGAGTATAGTGCCCTCTTCACCGCAATCGGCGCACAATGCATTTTTTAGGGTTCGATTTAACGCTATTGCTGCTGCCGCGCTGACTGATAATGGTAAGCTTCCGGTAAACGGTACATTTCCCGAAGGGTCTATCATCGTTAAAGACTTGTACAATTCTCAAACAGGTAATGTGGTTTTGTATTCGGTGCTAAAAAAAGATAGCTCTAGTATGAACAGCACCAATGGTTGGCTTTGGGTAGAGTATGAAGCGAATGGAAACATGATTTATAAAATCACCAATAAAGGCAATGGTTGCGTTAGTTGTCACTCCACCAATCACAGAGATAATGTAAGGTTGTTTGATTTATTCTAAATGAATTTTGTCGTAAAATTTATTTAGCATTCACCGGTTTAATACCGTTCAACACCCTTCTAATTTCATTTACTTCGCTCATCAGCTTATACGTTTCGTAGCTGTTGCCCTCTTCAATATGTTTTTTAAACTGTTGAAGGTTGGCAATATAAGCATCGAGTGCTACGCTCAAATGTTTTTTGTTTTGCTCTAAAATAGGCGCCCACATGGCAGGAGAGCTTTTCGCCAAACGAACGGTTGATTCGAAACCAGAACCAGCCATATTGAAAATATTCTTTTCGTCTTTTTCTAAATCGAGAACTGTTTTACCCAATATAAAAGAGGTGATGTGAGAAAGATGAGAAACATAAGCGATGTGTCGGTCGTGCTCTTCGGCATCCATATAGATGATGCGCATGTTCAATGTTTGATACATCTTTTCTACTGTTTCAACAGCCTTGGCATCGCTCAATTCTTTTTCGCAGATGATGGTGATTTTGGTGTCGAATAAATTGTCGATGGCTGCGCTCGGACCAGAATTTTCTGTACCAGCGATGGGGTGGGTGGCAACAAAATTTTTGCGGTTCGCATGTTCCTTCACTTCGGCACAAACTCCGCTTTTGGTTGAACCCATATCAATTAAAATTTGATTGGGTTTTACTTTATCTAAAATTGATTGAACAACTTTTCGTGATTTGTCAACCGGAATAGCAACAACGATTAAATCGCTTTTTTCAATTAGAATATCAAGAGATACGAACTCATTGATGAAGCCAATCGACAATGCCTCTTCTCCATGTTCTGCGTTGATGTCGAAGCCATAAAAATAATCGGCAAATTTGCGATTGCGCAAAGATGTAGCGAGTGATCCGCCAATTAAACCTAAACCTACTATGCCTATTTTCATATCAATTAATTTATCTTTTTAATTCTTTCCAATGCCTCTGCACATGATTCTTTTGTTCCGCATAAAGATGCTCTCACATATCTGCTTCCGTTAGTGCCGAAGATGAAGCCCGGAGTGATAAATACATCTGCCTTGAACAAAATTTCATCTACAAATTGCTCTACACTTTCTACCGAGTTAGGAACTTTTGCCCATACAAATAATCCAACTTGCTTAGGATTGTAAGTGCATTTTAATAAATCGAATATTTCACAAACCAATACGCGTCTTTCTCTATAAATGGCGTTCACTTCATCGTGCCATTCTTTACCGCTTTTCAAGGCCTCAACAGCCGCTTTTTGCAAGCCCAAGAACATTCCCGAATCCATGTTGCTCTTCACTTTTAAGATGCTGTTGATATAGTCGCTTCCGCCGCAAACCCAACCAATTCTCCATCCTGCCATGTTGTGCGACTTACTCAAAGAGTTTAATTCTAAACAAACTTCCTTAGCGCCTTCTAGATTGAAAATAGAAGTAGGTTTTTCGTTTAATATTAAGCTGTATGGATTGTCGTTGATGATTAAAAACTCATTCTCTTTCGCCAATTTAATAAGCTCTTTCAGCGTGTTTTCATCGGCTTGCGCTCCCGTTGGCATGTTGGGATAATTGATCCAAATAACTTTCACCGATTTTAAATCCAAGGATTTTAAATGGTTGATATCAATAGCCCAATCTTTATTTTCATCGAGGTTGTAATATTGAATTTTTGCACCCACCAAATTGCTTACCGAAGTGTAGGTTGGGTAGCCCGGATTGGGCACCAATACCGTGTCTCCTTCGTTGATGAAAGCCATGCTAATATGCATAATGCCTTCTTTTGAGCCAATTAAAGGAAGTATTTCATTGTTGAAATTGAGGTCGACATTGTAGGTTCTTTTATACCAATCGGCAATGCCTTGGCGCAATTCGGGAATACCTACATAGCTTTGGTAACCATGACTTTTTTCATCTTTAGCTGTTTGATACAAAGCTTCAATGGTAGCTTTTGATGGAGGTAAATCGGGACTACCAATACCTAAGTTGATGATGTTTTTTCCTTCGGCGCGCAACTGAGCAATTTGCTTCAATTTTTTAGAGAAGTAATATTCTTCAACGCTTCCTAGGCGATTTGCTTCTTTAATGATCATGATAAATTGTTAAAGTCTTGTTTCTCGTATTCACCCAAAATAATAATGTTGGTAGCAAAGGCGGTGATGGCCTGTAAGGCTGCTTTATAATTGTCTATTTTTTGCCAAGTTAAATCAACATGAAAAGTATAGTGATGCAGTTTGCCTACCAATGGCATCGACTGAATTTTACTAAGATTTAAGTTGTGTTCGTGAAAGATATTGAGCACTTTGGCCAAGCTACCCGGCTCATCGGAAATTTGAAAGCAGATGGTGGCTTTGTTGTTTTTTGGATTGTTGGATGGCTTTTTTGAAAGCACCAAAAAACGAGTGTAATTTTCTTTGTTTGTTTCTATGTTTTCGGCCAAAATTTCTAATCCGAAAATTTGTGCTGCACGCTTGCTCGCAACGGCTGCAATACCAATTAAATGATTGTCGTGAATTTGTTTTGCCACCGCAGCAGTATCTTCTTTATCAACCAACAAAGCATTTTCAAATTGCATCAAATATTCGGCACATTGGCGCAAGGCCATTGGATGTGATTGTATTTGTTTTAAGTCTTCTTTTTTAGTGCCAGGCAATGCCATTAAACATTGTTCAATAGGTAAAGAAATTTCACCAATAACATGAAAACGATAATCAAGCATGAGTGAATAATTTTGCAAAATAGAACCCGCGATAGAATTTTCGATGGCCATCATAGCAAAATCTGCCTTGTCTTTTTTCAATGATTCAAACAATTCTTGAAAAGACATGCATTCAACAGGTTCGATATTTTCCCCAAAATATTTAAGTGCAGCTACCTCATGAAAAGAAGCGGTAATGCCTTGTATTGCAATTCTCAGTTTTGTCATGTGGCAAAGATAGCAATTAGCTTGAAGCTTGAAAGACGCCCACTTAATCTTTAATGACAAAAAAAAACCACCTGTTGATAGGTGGATTTTTATGTAATGTTAGTATTTAATTACTTTGCTGAACTGGCTGGTTTGATTGCTGCTTGTAGTTTTAAGAATGTAAGTATTGGAACTTAGTTCTTGTAGGTTAATGCTAAAATTTACAGAATGAATATTGCTTTCACTTTTCACTAGTCGGCCCAAATCATCGAATAATTCATATTTTTCAATCACAAGCGTACTACTAATATTTACCGAAGAAGTGGTGGGGTTAGGATAAATGAAGGTATTGTTTTCAGTAAATATTTCTTCAGTGCTAACCGCATCGTTGGTGGCTGCCACCCAGCTTGAAGCAAGTGAATTATCGTAAGAAAGTCCTTTTAATTTTAAATGTGCCCCAACACCATTTGCAGCTGTTGGCCAAGGTGCAGTGCTTTCGTATTTAACGTAATCTACAACGCTGCCATAGGCATCAGAAAGAATTAATTCTTCAGAGGTGTTTGATAAATTTCTACTGTATTCTCCAAAAGGAGTATAATTGTAAAATGCAGTAAAGGCAGCTGTATTGGATGTTAAATATATTTTTCCGTTAGCTGGAATGATTGAATTATTAGGGAAAGTGTAAGTTAAACCGAGCTTTCTAAAGTAGTAACCCGAAACATCAATTGGTGCATTGCTGTTGTTGGTGAGTTCAACAAATTCTAGCTGATTACTGGTGTAAGGAGCAGAAGGTAGTGGATTGTAATGAATTTTTGTAATCACTAAGGGTTGCAAAGCAGGGTACGAGCATCCCGAACTGGTGATATTGGCGTTCATCCAAGTAATTCTGTTGCTTAGCCAATCTTTTAAATCGCTAACATTATTATCTGGAGAACCTACTGATGACCATTTGGCGTCGTCTCTTAATTTGGCTTCAGATAAAACTGTCGATACACTATCTATAATGTGACTGATTTTAGCAAAGCTAAGTGCATTGTTGGTGGCATTTAGCTCTTGCCATCTTTTCACGAAATAACAGTGAAACGTTGGATTGTAGTACAAATCTTTCCAAAAGTTTGCTCCCACATTGTCACCATTGTCGAATTGAAAATCGTATGTGGTGCTTCTGTTTCCAAACATGTCGATACCGCAAGATAAGTTGAAATCCCAAACTGGTCCGGCTCTCAACTTTCCATTTCTATCCTTATGAAAAAAGGTACTAAACTGGTAGGCATCTACATTGGCCATCAATTCATTGATAATCATAAAGTCAATGAAGGAGGGCATGTCGATGATTGATGGAAATCCGTTGCTAACACTCGAATTATTGTTTGTTGCAGCTGTTTGTAGATTGGTGAATTGTGAGTGGATGTATTGGTCTTGATTGTTGGTGATTAGGCTGGGTTTCGGATTCTCATGCATGAAGTCGACATATTGGCTAGCGTGGTTGAGTACCGACCAAGCCGACATGTCGCCGCCAGTTGGTTTGTCGCATTTGGTAATGTAACCGCCGCTAAGAGCAGGAGAGGTGTTGTCGGCAGTAGTGAGTTCTGTAATGTTCACTCTATCGGTACCAATTTTTATGCTTTCAGAAAAAAGATAAAGTCCTACATATTCATCATTAATAATTACTTCACAATATTGACCGCGGCATGCGTAATTACCAATGTTATTCGATAAGGCATATGCCAAATAATCTCTGCTAAAAGTTGGGTCCCAAGCGAAACTATTTAATTTCCAGTCGTTGTCTTTAGGCATTCCTAATATTGAAACATTGTTGTTGCTAATGTTGTCGGCTTTGATGGTGCTAAGGCTGTAAGGTTTTTTGCTCAACCATTGAGAGGTAGATCCACGTACTTCTATTTTTATTCTTCCGGTATAATTTAACAGCAGCGGATTGTTTTGGTCGCTCACATAATTTCTACTGCCATCAGGATGGTAAATGATTTTCATATCGGCACCAATCTTTGGGTCATCGGGAATATCTTGGTGGATGGTGGTGTTAGGATAGTAATCGGTACTAATAATAACGATAGGTAAATTACTGCTTGTAAATGTTTGTGCATGAATGGCGGTACTTACTAAAAATAGTATAGCAATGAATAATAGTTTTTTCATAGTAAGTATAGTTTAATAGAAGGTGTGCGTGTAGCCCACCCCAATGACAAATTTTTGTGGCGGATTAACACTGTTGTAGTTGTTTTCATATAGAAAGTAAAATTCAAATTCTTGTACCTTATTTATTTCATAAAAAATGCCTGCGAAATATCTAGTTCGGTTAAATAAAAGAGCTTGTTTACCATTGAGTGGTAAATAGATTTCGGCAGCAACATAAGGCGAAATCCAAAGGCCACTATATTTAATCGTTACTTTATTTCTTTCTATAAAAGACGGTACATTTCCGTTTTCGTTGCTTAAGAAGTTGGTGTATTGCATTTGCAGCTGGTTGCGATAGGCTATTGAAAGATTGGTCCATTTCTTTTTAAAGGTTGCAGCAACATAATACCTGTGTCGAGCATCAGATTCTTCTCTGTTAAATCTTCTGTGTATATAAGCGTAATTTAAAGAAAGGGTGAAATAATTATTTATTTTATAGGCAGCGCGAATGCTAGATTTAGCGTAGTATAGGGTAGAGGCGTTTTCATTAAACCGAATCTTTTCTGATAGTTCAATTTGAAAGCGACTGCTGATGTTCTTTTTAAGAGAAACACTTTGCCAAACTCCAAAATCATTGAACTGACCATGAACGACAAAACTCAGCAAAAGGAGTAAAAGTGATATGTATTTTCTTTTACTCATTTACTTGTTTTCGGCATCATCATTAATGATTCCAGGTACTAGCGTTTTAGAGTTGTTGTCTTCGAAATAGTAAATTTTTATGACTGCAGAATCGCTTAAAAAATTGATTTTCTCGATACCTATTTTATGGATATTAAAACCAGTTTTTTCTCTTAGTTCGGCAATCAATTTTTCTTGATTTTCTGGTTTAATCATCGAAATATTATCGTAAGTAATGAGTCTCGAAAATTCTTTTTTGCCAAATACATCGGCTTCTAATAAATAAACCAGCAATAAAATAGCACCATTGATAAGCACCAATTCTAATGCGGCAAGTTTACTCACCGAAGAGATGAGTCCGATAGAAATCACCAAGAATAGGTAAGTCATGTCTTTTGCCGAAATGTTTTCTGTTCTGTAGCGCAGCATAGAAAACACAGCGAATAAACCAAAAGCGGCTCCCATACCCATGTCTACCTTGTTGAGGAAGTAGGTCATGAAGAATATGATGATGTTGAAAGCAAAAAAAGTAAGAAATAATTCTTTGCGGCGGTAGCTTCTATAATAAATAAGCAGAACCAAAACACATACAGAGATGGCGTCTATTGCAAATCTTACAAAAAACTTTGTCGACAATTTATCAAATTCAAATTTGAAAAATGAGTCATCGTCTTTTTTCTTTTTCTTTGATTTACTTTCGTCTTCTCTAGCGAATTCAATGTTTTCTTCGCTGTCTTGCGCGTGTATTACCGGACTCACACATGAGAATAAAACCAATAAAAGGAGTATTTTTAATTTATAGTGCATGGCTAATTTTATTTATGGTTTTTAGTTTTTGTTTGAAATTATTTTTTTTCACTTCATCGTATAGTGAAGCCGCCGCGATGCAATATTTGCTAATTGAGCCCTCTTTAATTCTTTCTTTCTTCATGATGTCGTTAAAGATTGACCCACTTGATTTTTCTTGCTTCAATTCGGCGATAACAATATTGTTTAATGCCATTTTTTTATCGCCATTTGAAAAGTGTAAATCTATATCTAGCGTTAGTCGCTCCTGTGATTGATTACTTACGAAAGTGATGCGGGTGCAATTTGACCAAAGTTTGCCTTCAAGGGAGTAAGGGTTTATCGGACTAATACCTTTCAAAAAAGTAGCGCATTCATCGTTTAAAGTATAGTCGATGCCACTTTGTTTAATTCTGTTTTTGATGGTTCTACCTTTGTTGTTCTTATATTTTACTTCAAAGAAGTTTAAGTTTGAATCTACATATTTTCTGCTGCGCACTTTATATCTGCAAAGTTTGCCCTTGTGGTGTTCGTGGTAAAGGTGAAAAGTAGAATCGTCGAAATACAAGGTTTCGTATCTGTTTAATGCGACATTATTTATGTTTAAAATTCGGTAGTCGCTCTCCATTTGAGTTAAAATAGATGGCAGTTTATTTCTATTAAAAACAAATTTCTTGTCGACCCTATCCATTAGTTTAACATTGTTCATTTCATCCAATGTTATTGGTTTAAAAGTGCTAAGCATTGGAGCAATATCTATAGCTTGTTGTAGCATTAAAAATATTCGTAGGTATATTGCTTAGTGGAGATTAATGAGCCATTGCCGTCGTAGGTCTTTTTTTGAAGCTTCAATCCTTTATCATTAAAAGTGATGCTTTGCTTTTTGATTATTTTATCGTTTGCATCGTAAGTAATCACCGAATTTTTCTGACCAAGGTTATTGTATTCAAATACTTCTCTTTTTACAATTTTGTTTTCTACATCGTAAAGCGTTTCTTCAATCTTATCGTTTTGAGCATTGTATTTATAATTGATTCTTTTAAAATTCACTTTTGCTTTTACTTGATTCTCATTCTTGAAATCGGTTTCTTGGATTTTATTTCCATTGTTATCATAAAAATAGGTTTCTCTTTTTTTTACCGTTTTGTCGCTGTTGTATTCGGTAGAAGAGAGAACGTGCCCGTCTTTATCGTAAACTATAACCGCTTCGGTGAAGCTTAGGTCTCTACCATTCACTTTTGTAGTGAGTGTTTCTGTAATGGTTTTTACGTGGTATTTCTTTATAGATTTTTTGTCTTGCACTAGGGCTGTGAGAGAAACAATTAAAACTAAAAGAGAAAAGTATTTTATGAATTTCATGACGTTTTTATTTTATGATATTGATGTCTTCTACTGTAACAATTTGACCTCTTTCGGTAATTTCCACTTCTTTTATTATTGCTACATCGGGTGAATATTGATTAACAGTACCGTTGTATGCGCCAGTAGTATCTCTTGAATAAGAATAGATTTTATACTTACCTGGTCTTAAATATTTGAATTCGTAGGTGCCATCGTAATTGGTGTTTTGATTGTCACCGTAGGTAACACTGTTACCATATATAATATACACATCTTCCTCAGGCGCATATTTTTGGTCGTAAGCTATTGTAACATTTTTATTGTAGTATTTGGCAAATACTTTACCTCTAATGCTCGATGTGCCCCCTTCGCCTTCTGATTTGGTGCAGCTGTTGAATGATAGAATTGAAATAATGCATAAAAGAGCACAGGAGGAAAATTGTTTCATAGCTTATTAGATATAAAAGTAAACTTGTCCTAAGTTAATCTATTGTTAAATAACGCACAAAAAAAAGCGCCCAATGACATAGGTTTATATACTGACAAAATACGGAGTGTCTCTAAAAATGGGGGTTTGTAACTTTTTTTTCAAAAAAATAGAAAAGCGAGGCAACGTTATTGTTTTTTTGAATCTATCATTCAGTTGACTGAATTTCGGGTAGTTAATATGGTTAAATAATTAGGGGGTGTAACCGCCCCTGTAAAAGGGACGGTTACATTTTTTTGTTTTACAGAGGAATACTACTTTAGCTTAAATGCACGTAGAGTTGGAAGACATAATATTGGGGTGTAAAGCACAAGACGAGAAGAGTCAGGATTTACTGTACTCAAGATATTCGTCATTGTTCTTTGCGATTTGTTTACGTTATCTTAAAGATAGAGACGATGCCCAAGATGTGTTGCACGACAGTTTTATTAAGATTTTCGATAAAATAGGTTCTTTTGGCGGTGAGGGTTCGTTTGAGGGATGGATGAAGAGATTGCTGGTGAACAACTGTTTGAACTATTTGAAAGACAAGAAGAAGGTGCTTAAAATTGAAAATGAATTGTGGGTGGAGCGTGAAGATCCAGTTTTTGAAGTAGCAGTAAGTGATGATATGGATATTGATCCTGCTGTTCTTTTAGAAATGATTCAAAAGTTACCTATAGGCTACAGAACAGTATTTAACTTATTTGTAATTGATGGTTTCGACCATAAAACGATATCAGAAAAGCTGAATATTTCTGAAGGGACTTCGAGATCGCAATTGCTGAAAGCCCGAAGATATTTGAAAGATAAACTCACAGAATACTTAAAAGATGAGCGAAAGAAATATAAATATTGATGATCTTTTTAAAGATGCTTTGAAGGATTTTGAGGTGCCTTCTCCTCTTCGCGCAAAATCGGTGAAGAAAGATTCTTTTTTTAAGAAGAATGCTGTTTGGTTTGGCGCGGGAGTGCTTGTTTTATCATTGTCTGTTGCTTCGGTGTTAATGTTAAATAGTGAAGAAAAGGCAAAGGAGGTTGTTGCGCCGAAAGCACAAAGTGTGGCTCCTGTTACTCAAACTCCCGTTGTAAAAGAAATTATTAGAGATACTGTTGTAAAAGTAGTAGAGGTGCCTAAGCCAGTTGCCGCCGAAGCTCCAAAGCAAAAAGCGAAATCTGAGTCAGAAAAAATTGTGCTTCCAGTGTATGAAGAAAATAAAGGTGAAAAATCAATGATTATTACCACCAGAAGTTCTTATTATGAGACTTATGAAGTTGATGAAAAGGGTAATAAAATCAAGGTTTTGTCGACACAAACCACTCGCCGGTCGGATACTACTCTTGTAAAGTAAAATCAATTGTTTTAGATATGTTTTTTTATGCATCTTTGCAGCTCACTCGTTAATATTGTGCACTTATGTTTGGTATCAAAGAAAAATGGGGTTTCTATATCGCTCAGCCTATTCAAGAATTAAGATCAGATAAGCCTTTCTTAGAAAAAATCACCTCTGCATCAACGCATCGACTTCTATATGTGTTGTTAATCTCTTCTTTGCTTTTTGCAATGCCATTTTTGGCACTTGACGCCGGTACCTCTGCCGATGAGGTGCTACACGTAAATCAAGCTAAAAAGAATTACGATTATTTCGCAACTTATGGAGATAATAAAGAATGTCTTAAACCAATTGGGGTAGATCCATTGTATGCTTACGGACAGTCTTTCGATACGGTGAGTTATGCCATTATGAAATGGTTAGGGGTGCAAAAAATTTATCATGTTCGTCACTTCTTTATTGCTATTTTGGGTTGGATGGTGATTTTGTTTTCTTCACTCATCGCCGCACGAATATCGGGGTATAGAGCGGCATTGTGGACGGCCTTGCTTATTTTCTTTACACCTCCTTTTATCGGACATGCATGGAACAATCCAAAGGATATTCCTTTTGCAACCGCTTATATCATGACCTTTTATTTTCTCATTAGATGGCTGCAAGATTATCCTAAAATAAAATGGTTTAATACCACGGCATTAATACTTTCCATTGCTTTTGCGATTAGTATTAGGGTGGGTGGATTGCTGTTGATTGCGCACACCGCATTGTTTTTCTTTATCACCTGGATCATTAACTCCAAAGGCAATTTGTTTGGCAAAGAAAGCGTGAACAACCTGTTTAGATATGCATTGGCAGGTATTTTAATTGCTGTAGCGAGTTTCTTAATTGGTATTTTGGTGTGGCCTTTCGGATTGGAAGATCCACTGGGTAATCCGAAAAAGGCTCTTGATTTAATGACCAACATCAACATTAGATTGCATCAATTGTATGATGGCGAAACCGTGTGGAGTAATAAGCTTCCTTCGGTATATATTTTTAAAATAATGTTTTTAACCATTCCTGTTGTGGTTTTTGTTGGATTCATTATTTCTGCGCTTACCATCACATACAATAAAGCCAATAAGCTTTATATGTTTATGATGTTTTTTGCTTGTGCTTTTCCTTTGGCCTATGTTACATATCAGCACTCTGTGCTCTATGGAGGATGGCGACATATGTTGTTTGTTTACCCTTCTTTTGCGGTTTTATCGGGCATAGGTTTTCATATGTTGATGGAGCAATTCAAAAAGACGTCTGTTCGTTTCTTGGTGTCGATTGGCGCATTGCTACTTTTTTATAGTCCGGTGAGATTCACCATCGTTAATCACCCTTATGAATATGTGTATTACAACGAGATTGAAGGCGGAATTAAAAATGCTGAAGGTAACTTTGAAACCGACTACTATCAGCATAGTATGCAAGAGGCATCGGCTTGGCTTGCCGATTATATTGCCAAAAATGACCGTCCTAAAAAAGGAGAAAAACGCTTGGTATGTCACTACACCAAAGGCGAGTTTATGAATTATTACTTCCAAGAGGATACTGCTTTGGTGACCTTTGTTTATTCAAGGTATTATGAGCGTTCAACCAAAGATTGGGATTATTGTATCAGTTTCTGCGGTTATATTGGAAGCTCAGAATTAAAAGGCAAAACGTGGCCAAGTAAAGACGCATTATATGTGGTAAAAGTGGATGGTGTGCCTTTATGTTCAGTTGAAAAGAGAGGAAGTAAAGAAGATTATTTGGGGTATAAAGCTTTACAAAAAAACAACTTCTTAGAGGCTAAAAATCATCTGTCATCTTTCCTAAGTAAATATCCAAGTAGAGTGGAGGCTCTGTATTTTAATGGAATCACTTTATTTAATTTGGGTGAGTACGATAAAGGTATTGCGCAAGTGAACAAATCATTGGAGGTTTACGATCAGTATGAAGTGGCTTATGGAGCGCTGGGCAACATGTATCAGCAGTTGGGGAAATTTGATCAGGCTGTTGACATTTATCATCAATATATTGAAGTGAAAGACAATTCTCCTGAGGCATACATGGGTTTGGCTAGTACCTACTTTAGAATGAATAAACTAGATAATGCTACGCAAGTATTAATGACCTTACTAAACACGGTGAACGGAGCTTATGGTCCGGGTTACGATTTGCTTTACCAAGTATTACTAAAGCAAGGTAAATTGAACGAGGCCAACAATATTTTAAGGCTTAAGCAGCAAAATGTAAAATAATTCTCTTTTTCTATGCAACCACCTAAAAGTTGTTGCATCTAAGTGTTATAAATAAAACTTATATAACATGAAAAAGAGAATGCTTCAATTAAGAAATCAGTTTTTCATTTTGGGATTCGGTTCCCTTATGATTGTTTCTTGCAGTAAGGAAGATCTAGATGATTTTTTTGGCAAGAAAGATAAAGTTACCAATGACACTACTGCTGTGGATAATGGCTCTAATGAATGCTTAACTTGTTCGAAAGACACTTTAATCTACACAGAAGATTCAACTGTTATTGATGAAAACAATAATGGAGGCGGTTCTCAGCAAGATTCTTTAACGGAAAAGGAAATTGATAATAATTCTAATGGTGGAAATACCACAGACACATTAAGCAATGTAAAAGTTAACGTTAAAGATTCTTTGTAAATCAATGCGCACTGCTCTCGTTTTGAGGGTAGTGCTTTTATCACTACTTTCAACACAAAAATGAAATAAATTTTTGTCGGACTACATACAAGATATTATTAAAGGTTGTGTAAAAAGAGAATACAAGTACCAAAAATTACTATATACAAAGTACGCTTCTCTTCTTTACGCTATTTGTCTTCGATACCTAAAAAATACCGATGACGCTAAGGATGCTTTGCAAGATTGTTTCGTGAAAGTGTACGATAAGATTTCGAGTTTCAATAACGAAGGTTCATTTGATGGGTGGATTAAGCGATTGGCTGTAAACAACTGTTTAATGGTGCTTCGCGAGAAGAAAAAGGCTGTGTTTGTGGATGAGATTTATATTCCTGTAGAGTTTGATAATGATGACGAGGAGGATGGGTACGATATAGATAAACAAACACTTTTCAATATGATACAAGAGTTGCCAGATGGGTATAGAACGGTCTTCAACTTGTATGTTATTGATGGCTTCTCTCACAAAGAAATTGCCGAGAAAATGGGAATCAACGAGGGAACCTCGAAATCACAATTGGCACGCGCGAAAAAAATTTTAAGGGATAAAATAACTTTATTGCAAAATGAGCAAGAAAAACAACATAGAAGAGTTGTTTAAAGATTCGATGGACGACTTTAGGGTCGATCCTCCGAAAGAGACCAGCAGAAAAATTTTGCTCGGACTATTTTGGTCGAATGTTTTATACAAATACAAGGGGTCAATTACAGCTGGGGTTGCTGCAGTTGTAGCGGGAGTAGGTTTGTTGGTGTTCAATCAAATGGGAGACGAACAATCTGATAAAAGCAAGGAATTGGCTACAAATGAGGTTGTCAACAAAACTGAAGTTGTTCAAATTAATGACACAAGCGAAGTGAAAACGACACATAGCTCTACCAGCAATTCAACAAATGAAGTACCTCAAAAATCTTCAAATAGAGCTGCAAACGAGCAACAAAATACAGTGAAAAGTGCCAATTTAAATACGAGTAAACTTGAAGATGTTCAAGTAAGCAATTCAAATGCTAACAACATCGCTGCAAGTTCGGGTGCTAATAAAGGTGATAAAACTGCTGCTTTAGCCACCACTCGTTATAAAACAGGTAAAGTGTCAAAGTCGAATAAAACAAAAATCAAGTCAGCAAATACAGACAAGGGTTCAATAACCTTAAATACTTCAAACAGCATCAATGATCAAGGTTTTATCGATGCTCCTAAAGATGATAATCATTTAGTAGCGCAAGAAAATTCGATTGAAAATAAGGCTGGCGATGAAAAGGTAAAAGATGACCAATCTTTGCAAGAGGCTTATTTGAAAAATTACCAAGAAGGAAAGGGGGCTACTCTTGATTCTGCAACCGAGACAGCTAATAAAGAAAATACAGATACGCTAGCTCAATCAACAAATAATGGAGATTCATTGGGTATTGATTCAACAAAGAAACCTTTAGATCCTCTCAAAAAGAAATTACCAGTTACCTTTTTTGTAGGCGCTGGTTTTAGTGCTCAACAAACTTTGCTGCCTAGCGAAAGCAATTATAAATTTTCGCCTTTATACCTTGCAGAATTAAATGCCGGAGTGAAATACAAGAGCATGTACTTTTTAAGCGGAATAGGTTATGAAAACCAGGTTTTAACCTTGGAGAATAGAAATCATACCCAAATTGATAGTGTTACCGTTAAGGTGCCTTACAAATATTTTGATACCATCACCATGAAAGATACTACTGTGTATGTAGAACAAAATCAGGCTGTTGAAAAAAATAGCAAGCTGCCTGATGGCCGATCTGTAGACATGAAATATTTATACGTGCCCATACAATTTGCCTATGAGCGCAGCTTTATCAAGCATCTCATTATGGTAAAGGGCGGAGTGGGAATGCGTTTCTTATACGCCTATTCGCAAACAAATGAAGCTACGGATACTACCGGACTAACAGAGATTGTGGCGCCGTTGTTCGAGCCAAAGCGTTTTCAATTGAACTACAATTTACAGTTGAATTATGGATACCATATTTCTCCTAAGTTACTTGTTATGGCAGGTGTTTCATTCCGTCAGAACTTAAGTGATGAGATGGTGGTTTCCCTATCAAATATTGATCCCCCTTATCACACTATTTCGCTAGGAGGCTCGCTTCAAATTCTATATAAATTTTAAACCTAATTTTAGTTAGCATTTATTTCGGTTTTTGTAGTCAATTATTTATATATTTGCTTCCCTTTTTTAAAACGCTTAGGCGCTTGTAAGAAGGCTACTTATAGTAATTGAATACAGTCTTTTAAAAACTGAAAAAATGGCAAAATCTAAAATTCTTTACACCATTACCGATGAGGCACCAATGTTGGCTACCTTTTCATTTCTACCAATTGTAAAAGCTTTTACCGCTCCGGCTGGTGTAGAAGTAGAGACAAGAGATATTTCTCTGGCGGCTAGAATTATTTCGAATTTATCAGAATTTTTAAAAGACGACCAAAAGGTTAGCGATGATTTAGCCGAATTGGGTGCTTTAGCAACCAAACCAGAGGCTAACATTATCAAATTGCCTAATATTTCTGCTTCTGTCCCTCAATTGAAAGCAGCAATCAAAGAATTACAAGACAAAGGTTATGCTCTTCCTGATTATGTAGAGAACCCTCAAACAGATGCAGAGAAAGAGATTAAAGCGAAATATGCTAAGGTTTTGGGTTCTGCCGTAAACCCTGTGTTGCGCGAAGGTAACTCAGATCGTAGAGCGCCTAAAGCTGTAAAGAATTATGCACGTAAAAATCCGCATTCTATGGGGGCTTGGACTGCCGATTCTAAATCGCATGTAGCAAGTATGACCGCAGGTGATTTCTACGGAAGTGAGAAATCGGTTACCGTTAAAGAGGCTACCGATGTTAAAATCGAATTTGTTGCTGAAGACGGCACTTCAACGGTGTTGAAAGCAAGCACGCCTTTGAAAGCTGGTGAAATTATCGATACGGCTGTAATGAGCCTTTCTGCTTTGAAAGCATTCATCGCTAAAGAAATTGAAGATGCTAAAGCTAAAAATGTATTGTTCTCAGTGCATTTGAAAGCTACAATGATGAAGGTTTCCGATCCTATTATGTTCGGTGCTATCGTTGATGTTTACTACAAAGAAGTTTTTGAAAAATATGCTGCCTTGTTCGCCGAACTTGGCGTGAACACTAAAAATGGTTTAGGTGATGTTTATGCTAAAATTGCTGGGCACCCTCAACAAGCTGAAGTAGAGGCTGCTATTCAAGCGGTTTATGCTAAAAGTGCTGCTGTAGCAATGGTGAATTCTGATAAAGGAATCACCAACTTACACGTTCCTTCAGATGTTATCGTTGATGCTTCTATGCCGGCAATGATTCGTACTTCGGGCCAAATGTGGAATGCTGCAGGAAAATCTCAAGATACAAAAGCTGTAATTCCTGATAGATGTTATGCTGGTGTTTACCAAGCTACCATCGATTTCTGTAAAAAGAATGGTGCTTTGAATCCGGTAACTATGGGGTCTGTGCCTAACGTTGGTTTAATGGCACAAGCTGCTGAAGAATACGGTTCTCACAACAAAACTTTCCAAATGACTGGCAAAGGTGTGGTTAAAGTAAGCGATGCTTCTGGTGTTTTAATGGAACAAGCGGTAGAGAAAGGCGATATCTTCAGAATGTGTCAAACTAAAGATGCTCCTATTCAAGACTGGGTTAAATTGGCTGTAAATAGAGCTAGATTGAGCGCTACTCCTGCTATCTTCTGGTTAGATCCACAAAGAGCGCACGATGTGCAATTGATTGCAAAAGTGAATGCTTACCTTAAAAATCACGATACCAGCGGCTTAGATATTAAAATCATGTCTCCGGTAGAAGCTACTCAAGCAACGCTTGAAAGAATCGTGAAAGGTTTAGATACTATCTCGGTAACTGGTAACGTGTTGCGCGACTATTTAACCGACTTATTCCCAATTTTAGAAGTGGGTACTTCGGCTAAAATGTTGTCTATCGTTCCTTTGATGAATGGTGGCGGATTGTTCGAAACTGGTGCTGGTGGTTCTGCTCCTAAACACGTTCAACAATTCTTAGAAGAAGGTTATTTGCGTTGGGATTCACTTGGTGAGTTCTTAGCTTTAGCTGTTTCTTTAGAGCACTTGAGTCAAACTTTCAACAATCCAAAAGCGATGGTGTTGGCAGAAACTTTAGATGCTGCTACTGGTAAATTCTTAGAAGAAGATAAATCACCGGCGCGTAAAGTGGGACAAATCGATAATCGTGGTTCTCATTTCTACTTGGCTCTTTACTGGGCTCAAGCTTTGGCTGAACAAAATAAAGATGCTGAATTGAAAGCTATCTTTACCAATATTGCTAAAGAACTGACTGAAAATGAAGCGAAGATTTCAGCTGAGTTAGTTGCTGCTCAAGGTAAAGTACAAAATATAGAAGGTTACTATAAACCAAACATCGAATTGCTTTCTAAAGCAATGAGACCAAGTGCTACTTTAAACAATGCGTTAAAGACTTTGGAATTGGTTTAATTAGATCTTAAACTTCTTAAAAGGCATTCGTTGTAGAACGAATGCCTTTTTTTATTTTATCGATTTTGCTAGAAATCGCATAATTTATTTTTTGTCCTTTCTCTTTCATTTCCTATCTTACAGCAACTACAAACAACTACGAAAATAAATTATTTGATATGAAAAGAATTTTACTCGCCGTTTCTGTTTTTTTAGTGTCCACTGCAACAACTGTAGCACAATTACCATGTAATGTTTTGGTGGGCTATTGGCAGAACTCATGGGGTACTGCAATTAGAATCAAGGATGTAAATCCCAACTACAATGTTATTTGTTTAGCCTTCCTCGAAGCCGACAAAAATTTAACTCCAACCGACAATTCGGTGAACGATTTAGAGTTTACTGTTTCGAATGTGGCACAGGTGAAATCAGATATTGCCCTTGTTAGAAACAATGGGAAAAAAGTATTGATTAGTATCGGTGGCGCCTATGGCTCCTTTAAATTAAATAGTGTAAATGATAAAAATACATTTGTTTCTAAAGTAAAAACATTCATAACTGATTATGGTGTTGATGGAATCGACTTAGATTTAGAACAGAGTACTTATGTAACTCAGGCTGGCACAATTTCTAGTCCATCAGCACATATATCATATGTTATTCAAGGGATTCAGGAGTTACTTTCTTGGTATCAAACTACCTACAGTAGAAAAATGATTTTAACTATGGCGCCAGAGGTGGCCTATACCGTTGGAGGTTTGTCTAATTACATGTCTAGTACCTACGGCGCTGCATATTTGGCCATCATTCAAGCTTTACGCAATGATATCGATTTAGTAATGGTTCAGTTGTATAACGCTTCTGGTGGGAGCTACGGACTAAACAATACTATATATTATGAAGGTACTGCCGATTTCATCGTGAGTCAAACAGAAGCGATGATCAAAGGCTTCACTTGCAAAAATTCTAAAGGTGTTTACTCTGGATTACGTGCCAATCAAATAGCCGTTGCTTTGCCTGCAACTCCTGGTTCTAGTGGGTATTGTTCTCCGGCGGTAGTTAAGTCGGCAGTAGATTATTTACGTGGAACAGGATCTAAACCTGGTTCATATACTTTAACTAAAGTAGGAGGATACCCAGGCTTAAGAGGGTTGATGACATGGTCGATCAACGAAGATTACGACAATTCAAATGCTTTTGCTTCCAACTATGCTACCATCTTCACTTCTTGTTTGTCTACAGATGTTGAGAATATTGAAGCTGCTGCCGCTTTTCAAATCTACCCAAATCCTAGTGAAGGTTCATTTTATATCCAAGGTGATGAGTTGAACGGAAAATTAGTTTCTGTGTACAATTCATTGGGTGAACTAGTGGTTCAACGAAGTATCACAGATAATAATACTTTGGTTGATATTTCGGCGCTTTCTACAGGTATGTATTTGGTTAATGTTGAAGGTAGAGTAGAGAAGTTGATGGTGAAATAAAACATAAAAGAATATGCTAAAGATGACTTAGGGTGAAAACCTTGAGTCATTTTTATTTGTTTTAAATTTGGTACTCATTCTTAATATTTGATTTAAATGAAAATTAACGCCTTGTTATTTTTATCTGTAGTTTTTTTATTTTCTTGTGATAAGCAGGTTTGTTATGATTGTGAATGCTTAAAGAATGGAAACAAAATAGCTGAAGGTCCAAAGGAATGTGGTTCAAGTGATCAAGATGTTCAACAAAAAGTTGATGCGCAAGCGAGTACATTTGCCTGCGATACATCTGGAGGTACATTAAGATGCAATTCAGATTACAAGTAATTGAATTTGGTTTAGCGAAAGATCAACAATACTCACAATACTTAGCATCTTCTCTGTGAACATATTCAATTTCGTCGGAGAATAATCTCTCGAAAATCAAAATCAATTGTTTTTTAAAGGCAAGGCAGGTTTCGCGATCTGCCTTTTCTTTTTTCTCTATGTTAAGTTCAAAAAGTCCGTTACTTAAAGCTCTAAATGACAATAAGCCTGGCGAAATCGCATTTACTTCCTTGTTGTTTTCTAAATACAATAAGCTATACCACAACAATTGAAGTAATTTACTTTTCTTTCCATTGCCTATATTTTCAAGTTTACTAATGGTTAAGTCATCGTCGTTCACCTTTCCTGTTTTGTAATCTACCAATCGAATGTCATTACCTATCTTATCAATTCTGTCGGCGATTCCACTCAACTTTATTTTTAATGGTTCACCACCCACTTTAATTTCAATTTCCCCCTCCATTTTGTACTCTAATTTTAAAATGGTGAGCGATTGATTGCGAGCGTCTAATTCTTTTAAAGAGCTTATTTCGTTACTTAAAAATTGTTTGATAACATCACTTGCCACATTGTAGGTGAGATGGTTTTTACCCACTTGCAATTCATTGATCTCTTGCGCTTGAAATGCTTTTTCTAACAATGAATCTACCTGTGGTAGCATGGCTTCAACATGCTGCACCTTTAAGACCTTACCTACGTGGGCCTGATATAAATTTTCAAGTACACTGTGAATGGCTGTGCCTAAGCTGCTTGCTTGAATGTCTTCTTCCACTTCATCCATTTCGCCTAATCCCAAAATATATCGATAATAAAAATCAGATGGACATTCTAAGAATTTATTGAGTGCCGAAGGCGAAAATCCTTTGGCTGCTCTAGCTTTTAATCGGGCGATGATGTCGGGACTATTGCGCAATACCTGACTATTAATTTTGATTTCGCTATTGGGAAGTGAGGCATATGTGGACGAGAAATGTACATTTTTGTTGAGTGGAGCGTACTCCATTTCTAACTGACTCAAGAATCTACTTTTCTCATTTTGAGCCCCCATGTTGTCGCTGGCCGACGTGTACAAAAAGTATACGTTTTTGGCTCTTTGTATCAATCGGTAGAAGTGATATGCGTAAATAGCATCGTTTTCTTGATAAGTGTGTAAACCAAATTCTTTTTTGATATCGTGCGGTATAAACGATTGCTGATGTTTGTCTTTTGGTATCACACCTTCATTCATCGACAGCAAAATAATATTCTCAAAATCGAGGGCTCTACTTTCTAACATCCCCATTATCTGTAAGCCTTGCAGCGGTTCTCCATAGAAAGAAAGTTTTTCTTGTCGAATAAGTTTAATGAATACTTTCTTAAGTGCTTTCAGTTGTTCGAGCTCTTGAAGTGCATATTTCTTTTGAAGGTTGTTGAGCTTTTGCAAGAAGGTATAAAAAGCAAAAAGGTATTCGTTTTCTAAACTTGAGGTGTCGCTGTATTTGTCTTTTAAAAGCAGCACGAGTCGCAACATATTTTGCAACAAGCTTGAGCCATTCTTATTGTCTCCATCTACAACAAATCGTAGGTCTTCTCCTAAGATGCTCAAACATTTTTCGGCAGTGATATAAACGCGATTGTTCTTGGTGATATAGTTATTTAGTTCAATCGTTTTTTTATTGTCGCCCAACAAAAATTGAATCTTTTCATGTGCCAGAAAAAGCAAGATGTCTTTGTGGTAAAACAAGTAATCTTTCGATGATTTTTTAGCTGTTTCATGCATTACAAACATCTGCAAAAGCATGGGGTACAAATCAATTTGTTTGATTGGTAATCCCATGGTGATGTTGGCTGCCTTGGTTTCGTTGGGCAGTTGATTCAAGAGAGGAATCAATAAATTTTCGTCTCCTAATATTACCGCCGAGTTAGGCGAGTTGGCGGGCATTTTGGTTTGAATCAACTCTGCAGCAACATGGGCTTGTAGAACGTTTTGAGGACAACCAATTAGATGTATGTTTTTGTTTTCTTTAGAGAGTAAATCTTCCTTAAATGTAAATTCAGTGCTCCAAGTGTTGAGGTATTTTCTAAGGAAAAATCCGGCTTCCTGATTTCTGTTGTGCAAATAATATTCATCGCTGTCCCACAGAATTTCTGCCCATCCCGACTTGATACTTTTTTGAATGATTTTCTCCTCCGATGGCGTTAAGGCATTGAGTCCGGCAAAAATCACTTTACTCCATTTCGTGTTTTCAAAATCATTGAATTCACTAGCTTTTCTATAAGCTTGTCCGCTACTCACCAAATTTTCTTTAGCCAAAGAATCATTCAATGATGCATAATATTTCTTTAGGTTTTGCCAGAAGCGCAAATACTCTTTTTGAAAATCGCTGATAGGCTGCCCATCAACATTCCACACTTCCAATGCCCTAGTTTCATTGATGTACGAAAAGAATTTATCGGCATTCACCAAGTGTCGATCAACAGCGTCGAAATCGGCAAGCAGAGCAGGTGCCCAATTTAAAAATTCGTTGAAATCATCTCTGTCTTCAGCCGCAGTGCAATCAACATAAACTTTGTAGAAATGCAAGGTAAGTTCAAATGAGGAAATAGATTTGCTGTTGCTTAGCTCACTCATGAAATCATCCATGGAGATGATATTTGGGGCCCATATGGTTTTATTAAAAACCTTGGCAATTTCTTTTTTTAGAAATAAACCGGCACGTTTGGTGGGCAATACCACGCATATCTTTTCGGTTGATTGCGGGTAATACTGAAATATATGTTGCGCTACGCGATTTAAAAAAGAAATCATTATTTTAGAAAAATAAACCTCAACTAAAGTATAAAATTATGATGAAGCATTCTGTAAAATTATTGCTGGCTGGTGCAGTGTTCATAAGTTCTTGCTGCACAGGAGAAGGAGGAGGTAGTTCTGTTGTGAGCGGCACTGTTTATCATCACAGCGAAGAAATAGGATACTCAAAAGTATATGTAAAGTATGATGCGAAAGAATTGCCTTCTACCGATGTTTCTGTTTACAATCAATCGGTAACTGCCGATGAAAACGGCCATTATTCCCTAAAAGGTTTGAAGTGTGGTGATTATTATCTCTATGCAGTAGGAGTTGACCCCGATGCTGTAGCACCAGATACTATTGTTAAAGGAGGAACGCCTATTACGATTTCAAAAGATGGTACGAATAAAGAAGTGGATGTTTATGTAACTGAGTAAGTATTACTCACTCTTATAACTACTCACCAATTGCAACAGGTGTTGAATCTCTTTTACTTTTCCTTCCTTGCCTAATTTTTGGTAGCTGAAAAGTAGATTGTTGAGATTTCTAATGATGATGTCGATGTTGCTGCAAGGAACATAAAAGGACTTTTTCGATTTAGCACCAATTTGTTCCAAATAACTTGATATTTCTTTCTTTCCGAAGATGGCTCCGTTTGAAAACGGATTGATATAAAACAAAATACCTTCTTGTTCATTATCGCTGGTGCTGGCGAATTGCAGCAATTCATCTTCGTATGCCAACACAAAATGTTCAGGCAGATTTACGCCATAAATTGGAATATCTAATCCTTGAGCAATGATCATATATACAATACCTATCGAAAGAGGATTGCCTTTTTTACTTTCTAAAACACAGTTGATATACGAGTTGTTGGGCGCATGATAGTTCTTTCTATTGCCATCAAAGCCATGAACATCATATAATATGTGATTGATAATTTTTACTTTTTCTAGTGCAGTAAGATTTTCGTTCAGTTCAATCCACACATCTTGTTTGATTTGATTGATGTGGTTTTTAACCTTCTCTTCATCCATCTCGGGGAATTGATATTTTGCCACCAACAAAGATCCGGTAAGCAAATTTTGTCCGCCCAATCGCGCCCAGTTCACCAATTTTCTGCAAACATCATCGTAATTAATTTTTTGAATGATGTTTTCAATTCTGGTTTGAATGATTTCGTTTTCCGATTCCTCCCAAGCACCTTCTAATATAGGTATAACTTCTGCGCCCATCTCCAACAAGCGGTCGCTCACCTGTACAAAGATTTCCTCATCGGGGTCATCTAAGAGCTGTATCATGGCGTTAATTTGCTTGTTGTCGATCATACTTCAATTTACAAAACGATAGTCAAACTTCATAATTAAATTGCAGCCCTTCAATAGAGTAGTACAATAGTATTTAAATGTGCATTGTGAATAACCCCAAAAAAAATAAATCAAATTCAGTTTTTTCTGCACACTATTAATTAGTTATCTTCGTTCGAAGAGTCGTAATAATGAAGCAAAAATTAAAATACCTTTTATTCTCTGTTTTCACCCTAGCTCTTCAGTCTGTTTTTGCGCAGGTTGGCGGACAATCTACTTACCAGTTTCTTAGTTTAACTACTTCCCCTAGAGGTGCTGCAACTGGTGGTTACTTTGTGCCGGTGATGGATCAAGATGAGAGTCAGGTATACGCCAATCCATCGCTATTGTCAAAACAAATGGACAATCGTTTGGTGTTGAATTACGTGAATTATATTTCAGACATCAATTACGGCTATACTGGATACGTGAAAGACTTTGGCAAGGTGGGTACCTTTAGTTTGGGTATTAACTATTTGAATTATGGTAAGTTTACTTTGGCCGATGAGTCAGCTCAAACCTACGGTAATTTCACAGCAAATGAATCGGCTTTAAATATAGGATGGGGCTACCAACTTAAAGAAAAGATAACTGTTGGTGCCAATGCAAAATTTATTTCTTCTCAGTTGTATCAGTACAAATCTTATGGAGCAGCACTTGATGGTGCTGTTACTTATTATAATCCCGAAAAAGAGTTCGGCGTGTCCTTGGTGGTGAAGAACTTCGGTACTCAGTTTAGTACCTATACACCTGGCAACAGAGAATCACTTCCTTTAGATATTCAGTTGGGCTTTGCTAAAAAACTGGCGCATGCGCCATTTAGGTTTACGGTAATCGGACACAATTTGCAAAGCAAAACCATGTGGTTCGAGAATTTTGAAGACAAAAAAAGTAAAAGTACTTCTCTGGGTGGTGGATCAACAACGGTTTCTAGCGATACGGTGGCGTGGGGACAAGAGATCATGCGACGTGTAGCCTTGGGGTTAGAGTTTGTGCCTTCACAAAATTTCACGTTGAGAGTAGGGTACAACTATCAGCGTCAGCAAGAGATGAAGTTGGGCGGACAAAATAAGCAGGGGGCGGTTGGTTTTTCTTTTGGAGCGCAAATCAAAGTTAAAAAGCTTACTTTTCAATACACTTGGGCCTCTTATCACTTGGCAGGTGCGGCACATTTCATTTCAATTTCTGCAAAAACGAGTGATTTCTCAAAAAAGAAGGAAGTCAAAGAGGAAAATAAATAACATAAATTGTATCTTGGCGGCATGAAGAAAATCACCATTGCCATTGATGGTTATTCCTCCTGCGGAAAAAGCACTATCGCTAAAGATTTAGCGCATAAGCTCGATTATATCTATATTGATACTGGTGCTATGTATCGCGCCGTTACCTTGTATCTTCTTCAAAATAACATTATCACTAAAGATGGAAAAGAGGTATACAAAATGGAGGAGTTCTTAGATGAAATAGCTATCACCTTTCAATGCGACCCTAAAACCAAAAAATGTGAGGTTTTCTTAAATGGTGAAAATGTAGAGCAAGATATTCGAGGGTTGATAGTAGCCAATAATGTTTCCTTTGTTGCCAGTTCAAAAGAAGTGCGCGAGAAGTTGGTGTCTATTCAGCGTGAACTGGGTAAAAGCAAAGGTGTGGTGATGGATGGTAGAGATATAGGAACGGTTGTTTTTCCCGATGCAGAATTGAAATTGTTTGTTACTTCAGATACAGAGATAAGAGCCAAACGTCGTTACAACGAGCTTCGCGGAAAAGGCGAAAAGGTAAGTTTAGAAGACGTGAAAGCCAATTTAGAGAAAAGAGATTATATAGATAGCCATAGAAAAGAATCTCCACTTACCCAAGCCGAAGATGCTGTAATTATTGATACTTCACACCTAACAAGAGAAGAGCAAACAGATGTTGCTTATGACTTGGTGATGGAGAGGGTGGGTAGATCATAATGTATTAAAGAATTAAGGTAAGATTTCAATCAAACATTTTTTGCGAAACAATTCAGTGTAAAAGCTTTGTTCAACTTCTCTCATCCTTCTTATTCCCCAAATCAAAAATCCTCCTAATTATGTGAAAGCCACGGTTAGTATTTTCTTCCGTAGGGGCGCACCCTTGC
>CAYORT010000013.1:0-78711 GCA_964406465.1 uncultured Chryseobacterium sp.
GTTTTCGGGCTTTGCGTTCGGGCGGGTTTCGGAGCACAAAACTGTCAACCAGCACAAAACTTGAATAGAAGCATAAAGCTCCAAGTTTGCACGTCACCCCGCCTGACGCAAAACCCGTGTTAGCTGCCGTTTTACTTTCCATCAGAAGTCGTAACTTATAATTAATCTCGGGCATTATCTTGGACATTCAGTTGGGTCAAAATACAAACAACCTGTTGATGAGTCACCACCACAAATATCACAAGACCAATGATCATTATCATCTACTTCCTGATACATTTCATAATACTGTTTTCCACTCATTAAAAACTTTAAACGATTATATCCAAAATGAAGTCCGCTGCTAATTACCGAATTGTTGGCAATAGTGTAAGTAACCTTACTGCCATCTTTGAGCAAAACGGTATGATATGCTCCAGCATATTCTTTATTCCATCCATCCTCTCTAAGTTTTTTGATTAGTTCTTCACTGGAAATTGATTGAACACTCGCATCATAAAGTTTCATCGGAAAAACTCTGTTGAGAAACCATAATCCATTTCTAATTCTTGCATCCGCACATTGAATAACTGCTTTTAAAAGATTATCAAAAGCTACCTTTCTGTTTTCGGCTTCGACCAAACAGCCAGGAATACTAAGGCAGTCAATAGAATTGCCAATAACTAAAACCTCAACATCAAACTCTTCAAAAATTTTGTCGTTAATATAAAGAAAAGGTATTTCGGCACGAAAAGCATATAGCTCTTGCTCTACAAGTTGTTTGAGTAAAAAGCCAATTTGCGATTTATGAATAGCAACTAAGTCGTCAACTTGCTCCTTGTCATAAGAATGACTTGGGTTTTTCTTTGATAATAAAAACCACTTTCGGTAAAGTTCAGTTGCAACTTGTTTGTTAAATTTAAAATCATCCATTTGTCTAAAAAATTATGTTTCCATCTTCATCAATAGAAAATTGGTCAGGTGCTTCATCATCAAATTCTAATTTAGGCTCTTGGTTATCGTAAATTTTTAATTTGAACAAATTTAATTTTTCGCATTCGTTCATATTCACACCTTTTCGCTTTAGTATCTCTATTACATCTTCGCTAACGCAAAAGTTATCAAGATTTAAAATGCACCAAGAAATATAATCTGGTTGTTTCTGAATTATTTCTTTGATTGTCCACCCCATCATTTTTCCAAATTCAATTAAGAAGTTTTCGTTGCCAAAAAGTTTCGCAGGAAGTGAATACTGATATTCCTTCATTTTAACGGAACTTAATTTTTCGGCATTCGCAACTGATGGTGTTGGCTTCGCATTGGTTTCATTTCTAAGTTGCGTTTTGCAAAGTGCTATGTCTGTTGCAATTTGATGCCCTAAAAATGCTTCTGGATTATTGCTCATAGTTGAATTGTCAACAACAAAATAAAAGTCAAGTAGTGCACTGAGATTATCGCCTTTATTGCCAATGTGAATGGCTCGGTGATAAATTATTTCCAAATTATTTGGATATTTTTTCAATAGGTCGTTGAAAGCGGCAATTGCTAAATTGTGATTATTACATTGATTTGCAGTTGCAGTGATGTTTCCAAACGCTGCTGATGCCTTAGGGTTAATTTCAACGGCTTTTTTAAATAATGAAATTGCAAGTTCGGGATTTGTGTCTGTAACATTCATTGCTTTGCAGAATATAAACTCATCGTTGTTTGGTTCTGCAGATAACAATTGGTCGTAAATTTTATCTGCCAAATTGTTTTGTCCGTTTCTACGAAGATTATTGGCTTGGTCAATAAGTTCTCTATTTGTCATATTAATAGTTTTTATCTGTTAATTTCATGCTTTTAGTTGCAAGTTTGCAGTCCCAAAATGGCAGCTAACATTTCGCTATACGCATTGCGTATACTACGCAATTATCTACCTGGCTTTTTTTCATTGGAGAAAACAAGTCGATATTTACTGATGTTAAAGTGTTTAGCATATTCCCCTCTAATATACTGCTTTTTATAAAGGTGCAATTGAAAACCAAAAAAGAAAAATAAAAGCGTAGAATTAACCGGTTAAATCTACGGATAATAGTATTTCTTTGAAGCTTTGAACGAAGGTAGTTTTCGAAGAGAATTCGCAATAAAACAGCATAATCACATACCCTTAAATTAATACCCCCCAGCTTTTTCTTCGCTGAGGGTATCATTTTCAACTTACTTCAACTTCTCATTCAACATATTCATTTCATTTATTACCTGCTGATTCATCACCTTGCCATAATGCTGGGTGGTGGAGATTTTGGTGTGTCCCAATATCATCATTAAGGTTTCCATAGAGATACCATTTGCCAAGGCGACTGTTGTGGCGAAGGTATGGCGAGCCATGTGCATGGTTAAGTTTTTATCGATACCTGCTGCAGTGGCCAACTCTTTTAAATAGAAATTAAGCTTTTGGTTGGTGGTGACAGGAAGTAGTTTACCCGTTTGCTTGCAATGCTCTTTGTACTTTTCTATAATATCGAGCACTGGCTTGGTAAGTAAAATGAAATAGGGCGAGTCGGTTTTACCTCTCTTACGAGCGATGAAGCTTTCGCCCTTAGTGTTGGTTTGGATATCAGTACCTTTTAATTGTTCCATATCTCCATATGAAACGCCAGTGTAGCAGGAGAAGATAAACACATCTTTAACCGTATTCATTCTTTCGAAATTAAACTCTACGGCTTTAATTCTATCTAATTCTTCTTGAGTTAAGTATTTGATATCGGTTTTATAACTCTTCATTTTATATGCAGCGAAGGGTTCTTTAGATATCCAATTGTTTAAGAAAGCATTTCGCACCATTTTCTTTAAAAGCTTTAAATAGGTGTTGGCCGAAGTTCCTTTAAGCTTTTTGCGTACCAAAAGAAAATGCTCGAACTCACGAATGTATTGCAACTCAACAAAGCGCAATAGAATATCTTCTTTGCCGAATTTCTCTATATTGTATTCTCGAAGATACTCGACACATTTGGTGTACTTTAAGTATCTATCGTAACTCAATTCACCTCGCTCCATTAATTCTTTTGCCATTTGATTTTGATGGGCGCAAGTGGAAAGAATGGTATGTTGTAATTCCACTTTACCATGAAAGCGATCACGGAGCGCTTCGGGAGTGATTTCGGCATTGGCATTTTGCAGTTCGGTATAATGCTGATAGATTTTCGATCGAGTGGAGTCGATGAATTCGTTGATTACTTCGGCTGCCGAATTCTTACCTTTCATTTTCTCGATACTGCCGCTCCATTGCGATATTGGGAGCTTTCGATGCAGTGAAAATTCACAGCGATTTGTGTTTACAACAATTCTGCAAAATAGCGTTGCTATTTGCTCGTTGTTTGGGTTTGTTTTTTTTACAAAAAACAAGATTGAAAAAGATTTGCTCATAACTCTACCTTTTTAAGGGTTATTAATTAAAACAAAGCTAGCGACCTTCGCTGGCTTAGAGAAATGCAAAACGGTGTAAATCAGAGAAATAGGAGCGGTTTGGTGGAGGTAAATCAAAAATGAGTTACCTCCACCAATTCATAGTGTGAGATATGCTCTTTTTTGCGTTTTTTTGCTTCGGGCTAAAAACAAAAAAGCCCGAAATCAGTGAAGATTTCAGGCTTTTGCGTTTAAACAGATCTTTATTGGCGGTCCGGACGGGACTCGAACCCGCGACCCCATGCGTGACAGGCATGTATTCTAACCAACTGAACTACCGAACCAATATTTTATTAAAGAACCATTTTTAACTCGATAACCCAGAGCGACCCTCCCGTAACAAACGGGATATTCTAACCAACTGAACTACCGAACCAATATTTTATTAAAGAACCATTTTTAACTCGATAACCCAGAGCGACCCTCCCGTAACAAACGGGATATTCTAACCAACTGAACTACCGAACCAATATTTTTAGAACTGTTTCCATTTTTGAAACCGAACCATCCGTCAGCTGACGGATAAAGAACTGTTTTCTTAAACGGAGGACAAATTTAGTGGATTTTTTGTTACTGACAAATTTTTTAGAAAGTTTCCTTGCATTAATGCATCTTCGATCGCTTGATTAAATACGAAAGCATCACATTATCAAGGCTTTCATTAATATCTGCCTTCACAAAATCAATTCTATATTGTCCACATCTATATTCCAATTCCTTCTGAAATGCCTTCATTTGGGCTGAATATTCTTTTTTTAGGTTGCTCGGATTGGCTTTTAAAACCTCTCCGGTCTCTAAATCGATAAACTTATATGGGCGGTTTTCTAAATTTAATTCTAGCTCCACCTTCTCATCCATCACATGAAAAAGAATCACCTCGTGCTTGTTGTGTCGCAAATGCTGCAAAGCCGAAAATAAAGCGTCGCCATTTTGTTGGTTGTACGATTCGAACATATCACTAAAAATCACCACCAATGAACGGCGATGCAATTTATCTGCAATCTCATGCAAGGCATTAGTTACCCTTGTTTGTCTTGATTCTTGCGGATTTTGAATACATTCTTGTAATATATTATACAATCTTTTTAGGTGAATAGACCCCGACTTACTTTCGGTATGCTCCATTACTTCTGAAGCGAAAGAGCTCAATCCAACTGCATCACGCTGTCTTTGTAAAAGATTGATGATGGTTGCTGCAGCAAAACTTGAGAACTGCACTTTACTCATCTTCCCTTCTTTAGGCTGCTGAGGATAATACATAGAAGAAGATAAATCGAGTACCACCTGACAGCGTAGATTGGTTTCCTCTTCGTAGCGTTTTACAAAAAGCTTGTCGGTGCGAGCGTACAATTTCCAATCGATGTTTTTGGTTGACTCGCCACTATTGTATAGGCGATGTTCGGCAAATTCTACAGAAAAGCCGTGGAACGGACTCTTATGCAAGCCAGTGATGAAACCCTCTACCACTTGTTTGGCGAGTAATTCAAGAGATCCTAATTTATTTAAATCTTCTAATAACAAATCGTGTTACGTTTAATGTTTAACGCTCAATATTGGCTGTGCAATGCTTAAAGTTAGCTAACATTGAACATTAAACCTTGAACTTTGAACTAAAAAACTTCAAATAAAAAAACCTCACCCGTGATAACAGATGAGGTTTTATTTATTCTTTGTTTTTTAAAGACAAGCTTTCAGCTTATCGGCCAATACTTGTTTAGGTACTGCTCCTACTTGTTTGTCTACCACTTCTCCATTTTTCAAGAAAAGGATAGTAGGGATGTTTCTAATACCATATTTTGCAGAAATGCCAGGGTTGTTGTCTACGTTAACTTTTCCAACTACGGCTTGTCCGTCGTATTCTTTAGATAACTCTTCTACAACAGGCCCAACCATTCTACATGGTCCACACCACTCTGCCCAAAAATCTACTACTACTGGTTTGCTCGACTTAAGAGCCAACTCTTCAAAATTGCTGTCGGTGAATTCTACTGCCATAATTGTATTTTTTAATTGTTGTGTTAAAAGTATATCTAATTCCTCGAAAGCAATCTTTTCAACTCTATATTTTTCTTAAGAATTTATAAACAAAAACTATAGTTGTTGAAATTCATTAGTTTATCTTGAATTCCACAGATTTTAATTCTTTTAGCTCTTTTAAAAATTCGTTGCTAACATTTACTTTCTTGCTGCGCGAAGGCATATCTACCTTAATTCTCTCGATATTATCAATAACATTCAATTGCAAGCGACAAGTACCCGGATGCTTATCAATCATTAAGTTGAGCTGATCTACTAAATCAAGTGTAAGCGCATCTAAATTCACTTTTAATGTAATCGACTTCGTTAGTTTTTCTCGTACCTCAGAAAGTAACTCGATATGATTTACTTTAAGTTCGAGCTCGTTGTCGTCTTTGGCGAATTTTTTAGGCTGTACCTTACCTTTTATATATAGATAAGAACCCATCACCAAATACCTTCTAAATTTGAGGTAGTCTTCGGCAAATAAGAAAAACTTGTATGAACTAGTATAATCCTCAATGGTAAGAATTCCAAAAAGATTTCCATTCTTACTCATCCTTTCACTCGCCTCGGTAACCACGCCTGCAAAGGCCATCTCTCTATTTCTAAATTTAGTGATGTCTTCATTCAAAGCTTGAAAAGTACCATTTACAAAATGATCCATTTCTAATTTAAAGTCGTTGAGTGGATGTCCAGAAATGAAAATACCCACCACCTCTTTCTCTTTGTTTAACGCTTGAATATTGCTCCATTGCTCACATCTTGGCATTGGTGGCATTGGTACTTCTTCATTGCTTTCGGCACCAAACAAGGAAACCTGTGTGGTATCTGCTTCGCCTTGCGATTGCACTCCGTATTTAATTGCCTTTTCTAAAAAAGTTGAATCTTTTTCGTTCGCCTTAAAGAAAAACTGTGCGCGATGTGAGCCGGCAAAACAATCGAAAGCTCCAGCCAAAACCAGGTTTTCCATTGCCTTTTTATTGGCAGCACGCAAGTTGATTCTCTTGGTTAAATCGAATACATTTTTGTATGGTCCGTTAGCTTTTCTTTCTTCCACAATCGATTCTACAGCACCCTCTCCTACTCCTTTAATAGCACCTAATCCGAAGCGAATTTGTCCTTTAGAGTTTACGGTAAACTTGTGCAGTGACTCGTTTACATCGGGACCTAAAACTGAAATTCCGCTGCGCACACATTCTTCCATGAAGAAAGAAACATCGGTGATATTGCCCATGTTGTTGCTTAAAACCGATGCCATATATTCGGCCGGATAATGAGCTTTTAAATAGGCCGTTTGATAACCAATTAAGGCGTAACAAGTAGAGTGCGATTTGTTGAAAGCGTAAGATGCAAAAGCCTCCCAGTCTTTCCACACTTTATTTAAAATATCTTCTTTGTGTCCTTTTTCTTTTCCTCTTTCGATGAATTTCGGACGCATTTCATCCAATACATCCTTTTGTTTTTTACCCATCGCCTTACGCAATACATCGGCCTCACCTTTACTAAAGCCAGCCAACTTTTGCGACAACAACATCACCTGCTCTTGGTACACGGTGATACCATAAGTTTCCTCCAAGTACTCTTGCATGTCGGCCAAGTCGTAAGTGATTTCTTCCACCCCATGCTTACGCTTGATGAAGGAAGGAATGTATTCTATTGGTCCGGGACGATACAAGGCATTCATCGCAATTAAGTCGGCAAACACAGTAGGCTTTAAATCCTTCATGTGTTTTTGCATACCCGGACTCTCATACTGGAATATACCAACGGTTTCACCTCGTTGAAAAAGCTCGTAAGTTTTTACATCATCGAGCGGAATTTTATCAATATCTATTTCAATGCCGTGACGATCTTTAATAATCGAAATGGCATCTTTGATAAGCGTTAAAGTTTTCAAGCCCAAGAAGTCCATCTTCAACAATCCGGCACTTTCCACCACCGAGTTGTCGAACTGCGTGCACCACATTTCAGAATCTTTGGCTGTAGCCACAGGAATGTGCTCTCGAATGTCACTTGGCGTGATAATAACACCGCAGGCGTGAATACCAGTGTTGCGCACAGAACCTTCTAAAATCTTTGCCTGACGTAAAGTCTGACCTTCTAAATCTTCGCTTTTGTAAATATCTTGAAGGCGCTTTGCCATTTCAAACTCATCGGGACTCAAAGCTTCTTTCAGTTGCTTTTCATCCATAGCAAAAAGCTTGTTGAGCTTAAGGTTGGGAACCAACTTAGAAATTCTATCGGTATCGGGTAATGGCAATTCAAGCACTCGGCCGGTATCACGTATACTCGACTTAGCGGCCATGGTACCATACGTAATGATTTGCGCCACTTGCGAAGAACCGTATTTATTGATTACGTAATCGATAACACGTTGACGACCTTCATCGTCGAAGTCGATATCGATATCGGGCATCGACACCCTTTCTGGATTTAAGAAACGCTCAAAAAGGAGATCATACTTGATAGGGTCTACGTTGGTGATTCCTGTGCAGTAGGCCACTGCAGAGCCGGCTGCAGAACCCCTTCCCGGACCAACTGAAACTCCCATTTCACGCGCTTTGGCGATGAAATCCTGTACAATCAAGAAGTAACCAGGATAACCCGATTTGGCAATGACATCCAACTCGAAATCTAAGCGTTCGCGAGTAGCATCATCCATCTCAGGATACCTCTTCTCGGCACCTTTGTAGGTTAAGTATCTTAAGAAAGCATTCTCTCCTCTTTTGCCTCCATCCACTAAATCTTCTTCACTTTTATATTCATCGGGAATATCGAATTTAGGTAGAAGTACATTAGCATTCAATGAATAACCTTCTATCTTCTCGATGATTTCGTTGGTGGTAATAATGGCCTCAGGAAGGTCTTTGAAGAGGGCTTTCATTTCTTCTGCCGACTTAAAATAATATTCGTCGTTAGGGAAACCAAAGCGGTAGCCACGACCTCTACCAATAGGCGTTGATTTTTTTTCACCTTCTTTCACACACAACAAAATATCGTGCGCATTGGCATCTTCTTTATCGAGATAAAAAGTGTCGTTTGCAGCAAAATATTTTACGTTGTGAAGCTTACAAAATTTAAGCAAAGTATCGTTCACACGATTTTCTTCTTCTAAGCCGTGACGCAACAATTCCACATAGAAATCATCGCCAAATTGTTCTTTCCACCAAAGGAAAGCCTCCTGGGCTTGGCGCTCACCCACATTTAAAATAAGGTCGCCAATCTCGCCACGCAATCCGCCAGAAAAGGCAATCACATCATCTTTATATTGAAGTAATAAATTCTTATCGATTCGCGGCACATAGTAGAAGCCATCGATGTATGCTGCCGATGATAACTTGGCTAAGTTGTGGTATCCTTTTTTGTTTTTGGCAATCAGCGGAATTTGATATCCATTGTCTTTGTTGCTTTTACTCTTGTGATCTTTACACACAAAAAACTCGCAACCTAAAACACCTTTGAGCGGAATCTTGTTGAATGGTTCGCCTGCTTCTTCCGCCTTTTTTTTCTCATCGGCAATACCTTTGTTGTATTTATTTACGGCACTCACAAAATCGAAAGCCGCCATCATGTTTCCTAAATCGGTAAGAGCAACTGCTGGCATATTCATCTTCGCCGCTTTTTTCACTAAATCTTCCACTTCTGTAGTCGACTGAAGGATGGAATATTGAGAATGGTTGTGAAGGTGCGCGAAAGAAACACCATCTAAAATCGACAAGTCGATTTCAGCTTCGGGAGTGAGATTTGAGCTTTGGCTTTTGACTTTTATCTTTTGACTAGCTTCCTTAAGATTGACATGTTTTAAACCGATAACCGCAATTTCATGCGTATTGATTTCACGAAATTTCTCGATGTAATCGTTGGGCGCTTTCAAATCGGAAACCGAAAAATGTCCCAAACGAACTAATTCTAAAAAACATCTCGTGGTAGCTTCAACGTCGGCAGTAGCATTGTGCGCCTCATCAAATTTTTGTTTGAAAAGGAACTCGTGCAACTCGGTAAGTGTTGGTAATTTAAATTTACCACCGCGTCCGCCTGGCAACTGACAAAGCTCAGCAGTGTATTCTGTACAAGTATCTAATACAGGAAGGAGAGAAAGATTGGAGTCAACAGACATTCTGTGAAACTCACATCCCATGATGTTGAGGTCGAATCCAATATTCTGTCCCACCACAAATTTAGCCTGCGCCAAAACACGATTAAAATCTTCCAACACAAAATTCAAATCAACACCTTGCTCTTCTGCCAATTCGGTGGAGATGCCATGTACACGCTCGGCATCGAAAGGAATATTGAAACCATTGGGTTTAACGAGATAATCTTTGTGCTCAATCAATCGCCCCATTTCATCGTGCAGCTGCCATGCAATTTGTATACAACGCGGCCAGTTATCGGTATCGGTTATGGGCGCGTTCCAGTTGCGTGGTAAGCCGGTGGTTTCTGTATCGAATATTAAGTACATGAAATATGTTCAATGTTTAAAGCTTGTCAGTCTTTCGACTGATTCAATGTTTAAAGTTAGCTGCACCATCATTAAACATTGAAGCTTTAAAAATAAGGAAGAAAGGATGAAGAGAAAAGGGATGTTGAAAAGTAGTGGGAAGATGTAATTCTTCTGTGATATTAGAACCTAAATACGCTCGCCACGTTTTAAGGTCGCAATTTGCGACCTTAAAGATTCTGCTTCTTCCTCGGCCAATTCAAACATAAAACTCTCTGGAAATCTTTCTAAATTTCTTCGAACTTGTTCTTTTAGTCGCTTGGTTTCTACACCGTAAAAGTTCTGCTATATCTCTAATTCCGATATATTCTTATACTTTTGCCTCACAACAATACTACTATGTACAACAACGATTTACCTCAAGAATTACTTGCTGTGATAGGCAATGAAAAGATTGAATTTGCAACGCATGCTAAAAGATATCAATCTAAAACCGCGAGCATCGTTTTGTTTGCCTTTGCCACTTTTTGGTGCGCCTTTGTAAGCATTTTCGTTGTCGCTTTTTTCGGTCCGCTATTTATTGGAGAAGAAGTTCATTTTAGAAGCAATGGTGAACCGATGGTTGCTTCTACCGACAATTTAGAGCCAATGATTGTGCCTGGTTTGATAATCGGATTCTTCGCTTTAGTTGGAATTGGATTAATGATATTGGCAATAAGAAATGCCCTTAAAGATGGTGGATATTTTGTGGGTACTCCTACCCGCTTCATTAGTTATAGACAAGGAAAGTTGAATTCGTACGATTGGGAACAATTTAATGGATCCATTGAAGCTAACTTTAGCAAAGGCGATATCACCTTTGAATTGAGAACTGGAAAAATGGTGAGCAGAAAAAATAGTGCAGATCGCTATGTACCCAATTCCATAGAACTTTCGGGAGTTACTAATATTGAAGAAATAGAAAGAATTTCAAGAAAAAGAATAAAGGAAAACGATCCAACGCCCATCAGTGAAAAGGCTGACCCATCAATATAAAAAGAGAGCCATTCTAATGTAGAATGGCTCTCTTTTTTGAATTACTTATAACATTACGCAACCGCAGTATTCTTTCTTCTTTTCCATTCGGCAAAGATAACAGCACCAAAAAGTAATAGAATGATTACCGAGCTGATGCTGCTCATTCTTTTTCCAAGCGTGAATGAATCTGGATCAAAAACAAATTTAACCTGATGTTTTCCTGCTGGAATTGGCAATCCGCGGAAGGTATAATTTACGCGCAAATGATCTACTTCTTTATCATCGATAGATGCTTTCCATCCGTATGGATAATAGATTTCAGAGAACACCACAAAAGCATCTCCTTTGGCCTCAACCGCATATTGCAATCGATTTGGCGCATAAGAAGTAAGCTGAACAGAACCTTCGCCTTTGAAGGATTTGCTTTTTATTCCGCTTGTTTCAAGCACCGATTTATCAACTACTGCAGTAGTTCTTGGATTAATTTTTCCAAGCGCTGCAATCTCTTCTTTTGCAGAAGAAACAAGTCTTAATGAATCAATAAACCAAGCATTGCCCATTGCATATTTGTTTGCTATCACACCATTTGCTTCAGGAGAAACTATAAAATATTTGGTGTTAAGCATATTTAAAACATTAGCGGAAGCAAATGCAGTGCTATCTTGTTTGAAAGCTTTATCGATATCAGTTTGTGTTTCTTGCAAGATATAGTTGTCGATCAAATCTTGATATCTTCTCAATTTTGCTGGGTGGTATCCACCAACTGATTTATGGTAGTAAGAAGTGAAAGCCTCATTAATAGAATTACTTAAACCTTGAGAAATATTGTATACTCTATAATTTGGTGAAGTATCTTTTAACACCTCTCTATCGGCAGCTGTCATTTCTATTTCAAGACCTTTATCTTTTTTAGCCTTTTGAAATTTCTCCTTTGGAAAAAATGCTTTGTCGAAAGGATATAAATCAACTATGCATAGTATTGTTAAAGCCAATACAACATACTCAGATTTGATAATTTTCTTTGTAAATGCAAACAAGGCACCGAAGGCTAGAGCTATAAACAACAAAGAACGAAGTGCATCTGATTTTAATAAATCTTCACGCTGTTCTTTCACTGCTTCCATAGTCCATTCTGGATATTTAGCTTTAGCCAATTGCTCTGCCAACGCAGCATCTCCCGGAGCATCGTATTCAGAAATTCCACCCATCCAAAAGAACAAACAAATACCTCCTACAATTCCACCACTGATGTATAAATACTTTAAATATTTCTTCTTCTTTTCTTCGTCTTCATTCTTTAAAAATTCGTGCAAACCAAATACTCCCGAAATAACAGCAAGCAAACCAGTAATCGACAACCACATCGACACCGATCTAAACTTGTTGAACAAAGGAACATTATCAAATAGGAAATAATTTAAAGCAGGAAGATTGCTACCCCACGACATCATCAAGGAAATAGCAATCGATAACATCAACCACCATTTCAATGCACCTTCGATGATAAAGAAACCTAACACTGCTAAAAAAACTACAATAGCACCAATGTAAATAGTACCTGCCGTACCTCCTTGATCTCCATGATATGCAGGAAAGCGCTCCACAAAATCATCGGCTGCACCTTTATCAAAATCGTCTTTCATTCTTTCATAGAACTTGTTGTTTTTTCCAATATCTTCTACACTACCTCCGCCATAAAATCTTGGAATCAATAAAGAGAAAGACTCTTGTCTACCTTCACTCCATGCAAAAGCATAATCCTTATCTAAACCAGTTGTTTTCTTTCCAGTTTTTGCAGCATCTGCCGACAATTCTGAACCACCACGCATGGTTTCCTTTTGATATTCATAAGTAGTGAAAACGTGAGACACATTTGGCAAAGCTGCCAGCACAGATGCAATAGCAACAACAGTGCTTGCCTTTAGCCAATTGGTTATTTCCTTTTGCATGATAGCGTATACCAAATAAGCCAGCACCAATAAAACAATTATTATTGCTGTATAGAATGTAATTTGAAAATGGTTGATATAAACTTGCAAACCTACTCCTAAACAAGTTACAAGTGCTCCAAGCAAATACTTACTTCTGTAGGTGAGAATTACTCCTGTCAATATTAAGGGAATATAGCCTAGCGCATATGCCTTTGTAATGTGTCCGGCCGAAATAATCACCACATTATAAGTGGCCAAAGCAAATACTATTGCACCTAAAAATGCTTCAAACGGTTTAATTTTTAACACAACAAATAGAATGTACAGAAACAAGAAGTAGTTAAAGATTATTCCAGCTGTATTATTTTCGGGAAAAACAACGTGCAATGCCACTGTGATATACATAAACACATTGGTATGCGCATCTCCTTTAATCATGTAGGTTGGCATTCCACCAAATAGCGAATTGGTCCAAAGCGACTTCTCTCCTGTTTTTGCTTCAAAATCATCTATCTCTTTGGTCATCGCTTGAGATTGCTCGTTATCATGAGCATTCAATGATTTTCCATCAATAACTGTAGGTTTAAAGAACAAGAAAATAGATAGTAGTAGTCCTAAAAGAACTAATACCAAATGCATAAATATGGGCTTTTTATAGAAATCTTGCATGTTATAAAAAATTGATGCTCGAAAATAGCATTAATTGTTTACTTTATAAACATGAAAATAGAATTATCTCACTACGGTCACTGTACCTATTTGCTCTCCCTTTTTACCTGAGTAAGAATTGGTATAAAGCACTTTCCAAACATACACATCCACCTGAACATCTTGTTTAACATTGTCGCGTTTTCCGTTCCATTTCATATTTGGATCTGTAGTATAAAATATCATTTCACCCCAACGATCAAAAATCATTAATTCATAATTGGTGCATTCTTTACAAACATGATTTAATCCATAGGGATAAAAATCATCATTTAAACCGTCGCCATTGGGTGTAAAGGCTTTAGGCACGAAAATCGTAAAGATATCTTTCACAAAAACTAACTTGGTAATAGTATCTGAACAATAATCACTATAGGCAATCAAGGTTACTGGAATAGAATCTCTTCCCTCAATCGCCTTAGCTTTTATTCTCGCAATTGTTGGATCAAACCAAACTGTTTCATCTATTTTTGATGAAGTAGAAGGAGAACCTATCGTTCCGTTTAAGCCAAATGACCAATTGTAAGAAGATGCACCTCGCGATTGATTGTAAAAATTTATGATTGGGTCATCGGTACTGGCTTGCTTAGGGTCAAAGTAAAAATCGGCAATAGGCTTATTATCAACAAATATTTTGCTTTGAGTGCTATCACTGCAACCATTTTGAAAAGTTACTTTCAACCAAACATCATAAGTGCCTGCTTTTGTAAAAACATGGGAAATACTGGCATCTCCCGATTTAATTGTAGAAGAGGTTCCATCACCAAAACTCCATTTTGCTTCTTGGATAGCCAATTGAGAACTATCGGTAAAACTTACCAGAAGAGGTGTGCACCCCTCGTTAGTATTTGTAACCACTTTAGCCTGCGTTGATGCCTCCACGGTAATTTGAATGGAGTCGCTGCTCGCACAAGCTCCAGTATGAGCGTATTTAATCCAAAATTTTCCAACTCCAGTAGATTTAGGATTAAATGCTCCGCCGGCACTAACACCTGTGCCACTAAAAACACCTCCAGCTACCAAAGGGGTTAATTGATAAACCCCTTGATTGACACATAAAGGAGGCACAACATTGATTTGAGCAGATTTTAAATCGCCAACTGCTATTGAATCGCTGGTAAAGTTTGAACAAACTCCATTTGTTGTATAAGTTATTTTAAATTTTCCTTTACCTGAAATTGACGGATTAAAAACGCCAGAAGAGGAAATGCAAGTACCACAACTCGATGACCAGCTTCCTGCTGCTGAGCCATTTACCACATTAAGCTGAAACGGATTTGAACTTAAACATAACGCTGGCAATGTATTGAGGGCAACAAAATCAACTGCATTTACTGTGATAGCAATTTTTGATGTATCACCACATGAGCCAGATTTACTGTAAAAAATGGTATCCACTCCAGCGTTAGAAAGAGAAGGATCAAAATAACCATAAGTGTTGTTGGTGATTCCTAAACCACTTTTTGTCCAAAAATTTCCTCCAAGCAAATTCACTGCAATGGTGTCTATCGCATCATTCTGACAGAAGGTTGTTTTTTGATTAGGTAAAATTTCTAAATCAATTTCTGATGAAACTGAGACCATTATTGAGTCAGAGGTATTACAGCTTGAATTGGTAGTATATTTAATTTTAAAACTTCCATTTAAAGATGATGGATTAAACGTGCCCAAAGTAGCATTTGTAATACCTGTTCCCGACCAAATTCCGCCTGCCGTAGAGTTGGGTTCTAAGCTAATATTTACTGGTGAATCTGAAGAACAAAATGGTCCGATAGGATGTATCTTCGCTGTATCTCCTGCTTTAACAGTAACACTAACCATGGCCGATGAATCACTGCATCCATTAGCACTAGCTATTACTTTATATTGATGATTGCCTACATTGGTCTTCCCATTTATTGAAGAAGCAGAACCATTTCCATCATACTTCCACTGATAACTTATTACACCTCCTCCAGCAACAGTGGCGGAAGCAACAAGTGTATGTGGTTCGCCCTTACAAAAAAATGCTTTTTGAGGACTAACAGAAACTGATATATTTTTTGGTAAAGGTTTAATTTTAACAACTGCCGAATCTGATTTCTTATTACACGTGAGCAGACTAGCAAGATCTTTGGCAATTACTATTCTATACCAACCATCGGCCGAAACAGGTGTGAGGGTTGCTTTACCTCCTGTGATGACAGAAGGTGCTAAAGTATCTTTCCATGACAAACCGTTATTTCTACTTACTTGCCATTGATAATATGTTCCATTAGATAAACTTTTGGTTACTACGCTTGCAAAGTTTGGTGCACAAACACTTAAGTTGCTTGCCAATGGATCTATTTTAGGGATGTCGGTAGGAGAAACACAACATGTGTTTTTCTGAGTAGTATTGATGACATTAATAGCATTTGGATTGTTGTTCACTGGTGAAATTTGTGACGAATATTGTGCTCCCGATAATTTATAAGGAAATTGAGTATTTATAGCAGTTGTGGTATATTGAAGCGGTGCTGTGCAATTATTTAAAGGCACTTTACCATTTGCATCGGTTTTGATTAGATAAATATCTTTACCCGACACACCAAAGCTTGTTGTATAGCCCGAAAGGATGTACCCTTGATCATACGATTCGAACACCGCTGTAATCAATTCACTATTTGAACCTCCAAAATTATTGCTCCAAATAATATTGCCATTTTGGTCGCATTTAACTAAATGGGCATCTATATTATTTACACTATACAAGCAAGCTACAAATCCATTACTACTTGTATTACTTAATATATTAACCCTTACAGATTCATTACTAACCCTTATTCTTTTTTGCCACTTCACTGCACTCAAATCGCTGCTGGTTCTAAAGAAATGAGAATCCACATTGGAACCTGAAATACCAGAAGAAGTGTGTCCGGCAAAGATCACATCACCAGAATTCAACACAATAGCGCCATAAGCTGTTTCATCAACAGAACCACCCAGCGACAATGTATTAATCAAATTACCATTGGCATCAATCTCCACCACCCAAGAATCGTGACCACCTCCTATCACCATAGTTCCAAAAGTGTAACCACTTGCAATGAAATGTCCATTGGGCAATTCCCTTATATCGTTAAAACTTTGATTGTAAGAATCTCCATAATATTTAGCCCATAAAACGCTGCCAGCTGCAGTCATTTTAACAGCATAAGCATCATATAAACCGGCGCCATGTGAATTTGAAACCCCTGCTAAAATTAAACTTCCATCCGACATTTCTCTTACTGCACAAATGTAGTCGGCCCCCATTCCACCAAAAGACTTAGACCACATTAAATTTCCATTTTTATCAAGCTTTAGAACATAGTAGTCGTGTCCCGACATTCCCAATGTATTGTCACTATATCCTCCAAAAAGAAATCCACCATCACTGGTTTCGCACACCGAAAACAAAAATTGATCGTACGCTGCACCAAAGGTGTGTGCCCAAACGATTGTTCCCACCGAATCAACTTTAAGAACATAGGCATCTTTGCTAGTATTACCGTTAAAACTACAAGAATAACCACACAACACATATGTTGAATCTGAAGCAGTAATAACACACTTCACCTCTTCATCATATAGCCCACCATAGGTTCGCTCAAAAGTTGTTTGAGCCTCTACCACAAGTATATTGAATAGAAAAAATATTAATAATAAAACTCTCATTTAAGACTTAAAAAACTATCCAGAAACATCGGCAGCCCAGAAACTACCAGAGTCCAAAAATAATATTTTTTATGTAACTTCGACAAAAGTTTAAGCATGAATGAATATCTCAGCGGAAGCAAATTATATGGTGATGATTTCACCCCCGATCAAATAAAAGTTTGGTTTGAAGAGGAAGCAGAAGCTTACGCTAATTTAGGAAGTGGCAACAAAGAAAAATATTGGTACGGATATCATGAACTGAATAAGATTCATGGTTTCGATAAGATTAAAAATATTCCACAATTCGAACATGCACTTGGAATAGGCTCTGCCTATGGCGATGAGTTTACAGTTATCGCCGATAAAATTAAAAACATCACTATCATTGAGCCTTCAGATAAATTGTATTCTCATAAAATTGGAAACATCACTCCCTCTTATGTGAAACCCAACGCCGATGGCTCACTTCCTTTTCCCGACAATTCATTTGATTTAATTACTTGCTTTGGTACTTTGCACCACATTCCTAATGTTAGCGCTGTAACTGAAGAAATGATAAGAGTACTTAAACCAAATGGCGTTATGCTTATTCGCGAACCTATAATCTCCATGGGTGATTGGAGACAAAAGCGCAGCGGACTTACCAAAAATGAACGCGGTATTCCTGTTAAAGTATTCGACAATATTTTTGCTAAACATTCACTTAAGGTAGTCAACAAAGCTTTCTGCTACACTATGACTCCTTTTATTCAGCGTACATTTGGACGATTTTTCAAAAAACCTATTTACTCTCTAAGAAGCTATCAAAAGCTTGATAAATTATTATCGAAATTACTGCGTTTCAACTACCGTTATCATCATACTAGCTTTGTGCACAGAATTTCACCAACGAATATATTTTATGTGCTAAAAAAATAGGTGGATCAAATGAAAGAAAGAGCTCTATATCTCTCATTAGTTCTATTTTTTCTTGTTTCTTTTGCCCATCTTAATGCCCAAACTTTACAAGCGTGCTACACTCTTGATTCTAACACTCTCGATTATACACCAAATGCATTTCATGGAGTGAATTATGGAGCTACTTCAACTGTGGGGCATGATGGTAACACAATAGGTGCTTATAATTTTAATGGCGCCGATAGCTATATTGACATTACCTACAATTCCTTTTTTTTAGATACTGCTTATTCATATTGTGTTTGGGTTAAGCCAACTAGAAATCCAGTTTCCGGACAAAGTAATATCATATTATCAATTGGCAGTGTAGGCAGTGATCAAACCATATGCTACTCAAATGTTAATAGAAACTGTGTCTTTAGTGCATTTACATACTGTGGATACGGTCAACAAACCTGGTTTTTCTCTCCTTTCACTCCCTAGTTAAACACATGGTATTTTTTGTGTGCGGTTAGAACAAAAAACACATTTAGCTTTTATATTGATGGTGTATTGATAGGAACTAAATTCACGCACACCGACAGGATTGCATGGGGAGAAGGACCGCTGCAAGCCAGAATTGGAAAAAGATCTCATGAACCACAGAACTCAATGAACTTCGCTGGAGCTATTGATGAAGTAAGAATTTATGATTATGGAATAGATGAAAAAAAAGTGAAAGAAATATATTCAACTGTTGGTTGCGATTGCAGGGTTGCACTAAACCACAATAACTCAGAAAAAATAAATAATGATTTTTGTTTGAGTAATGCCCTAATTGCCACTTCTTGGTTAAGATCTCCTTTTGAGTAACCAAAAATAAATCTCTTTACTTTACTTCCTCGTAATGGGTATACTCTCCGTCTTTTGCTGGATTCTGCGAAATCTTTACTTTGCCTTGCTCCCTTTTAATTCTTTGCGCCTCCTCTTCGGAAACACCTTGCTCTCTCTTTAAATCATTGATTTTTTTATCAACGTAATTTTGAACCATGTTGGGAAACACATAACGCATCAAGAATTTCACACCGTAAGCTATTATGATGATAATAATTACGGTGCGAAAAAAACTTGATATGGTAAGTAAAACCATTATCTGCTCAAATAAAGATTTCTTTCAGAGTAAACTTTTCTAAAGAATGGATGTGTTAAGTCATCAATGAATTGGATGGCTTCTCCGGTTGATTTCATTTCCGGACCAAGTTCTTTATTTACGTTAGGGAACTTATCGAAAGAGAATACTGGAACTTTAATAGCATATCCTTTCTTATGAGGTTTGAAGTTAAAGTCTTTCACTTTTTTATCACCCAACATAATTTTTGTAGCGTAGTTTACATATGGCTCTCTGTATGCTTTTGCTATGAATGGCACCGTACGAGATGCTCTTGGATTTGCTTCAATCACATACACTTTATCGTCTTTGATTGCGAACTGAATGTTCAACAAACCAACAGTTCTCAAGGCTACTGCAATCTTCTTAGTAATCTCTTCTATTTGAGTGATGATTAGATCTCCCAAGTTATATGGAGGCAATACTGCGTATGAATCTCCAGAGTGAATACCAGCAGGCTCAATATGCTGCATGATACCTATGATGTACACATCTTCACCGTCGCAAATTGCATCGGCTTCTGCTTCAATGGCACCATCTAAATAATGATCTAACAAGATTTTATTTCCTGGAATATCTTTAATCAATTCAACAACATGATGTTCTAACTCTTGCTCATTGATTACGATCTTCATTCCTTGTCCGCCCAATACATAAGAAGGACGAACCAACAATGGGAATTTCAAAGTTTTAGCTAGAGCGCTCGCTTCTTCAGCAGTTTCAATTACTCCAAATTCAGGATAAGGAACATTATTATCTGCTAACAATTTAGAGAAGGCACCTCTGTCTTCAGCAAGATCTAAGGCTTGGTAAGAAGTACCAATAATTTTAATTCCGTATTTATCTAATTTCTCAGCCAATTTCAAAGCAGTTTGTCCGCCCAACTGAACGATTACCCCTTCAGGTTTTTCGTGCATGATGATATCGTAAATATGCTCCCAGAAAACAGGCTCGAAATACAATTTATCGGCAGTACTAAAGTCGGTAGAAACTGTTTCAGGATTACAGTTGATCATGATGGTTTCGTAGCCAGCTTCTTTCGCTGCCAATACACCATGCACACAAGAGTAGTCAAACTCAATACCTTGTCCGATACGGTTTGGTCCGCTACCCAACACCACCACTTTCTTCTTATCAGTAACAATTGATTCGTTTTCCAATTCGAAAGTTGAATAGTAGTATGGAGTTTTTGCTTCGAACTCGGCAGCACAAGTATCAACCAATTTGTAAACGCGTTTGATACCCAATTCCATTCTCTTATCAAACACTTTACTTTCAACGCATCTTAATAAATGACCTAACTGGCGGTCACCATATCCTTTTTGTTTTGCTTCGAAAAGCAAATCTTTAGAGATGTTATCGATAGTATATTTTTCAATTTCTTTTTCAAGAGCAATCAACTCCTCAATTTGGTTCAAGAACCAGAAATCGATCTTCGTTTTATCGTAGATGGTTTTTAGCGGAATACCCAGTTTAAAGGCATCGTAAACATGAAACAAACGATTCCATGATGGATGCTCTAAGCTATGTAAAATCTTATCTTGATTACGTTCTTCTTTACCGTCGGCACCCAACCCGTTTCTATTGATTTCTAAAGACTGACAAGCTTTTTGTAAGGCCTCTTGGAAAGAGCGGCCTATTCCCATTACCTCACCTACCGATTTCATTTGTAAGCCCAATTGACGATCGGCACCAGGGAATTTATTGAAGTTCCAACGAGGAATTTTTACGATAACATAATCTAAAGTAGGCTCGAACAAAGCCGAAGTAGATTTAGTGATTTGATTGTCTAATTCATCTAAAGTGTAGCCAATTGCCAGTTTAGAGGCAATCTTAGCGATTGGATAACCAGTAGCTTTTGATGCCAAGGCAGAAGAACGAGATACACGTGGATTGATTTCAATAGCGATGATATCTTCGGCATCATCGGGACTAACAGCAAACTGCACGTTACATCCACCAGAGAAATTACCAATAGAACGCATCATCAAAATAGCGTGGTCACGCATGCGCTGGAAAGTTCTATCAGATAGGGTCATAGCAGGAGCTACAGTTATAGAGTCACCAGTATGAACACCCATTGGATCGAAATTCTCGATAGAACAAATAATAACAACGTTATCATTTTTATCGCGCAACAACTCCAACTCGTATTCTTTCCAACCCAAGACGGCTTTATCAATCAACACCTCATGAATAGGTGAAGCATGTAAACCGCGGGTTAACAAAGTATCGAAATCTTCTTTTTTATGAACGAAAGCAGCACCTTTACCTCCAAGCGTGTAAGACGGACGAATAACCAAAGGGAAACCAATTTCTTGAGCGAACTCTTTACCTTCTAAGAACGACTTAACAATTCTTGAAGGCGCTTGTCCCACACCAATCTGGTCCATCAACATTCTAAACTTATCGCGATTCTCACAAATCTCAATAGCTTCGATATCAACACCAATTAACTTAACACCATGCTTTTGCCATAAACCAATTTTATCACATTCTATACAAAGGTTCAATGCAGTTTGACCACCCATAGTTGGTAAAACAGCATCAATCTTTCTTTCTTTTAAAATATGTTCGATGGATTCAACTTCAAGAGGCATTAAGTAAACATGATCGGCAGTAACAGGGTCGGTCATGATGGTAGCCGGATTCGAATTGATTAAGGAAACCTCAATTCCTTCTTCTTTTAATGAGCGAGAAGCCTGCGACCCAGAATAGTCGAATTCACATGCTTGTCCGATAACGATTGGTCCGCTACCTATAATAAGGACCGATTTAATTGATTTGTCTAATGGCATATGGTTATTTGTTCAATGTTGAAGGTTCAGTGTTCAATGTTTGCTGTAATTAGGTGCAAAGCTAACATTGAACTTTAAACTTTGAACCTTGAACTATTATAAAGTTTTACACAAAAAAAAAGGAAGTTTTAAAAACTTCCTTTTCTTTATATATTAATGGAATACATTATTAACGCTTGTGTCTTGTCTCGTCAGAAACAGTTAATTTTTTTCTTCCTTTAGCTCTTCTTTTAGCTAATACTCTTCTACCGTTAGCTGTCTCCATTCTTGAACGGAAACCGTGCTTATTTTTTCTCTTCCTTACAGAAGGTTGGAATGTTCTTTTCATTTCTTTTCTTTTTAATCGGAGGGCAAATGTATAAGTTTTTCATGGAAGACCAAAATATATTTAAATAATTTTTTTAGCTCGCTATATCCCCTTGATTTATTGGACAATAAATATTTCCATCAAACAACTTTACTTAGCCGAGTTTTAGAAGACAATCTTGGGCAAATGAGCAATTCACAGTAAGCTTGAATTTTAGCCTATAATTGTAGTGAAACATGTATTTATTTGCTATTATTTCCCATTATTTTTTAAAAGATGAAAGTTGTAATATTAGCAGGCGGGTTAGGTACTAGATTGTCGGAAGAAACCGATGTGCGTCCGAAACCTATGGTAGAAATTGGTGGCAAACCAATTCTTTGGCACATCATGAAATTATACTCGCATTACGGTTACAACGAATTTGTGATTTGTTTGGGCTATAAGGGATATGCGATCAAAGAATATTTCACGAATTATTTACTGCACAACTCAGATATCACTATAGACATTCAAAACAGAGAAACTACAATTCATAAAGCAACTTTAGAAGATTGGAAAGTTACTTTAGTAGACACCGGCGTTTCTAGCATGACGGGTGGCCGAATTAAACGCATTCAAAAATACGTGAACAACGAGCCATTCATGCTGACTTATGGAGACGGAGTTTCGAATGTTGACATTAGCAAATTGGTAGAGTTTCATAAAACCAACAAGAAAAAAGTAACAGTAACCACCATTCAACCTACTGGAAAGTTTGGTGTATTGGCTATCAATGAAGATCAAATCGTTGAAAGTTTCGTGGAGAAACCAATAGAAGGAAATCATTGGATCAACGGTGGTTTCTTTGTTTGAGAACCTGATGTATTCTCGTACATCGATGGCGACCATTCCATTTGGGAGAAAGATCCTCTAGAAAACCTGGCTAAAGAAAAAGAAATTTGTGCTTATAAACACCACGGTTTCTGGCAACCAATGGATACACTTAAGGACAAAAACGACTTAAACGAACTTTGGAACACCAATAAAGCTCCTTGGGCTATTTGGAATAAATAAGCTTACTTATGTTGAAAGATTTTTACAAAGGAAAAAAAGTATTGCTCACTGGCGATACCGGTTTTAAAGGATCTTGGCTGGCTATATGGTTGGTAAATTTAGGCGCCGAAGTTTATGGATACGCGCTTGCTCCCGATAGCGCTGAAGGAAATTATTCTGCTTGTAAAGTCGATAAAATGATTCACCATATCGATGGTGACATCAGAGATGGGCAGAAACTAAAAGACTTTTTCAATAAAGTAAATCCAGATATTGCTTTTCACCTTGCAGCTCAACCTCTAGTAATAGATTCTTACAAAGACCCTGTTTACAATTTCGATGTAAATGTGATGGGTACGGTTCATTTCCTTGAAGCATTGAGAACTTCTACCAACACCAAATCGGCTGTTGTGATTACTACCGACAAATGCTATAAGAACAATGAATGGATTTGGGGATACAAAGAAAGCGACCACCTAGGGGGTAAAGATCCTTACAGTGCCTCTAAAGCTTGCGCAGAACTGGTAACCGATTCATACATCAACTCCTTTTTTAAAAACAGCCATTGCTCAATAGCAACTGTTAGAGCTGGTAATGTTATAGGCGGTGGCGACTGGGCAGCAAACAGAATTATTCCCGATTATTTTAGAGCTTACCAAAACAATAGCGACTTAAGTTTAAGAAATCCTCAATCTGTTCGACCATGGCAACATGTGCTTGAACCTCTTTTTGGTTACCTTCAACTGGGTAGTGTTTTGTACAGCGACAATAGCTTTTCTGGGGCGTGGAATTTCGGACCGATGGACTCTAACCACGTTTCGGTGGAAGTGCTCATCAAAACTTTACAGTCAATTACAAACAAAGTAAACTTCTCTTTCGTTGAGCAAAAAGAGAAACTGCACGAAGCTACCCTACTTAAGTTAGATATCAATAAAGCGCAACACTACTTAAACTGGTATCCAAAACTTAATCTTCAAGATATGCTAAGCTACACCGCTAATGGTTACCTGGCTCAAATCAATCAACAAGATTTATTGGAAAACAGATTGAAACAAATTAACGACTACTCGAAATTACAAGAACTATAATACTATACAATGAGCGAAGCAGAATCAATTAAAAACGAAATATTTTCTCTAGTTGAGAAATACACTAAGTTGGCACATGCAGAAAAGAAATTTATTCCCGGACAATCTGCTGTTCCGGTGAGTGGAAAGGTTTTCGACCATAAAGAATTACAATATGTTGTTGACTCGACCTTAGACGGATGGTTCACCACCGGTAGATTCAATACCACATTCGAGAAAAAATTAGCTGCCTATATTGGCGTTAATAAAGTACTTACAGTGAACTCTGGTTCATCGGCAAACTTGTTGGCTGTTTCCGCTCTTTCCGATTCATCTTGGGGAGCTAAAGCAATTCAACCGGGTGATGAATTTATTACTACTCCGGTTTCCTTTCCTACTACTATCAACCCTTTCTTATTATATGGATTAAAACCTGTTTTTGTAGACTGCGAATTGCAAACTTACAACATCAATGTTGATTTGATTGAAAGCGCTATCACGCCAAAAACGAAAGCAATTATGGTGGCACACACCATGGGTAACCCATACGAAGTAGATAGAATTGTTGCTATTGCTAAAAAACACAACCTGTGGGTTATTGAAGATTGTTGCGATGCTTTGGGCGGCACTTACCAAGGTAAACACGTTGGAACTTTTGGTGACATTGGTACCTTAAGCTTCTACCCTGCTCACCACGTTACTATGGGTGAAGGCGGAGCAGTATTTACATCGAACAGCAAAATGGCTAAAATTTTAGAGTCATTTAGAGACTGGGGAAGAGACTGCTGGTGCGAAACTGGTAAAGATGACACCTGCGGAAAACGTTTCAAATGGCAATTGGGTCAGTTGCCTCAAGGATACGACCACAAATACACTTACTCTCGTTTAGGATATAACCTTAAGATTACTGATATGCAAGCGGCACTCGGACTTGCACAATTGGAAAAACTAGATGAGTTTGTTGCAAAAAGAAGACATAATTTCGACCGACTTAAAAAAGGATTGAGTGACTTATCTGATAAACTATTGTTGCCAGAAGCTACTGTCGATTCCAATCCTTCTTGGTTTGGTTTCTTGATTACCATTCAGCCTAAAGCAGGTAAAACCAGAGAAGAAGTGATTGCTTTCTTAACCGAAAACAAAATCGCTACCCGACTTTTGTTTGCCGGTGATATTAGAAAACAACCTTATTTCAAGAATATTCAATACACTGAAATTGGTACTTTTGAAAATGCAGAACGCGTGTTGCACGATACCTTCTGGATTGGCGTTACACCAATGCTAACTGATGAAATGGTAGATTATATGATTAACAAAATGCACGAATTATTTCAATAAAGATGAATCCTATTCTTGCTGAAGATGTTCAATACATCGCTAATCAATTAAAAGCTGAAACTGAAATTCTAAAGAATACATCAATTTTCATAACTGGCGCAACAGGCTACTTTGGTAAAAATATCTTAGAGGCTGTTGTGTACTTAAACGATGCACAAAAGCTAAACATCAAGCTTTATGTACTTACCAGAAATAAGAAAAGATTTCTTGACCAATATCCACGATTTAATCATCCTAATTTTGAATACATCGAAAGCGATGTTGCCGAATTTGTTTTTCCTAATGTTGCACTCGACTGCATCATTCACGGTGCAGCCGAGGTCGCTAAACTGGACAAAACAGATGATTTGGAAGTTTTAGAAAAAGGCTATTTCGGAACAAAAAAATTGCTTGAACTGGCTAAAGAAAAGAAAGTAAAAGGTTTTCTTTTCATGAGTTCGGGCGCTACTTACGGCAATCAACCTTATGATTTACCTGCCATTCCAGAATCTTATGGTGGCGCTCCCGACATCTCAAAACTGAATGCTAGCTACGGCGAAGGAAAGAGATTGGGTGAATATCTTTGTCAGTACTACTGTCAGAAATTTGGCGTGCCTGTAAAAATTGCCAGATGCTTCGCCTTCGTTGGTCCGTACATGCCTCTCGATGCACAATTCGCCTTTGGTAATTTCATTCAAAATGCATTGAACAATGAAACCATTTCTATGCAAAGTGATGGTTCTTCATTGAGAACTTTTTTATACACCTCGGACTTAGTATGCTGGTTTTTCAAGCTATTGCTCAATGGAAAAAGTGGCGTACCATATAATGTTGGCGGAGCCACAGAAGAAATTTCAATATTAGAAGTTGCGCAATACGTTTCTAAAGCCTTCGACAATAAAATAAAAATTGAGGTTCTTCAAAAAGAAAAATCAAAAAACAGAGGCCGCTACATCTGCGATGTTTCTGCCATCCTTAAAGATCTTAATATCACAACCTTTGTAAGCTTAGAAGAAGCTTTAGACAGAACTGTGAAATATTATAAATTTGAATTTGCCAATCAACAGAAATAAAAATCATGAGCAAAAAACTAATTAGTATTGTTACTCCTTGCTACAATGAAGAAGCAAATGTTACCGAAGTTTGGTCGCAGGTAAAATTGCAGTTGGAGAAATTTCCACAATACGATTACGAGCACATCTTTATCGACAATTGCTCGAAAGACAAAACTCTTGATATCTTAAAAGCTATAGCTGCTACCGATAAAAACGTTAAGATAATTGCAAATGCAAGAAATTTCGGACAAGTTAAATCTCCATACCATGGTTTGATGCAAGCCTCGGGAGATGCCGTAATTTTATTGGTAGGCGACTTACAAGACCCTCCTTCCTTAATGGTTGACTTTATTCAAAAATGGGAGAGCGGTTTTAAAATCGTTGTTGGTGTTAAAGGAGAAACTGAGGAAGGCGGCATTATGTATTACGCTAGAAAAGCCTATTACAGAATGATTCACAAACTGAGTGATGAGGTTGAGTTAATTAACAATTACACAGGTTTCGGATTGTACGATAGAGAGGTGATGAACATATTAAAAGACATGAAAGATCCATACCCTTACATGAGAGGTATGATTCCTGAAATTGGCTTTGAAATAGCAAAACTCCCTTACATGCAACCGCTTAGAAAAGGAGGAATAACAAGCAATAACTTCTATCGCTACTACGACTATGCAATGCTTGGCATAACCAGTCACACTAAAAAACCATTGCGTTACGCTACCATTGGTGGCTTTATCTTATCAATATTATCGTTTCTTGTGGCCCTTAGCTATTTCGTTTTCAAATTGATTTTTTGGAATCAATTTTCGGCGGGAACAGCGCCGGTAGTAATCGGACTCTTCTTCATGTTTTCTGTGCAATTGTTCTTTATGGGATTGCTTGGTGAATACATCTTATCTATTCACACGCGCATCATGAACAGACCTATGGTTATCGAAAAAGAAAGAATTAATTTTTAAGATTTACCAAATGAACATCGACTCAAAAGAACTGTCTTTTTTTAATGATAAAACTGTTTTAATTACTGGTGCTGGCGGTATGCTTGGGCGTGCTTTTACCCTCTTATTAAAACAACACGCCCCAAACTGCAACTTAATTTCTTTGGCGAAACAAGAACTTGATGTTACCAATGAAAAAGCTGTTGCTGCCTTAGGTGCACAGCATTCCTTTGATGTGATCATACATTGTGCGGCAAACGTAAATGCCGATTATTGTGAACAACACGAGCAAGAATGTTTTGATGTACAAGTTACCGGAACTAAAAATGTGATGAATTTAGCCATTGCTTCAAACGCTAAATTTTTATACCCTCAATCGTTTTTAATTTACGGTGAGAATGAAGGCATCGTTGATGAATCTACAGTACCTTCTCCCCTTTCTATATATGGAAAATGTAAATTTGAGGCAGAAAAACTTTTGCTAAACAATCATCAAAACACAATCGTTGTTAGAATGGGTGGATTTTTTGGTGGTGAGGAAAAAGACAAAAATTTCGTTGGAAAATTCATTCCACATATCGCAGGATTAATAAAAAAAGGTCAGCTTCAATAAGAGATTGGTCACCGCGTTTGGCAACCAACTTACACTTTAGATTTAGCTTACAATAGTTTAGTGTTGATAGCTAGAAACAAAAGTGGAATTTACAATATGGCAGCACACGGGCATGCATCTTTCTATGAGTTAGCAAAGGAAGTAACCCAATGCTTAAATGTTGATTCTAAAATCGAGATAGTGCCTGCCGACGGAGATGCCATCAACAAAAGAGATATTGCTACTCGTCCGAGCAAATTGGTAATGCAAAACAAAAGATTACAAAGTGAAAACCTCGATTTTCAGCGTGGCTGGAAAGAAAGTCTTCACGAATATTTAAATAACCCTTACTTCAAAAACTTATTTTCATGAGCAATAAATTATTAAGTGCATATTCATCTCCACTGGCTGGAAATTTTAAAAACAGAGTGGTGATGAGCGCGATGACTCGCGGTTTTGCCGATAAAAATCATTGTGCAACCGACCTTATTCGCGACTATTACGCTAGAAGAGCGCAAGACGGAGTTGCTTTTATTTTAACGGAAGGCATGGTTATTCACCCATCAGCCGACGGGTACAACAACGTTCCTCACATTTGCACTGATGCTCAGGCTGAAAGCTGGAAACCAGTTACTGATGCAGTTCACGCAGCTGGGTCGAAAATTTTTTCTCAGCTATGGCATTGCGGTAGAATTTCGCATGAAGATTATACAGGAGGTATTGCTCCAGTTAGCGCATCTAGCATTCAAGCAGAAGGTATCAATCGTCAGAACAACAAACCTTACGCTGTGCCTCATGCCTTAACTACTGAAGAAATTAAAGAAGTTTACAAGCAATACATGGTAGCCGCAGAGATGGCTTTTAAAGCCGGATTCGATGGCGTGCAATTGCACTTAGGGCATGGTTATTTAGCCGATTCATTTTTCGACACCAGAGTAAACAACAGAACAGATGAATATGGTGGAAGCATCGAAAATCGCTGTCGTTTTGCTGTGGAATTAACACAAATGATGTTACAAAAATATGGCGCAGAAAAAGTAATGGTGCGTATTTCTCCTTCAAGAGAAATGAACAACGAAAACTTTGATTGGCCTAATTTGCAAGAGATGATCGACTACCTAATTCCTACATTTGATAAAATGGGATTGAGATTGTTAGACGTAAGCTGTGCGCGTGCCGACTACTACAAAACATCTGGTAGAGTAATACGCTTGGTTCGTCCGCTTTGGTCTCATTTTCTAATGGGCGGAGCATCACTTAGCGCCGAACAAGCAGAGAAAGAGATTGAAGATGGTTACTTAAACATGGTGACTTGGGGCCGTCAAATATTAGCCAATCCCGATTTCGTGAGCAAGCTAAAAAATAATCAAGAATTAACACCTTTAACGCCAGATCTTCTTTCAAAATTGGTTTAAGATTTAAGCAATACAGTATAACATGAGCAAATTATTTAAAATTGAAAATAGAATACTTCTACTGTTGTTTTCTATTGCAATGATCATCAGTTTAAATTTTATTGTATTCATTTATCCTGTGCATCACGAACTAATAAAATCTACCCACTCAGGCATAATTAACAACACCATATTGGCGCCCTTGCGTCACCGTTTGCTTTTTACATGGGTAAACGAATGGATGATAAGACTATATGAAATGGTGTTGGGAGTAAAACATTCTTACTTCTTTACCTTCACCGTGTTAATGATCACCAGCTATTTCATGTCTTTTGTAGGTTGCTTTAAATTATTCAATCTTTTCCACAACAAAAGAAACAGTTTAATACTTTGCTTGCTTTTTGGTTTTTCACTTATAGTGGGACATTTCTACCATTATGCCGCACCTTGGAGTATTATTGAGCCTGTTCTATTTTGCTGGGGATTTATTTTCGCTTACCAAAACAAGAAAGTACAATTTCTATTCATCTTAGTTCTTTCTATGTTGAATAGAGAAACAGGAATATTTTTGGCGGCAGCACCCTTCTTTGCCAAACACAATATCTTTGATATCCTTAAAAAACCAAAAGAAGTTTTCACTTCCTATTATGAAATATTGTGCATGATCATTGGTTTAGCTTTGTTTACAGCTATTAAAAAAATAACAGGTGAAACTCCGCCAGAAATGACTCTTGGACAAATTGCTGCGCAAAATTTCACCATCTTTAAATTGATTTTAGCCGCGGTGCTTTATGCTCTTTACTTTCACGTTTATCTTTTAATTGATTTTAAATACAAGGAGCTTCCTCAATTTCTCAAAAATCAATTGCCTGTTTTGTTGGTTTCTTGCGTTACCTTTATTGTTTTTGGTATCTGGATAGAAATTAGAATGATCAACGGTTTGCTTCCTCTTTACCTCTGCATTGTTGGCTTCTCTCTTAACAAATTTAAAGACTTGTTGGCCGATTAAGTCTTGAAAAGCCAAACAAATTAACAGATTCATGACATTTTAAACTTCATTTGAAATATCTTTGCGCTCATGGCGCGAGAAAAAAGAGTAAAAGTTGATTTAAAAAAAGCAAAGAGTTTTCTCTCTTTTATAAAACCGTATTATCCTTACTACGCTCTTGGTTTTGTATTCTTAGTGGGTACCTCACTTATTTCTGTAGCCATGCCAATGCTTATTGCAAAACTCTTGGGTAGTGATTATTCCAGCAACATTCCTTTCGAATTTGAATTAGGCGCCACCGATAATGTTTACGGTGTGCTCATCACTCTTGCCATTTTAATGCCGGCCTTAGCTATTTTTTCTTTCTTTAGAGTGTACCTATTTAGCTTGGTAACTCAAGGTACGCTGCGCGATTTGCGTTTGGCTGCTTTTACTCATTTGGTGAGCTCACCCATCTCCTTTTTCGACAAGAACAAAGTAGGTGAATTGACTTCACGCATCGCTACCGACACCAACATGATTGAAGAAACACTTACCACCAGTATCGCCGAATTCATTCGTCAGTTGATAGTTGTCTCCTTTAGCGTTGTCATCATCTTTATATACAGCACAAAGCTGGCTTTAATCATGCTTTCCGTAATTCCTGTGGTGGCTATCGTGGCTATGATCTTTGGAAAGTATATCAAACGACTTTCTAGAAACGCCCAAGATGAAGCAGCTAAATCTAATTCTGTTGTAGAAGAAGCATTGATGGGTATTAAAAACTTAAAGGCATACACCAATGAATTCTTCGAAATCAATTCATACAGAAAGACGGTGGATGAAATTAAAAAACTATCGATGAAATCGGCATTGTGGCGCGGATTATTCATCGCCTTTATCATGGTGGTGATGTTTGGAGCAATTGTCTTTATCATGTGGCAAGGAATTGAATTGGTTAAACTTGGAGAAGCCAATGGTGGTATCTCCCAAAGTAATTTCTTTCAGTTCTTGTTTTTAACTGTAATGCTTGGAACATCTATTGGTTCAATTCCCGACCTCTACTCAAAAATTCAAAAGTCACTGGGCGCTACAGAAAATTTAATGAAGCTTATGCAAGAAACTCTTGAACCTGTTTCTACCAATAAGACTGTTGTGGCTCAGCAAACTTTAAAAGGCGATATTGAACTAAAAAATGTTTCTTTCCACTACGAAACCCGTCAAAATGTTCAGGTTTTAAACAACATTAGTTTACGCATCAATCAAGGAGAAACAGTCGCCATTGTTGGTTCATCTGGATCTGGAAAATCAACGCTTGCCTCTCTCCTGCTTGGATTTTATGAGGTTACTGCTGGAAGTATTTTATTCGATGGCAAAAACAAACTTGATTATGATTTAAGTGAGCTAAGAAGCAATATCGCTTACGTACCTCAAGAAGTTATTTTGTTTGGCGGAACCATCGAGGAAAACATTCGCTACGGTAAACCTACTGCAACTGAATCTGAAGTTATTGAAGCAGCAAAGAAAGCGAATGCTCATAATTTTATTGAAGGTTTTCCCGAAGGATACAGCACTATGGTTGGTGATAGAGGAATTCAACTTTCAGGCGGACAAAAACAAAGAATAGCCATTGCACGTGCTGTGCTAAAAAATCCATCTATTTTAATTTTAGATGAAGCCACCAGTGCCCTAGATTCTGAGTCGGAACATCTGGTGCAAGAAGCATTAGATAATTTAATGAAGAATAGAACTTCTGTGGTGATTGCGCACCGATTATCTACCATTAAAAATGCAAACCAAATTTTGGTTTTACAAAATGGGGAAATCGTTGAAAAAGGAAATCATTTAGAATTGTCTCAAAAAGAAAATGGAGTGTATAGAAGATTAAGCGAGATGCAATTTACTCTTCAAGCTTAGTGCATAGTAAAGTTTTCTTCCTTAATTATTTCTCCTTTCGCATTCATATGAGTAAGCACATATTTACCTTCCGCTTCTTTTTTCACGAAAGCTAGCTTGTCATATTTAATATCCTGCGTAATGGTTAAGGCATGCTCTTTTGAGTTTATATTTAAAACTCTCCTTTGCGCATAATACATTAGCATTGGCGATACATATTCTGATGTAAAAACCAATTCATCACCCATTGTATGTGCTTTTACTATTTCTCCCACTTCATATTGATCCCAAGCAAAATCACGCGTATTATTTACTTCATGAAATTCTTTGATGGAAAAAAATATCATCGCCAAAAACGCAATAGAACTCAAGGTTAAGAACAACCTGTTTTCTGTTCCATTGAACTCTTTCACAAAAAGCATGAGTTCATTAAAGAACAAGGCAATAATTAAAGCGAATAAAGTACTAGCTTTCAAAGTAGAAAAATCATGTACTGCAGTGAAATTTAAAAATGCAAAATTGTGTGTGAAGATCGACGCGGCCAACAATACTAAAACCATTAATAGCAATCTATTTCTTAAGAAAAAAGAACTCCTTCTCTCCTTGTTTAATAGTAACAACAATAAAACAAAAGCAGAAAAGAAAACCATTCTAACTACAGAAAGATAATTGGTTTTAAAGTGATTATTGATATTCACGAAAGAATTCACACTAAAATATGTTCTATCCAATTCGGCTGCCTCAGCTACCATTCCCGATCTTTCTTTTAGTCGGCTCGATTGTGAAGCTATCAAACTATCTAATCCATCAATCAAACTAAACTGATAATAAGTAAGAGCTATTGACAGTGCAACGCCCAAACCTAAAGCCATCACTGGCAACAAATTTTGTTTATTCTTAATAGATTTCACTAGAAAAAATACAGCAGCAAAAAAGGCCATAAAAACCATAATCCATTCGGTATACACTCCCAAAAAGATGATAGCAAAAAACAGTAAAGAAGTTTTCTTTAATGAATATTCGTTTCTGTAAAATTTAATGAACACATACACAAAGGCCAATACAAAAACTTGCACGAGCATATCGGCAAAATATACATTGCCATGAAACCACAAATTACCTGGCGCAAAAACATAAACAGCAAATGCAATGATAGAGGCCCAACAAATTTCTTCTTTAATATTTCTTCGAAAGAGCAAATTAGCGATGGCAAATACCAGCAACGCACAACTCAAATGAATCAATACTGAAAAAACTCTAATGCCGGTGACCGATGGTCCGCCAAATGGCATTTGAAAATAATACGCTGCTATAAAACACAATGGAGGATACGACACATAGTATTCAACATTATTTTCATCTTTAATGAAAGGTGTTGTTCCCGAATAATATTTATCTGCAACGGTATTAAAAGTCCAAGCCGGCGCGAAATGCAAATTAGCAATTCCTTGATCTCTAAAGTTTGAATTTGCCGAAAGCACGTGTCCGGTTATAAACTCATGATGCCTTCCCATGGGCATATTAAAATCATCCCATCTCACAAAAATGGAGAAGGCGAAAAGCAAAACAAGAATGATGATATTGAGAAACCTTTTGCTCATTACTTCTTTTGCAATCCGGTTTTAGTAATCACCGAAGATTCTTGATAGCTGTCGTAATCGGTATTGATCTCCCACAAGTTATGTTTCTTGGTTTCCAAGATATTCTCTGCGGCCAGCATCCCCATTAAAATACTGTGATCTTGATTGTTGTATTTAAACGAGCCATATCTACCAATAACATGTAAATTTTCGATGCTTGATAAATAATCTTCCACTATCTTCAATTTGCTTTGATAGCCCGAAGAATACACTGGATAGCAGCGAGGAATCTTATACACAGAACCATGAGTGATTTCTGCATTACCAATTAAACCAGTTTCTCTTAATTCAACTTTTGCTAAGTCAATTAGTTTTTGCTCATCCCACTTCCAAAATTCATCTTCATCATAACACCAATATTCTAAGGCGCAAATCGTGCTGTTTTCATTTCCATACAGCTGTGGAACCCAGTTTCTAAAGTTTGTTAATCTACCCATCTTCAATTTATCAGAGTGGATATACAACCAATTGTCGGGAAACAAATCTTTTTGATTTACATTCAAATAAACGATGATGGTATTTCTAAATTTAAGACTCGCAGCAGCTTCTCTCACTTTATCTGGAACCTCGGGCAAACGAGAAACCATTAAGGTGATAGGCATAGATGAAACCACATGATCGTAATCTTTTACAGTTCCATCTTCAAACTCCAATGCTTTTATCTTGTTATTTTTAGTGATGATGCGATGTACAGGAGAACTCAAATTTACTTCACCTCCATTGCCTTTCACAGAAGCAGCCATTCTTTCGTAAACCATTCCTGTTCCTCCATGAGGGTATGCAAACTGATCTACCAAAGTTTTATGTTCACCTTTATTTCCAAACAAGGCAGTTTTAACGGCTTCACCCAAACTAAATTTTTTAATTCTTTGTGCGGCAAAATCAGCATCTAAAACATTACAAGGAATACCCCATAGTTTTTCGGTATAGGTTTTAAAAAAGATTTCATACAACCTTTTACCAAAGCGATTGGTTACCCAACCTTCAAAGGTGGAGATATCTTTGGTTGGACTAATTTTCTCTATCCCATAGTAGGTCATACATCGCGCGGCTTCAATAACACCTAAATTTTTAAGTGCATCCATTCCTTTGATAGGATAATGAAAAAATTTCTTGTTGTAGTAGATTCGTGTGAGGCGGTCTACCATCTCGTAATCTTTACCCACCACTTCGAGCCACAATTCATTAATTCTATTGTCGGAACTAAAAAAACGGTGCGGACCAATATCTACTTTTTGATTCCAAATCTCAATGGTTTTAGCCATTCCGCCCACAGAGGAGCTAGCCTCGAAGACTTCAACTTGTTTTATTTTTTTTGATAACTGATACCCGGCGGTCATTCCAGCGGGTCCAGCACCAATAACTGCTACTTTCATCTGTTTGGGGTCTGAAGAAAAATTCTCGTTTTAAACTAAAGTGTAATTCGACTAGAAAAATACTCAAAATCTTTTCACATACACAACTTTCTTTGTGTCGAAGAATTCTTCACTAAAGAAATCGCTAATATTAAAAAGCTTTGTTTTATTCACCACAGATGCAATTTCTTCATCAAGGTTGCCTCCTTTAAGGTAAAGAAGTCCGTTTGGCAATTCATTAAAACTCTTCACCAAATACTTATTATGCACCCAAACCAAAAAGTCGGGTAAGGCGGTAACAGCCCTACTCACAACAAAATCAAATTTTTCATCTACCTCTTCGGCACGAATATGCAAAGCTCTTAGATTTTTTAAACCAATGGCCGACGCCACTTCATTTACCACCTTTATTTTTTTTCCAATGGAATCCACTAAAAGGAAATCCGACTCAGGAAACATGATGGCCAATGGAATACCAGGAAAACCTCCTCCTGTTCCCACGTCCATAATTTTGGTACCCTTTTTAAATTGAATTACTTTGGCGATAGCCAAAGAATGTAAGATGTGTCGTTCGTAAAGATGCTCAATGTCTTTTCTGGAAATGACATTGATTTGCTCATTCCACAAGGTATATAGCGGAAGGCATTGTTCAAATTGTTGAACCTGTGTAGCACTTAAATCGGGAAAATATTTTTGAATCAGTTCCAATTAAATACTTCCTTCTGTATTTTTCATGATTTGGAACAAAAACTCTCTTGCTCTAAACAACTGAGCTTTTACTGTTCCTAAAGGCAAATCAAGTTGCTCGGCAATCTCTTCGTAAGACAACTCTTTAAAATATCTAAGCTCTACCAAAGTACGGTAACGTGGTTTTAATTTTTTAACCACATCTTGCATGAGCTGTATTTTTTGATCTTTAATGTAATTTTCTTCCGGATTTAAAACATCGGCCTTGATATCCATTTCCATCTCACCTCCATCTTCATCTACCGAACGATTTAAGGAGAAAGTATTTTTCTTTTTCTTTCTAATGAAGTCGATACAATTGTTCGACGCAATTTTAAATAACCAAGTACTAAATGCGTAGTTTGGGGTATATTGATGAAGTTTTCTAAATGCCTTTCCAAACGCTTCAATAGTCAAATCATCTGCATCATCTTTGCTATTCACCATCTTCAAAAGCATAAAGTAAATTGAATCTCTGTAACGATCCATCAATTCAGCATAAGCTCTTTCAGATTTATTATTTATCGCCTCTTGCACTAAGCGATAATCATGCATCGCTTTGTCAGAAAGATTCGGTCCTGGTACTACCATTTGTCTTTTTTAATTATCAAATTTCTATAAGCCACCGCCTGATTCAGTATCATCAAGATGTTACCAAAAATAAGCGATAAAATTAAATTTACTCCTGAAGCAAGCTTAAATAATGCAGATTTAAAGATATAGTAATGTAAGATAAGTTTAAACAGCCAAACCACCAAAACTACCAACACCAGATTGTTTAAAAGCAAATTTAACCACAACAGCAAAGGGAAAGCTAAGAAGCTGGTGCTAATTACAGACAAGTGAAAAAGTAAAATCCCCTTGTACCATTTTCCAGTTGAAAGATGTCGAGTCTTTTGAAACCAGTATTGCTCAAAATTCTCTTTTCCAACCGAGATAGTATGTGCATTTGCATGCATTATTACCGACGTATTTTCTTTGGTAGCCGCTTGCATCACAAATAAATCGTCGTCTCCAGAAGCTATATTTTCATGTGCCGAGAACCCTCCTTGCTTTTCAAACAAGCTTTTCTTGTAAGCGATATTTCTTCCAACCCCCATATAAGGCAAGCCAGCCAGAGCGAATGAGAAATATTGAATCGCTACAAAAAAAGTATCAAACTGCACCAACTTATTCACCAATCCAGCTCTTTTTTCATATTTACCGAACCCCAAAACAATGTCTTTTCCTTCAGTAAATCCGCTCATCATGTGACTCATCCAATCTTTACTTTGCGGACGACAATCGGCATCGGTTAGCAACAAATGCTCATTCTTCGCTTCAGCTATACCTCTGCTCAATGGATATTTTTTACCCAATCCTCTTTTCTCTTCAGCGTTGATTTCTACCAGTTTTATGTTAGAATACCGCTGCATAAAGCCCAACACCACTTCTCTAGTAGCATCTGTCGATCTATCATTTACCAATATTAATTCGAAATTCGAATAATCCTGTTCTAAAATAAACGGCAAATTTTTCTTCAAATTCAAAGCCTCATTGTGAGCACAAACTACTACCGACACAGGAATATTTCCTTTAACTAAAGGAAGTTCTTTATGAGCCCCCACCCTTCGCACAAAGTAAAGAAGAAAGAATACGATAGATAAAGTACAAGCTAAATAGAGGTAGAATATAATACTTAAGAAAATTGACATACTGGGTAAAATTAAAAATCTTACGGTTACTTTCCTCTTTTCTTAAAATAAAGGTGCTTTTTCTGTTTATATTTGCCCACAATGAATTTCACTCTTCAACATAAAGACGCTAACAGCAAGGCTCGAGCGGGTTTAATAGAAACTGATCACGGAGTAATAGAAACTCCCATTTTTATGCCTGTTGGCACTGCAGCAACAGTAAAAACTGTTCATCAGCGTGAGTTGAACGATGATATTAAGGCTCAAATTATTTTAGGCAATACCTATCACCTTTATTTAAGACCAGGCCTGGATGTACTTCGCAGTGCCGGTGGCTTGCATAAGTTCAACGGTTGGAACAAACCTTTACTTACAGACAGTGGCGGATATCAGGTTTATTCATTGGCCGATAAAAGAAAACTAACCGAAGAAGGCGCTAAATTTCAATCGCATATCGATGGATCGTACCATCTTTTTACTCCAGAAAACGTAATGGATATTCAGCGTATCATTGGCGCCGACATCATTATGGCTTTTGATGAATGCACTCCCTATCCTTGTGAATATAGCTATGCGGCAAAAAGTCTCGACCTTACTCATCGTTGGCTGAAAAGATGTTTCGATAGATTTAACAGCACAGAACCTCTTTACGGTTACTCTCAAGCTCTTTTTCCAATTGTTCAAGGAAGCGTTTACAAAGATTTAAGACAAAAATCTGCTGAAGTTATAGCCTCTTTTAATGCTGAAGGAAATGCCATTGGAGGACTCTCTGTTGGTGAACCTCATGAAGACATGTACGCCATGAGTGAATTGGTTTGCAATATCTTACCCGTTTCAAAACCTCGATACCTAATGGGCGTTGGCACACCTGTTAACATACTAGAAAATATTGCATTGGGCATAGACATGTTCGACTGCGTTATGCCTACACGCAATGCTAGAAACGGAATGCTTTTTACAAGTGAAGGTATCATCAATATCAAAAACAAAAAGTGGGAAAGTGACTTTTCTCCTTTAGATCCAAACGGAACAAGTTATGTTGATAAAGAATATTCAAAGGCCTATGTTCGCCATTTGTTCGTTTGCGACGAAATATTAGGTAAACAAATAGCCAGTATCCACAATTTAGCCTTCTATATTTGGCTTACCTCTGAGGCCCGTAAACAGATAAAAAACAACACTTTCTCCTCTTGGAAAAACACCATGGTGAAAAAATTAGCGAATAGATTGTAGTGTTAAAGAAGATCGACATATATATCATCAAGAAGTTTTTGGGGACTTTTTTCTTCATTATTGGAATTTTCATTCTCATTACCATCGTGTTTGATGTGAGTGAAAAAATTGATGATTTCCTTGGAAATAACGCACCAGTAGAAGCTATCATTTTTGACTACTACTGCACTTTTATTCCATGGTTATATAGTATACTAAGTGCACTTATCATTTTCTTAGCCGTAATATTTTTTACTTCAAAATTGGCCAGCACCAACGAAATTGTGGCTATCCTTAGTTCGGGCATTAGTTACAATAGATTTTTGAGACCTTATTTAATTGCAGGCGGACTCCTATTTGGAATATCTATTTTCACCAATCACTTCTTGATTCCGATTAGCAATCAGAGAAAGTTGGCTTTCGAACACCTTTATTATAGCAACGACCTAAATATTGATGTTGGATCTAACATCCATCGAATCCTTTCCCCAGGAGTAGATATGTACATCAGCAATTATGGCAAAAATACCAACACCGGCTATAATTTTAGCATAAGAAAAATGGAGAATGGAGAACTGAAGTCGATGTTCTCTGCAGATAGAATTTGTTGGGACACCCTAAAAGGAAAATGGAGCGCTAAGACTTGGAGAGAAAGAACGCTAAATGGTATAGAAGAAAAAGAAGTGAGAGGCAGTAGCAAAGACACCGTTTTTCCTTTTAAACCCGAAGATTTTGGAGACAAACCTAGTAGCATTCAAACAATGAACTACTTTGAAATAACAAAGTTTATTGAAGAAGAAGAAAGTAAGGGCTCAAACTTAGTTAAACGATTCAAACTAGAATTGCACAAAAGAACGGCAATTCCTTTCTCGATTTTGATTTTGACCGTTATTGGAGCTTGTATTTCATCAAGAAAAATTAAGGGAGGTTTAGGAATGCATCTTGTGTATGGCATTGGTTTAGGCTTGGTATACGTATTCCTTTCTCGTGTTGGAGAAGTCTTTGCCACAAACAGCAGTTTATCACCAATTGTTGCCGTATGGCTTCCCAATATGTTCTTTACTGTAATTGCTTTTTTCATCTACCAAAAAGCACCAAAATAATCTGTACTATTTATTGTTTTAGTAATTGCTTTTAGTGTATTTTTGCTCACGAAACAGGTTGACTAGGCAGAATGAGAAAAATACTTTTAACAACAGACCTCTCTGGAGCAGCTGCTAATGCTGCCGACTTCGCTGTTTATTTGGCCAATAAAACGGGGGCAGAACTTCATTTACTTTACTGCTACAAATCGAAATACGAAGAACACATCCAAGCAAAAATGGATGAACTCGATCCCGATAAGATGATGTATGGTGAAATCACCGACTATAGAGATGCCGCTTCTTTCCTACTTCGCCGTTATTCTGCAGATTTAAGGATGCGTGTAAAATCATCCCTACACGAACACATTGTTGATGGTTCATTCCAAGATATTGTATTCGATTTCATTGAAGGAGAACATATCGACCTAGTGGTGATGGCTTCCCAAGGCATTAACTCAATAGAAGACCGACTTTTTGGCTCCAATGCCTTGAAAATATTGAGAAGCAGTATTTGTCCGGTATTAATCGTTCCCCACAAATACAATGATGTTAAGATAGAAAAGATACTATATTCAACAGAAATAAGTAACAAAGACAAAGCTATAGAACATTACTTAGTATGGTTTGCCGAAATGTTTGATGCACATCTTACTTTATTGCATATCGATGACGGAAAACATGTCATTAACGCTAAAGATCTTGTGCAATTCCAAAGAAAAGTATTGCATTTCAATTACAAAAACATTTCAGCAGAAATTGAACCCAGCTTGAGCATTTCCGATGGAATCAAGGAATATATCGATAATCACGGAGCAGATTTACTTTGTATCACCTCACATACCAACACTTTTATTGATAGGTTTTTCAAAACAAGTACGGTAAAAAACACGCTTGCTAAAATCAGCATTCCTGTATTAGGCTTTAATATAGAAAGCCTAAAGGTTATTGAAAACAAAAGAAAGCGTTAAGCTAAAAACATTTGATGACCATTTCAGCCGTTGATTCATTGCAAGCCACGGGTATATTATATACACTGCACAAACGCAACAAAGCTTTTACATCAGGATCGTGCGGCATTGGCTCCAAAGGATCCCAAAAGAAAAACAAAGCATCCAACTTCTTTTCAGCGATTAATGCACCTATTTGCTGATCCCCTCCCAAAGGACCACTCTTATATTTTTTCACCTTTAGTTTAGTAGCTTCCTCCACCCTTTTTCCTGTGGTACCTGTTGCCACCAAACTATATTTATTCAATTTATCTACATGTCGAATTGTCCACTCAACCAATAAACCCTTCATATTATCATGAGCAATTAGTGCTATTCGTTTTCCTTTAGAATCAATATTTTTCATGTTTTATAGCGCTTTTTAAAAGTTGTCTTTGAGTTAAATTTAATCTAAAAAAAGATACAAATTGTGAAAAAATAAATTTTGACGATTTGACTTTTTTTATAACCTTAGGAATCCCTTAAAGAGGGGGAACTATTAATTAACTATATTTTTTAACTATGAAAAAAATCAATTACTACTTGACATTATGTCTAGCGTTATTCATGACGTTAGGTGCTAATGCAGGGAACTTGAAGGTCACAGGGTATTTCCCATCTTACCGTCCGACCACTAACGTCTCTGCACAATGCGATTATTTGACAGACATTATTTTCTCGTTCATCAATCCTGATGAATTTGGTCCAGGAAATCTAGTAAAGACCAACACTGATCCGGTATTTGGCTTCGATGCTAACAAATTCATTATTGTTAGAGATGCTGCAGCTGCAAAAGGAACCAATTTATGGTTGGCGCTTGGTGGAGCTGATGATGCTTACAGAAGAACAAATAACTTAAATAGAATCAATGCAAACTCAACTTACAGAAACACCTTAGCTACTGAATTAGTAGCTTATGCCAATGCAAATGGTTGTTATGGTGTTTCTATTGACCACGAGTTCCCGGTTGGTAGCACAAACACAGCTAACCACTTGCTTTTCCTTCAGGCTTTGAAAACTGCAATTGCAGGTTCAAGTAACCCAAACTTGAAAGTAGCATTGGCTGTTGGTGGTGAATACGCTGGTGGAACAAACCACTTAGGTTATGTTGACAACTCATTATTTGGTGTAAACGCTAACTTAGTTGATGAGTGGCACTTAATGGCATATGACATGCCAACACCAAATGGTACTCCTTACAATGCTAATAGCCACTCTTCTCTTGCCGATGCGCAAGGAACAATGGAAGGTTGGAATACTAAAGGTGTTCCTTATAGCAAAATGTTATTGGGTGTACCTTTCTATGCTAGATCTTCTTCTAACAGAGCAAATACTTTAGAATACAACAATTTAGGTGGTACTAAATCTACCAACTTCTCAAATGATAACTATGGTTCTTGGTACTACAATGGCTGTCCAACTTTACAAGCTAAAATGGAATTGGCTTATACTACTAAACAATCAATGGGTATCTTGATTTGGGACTTAGGTCAAGATTTTGCTCCATCAGATCAATATTCATTGTTAAAATGTATCAACACCAAGAAATTGGTTATGTGTCCGATCCCAAAACCTAATTTAGGTGCCGACAAAGGTTTTTGTGCTCCAAACTCAGTTTTACTTGATCCAGGTGTACCTGCATCGGTTGGTAGAACTTTCGCATGGTATAAAGACAACAACTTAGTGAATGGTCAAACAGGAACTACTCTATCTGTTAGCTCTGCTGGAACATACAAAGTTGTTATTACAGAAGGTGGATGTTCTGCTCAAGATGAAATCGTAATCGTTGCAGGTTCTCCATTTACTACAAATGGTGCTTCTGGATGTAATGGTGACAACTTAACATTATCTGTTAACAATCCTACAATTGGTAAAACATATGATTGGTATGACGCTGCTATCGCTGGAACTAAATTAGGAAGTGGTACAAGCTACAGCCAAGTTTTCAATTCAACTACTACTTTATATGTTGAAGAGAAAGCTGCGGGTGTAAACACTTATACTGGCGCAATTCAAACTTATGCTGATGTAGTTGGATTAGGTGGTGCTTTCTGGGCAATGCCATATAACAGCTCTTACAGAGCGCAAAGAATCACTGTATCTGCTGACTTAACTATCAAGTATGTGAGAATTTATGTTTCGCATTCAGCAGGTGCAACTGGTAAAATTAAAGTATTGAAGGCTGTTGACAACTCATTAATTACTGAAGGAAGTACTTTCAGCTACCCAACAAAAACTGTTGTTGGTGATGGTTATGACATCGTTGATTTAGCTTGTAACTTTGCTTTAACGCCTGGTGATTACTTCATCTACCCTGAGTTAACTTCTGGTACTTTAGGTTTTGGTGCGAACAAAGGTCAGGCTTTCACTCAAGCTGGCGTTTTTGACGTTGAAGCTAACAGTTATGTTGACTGGTCTCCAGGAGGTAATGCTACTTTCTTGACTTCAGAAAAAACTGACCCTGCTCACGTACACTACGGTTCATTGTTTAAAATTGTAATCGAAACTGGTGCTAACGCTTCTTGCGGAAGAACTGCTGCAACTGCAACTACAACAAGCTGTGCTGCTCCTTCAGTGACCATTACTAAACCAACAACTAACCAAGATTTTCCATTTGATAACAACCCTATCAACTTAGAAGCATCTGTGACTTCAGGTTTAGGTCTTGCATCTGTGTCATTCGAAATTTGGGATGGTGTTACTAAATTGGCTACTATCGTACCAAGCCAAAGTAACTCAACTTACTCTGCTACTTGGACTCCAACTACTTGGTATTCTTCACGCACTTACACTTTAAAAGTAATTGCTACAGATACTAAAACTCCAACAGCACAAACTACAAATGCAACTGTAAACTTTACTGTTACATCTGGTGTTGGTATTGAAACTATCACTCCTGTAGTTGTTAGTCAAGTAAACTTGTATCCTAACCCTTCTTCTAGCAGCTTAAACGTTAACGTTTCTGCAGCTAAAGCTGGTTTAGCTACCATTTCAGTTTACGACTTAGCTGGAAGAACATTGTTCACAACTACTCAATCTATCAGCGTTGGTGAAAACATCTCTTCAGTAGATGTTAATTCATTGGCTTCTGGTTCTTACATCTTGAATGTTACTATGAACGGTGAAACCGTTAATAAATCATTCTCAGTTGTAAAATAATTGAGTTAGAGAATAAAGGAAGCCTTCCGTCTTGCGACGGAAGGCTTTTTTATTGCCTTTCACGCAACAATACTGAGGCTTTCAAAGTACAAGATTCTCGAACAAATGCCTTATTTTTGAATTACAAATTATAGCCACAATGAGCGAACCAACAGTAGTGATAGATTTAGAGAAAGAGAAACAAGAAATCCTTAAAAGGTACAGAGGACTTCTTAGAGCAGGAAAAAAAGCAAGAACCGACCAAGAAAAAAAATTAATTAGAAAAGCTTTAACTGTTGCCATAGATGCGCATAAAGATATGCGCCGAAAATCAGGCGAACCTTACATCTACCACCCCATTGAAGTAGCTAGAATCACTGCTGATGAAATTGGCCTAGGAACCACCTCCATCATTTGTGCACTTCTGCACGATACAGTTGAAGATACCCACATCACTTTAGAAGACATCAATTCGATGTTTGGTCCGAAGGTGACCAATATTGTAGATGGTCTTACAAAGATCTCCTCAATGGCCGACACTGGCGAAAATCAGTTCTCTATTCAAGCCGAGAACTTTAAAAGAATTTTACTTACGCTTTCCGATGATATTAGGGTAATCTTAATAAAACTTGCCGATCGTTTGCACAACATGCGAACAATGGAGTTTATGCCACGCCATAAACAATTAAAGATTGCATATGAAACATTAAATATTTATGCCCCACTAGCTCACCGCCTAGGATTATATGCCATTAAAACTGAGCTAGAAGATTTAGGTTTGCGCTATACAGAGCCCGAATTATATAAAAGTATCGAAGAAAATCTTGCTACAACCCAAAAGAAAAGAACACGATACATCAATAAATTTAGTTTACCCATCATCAATGAATTAACCGATAAAGGCTTCGATTTCGACATCAAAGGACGCACGAAAAGTATTTTTTCTATCGCCCAAAAAATGAAGAAAAAAGAAGTCACCTTTGATGAAGTTTACGACATCTTTGCGATAAGAATCATTTTAAATTCAAAACCCGAAGACGAAAAAACCGACTGTTGGAAAGTTTACTCGAGTGTTACCGACCTTTATACTCCAAGACCAGATAGATTGAGAGATTGGATCTCTACTCCCAAAGGAAATGGTTACGAATCGCTGCATACCACTGTGATGGGACAAGATGGTAAATGGGTAGAAGTTCAAATTCGCACAAAACGAATGGATGAAATTGCAGAAAAAGGCTTGGCTGCACATTGGAAATACAAGGCTTTAAATGCCGAACAAGAAAACCATCTTGATGTTTGGATTTCGAAAATCACCAAGATGCTTGAAACAGGTGACAATAACGCATTAGAGTTCATTGACGATTTTAAAATGAATTTCTTTGCCGATGAAATTTACGCATTCACCCCAGCAGGAGACATTAAAAATTTACCTGCCGGTTCTACAGCCCTTGACTTTGCATACGAAATCCACTCTAGAGTTGGAGATCAGTGCATAGGCGCAAAGGTAAACCACAAATTGGTTCCATTAAACTATGAGCTTCAAAGTGGTGAACAAATAGAAATCCTTACTTCAAAGAAACAAACTCCCAAAGAGGAATGGTTAAACTTTGTGGTGACCGCTAAAGCAAAAAGTTGCATCAAAGAAGCGCTTAAAGAAGATCAAAAAAGAATTGCGATAGAAGGCAAGGAAACCTTTAAAAATTGGATGGAAAAGCTGGATATATTAGTAAATCCAAATGTTTTAGGTCAACTCATCATGCACTTCAACGTGAAAGTTGCTAGTGATTTGTATTTCAAAATTGCTTCTGACGCAGTTAAATATGAGGATATAGAAGGATTCTTCAAACAAAAAGAAGAGAATAAAAAGAAGAAATCTACCAAGGAAAAAGCTCCTTCTACACCAGGTAAAATTGGTATGCTCAACATTGGTGCCGATGAAAACATTAAATATTCTCTCTCTCCTTGCTGCAACCCTATTCCAGGCGATGAGGTTTTTGGATTCAACAGTGCAGACGAAGGCATTAAGATTCATAAAACCAACTGTCCAAATGCAATGCATTTGCTTTCAAACTTTGCATCAAGAACAATTAAAGCACAATGGAATAACAGTCAGAATGTAGCATTTTTAACAGGAATTCAATTCATTGGAATAGATGACTTCGGACTATTGAATAAAATTACCACCATCATCTCTATGGAGGAAAACATCAATATCAAATCGATATTTTTCACCAGCGAAGAAGGTTTCTTTGAAGGTAAAATCATGCTGTACGTAACCAATACCGATCACTTAAAAAATCTTATGGAGAAATTTAAAGTGATTCATGGGGTTCATAAAGTGGAAAGAATTATGGAAGTAGCAGTTTAGCTTATTTAAAACGCATAAAAAAAGCCTCCGTCAACTGACAGAGGCTTTTTTTTATGGATATTCTTGATTACTTCTTCAAAGAGTAAACAGTAAGATTTTTCGATTTAAATGTAGATCTAGTGATTTTACTTTCCAACCACAATTCCATCAAATAATTCTCCACTTTATCTTTATTTTGAGCAAACACCTTAGGTGACTTCGCCTTAAATTGAGCCATTACCCATTCCAAAGATTTAACAGGTTCGGTTTCATCAGCTAAAACAGCCAATAAATTAGTCTTAACATCATCTGTCTCCTCCACCACTTTCTTAGTAAACTTACGTGCTACTGCAGTAAGTTGCTCCATAAATTCTTGTCCGGTCATCACATCCTTAAAACGTATTTTCACAGCACCTTGCTTATTTTTCTCATCGGTACTTGAAAACAAATACTTTTTATCAATTACTCTACAGTATTGACGAACGCCAGCGCTAGCTTTCGGATTTTCGAAAGACAAAATTCTGTTGTTCAGATACTCAGTCTCTTTAATGATTTTTTGAGCTTCAGTTTGATTCATGTTGTTTTTCTAAGGTTAAGGTAAAGTCCCTCACTTTACAAGAGCAAATTTAAAGGTAAAAACACATACCAAGCAAATTTTTCAACAATTTTACTTTTAATTGTTAATATTAGCGCATGAAATTCATTCTCAAACACTTGCTGCTACTAAGCATTTTTACTCTTGGATGCGACGAACCCCATATTATTCGCCACTCTTACCACTACATCAACTCTAAAAACCACACCAGTATTGAAGGAGAAGTATACGGTCTAGAAGACATGGATCACTACAATGTTATGCAAGCAGAGAGTATTATGCATGAACTTGTTGATGATACCAAGGCAAAACTGAAAATTCATGGCACAATTAAAGCAAAAATCAACGAACAAAGATTTCAAGTAGAAAGCGAACAACACAATTACTTCACAGTTGAATTAGAACATCCTTTACAAGCGCACGATTCTTTAATTGGTAAGAAGTGTATTTTTCAGGGTATCGGACAAATGAATGAGTCTACTAAAGAAAAGGGTAGAACATTGCTTGTAGAAGCAAAATCAATGATCATTTTGCATTAATCTTTCCCTCTATCCTTAAAGAAATAAATTAGTAGAACAGGCAATAAAAGCATTTCGCAAATTATGGCTATAAGTAGAGTTAATCCTACCAATAAGCCAACATAAAAGGAACTGGTAAAATCAGACAGCAGAAGGGTTAAAAAACCACATGATAATATCACCGAGGTTACCACCACAGCCTTTCCTGTAGATAAATAGGTACGTTTTAAAGCATAGAAGAAAGATTTCCCTTTATTCATTTCTTGCTTCAACCTACTCATTATATGGATGGTATCATCTACAGCAATACCAAAAGCAATCGAGAAAATAATTGAAGTTGATACACGCAAATGAATATCGGCAATCCCCATGAAACCAGCCACCACAAAACCTGGTATTATATTAGGGATAATGCAGATAATCACCATCTTAATGCTTCTAAACTGCCAACCAACAATAAGCGCAATAAATCCAACCGAAAGCCATAATCCGTAAATCATATTTTTCGATAAACTCTCATTGTTCAAATCTAGCAAGTGAGCAGTTCCAGTTAGGTGAACATTCATTTTCTTAGAATCGATAACTTTAGCTGAATAGGCATAAAACCCCTTGTTCAACTCTATCATGCGGTGCCCACCTAAATCAAGCATCTTACCGCTAATTCTAATAGATCTACCATCTTTCGACAAGTAGTTCTTTAAGATATCGGCAGTTTTATCAAAGGCTCCGAAAAGCTCTAGTTTTTCTTTTAAAGACAAATATTTTTCAGGGGAATCTGGTAAAACATAAAACTTCTGACTGGCAGAATGCTGAGCTTTATTGGCTTCCTTAATGAAAGTTAAAGGCGATGTTATGTTCACCAATTCATAATGCTTGGCGAGATATTTTTCAAGTGAATCGATTTTGCAGAGTACCCCGTAATCAAAAACATTTAAAGAAGAGTCTTTGAGCTCGATAACTACTTCAAGCGGACGTGCGCCCCCAAACTTATCTTCGAAATAGGCAAAATCTTGCTTTACTGGATCATCATTCGATAAATCTTCAAGTAAAAAATTGTCGATTTTGATATTGAACATGGCTACAAAACTTAAAATAGTGACCACTCCAGCAATAATTAAAATTCTTTTGGGATACTTGATGGTCCATAATAAAGTTGTTCGCAAAGCTTTCTGCCAGCGAATGTCGTTGCCTTGACGAAGAACTATTTTTGGAGTTCTAACATTAAGCAGAACACTTGGAAGTAATAGAAATGACATCAAGTAAGCAATAATCACCCCTATTCCACAGTACAATCCAAAATCTTGCACAGGCTCTATATTGGCTGTCATCAATGTGAAAAAACCTATTGCCGTTGAAACACATGTTAAAAATGTAGCGAAACCCACTTCTTTTATGGTAGATTTCAAGGCCTCCTCCTTAGACTTTCCCAAACGAAGCTCTTCAATATAATTGGTGAGAATATGCACCACATCCGACATTCCTACAATGAAAACCATCGTTGGCAATAAGGATGTTAATACATTCAAATCTTTTCCTGTAAAGTACATCACTGCTAAGGTCCACACTAGTGAAACCAAAACTGTGATTAGTGGTAATACAACTCCTAAAATCGACCTAAACGAAAACCACAACACAACCATCAAAAGCAATATAGAAGCACTAATAAATAGCTTTAACTCACTGCCTAAAACCTCAATAAAATGTGCTTGGGCCTTAATTCTAGATATGGCATGTAATTCATCGAATTTAAATTGCTTAAATAATCGTTCTAAATCTTTTAGCAATTTATCCGAAGGCTTCTTAGCCAATCTATCTTTAGTCTTAACATAGATGCTAAGTGCTTTTCTATCATCAGAGAAAAAAGTGCCTACCAATTGCTCATTTGAAAATATTCGAATTGAATCTTTTCGGTACAAGCTTTCATCGTCGAAATGTAAATATGGTAACTCTTGAATATCACCAAAATCACCTGCCTTGAAATAATTTAAATTTTTGGTAGGAGATATTACTTGTGTTACACTCTCTAGTCGAGAAATTGAATCGGCTAAGGCATTAACATTCTGCAAAAAATCACGATGAAAAATCCCCTTTTTGTTTTCCATTCCGATAATCAAAAAGTCATTATCGCTCCCAAATTGCTTACTAAATTTTTGAAAGTATTCTATTTCAGTATCTCCTTTTGGAAAGAAATTCTCATATCGATAGTCAACCTTTACTCCCGTAAAAACCAAATAGGTAAACAGCACTGTTGCTAGTGATAAAACAACCAATATGATTCTACTCGTTCTTAACATTGCGGCGCAAAGATAACTTTTAATACCTTTAAGCTTGTGAATTCAAGTGTTAAATATATACAGTTCGATTTTGCTACACAGAGCAATGAAGAAATTAGGCAACAAGCCTTGAAATACTCAAACGACAGTAGGTCTTGGGTGAAGAAATGTGCCGATTTAATATTAGAATGGCTCAACACCGAAGATTTCATTAACGCCCAAAGCTCAGGTACAACGGGAATTCCAAAAGAATTTAAAATTCAAAAAGACAAAATAATTGCAAGCTCTAAACTTACTGCTCAAGCTTTCGATTTAAAAAAAGGAAGCTCTGTGTTGCTTTGCTTATCAACCGACTTTATTGCTGGTAAAATGATGGTCGCAAGAAGCGAAGTTAATCGCTGGAACCTTTATGCAGTAGAGCCCTCTGCAAATCCCTTAAATGACATAGACCTTAATCTTGATTTCGCTGCTTTTGTGCCAAATCAAGTCTTCGAAATACTTAGTTCGCCTTCAAATTTGAAAATTAACAACATAAAAAAAATAATCATTGGCGGAGGTGAAATTAATAGTGCCTTAAAAAGTCTTCTTAAAGACACAACGAGTGAAGTTTACCAAACATTCGGCATGACCGAAACGGTAAGTCATATTGCAATTAAGCAAATTAGACCTATAGAAGAGGAATATTATAAAGCTTTACCAGGTATTCATTTTGAAGTCGACCGCGATGGCTGTTTGATAATTCACGCGCCTCAACTCAACCAAAACGCTTTCTTTACCAAAGATTGTGTGGAAATCATTGATAAAACTTCCTTCCAATGGCTTGGTAGATTCGATAACATTATTAATTCAGGTGCTGTGAAATTAAATCCCGAAGCAATAGAACAAAAAATAAGAAGTCGAATTACCAATGAATTTATAGTAAGTTCTATTCCCGACGACAAACTAATCAACAAACTCATTTTGCTTGTTGAAGGCACAGCAACAATTAATCTTTCAGAAATAAATAATGTATTAGACAGATATGAACAACTTAGGGAAGTTAAATTCATTTCAGAATTCCCGCGAACTGCTTCAGGAAAAATAATTAGAAAATTTTAGTAGGCAGTTTCTCTATCAAAAACCTGCTTCGTAACAGTTGCATCATCCTTAAAAAAGAAGGTGCCACCCCAGCTATAAACAATCATTTTATAAATTACTACTTTTCCACCTTTGCTAACAACTATCTTCTTAACAGTTCTATTCGATTCGGTAATCAATTCCTCATAAACCCCTTCAGGGTAAGATTTTTCTAACTCTCTAATTTTTGCATACACTTTAGATTTTTGTTCAGAAGTGGTAGCATTCTTCAACTCCTTTTGATAGGCCTCCATTTGAGTATTCAACTCTTTAACCGATTTCGCAGGAACTTTTTTACTAGCCTCTATTTTTTTCTGTTTTTCTTCTTCAGTCTTAAGCAAGGCCACTTCTTTGTTATACTCTTCTTCTTTGGTTGCAATATCTTTCTCTAATAATTCAATTTCTTGTTTAAGTTTTTCGCGCGATTGAATGATGTTCTGATATTGAACCTTAAGTGGCCCATTGATGACATTGGTATCAATTTTCACCTCCGAACTTTCGAATTGCTTTTGCAATACATTTAATTCCTGACGAATTTTATTTAATTGCTCTTGCTTATCTAATCTCGACAAATAATTTTCCTTTGCTTGTAATTTCGTCTCCAATGCTTTCTTCTCTGCTAAGATTGCTGCCGACGATTTTTTAAGTTTTTCTACCCCCACTTTTTGGTCAGCCTCATATTGCAGCTGACGAGAAGTAGCATTCTCTTTAACATAGCCTTGAAGCACAACAACCTCTTTTTCCTTCAAAACATTGATCTCTTCTTCAAGTGTCACTCTTTGAGCATTTCTCGCGTCTATTTCTGCTTGAATTGGTTTCTGTCTATCGAGTTTAGAAGCTAAGGCTGCCGCGATAGAATCTTCTCTAGCCTTTTGCTTAGCCATCAACATTCTTTCGCGCTCAACCATTTTATTTCTTTGCTGATCTAACAATTCTTTTCTCTTAGCCTCTTCCTTCATCTGTGCGGTTTTGGCCTCTAATCTTTTATTATTTCTTAATTCTTCTTCGTACTTAGCACGCGCTTCTTGTGCTTTCTTAGCCTCTTCGCTTACCACAGCCTTGTTGTTTTTCTTTTTCAAGGCGTCTTCTTTCTCTTTTTGAATTTCTTGTTCTCTAAGCAATGCCTCCTGTTCTCGTTTCATCTTTAGCAAGGTATATTCGTCTTGCATCTTTTTATTTTCTTCAAAAGTTTTTTGTTGAAGCGAATCAAATTTCGCTTTGTTTTGGTTGTGCACTAGATTGGCTTGCTTTTGAGCCTTAAGCAATGAATCTCTCAACAAACGTTCTCTTTCAGAACGCTCTTTTTCAAGCTCGGCTCTAAACTTTTGCTCGGCCATAGCTCTTTCACGCATTTCATTCTCTTTTTTAATGCGATTGAGCTCTTCCTGCTTCTTCATCTCCTGAAGTTCGGCATTCTTCTTAGCTTCATTTATAGCCAATTCTTTTTCTCTTTGAATCTTTTCTTCCTCAGCTATTAACTTCTCTTGCTCTTCTTTTAATTGCTTTTCTCTTTGTTCCTTCAACTCCAATTCTTTTCTTTCAATTTCTAAAATTTTCTTATCCTTTTCGAAATTGTTATTTCTTTCTTTTTCCTTATCCAGTAATTCCTTTTTCTGTTTTTCGAGTTCGGCTTTCGCCATTTGTTTTTGTTGTTCAATTTTATCCAATCTTTCCTTCTCGTCCATTTCTTTTCTTTTCTTTTCAGCAGCAGTTTTTGCTTTGGCGTTCGCCTCGGCCATCTCTGCATCCTCCTTCTTCTTTCTCTCTTCTTCAGCTATTTTTTTGCTTTCGTTTTCCTTAGCAAGAACATCTGCATTTTTAGCATTTGCTTTTCCATCAACAACCGAAGTTCCTGTTTCCCCTTTAGCCAAATCCTCTCTTAATTTCTTCAGTTCATCAATAGCGCTTTGAATTTCAATATTTTTCTCAGCTACTTTTCTTTTCAATTTTGATTTCTCAATCTCGTTGTCAACAGAAGAATTTGATTCAATCGTTTCAAGGCTTTTCTCATATTGATCTTTGTCGTCGTATCCTTTTTTCAAAGCGGCTTCAAGCTCTGTTATTCTTTTTTTCATCTCTTCAAGACGCAATTCTTTTTTAGATATCTTCTTGTCAAGATCATTTTTAGCCAATTTTTCTTCTGCCTCCTTAAGCTTCTCTATCTCTTTTGCCTTCTTACTTTCAAATGCTTTTTGCTTGTTAGCTACTTCTTGATCGTTCAAAGTATCTTTTTTCACCACCTTTTCATCAAGCTGCGCGTTTTTTTCAGCTTTTGCTTTAGCTGCTTTCTCTTTCGCTAACAACATATCTTGCTCTTTTTTAGCTTTAAGCGCCGCTTTTTCCTCTGCAATTTTTAATTTCTTGTTTGCAATTTCCTTATCGAATTCGGCTTCTTTTTCGCTTAATTCTTTTAACTTCTGTTCCTTTTTATTTTTTTCTTCAGCAGCTAATTCTTCTTCTTTTTTTCTTGCCTCAGCCAATTTCAATTTCTCTTCATTCTTCTTTCTTTGAAGCTCTTCTTTCTCTCTCTTTAATCTCGCTTTCTTTTCAGATGGCAACTCAATTCTTGCTGCTACAGTTTGCTCTTCTAATTTTTTAAGATTTTCTTCACCCTGCTTTACCAATTCTTCATTTTTCTTTTTAACATTCTCCTTTTTACTTTTCTCTTGTTTTGCAACAACAGCACTTCTGCTTTTTAACTTAGCTATCTCAGCTTCTATTCTATCAATTTCCTTTTGTTTTTCAGAAGATTGTTTACTCAAAATATTTTTTTCAAGAGTAATATTTGTTCCTGTTAAACCCGATTCTTCAATCTTCTTTAAGTTGTTGTCTACGATTGTTTTTGCTTCCTTCTCAACTTCTAATTGCTCTTGTAACTCCTTCAACTTATTGGCAATATACTTTTGCTCTTTAGCAGCATTCATAGAAGTTTGATTTGCCTTTGCTTGCTCGTCTTTAATCTTTTCCAAACGGTTAGCAATAGAGTCTTTTTGATGTTGTAAATCGCCTTCTTGTTTTTTGCGGTATTCCAACAATATTCTTTCTTTTTCGGCTCTTCTCCACATCCCTAGCTTCTTACCATCGAAATAATCTTTGATAACTTGTTCTTCAAAAGTCAATTCTTTTTTAGGCTGAGCAGCTGCCAATGAATCGGCTTGCAATTGCTTTTTCAACAATTCGGTTTGCTTATTTTCTTTCTCTTGAAGTTTTTTAAGCTTCTCTTCTTGCGCTTTCTTAGCTACTTCCGCCTCACTCTTCTTAGATACCTTTTGCTTTGCTTCATTTTGAATTTTATTTTTAATCTCTTCCTCTTTTTGCTTTTCAGCAGATTTCTCGAGTTCTTTTTTCAATTTTTCTGTTTTTGCCTTTTCTTCTGCTACTAGAGCTTCTGCAACGGCTTTATCTTTCTTCGCGTTATTTTCACGTACTTTTGCACTAATACTATCTCTCTCTTTTTTAGCTGCTAATTTAATAGCATCTTCTTTGGCTTTTTCATCTTTAATTCTTTGCAACTCCTTTTCCTTAACGGCTTGCTTTAAAGCCAAGGCTTCTTTCTTCAACTGCAATTCTTTTTCTTTTTGCAATTGCGCAGCTTGCTCTTTTGCGAGGCGGTCCTGTTCTTTTAACGTCTTTTCTTTTTCGGCATTGGCTAGTCTCTCATTTTCTTTCTTTTGCAATTCAATATCTTTTTTCAACTTATCCTTCTTCTCTTCAAAGTTTTTGGCATTGGCTAATTCCTCTGCTTTTTTTCTAGCATCTTTCTTTTCTTGTTCTATTTTCTTCTCATATTCTTTTCTCAATCTAGCCTCTTCCTCTGCTGTTTTAGCTTGCTCTTTTTCGTTTTTAGCCTTTTCATTGGCATCTTTCTTATCTTTTCTTTCATTAAATTCTTTCTCTGCATTTTTCTTATTGGCTTCTATTTCTTCCTTGGTTTGATTGGTTGCGTTTTTCTCTTCATTCTTTTTTGCTTCTTCTTTTGCTTTCGCTTGCAATTCTTTTCTCTTCTTTTCTTCAGCAATTTTAGTTTCCTCAGCCTGTTTTTTTAAATTTTTAGCCTCTTCTTCAAGCTTGAGCATCTCTTCGGTTTCTTGCTTAATTTGCTCGGCTCTTTTTGCCGCAGCCATAGCTTTTTCAACCTTTTCAACTTCTTTAGCTCTTCTCTTTTCCTCCTCCTCTTTAGCTTTTTCTGCTTTTAACCTTTCCTTTTCTTTTTCATACTCTAATCGCTTCTTTTCTTTTGCTTCTTCTCTTAATAATTTCTCATCATCGCCCTCATCACCGCCTTTATCTAATAATTTATCTTGCTTAATTCTCAATTCTTCTAGTTTCTTTGCCTCCTTAGCCTTGCGCTTTTCTTCACGAGCTTTCATTGCGGCCAATTCTCTGTCTTGCTCGGCTTTTAAATCGGCTTCTGCCTTAGCAGCAGCTTCTGCTGCTTGCTTCAACTGTTCATTGCCCGAAGCACGCGCTTCTTCAAGGCGCTTTTCTTGCTCCTCTTTTAATTTTTTTAATCGCTCAGCCTCTGCTCTTTCGGCTTCTTCCTTTTTCAATCTCGCTAATTCTTGCTCACTTGTTTCGGCCTTCTTTTGTTCTTCAAATTGCTTGGCCAACTCAGCTTCTCTATCTTTATTTTTGGCTTTAAATTCAGCAATCTCTTTCTGACGCTTCAATTCCTCTTCTTTTTCACGCAATTTTTGCTGAAATTCTGCTTCCTCTTGCTCTCTTCTTGCTTTAGCTTCGTCTTTAAACTTTTTGATTTGCTCTTGCGCAAGTCTTTCCTTCTCTTTATATTCTTGAATTTTACGCTGAACCTCAGCCTCCTCTGCTCTAATTTGAGCCTTTTCTTTCTCTGCAGCTATAGATGCTTCAATTTTTTTCTTTTCTTCTGCCTTCAATCGCTCAGCCTCTAAACGTGCTTTTTCGGCCTCAGCTTCTCGTTTAGCCTGATCAACATCGTTAACTTTACCTTTTTTAGATTCTTGATATTTTCTTTGCTTTTCGGCTTGCTTGGCAGCCTCTGCAAGAATCTTCTCCTCTTTCTTTTTAATTTCTTCTTCTTTCTTAGTAAGCTTATTCTTTCTCGCTAAGGCTTCCTCTTCTTTTTTCCTTTCGGCCTCTTTTTCACGTTCCTGCAATTCTTTAATCGCTTGCTGTTTTTTCGCTTCTGCCTCCAACTGCTTTCTATGCTTCTCTTGCTCAGCCAGTTCCTTTTTAGCCAATTCGGCCTTACGCTTTTCCTCCTGGGTTGCCTGCTTTGCCTTTGCAAGCTCCAACTCCCTGTCTCTTTTAACCTTTGCCTCCAATTCTTTCAACTCCTGGGCTCTTTGTTTAACTCTGGCTTCTTCAGCTATTCTAGCTTCCTTCTTCAGCTGAGCCTCCTTAGCTTTAGCCTCTTTCTTTTTCTGCGCGATTCTTTGCTCGTATTCTTTGTTTTCTTTTGCACGTTTTTTGGCCTTGGCCTTAGCTTCTTCCTTAAGTTTCTTTTTGATTTCTTTCTGACTAGGAGTATTAACACCTGGCTGAGCATAAGACACCGCCGCACCTGCCAACATAAATGTTAGAAGCAGAAATAAGAGCTTATGTTGCAAACTTTTCATAAGCAAGTGCGTAATATACAATGACTTAGTTTCATTCTTCATCTACAAGCCTTGTTCTCAAAGACAATCGTTTTACGAACAAATACCTAGAAAGTTATATCTATAATAATTAGCATAAATAAAGCTTGTATCCATATGGTATTAATTACCTCTAGGGTAGTTATCAACCATGGATAGTGAAAATCGCGACTTAAAAAAAAGTATTGCAAATTGATTTTTATTTCGTAATATTGCCCTCCCCAATTTAGGGGCTAAAAATTTTACAGCGATGGACTTATTGAAACAGATTACATTAGAATTGTCGGAAACCAAGAAATGGCAAGACTTTTCAGCAGGTGACACTATCACAGTTTATTATAAAATTACTGAGGGTGCTAAAACTAGAACCCAGTTTTTCCAAGGAGTAGTTTTACAGAAAAGAGGTCATGGAATCACAGAAACTTTCACAATTAGAAAAATTTCTGGTGGTGTAGGTGTAGAAAGAATTTTCCCAATCAACTCTCCAGTTATCGAGAAAATCGAAGTTAACAAGAGAGGTAAAGTAAGAAGAGCAAGATTGTTCTACTTAAGAGAATTGACTGGTAAAAAATCTAGAATTAAAGAAAGAAGAAATACTGTTGCTGCTGAAGCATAGTAGAATCTATAAGCCAAGAAAAAGCCTCTCATCTTTCGATGAGAGGCTTTTTTTATGTTGTAAGTACAAAATTCTAAAACTTTATAAAGCCGTCCAACATAGTACTCAAGACTTTCTTGGTTACTTCGTCGTGAATACCCTCAGCCTCCGACCCTAACTCTCCTACCCTAGAAACCGGAATCTTATCAAAATAAACCGGCAACTTCAAATAATGACATACATTGGTTAGATAATCCAAGCCTCTTAAATTTCCCGATCTACCAGATGCCACCCCAACTAATGCTACTTTTTGTCCGCTTAACTTCTTAGGGTTCCAACCATCCATAAATCCCTTCAATATTCCACTAAATCCGCCATTATACTCGGGAGAAACTAAAATTAACTTAGAGCTGCTGTATATTTCATCATTCAATATCTTTTCAAAAGCTTCGTTTCTATTGCCATACAAAGCGGTGAAAAGAAAATCAGGAGGAAGATTCTGCAAATCCAACAACTTAACCTCAACTCCCTTCTGTGTTAATAAATCGCGAATTAAATCCGACACATGAAACGTCATACTTCCCTTTCTATTCGTGCCCGAAACCACTGTTACTACTCCCATTCTTTAACAATTTTATGTTTAAAATTACTCATGAAAAAACATCTGTTTTGAACTACCTTTACACAGATTTTCAAAGTTAATAGTTTTATTGAATTTCACTAATGAAGATAACTTATTACGGTCACTCTTGTTTCGCTTGCGAAATTAACGGAAAAAACATTCTGTTCGACCCCTTCATTACGCCAAACCAAAACGCAAAAAATATCGATATATCAAGCATTAAAGCCGACTATATTTTCATTAGTCACGGCCATGAAGACCATATCGCCGACGCTGTAGCTATTGCTTTAAACACTAAGGCTCTCGTAATCGCTAATTGGGAAATTCACACTTGGCTGAACAGCAAAGGTGTAAGCAATACACACCCAATGAATACAGGCGGAAGCAAGATTTTTGATTTTGGTAAAGTTAAACTAACCAATGCGGTTCACTCTAGCGGCCTACCCGATGGCACTTATGGCGGCAATCCGGTTGGATTCATCATTGAATCCTCGGAAGGAAACTTTTATTACTCGGGCGATACAGCCCTTCATCTAGACATGAAGTTAATTGCAGAGTTTTATCAATTAAACTTTGCCATTTTACCTATAGGCGACAACTTTACCATGGGTATTAACGACGCTATCAACGCGGCAAAGTTCATAAATTGTAACAAGATTTTAGGGGTGCACTACGACACTTTTCCCTATATTGCAATAGAAAAACAGAAGGCTATAGACGCTTTCAAAAAAGAAGGCAAAGAGTTGATATTAATGAACATAGGAGAAATTAAAGATTTTAAATAGAGAAAAGATGGGCAAGATTATTTCAATTACAAACCAGAAAGGTGGCGTAGGAAAAACTACTACAGCCATAAATTTAGCAGCGTGTTTAGGCGTATTAGAGAAGAAAGTATTGTTGGTCGACGCAGACCCTCAAGCCAACTCTACTTCGGGTTTAGGTTTTGATCCTAGAAACATCAAAATGGGAACCTACGAATGCATCATCAATGAAGCCGAAACAAAAGACATTATTCTACAAACCGAAACTCCAAATGTAGATATAATACCCGCCAATATTGACTTAGTGGGTGCAGAAATAGAAATCATCAATCTGCCCAACAGAGAGAAAATGATGAAATTAGCTTTGGATAAAGTGAAAGACGACTACGATTTCATCATTATTGATTGCTCACCATCACTCGGTTTAATTACCATAAACTCCCTAACAGCATCAGATTCTGTTATTATTCCTGTTCAATGCGAGTATTTTGCTTTGGAAGGTTTAGGGAAGTTATTGAATACGGTTAAAATTGTTCAATCTAGATTGAATCCCGAATTAAGAATAGAAGGCATTCTCCTCACCATGTACGATACTCGTTTACGTCTATCAAACCAAGTAGTAGACGAAGTTAAAACTCATTTCCAAGATATGGTTTTCGATACCATCATTCAGAGAAACACTAAATTGAGTGAAGCGCCAAGTTTCGGTCATTCTATTTTAACTCACGATGCTAGTTGCAAAGGTTCGGTGAACTACTTAAATTTAGCAAGAGAAGTGTTACAAAAAAATAACTTGACAAGAATTGCGCAAGAAGATAAAGTGATTAATGTAGAAGATGAGCTCAATTAAAAAAAATAACTCCTTAGGTCGCGGATTAAGCGCCCTATTGGAAAATTCAGGTACCGATATCACATCAAGCCTACCTGCCGACAAAGCGAACCAAACAGCTGGAAGTATCGCCAATATTCGTATTGAACATATAGAAGCCAACCCTTTTCAACCTCGAACTGAGTTTGAAAAAGAGGCTCTACTAGAATTGGCTCAATCTATTAAAGAATTAGGGATCATTCAGCCAATTACGGTTAGAAAATTAGGCTACGATAAATTTCAAATCATTTCGGGAGAAAGAAGATTTAGAGCTTCGCAAGTTGCCGGATTAACTGAAGTACCAGCCTACATTCGCATTGCCAACGATCAAGCAATGTTAGAAATGGCCTTGGTTGAAAATATTCAACGCCAAGAATTAAACCCAATTGAGGTAGCATTAAGCTACAAACGCCTCATCGACGAGTGTCATTTAACACAAGAAGAATTGGGCGAGAGAGTTGGCAAAAACCGCTCAACTACAGCCAATTACCTTAGATTACTTAAACTGCCAGCTCAAATACAAGCTTCCTTAAAAGCTCAAGAAATCACGATGGGCCATGCCCGCGCTTTGTTGGCCATCGACGATGAAGATGTTTTACTTTATATCTTTAGAAAGATAGTAGCCGAAAATCTTAGTGTTAGAAAAGTTGAAGAGTTAGCGCGTCAAACTGGCGAAGAGCAACCAAGTACTCCTTCTTCAAAAAAGAAAAGCGCCGGACTATCATTCGATGAGCAAAAACTTAAAGAAGATTTAAGTGCTCTTTTTGGCACTAAAATTAAGCTCAAAAAGAATCCAGAGGGCAATGGAAACATTGTTATTCCGTTTAAATCTGAACAAGATTTAATTAGAATTAAAGAACTATTGGATTTATAATAGTGCGTTTTTGGGCAACATATCTCTTTTGTTTGATTTCATTAGCCTCCTGGGCCAGCAATGATACTATAGCACCCAACACCAACAAATCCAGCAAATCGGTAGTTTTTAAAAGGAACGAAAATCACTCTGCTAAGAAGGCTGGTATGTTATCGGCAATTGTGCCAGGCCTCGGACAAGTATACAACAGAAAATATTGGAAAGTACCCATTGTTTATGGCGCACTAGGTGGCGTTGGGTATTTGGCTTACACCAATACCATTTATTACAGATTTTGGCATGACGGACTCATCATTAAAAATGCCATTACCAATAAACAAAAGACCAATGCCGATTTTATTGCATTTGCGCAAAACAGTAAATACAGAACCAAAGCAACAACCTTATCTGTTGAGGCCTTGAGCAGCAAATCAGAAGCCGAATTTCAAGCAGAAAACGACTATTACAGACGAAACAGAGATCTCTCTTTCTTTTTTATGGGAATACTTTACCTAGCAAACATTCTGGATGCAACGGTAGACGGGCACCTTTACAATTTTGATGTAAGTGATAATTTATCTTTCCGTTTGCAGCCTACTTACATTTCCTCTTATTCTTATAACGAATCTCCTAGATTAGGCTTGAGTCTAACAGCGAAGTTTTAAGGATTTCCAACTCTAAATATTATATTTGTTTCTTTTCATTATTTAAGAAAGTACTAGCTTATGAAAATTGCATTGCTTGGTTATGGCAAAATGGGTAAAGAGATTGAGAAAATCGCTATATCTAGAGGACACGAAATTGTTCTTAAAATAAATGTAGATAACGCTCGCGAACTTACTATAGACAACCTAAAGAAAGCTGATGCTGCTATTGAATTCAGCACGCCAGAAACAGCCTACAGCAATATTCAAAAATGTTTTGAAGCCAACGTACCTGTAGTGGTTGGCACAACAGGATGGTTGCACAAAATGGAAGAAGTTAAAAACAGCGCCACCAGAGATGGCAAAGGATTTTTCTACGCTTCTAACTTTAGTATTGGTGTGAATGTATTTTTCGAAATCAATAAAAAACTAGCTCAATTGATGGCTCCATACAAAGAGTACTCTATTGAAATGGAAGAAATTCACCACACACAAAAACTTGATGCCCCTAGCGGAACAGCTATTACTTTGGCTGAAGGAATCATCGACAATAACTCAAGAAAAAACAAATGGGTTAACGACAAAACCTCAGCAGATAATGAATTAGAGATTATTTCTAAAAGAATAGAAAATATACCAGGTACACATACCGTTGTATACAACTCTCCAATTGATGAAATCTACATTCGCCACAAAGCTCACAACCGTCAAGGCTTTGCCTTAGGTGCCGTTGTTGCTGCAGAATTCATGAAAGGGAAAAGCGGATATTACGGAATGAATGACTTACTGAAATTTTAATACATGAATACTACTTACATTTTAATTGCCTTCTCGATAAGTTTCTTTATTGGTTTGGCCGGACTATTTAAAAATGCTGGCGAACAATCATGGAAAGCGCTTATTCCTATTTTCAATATTTACGTTTGGATTAAAATATTGAACAAACCTTGGTGGTGGCTATTATTGGTATTTATACCAGTTGTAAACGTTGTTTTATTTATTGGATTAACAGTTGAAATTTTAAATCACTTCGGCAAGCGAAAAATTTTCGAACACGTTATTGGTGCCGTTGCAGGATTTATCTACTTACCCTACCTAGCCTATTTTGAAAATGTGCAATATGTTGGTCCGGTTGACTACAGCAAAGCAAGTAAATCAAAACCAAGGGAGTGGTCGGAAGCCATCTTCTTCGCTGTCATTGCCGCAACCATCATTAGAACATTCACCATTGAAGCGTTTAAAATTCCTACTCCTTCGATGGAGAAAACCCTAATGGTTGGTGATTTCCTTTTCGTTAGCAAATTTCATTATGGTGCACGCACTCCTGTTACTCCGCTAGCTGTTCCATTTACCCAACAAACTATTCCTGTGCTAGAAATAGCGGCTTATTTAGATTGGATTGAATTGCCAAGCATCAAGCTGCCTGGATTAAAAGATGTTGAAAGAAGAGACATTATCGTGTTCAACTACCCTTATGAACCTTATCGTCCTACCGACAAAAAGACCTACTATGTTAAAAGGTGTGTTGGTATACCTGGAGATTCATTGCAGGTAAAGCAGGGCTTTGTTTATATTGATGGGAAAAAAGAAGATTTTCCAAAGAGCGGTTTAGAAATGGATGTTAATGCACCGCAACAATCGCAAATTTTATATCCAACAAAATTTCAAGCACCATCATACGGAGATCGTGACACCAAAACCAATTTCGGCACCAGAGTTTCATCTGATTCTTTAGACCTCTGGACTAATTTGAATTACGGTCCGATTTGGGTTCCAAAAAAGGAAAGCACCATAGCATTAAACGCCAAAAACTTTTACGCCTACAACCGAATTTTCAAATTCTACGAAAATAAAAAGGTTTATTATGTTAAAGAACTGGCCGAAGCCTATTTACATTTGCACAAACTACGCACCTCTCCCACCAATAGCGACATTAGAGAAGAGTGTTACCAAATTTTAAACAACAATCAAGGATATCCTTTGCCTGATGCCATTCAAAAATTAGCCGATGTATTTTATATTCAACAGAATGGCTTAAACCAAAATGATGTGAACAAATTGATCGAAGAAGTACAAGAATACATCGCTAGTGGTTGTGAGGAAGAGATGGCAGATTTATTGAACAAATTGAAAGCCTTTGATCAAAATTTAGTGAAGAATGACTTCCCCAATGAATTAGCAATTAAGGAATATATGTCATCTTCCAAACCAAAGTTTAGAGACGACAATGGCTTTATTGACAAATACACATTTGAAAAAGATTATTATTTCGCTATGGGTGACAACCGAGATAATTCTGCCGACTCAAGAGCTTGGGGCTTTGTTCCTGATGACCATATCGTTGGAACGCCAGTTTTTATTTGGATGTCTTACAATGGAGAAAGAGGTGGATTGCAATATGATCGATTATTTTCTTTTGTATCTAAAGACGGGATATCAAAATCATACCTTTTCCATTTCTTAATTGGCGGCGTATTACTATGGTTGGCCAACAAGCTTTGGAAAAACAGAAAAGCAAAAAAAGCAGAAGCTAAATAATGGCAACGGCAATTTTTTCAAGTGCGCTATTAGGGCCAATTGAGTACTACACTCAATTGCTGAAACATCCCGATGCTTTGCTTGAAGTGAACGAACATTTTCCTAAACAAACCTATAGAAATCGATTGTCTATTTTTGGATCGAATAAAAAATTAACGCTTTCAATACCAATACAAAGTCGAAACAGAGAGCGCACAGCGACCAAAAACATAAAGATTTCTTACAATGATAATTGGCAAATCATTCTCTGGAGATCGATTACCACAGCCTACCGCTCTGCTCCTTTTTTTGAATATTACGAAGCCGAGCTTGAAAAATTGATTTTCACAAAATCAGAATATCTGCTAGAATACAACAATATGCTCCATCAATGGGTTTGCGCAAAGCTGAAATTAGATATAAAGTTTACTCCTACAGAGAAATACGAAAAGGAATATCCCAACATGATTGATTTTAGAAATAGCATTCATCCTAAATCCGATGTTGATTTCAAACACCCCGAATACATGCAGGTATTTTCCGACAAACTTGGTTTTATGCCAAACCTAAGTATTTTAGATTTGCTATTTAACGAAGGACCACATGGAATTTCCATTTTAAAACAATGAGAGATTTACCAAAAAAATATCTTTTAATATTAATTGCATCCCTTTGCTTACTGCGCATTGTTTATGGAGTGGTAAGCGAATTTTGGGCGGAAGATGAACAGCAAATTTATTTAATCGGACTAAAATCTTACACCACTAGCACCTGGCCGTATTACGGTCCGGATGTAGTTTACACCAAAACTCAAATTCCTGGAGCATTACAAGGAATTTTGGTGAGTGCAGCATTTTACATCTTACCCATTCCAGAAGCACCTGCAATTTTATTAAGCTTACTTTCACTGATAGTTTTATCGTATTTCGCATATTATTTAAGCAAAAGATTTCCTGATTTCCCGAAGTGGATCATTTGGACACTCACGCTAACCACCCCTTGGATCATGCAATTTTCAACAAGAATTGTGAATCCATCTTATGTTGTATTATTCTCCATTCCGTTTTTCCTATGTTTCATTGAGGTGATGGATTTTTATAAAGATTCTCTCATTAAAAAAGGACTATCATTTTTCATTTTCGGATTCGCGCTCACCTGCATCATGCAAATACATCTATCGTGGGTTTTGCTTCTACCTTTCATAGGATTTGCTTTCTTGCATATTTTAAAAAATTATAGAAAATCATTCATTAAATACGGACTCTTTTTCATTCTTGGGGCTGGTATTGGATTTAGTACTTTGCTACCAACAATATTGCATCCCGACGAATCGAGAGCTGGAAAAGTAGACTCTAATTTGGTTTTCAATCGCGACAATTTTGAGAATGTAGTTCCTATAATGACCAAGTTTTTATCGTTTGCTGCCTATGAAATTCCTTACATGTTAGGCGGAGATACCGAGAAGCGCTTGCAAGTGGTAAAAGATCATATTTGGATGGCGCCGTTCACAGCCTACTTATATATTTTCGGCATGGCTCAAGTTGGATTATTTATTCTTGCCTTCTTTCAAAAAAATGAGGATGAAACATGGAAGAAAATAAAATGGACCATGTTAGCCACCTACATCATGTTGTTTTGTAGTTTTTTCTTTTCGATTAAAGGTCCGGCACCACACACCTTCTTTCTACTTTTCCCTTTAGCACTATTGTATTCCTTTTATTGTTACAGATGGCTTTTTGCCAAAAACAAAATATGGGCAAAATTATTTGTGACGGCGGTGATTTGCGGAGTATTTTTTCAAATAGGATTAGGAATAGAGAGTTACCAAAAAAAATCGGTGTACCTCAATAGAGCAAAAGCGCAAGAAGCCATAGATAAAAAAGATTACAAGATTTTAGGTTTGCGTCGTTCGGATGGTTGGGGATATGGATACTAAACCCACCATACTCAATAAAAAACTGCTACTTATTGTTGCTATTGTAAGCATAATAAAAATTATTGCAGTTCAATTTATCGATGGTTTTAAAACCTTCGAAGACCATGAAATCGCTCAGAATTTCATAAGACATTACAGCTTTTTTTACTTTAACGATGGTGTTCAAAATCACAGTTTTCAGTTTCCTATTTATCCTATTTTACTAAGTTTAACATACAGCATTCACCATTCTGCCCTTGCCGCTATTACACTTAACATATTGCTTTTAAGCACATCATCTCTTTTTATTTACAGCATATTGAAAAGGACAAACAATAAAGGTTGGACTACGATTAAAGACAAATGGATGATTGCACTCTCTATTCTCCCCCTTTTTCATCCAGCCTTTGTTTACTATGAGTTAACTTGCGTGCATCCTTTTGCACATGATTTTCTCTTCTTAACCTTCTCTATTTACACTGCATTTTCGGTAATTGACAGTGACAAATCTAATTTTGAAAAAGGAATGATGCTAGGCCTAACTATATTAGCACGAGGCACATTCATAGTATTTCCTACCATTGCGATTGTATATCTACTTTTTAAAAAGCAGGCAAAAAAAGCTTCTATTGTACTACTTGGAATAATACTTATGACAACGCCATGGATTGCACACAATGTAATTACCGACAATGTTTGGGGATTAACCTCCACCAGCGGTAAAATTCTGTGGAAAGGAAGCCTCCACAACTCAGAAGGCGGAAATTATTTGAATAATGGAGCTACATACTATCAAGCGCTAAATAGCGAAGAACTTAATGAATTAGGTCATTCGACAGTGAAAGGACAGAATGATTTCTTCATGCAGAAATATACCGAGCAATGGCAAAAAGATCCAGTTCACGTATTAAGAATGATTGCCGTTAAATTGAAAAACTTTTGGTTTTTCTCTAATCAAATGGGAACCGAATACCCTTGGCACATCAAAAAAATGATACCAATCATTAGGTTATTCAACTTACTATTTATCGGAGCTTTGCTCTTTTTTTCGATTAAAACCCGTCAAATGAAATGGATTCTAGTAGCATTTTCTTTTTCGTTTCTACAGGCTGTTTTTTACGTAGAAGCCCGTCATCGCTTACTTATAGACCCTATTCTAATAGTTATTCTTTTCCATTTGTTGCTAAGTTCAAGCAAAAAGAAAGCAATAGCCTAACCTTATAAGTAACTTTCCGTAAAGGGCACATCAACCCAAATCTATGAGTAAAAAGAAATCACTTTTTAAAAGTCGCTATTTTAAGAGATGGTTTTATTTCTTTCCTATTCAACTTGTTTGGGTGCACCTAAAAAACAATTTACTCATTGTACTTTTTTGGTTGATTATCATCGGGTTCATCACCGGTAATATCGCTCACGACTACGGAGTTCAGTACCTTTTTCTTTCTCCCGAGTATTTGCATAATGTAAGTTGGCTTTCGTATTTCATCATGGGATTTTCCTTTGGAGGATTTGTGATGGCTTTCAATATTTCATCTTATATAATGAACGGCCATCGATTTGCTTTTTTGGCCACGTTATCGCGACCTTTCATAAAGTATTGCATCAATAATTCAATATTTCCACTCATTGGAATTTTGATTTACATTTCTCAAGTAGCCATGTTCTTAAATGAAAATGGAAAAGGGTTCTTCTACATTAGTTTATTTGTACTATCGTTCATTTTAGGATATACAGTCAATATCTTTTCATGTTTTGCCTACTTCTCTTCTACCAACAAAGACATCAAGAAAATGTTTGGTGTTGAAACAGCAACTGAACATGACCATGAAGCTGAAGAAAAAGATGAGGATGACATCGACCTATACCCCGATCCTGCAGAGAAAGCAAAAAAACCTATAAAAGACATATTACATAAGAAGGTAGATTGGGATAAATTCATCAATATAGAAAAAGAATGGAATATCTCTACCTACCTAAGTAACCCTTTTAAAATAAGGCTAGCAAGAAATATAGATCACTACGACAATACCATGCTTCGTCAGGTATTTCAACAAAATCACCTCAATGCAGCTTTGTTTGAAATCATTGTATTCGCTAGTATTATCTTGCTAAGTTTCTTAAGTAGTTTTAAACTATTTATTATTCCGGCTGGAGCAAGTTTAATACTGCTCTTTACGCTTTTCTTGATGCTAGCATCTGCCATTCACTCATGGTTTAGAGGTTGGGCTGACTTCATAATCATCTCTCTCTTTGTGGCATTTAATTACTTTTCGCAATTCAATTTTTTCAATTCAGAAAACAAAGCTTACGGCTTGAATTACGACACCACAAAAGCAGATTTTAGACATGGCACCTTAGAACACAACATCAACGCCATTAACTATTACAATGATTTTAATAACACTTTGAAGATTTTAGAAAATTGGAAAAGTAAAAATATGGCTCATGCAAAAAAGAGCGGACAAAAACCTAAGCTTGTCATTGTAAACTGCTCAGGCGGTGGATTAAGAGCGTCTTTGTGGACTTTCTTTGCCTTATCTAAAGCTGATAGTGCTCTGAATGGCGAACTTTTAAATCATACAGAGCTAATAACAGGTTCCTCTGGTGGTATGGTAGGGGCAGCATACCTTCGTGAATTATATTTAAGAAAAGCGAGCGGAGAAGTTCAAAATTTATACGACAATAAATACATTGATAAAATAAGTAGTGACATGTTAAACAACCTTTCATTTCATGTGACTATGAATGACCTCATTTTTAAATTTCGAAATTTTGAGGACAATGGACATTCATACACAATTGACAGAGGTTATGCTTTTGAAAACAACCTTAACGAAAACACCAACAACATGTTGAACAAACGAATATGGGAATACAGAGAACCAGAATTCAAAGCCCAAATTCCAATGATGATATTATCACCAACCATAATCAATGATGGAAGAAAACTTTTGATCTCTTCTCAACCAATTTCTTATCTATCCTATTTATCTCCAAAAAACAACATTAGAAACAAACACACAATTGATGCTATCGAATTTGGTAGATTTTTTAAGGAACAAGATGCCGCTAACCTTCGATTTACTTCAGCCTTGAGAATGAGTGCTACTTTCCCATTTATTATGCCCGTTGCTCATCTACCCAGTGAGCCAGTTATTGAAGTTATGGATGCTGGTGTTCGTGATAATTTCGGATTAGACGCAACAATGAAATTCATTTACACTTTTAGAAAATGGATAGAAGAAAACACTAGTGGAATTGTAATCATACAACTTAGAGACAGTGAGAAAAAATTTCACATCGAAGAAAATCCTCCAAAAACTTTTATTGGAGAATTGATGTCTCCAGTTGGTAGCATCTATTCTAATATGTTTAGAACACAAGACATGAATCACGATCAACTTTTACAATACTTTTCTGAATGCTTTAACGGTGAAATCGACATAGTAGATTTTGAATTGCCACAACGAAAAAAAGGGAAAAAACTATCTTTAAGCTGGCATTTAACAGAATCGGAAAAAAGACAAATTGTAAACGCGTTTAAGTTACCAAGCAATGAAAAATCTTTGAAAAAGTTAAAGGTTTTAATGCAGTAATTGTATTAAACACTCCATGCATCTGCTGTCTATTGAGCGCGATTCACCCCTATTTCTTTCTTAAAATCAATACATTCGCTTAAGCACCATTGGTCCAGTATTTCCCTTACCATCACGATAAGTTCCTCTTAACGTTTTGCCATCGGCACTCAAAGTAAGTTCGTGCTCACCCCTAACGGCCCAACCTTCAATTTTTTTGGTTACCTTAACTTTATATTTAATGGTTCTTCTTCTTAAATTTCCCTGACCAAACTCAACAAAAGGTTGACCATTAAATTCGAGATAATGACTAAAAGTTATCTTATTTCCATTTTGAGTAATAATAGCATAGCAATTAGAAAACGATGTTCCCGACGAATCTCTCCACACCCCATTTAAATTAATGGTATCTTGAGCATTAGCTGCAAGACTGATAAAAAAGAAAAGGATTACTAAATTTTTAAGCATAATTTTAGACTTTGCTTCGAAGATAAGATGTTTTTAGAATTTACCATACAACTTCAACGCGCACTTTCTCAAACGCTACCTGGGAAGGAGGCTCAATACAAAATGGCTCCCTATAGAGAAGCTGTTGATGCTAAATTTAAAAAACAAAAAGAAGCGAAAACTGCAGCTGTTCTTATATTGATTTACCCCATAGATAATATTCCTCATTTAGTACTTACCAAAAGGCCAACTTACGATGGTCATCACAGCGCACAAATTTCTTTTCCTGGAGGTAAAAAAGAAGAGCACGATGAAAGTTTTGAGCAAACTGCCTTACGTGAAACCGAAGAAGAGATTGGAGTTGTACGTAAAAATGTAAACATAATTGGGGAGTTAAGTGATTTGTACATACCACCCAGTAACTTTAAAGTATTTCCTTTTGTGGGATTTACAAATACTCGTCCGAAATTCGTAAAAAATCAAAATGAAGTAGATGAAATTATTGAACTATCCATAAGTGATTTACTTCGCGACGACATTCTTAAATCAAAAGAATTAAAGCTAGCTGCAGGATTCAATTTTGAAACACCGTATTTCGACATTCAAAATCATGTAGTGTGGGGTGCAACGGCAATGATGTTGAATGAATTGAGAGAAGTGATATTAAGTCTTGGTCTTCGTAGAGACAGATAGAATCTGTCTTAAAAAGAAAAAAAATCTGATTCTATTGAATTAAAATAAAAGGAAAATAATCTATTGAAGACAGATTCCATCTGTCTTTACGAAGACATTAACCGAATACACAATACCAATAAAAGGCAAAAAATTCGCGTGTTAAGGAATAAAAATCTCGCCATTCAAAAAATTTCGGACTAGCACCATACAACTTTTCAACTCCGGCATCACTTAACATCTTTTTTGTTCGAGTAATATGATAAAACTGAGAAACAACCACAACCGAACTAAACTTTCGGTAATGATTAAGTGACACGAAATTTTTCACTGTAGCCTCTGTGCTATTGCCTTTTACATCTGTAATAATCGCAGAATCGGGAATCTCTTTACTTAGCAAATAATCGTGCATTCTCGCTCCTTCGCTAAACCCTTCTTCTCCTACTCCGCCGCTTACAATAATAAATTTAACCTGCTGTTTAGAGTACAATTCAATTGCTTTGTCGCACCTAGCTTTCAATCGATTACTCAAGCTGCCATCTTCATTTACTTTATTGCCTAAAACCAAAGCCGCTTGGGCTGATTGGTTGAATTCTTTTGAGCCATCATAAGAGATGTAAATGGAATGAATCAAAAAAAACAGTAAAAACACGAGCAGAAGTTTCTTCATCTTCAACAGTAAAATAGCATTTACTTTTTCTTTGCCTTCTGCCAAATCTCTTCCATTTCACTCAAGGTCATATCTTTCATATTTTTCCCTTGCTTATTTACTTCTTCTTCTAGAAATGTAAATCGTTTAATGAATTTTTTATTGGTGCGTTCCAAAGCATCTTCGGGATTAATACCTACAAAGCGAGCATAATTCACCATTGAAAATAATACGTCGCCAAATTCATCTTCCATCTTTTGCAAATCACCATTTATTTCTTCTTGCTGAAACTCAGCAATCTCTTCTTGCACCTTTTCCCACACTTGTGATTTATTGTCCCAATCGAAACCAACACCTCTTGCCTTGTCTTGAATTCGTGTTGCCTTTACCAATGCTGGCAACGATGAAGGAACACCTTGTAAAACCGATTTTTTTCCTTCTTTTAATTTTAATTGTTCCCAGTTTCTTTTTACTTCTTCCTCATTTTCAACTTTTACATCACCATAAATATGCGGATGACGATGAATGAGTTTTTCACAAACAGCATTCAATACATCGGCCACATCAAATTTATTCGATTCAGAAGCTATTTTGGCATAAAAAACAAGATGTAAAAATAAATCACCTAGTTCACCTTTAATACCTTCCATATCTTTCTCTAGAATAGCATCACACAATTCATAAGTCTCTTCAATAGTAAGATGACGTAAGGAATCAAGAGTTTGTTTTTTGTCCCACGGGCATTTCTCCCTCAATTCGTCCATTATTACCAACAGACGCTCAAAGGCTTTCAATTTTTCTTGCATAAGGAAATCTTAATCTTCAGATTTCTTCACATCATCTGCAGCCATGATATCGGCCAATCCTGGTGAAGAATAGGTTTTAATTTGCTTTGTCTTTTTATCGGTGTACATAAAGTACGCTTCCAATGATTCTGTTGGATTTACTTCAACAAAATCTCTGGCATCATCTGGCCCCATAACCATTAAAGCTGTAGCAAATGCTTCTGCCTTAACGCCATCTTGCCCAAAAACAATAACGGTCATCATTCCATTGTCTACAGGTAAATAATTTCTTGGATCGAAAGTTTTTGCAATCATCTCATCACCAATCTTAACGGCATTTTTGAAATTCTCGCAAATTGCCATACTTGAATATTCGTGATTTAAATGGAATTTAGTTGATGAGCCTACCTTATTAAACAAATCTTTAACTTCCACTTCCCATCTGCTTCCATCTGGTTTACTTCCAGCAACCAAAACTTGTCCGCCAACACTCACCATAAAATTTCTAATTTTCTTTTTGTAATACAAGAAATTAAATATTTCATCAACCAAATAGCCTCGTACAATAGCACTAAAATCAAGTTGCAACAAACTATCTGTTTTACAAGCGTAATTTTTTTGCCCCTCTGTAAGATCTCCTGTCTCAAGCACATCACCTGCAATCCTAACCTTACTTAGCCCCATATGCTCTTCCAACTCAGCTGATGCCGAATCTACATATTCAAGAATTAAAGAATCTCTTAATTTAGCATCGCTTACTGTTGGAAAAAGTGTATCCAACGCTGTTGAACCTTTCTCGCCGTAGCCCCACAACCTAGAAAGAGTATATACTGTAGGATCAAAAGCTATGTTGGTGCATTCATATACATCATCAGAAGCAAAAAACAAATCAAGAAAAACTCTATCCACCAACACACATGAATCTGATTGATTGAATTGAGATACAACAGAATTAGGATTTTGAACGAAAACAGATGCCTCTACAGCATTAAATATACTATCGATACCTTTCTGAATATTAACCTGGGCCGTATCATAATACTTTACATAGTAGTCGTAGCCAATAGCTTTCGACTTAAGCTCGTAAAAGTTTAATTTTTTAGGTTCCTCTTTAATTAATTTGAGAAAAGATGGGAACACAAAAATCCATAGTATGAACACGCCCGCAAATACAGATAGAAATATAATTATGAGCTTTTTTGTATTCATCAAAAATTTATGTTGGCTCTAATTTAAATTAAGTTAGGCAAATAACAGCCCTTTTGGAAAGGAAGTTATCAAAGAATGTTAATAAAGCTACTAGTTAAGTAAAAAACGTTCGCTTAAAAATGTATCAATCAAGCGTTGCTGCGCTGTTTCAACCTTAAGAGCATGCTTTTCAAATTCTCGCACAGCAGCCATAAGGCCACGCAATTTTTCACGAGATTCTGGAGTTATTGGTCGTTCGTCAATTATCTCTGCAATGTTATCTAATACCTTCAGGTATTCAAAAGTGGTTTTGATTTCCATTCAAATTCCGTTTTGACTTTCGACTAATGTATAAAGATGAGTGCTATTTGTCAAGTTTATTAATAAACATCACATTGTTAAAGAATAGCATAAAACCGCTGTAGCCACCGAAACATTGAGCGATTCAGCGTTAGAATGAACTGATTTGGGAATACTTATTTTTTTTGAGATAAAGCTTTCAATCTCTTTTCTGATACCCTCTGATTCATTTCCCATGACTAAAAAGCCCTTACCGCCAAATTTTACTTTAGCAATATTTTCACCTTCCATGTAGGCACCCATAATAGGGAAATCATTAAAACTTTTTGCTTTCTGCATTAACTCTGTTAAATCGCTATAATGCACGCTAATTCTAGACAACGACCCCATTGTGGCCTGCACCACCTTAGGATTAAAACAATCAACGCTATCTAAAGAGCAATAAATGTTTTGAATTCCAAACCAATCGGCAGTTCTTATTATGGTACCTAAATTACCCGGGTCCCTCACACCATCTAACACTAAAGATAATGACTGACTGAAGTCAATATTTTTACTAATCTTCATTTTAAACACAGCCAAAACATCTGGTGCTGTGGTTAAAGCGCTTATTTTTTGTCTGTCTTTTTCATTTGCAACATAGACTTTTTCAATAGGGAATTGCTGTATTTCAAAAGCGTCCTCATTCGCTAGCACCAAACAGGCTAATTCATATCCCGACCGCAAGAACTCTTCAACACTTTTTTTTCCTTCAACCAAAAACTCATTCCATTCAAAACGATATTTCTTTTGGTGAAGAGAAGAAATATGTGAAATTTTATTCTTTGATAGTGTTTGCATATTACGGCTAAAATTAGCTTATTTTGACAAAGAATTACATCTCTTGATTCAAAGAAAATTCAATATTCGACTTTTTTATCTTCTGCCTTTGCTGATGCTGGCGGCATGTAAATCAACCTATTTTGTTCCCGATGATCAATTTTTATTGCAAAAGAATAAAGTAGAATTGGCCGATAAAGGAAAAATAGATATCGAAGAGTTGCAGATGTACATTAAGCAAAAACCTAACAAAGCCATATTCTTAAACCTATGGCGAATCTACCTTACTTCATATAACTTACTACACAACAGGAAAGATGAAACTCCTGAATTCCAAGAAAAAAAACATGGCTTTTTTAGCCGATTAAGACTTAAGTCGGTTGAGGCGCTTGGTGAACCTCCAGTTATTTTCGACAGCACAAAAATTGCTTATTCGGTGCTGCAAATGCAAACTTTTTTGCGGAACAAGGGTTACTACGATAGTAAAATCAGCACAAAGGTAATTCACCACAGAAAGAAAAAAGTAAAAGTGATTTACAGTGTCGTTTTGGGCGAACCGTACATCGTTAAGAACATTTTTATTGATGCCCCATTGCCGCATCTAAAATCTCTAATTAAGCAAGATTCCAACAATCTACCAATGAAGAAAGGTGGACTTTTCGACGTTAATGTGCTTAACAATGAAAGACTGCATATTTCTAATTTAATTCAAAATAGAGGATACTATGATTTCAACGAATATTATGTTCGTTACAAAGTGGATACTACAGTTGGCAAGCATTCAGTGAATTTAACAATCGTGATCGATAACCCCACGTTTCAAAAAGAAAACACCGATTCTTTGATACCAGGAACCCATCTTCGTTATAGAATCAGAAATATTTACGTTCAACCCGATTTTAACGCCAGCAATCCAAATCTAATTCCAAATGACACTTTAGTTGTTTTAGGTGATGTTTCAAGAAGCAAACGTACTTGGAAACTCGACACTACTATGATTACATTTATTTATCGTGATAGTTTGAAATATAAAACCACTCCAATATGCAAGGCGATTTATTTTAAACAGAATAAGTACTATCGTTTAGCAAATCACCAAGAAACATACAATCAGCTTAATAACCTTGGCATTTTCAATTACATTAAACTCGATTACAAGAAAGTAACCAACGACACGGTTCCCAAAATGGATGTCTATATTAAAATGAACTCTAAAAAACGTCATTCGATTTCTTTTGAGGGTCAGGTTACATTTCGTGAAGGTTTTGGAGGTGGAGGAATCATCGTGTATAAAACCAAAAACCCTTTTAAAGGCCTAGAACAATTAGAATTTCGAGTGAGGGCATTCGCTGAAAATGTAAAAAACGCTGCCACTAACCAGTATATCATAGGTACAGATATTGGTCCGCAACTATCCTTAAGGATTCCGAGCCTCCTTTTCTTTCCAAAACTTTCACAAAGCCTAATTAAAGGTTCTTATCCAAAAACCACCGTTTCTTCATATTTCAACTATCAAAATCGTGAAGAATATCGAAGATGGATATTTGGCTTGAGTAACACATACGAATTAACCGAAACCCAATTCAAGTCGCATAAGTTTTCATTTCCCGACTGGAGCGTATCCTACATCGACAAAAGCTCACCAATATTAAGTCAGATTAGTAGTATTAGTCCGCGTCTTGCCGCATCTTTTAGAGACTACATCAATGCCGGAATTAAATATTCTTACATTTTCAATGAGTCAACTAAAAAAGATTCGAAGCATCCTCGGTTATTGTATGCTAATGCAAATATTACCGGACTAATTGGCTCTTTACTAAGCCCTATAAATATTTTCGAAAAAGATAGCACAGGAGCTATGCTTGTAGGCGGTGTGAGATATTCTAAATTCGTTAAAATAGATGCTGATTTTAGAAAGTATTACAACCTTAGATTTGAAAGACAATTAATCTTTAGGTCATACGGAGGAATGGCTATTCCATTTGGAAAAGGTGATATCGCCGTGCCATTTGACAAACTTTATTTTACCGGCGGAGCCAATGGTGTTAGAGGATGGAAAATCAGAACTTTAGGTCCTGGTTCAGCTATTGACTCTACAAACATTGATAAATTAGGCGAAATAAAAATAGAACTAAACGCCGAATACAGATTTAAAATAAACAGCATGGTAAAAGGCGCTATTTTCACCGATGCAGGTAATATTTGGAGATTAGAAGACAAAGACTATAAAGCTGTTTTTCAATTCAATAGATTTTACAAAGAACTAGCAATTGCTGCTGGAGCTGGTTTGCGATTTGACTTCACCTTTTTGATTGCTCGAGTTGATGTGGGTTGGCCTATAAGAAAACCCCATCTGGCAGATGCTTTTGGATTCAAGCTAAATGAAGCTGAATTTAATGTGGGAATTGGTTATCCATTCTAATTCAAAACGATTCATTTCCGCAAGTAACTACATGAATACCTGCTCAATATCAGGCAAATAAAAAGTCACTTTAAACCTTCACAGAAATTTCATACCTTCGCCTCCTTAAAATTTATGACAATAGAATCTGAAACTATGGTTTGGTTTAAAAGAGTTAAAGAAGGCATTAACACTCCTACCGAAGAAAAGAAGGAAACCCCTGAAGGTTTATGGTATCAGTGTGGCAAATGCTCTAAGGTGGTAACAACTGACGAACATAAACAAACTCTATGGGTTTGCGCAGGTTGCGGATACCACGAAAGAATAAATTCACCAGAGTATTTTCACATTTTGTTCGACAACAACAAATACACTGAAATTGCTCCAAACATGACTTCTGGAGATCCTCTAAAATTTACAGATACAAAAAAATATACCGATAGAGTTGCCGACTCTATTAAAAAGACCGGAATGAAAGATGCTGCATCTGCAGCACACGGTAAAATCGATGGACTTGATGCTGTAGTAGTAGCTATGAACTTCAACTTTATTGGTGGATCGATGGGTTCGGTGGTTGGAGAGAAAATATCAAGAGCGATTGACCACTGTTTAAAGTACAAAAAACCATTGATCATCATTTCTAAATCGGGTGGTGCCCGAATGATGGAAGCCGCATTTTCTTTAATGCAAATGGCTAAAACATCTGCTAAACTAACTCTTTTAGCAAAAGCAAAACTTCCTTACATCTCTTTAATGACCGATCCAACAACTGGCGGTGTTACTGCCTCTTTTGCAATGCTGGGCGATGTTAATATCGCTGAGCCTGGTGCATTAATTGGTTTCGCCGGACCAAGAGTTGTTAAAGAGACTATCAAAAAAGATTTACCTAAAGGATTTCAAACCGCAGAATTCGTATTAGATCAAGGTTTCCTTGATTTTATCGTTGAGCGTAAAGACTTAAAAGCAAAAATTGCAAGAACAATAAGATTTTATCAAAACTAAAACAATAACAAACATGAGCGCAACAGCTACACAAATTAAACCGGGCGTTGTAACCGGAGATGGAGTTCAACAATTATTTCAATTGGCTAAAGCGAAAAAATTCGCTCTTCCTGCAGTAAACGTTACAGGAACAAACACAATGAATGCAGTGATGGAAACAGCTGTTGCTGTTAATGCTCCAGTAATCATTCAGTTTTCTAATGGTGGTGCTATATTCAATGCCGGTAAAGGTTTGAAAAACGATGGTCAGCGCGCTGCAATAGCTGGTGCTGTTTCTGGTGCACAACACGTTTGGCAAATGGCTGAATTGTACGGTGCAACGGTAGTTTTGCATACCGACCACTGTGCTAAAAACTTATTGCCTTGGATGGATGGAATGTTATCTGCTGGTGAAAAATGGTTCAAAGCTCATGGCGCTCCTCTTTTCTCTTCTCATATGATCGACCTTTCTGAAGAGCCTTTGCATGAGAATATCGAAATTTGCAAAACTTACCTAGAAAGAATGAGCAAAATGGGTATGACTCTAGAAATTGAATTAGGTGTTACTGGTGGTGAAGAAGATGGCGTTGATAACTCTGATGTTGATAGCTCTAAACTATATACTCAACCTGAAGAAGTAGCTTACGCTTACGAAGAATTGAAAAAAGTTAGTGATAAATTTACTATCGCTGCTGCTTTCGGTAACGTGCATGGTGTTTACAAACCAGGTAATGTTAAGTTAACTCCGAAAATCCTTGACAACTCTCAAAAATACATTGAGAAAAAATTCAACACTGGTCCAAATCCAGTTGATTTTGTATTCCATGGTGGTTCTGGTTCTTCTGTAGAAGAAATTCGTGAAGCTATCTCTTACGGTGCTATCAAAATGAACATCGATACAGATTTACAATGGGCATTCTGGGATGGTATTCGTGGTTTCTACGAAGGCAAAAAAGGATACTTACAAGGACAAATCGGTAACCCAGAAGGTGAAGATGCTCCTAACAAGAAATACTATGACCCACGTGTTTGGATGCGTAAAGCTGAAGAGTCTTTTGGTGCAAGATTGAAACAATCTTTCCAAGATTTGAATAACATCAATACTCTTTAAGATTTTGATTCTTAAAACTCCTGACTCAAACCGTCAGGAGTTTTTTTATACCCCTACTTTTGCACACAAAAAATCCCGACTCATCATCGGGATTTTTTGTGTTTCATTTCCTGGACA
>CAYORT010000014.1:0-44600 GCA_964406465.1 uncultured Chryseobacterium sp.
CCACGTAGATCGGTGATCCTCCCAGCCCGTAACAGGATCAACCCATTGGCGAGTCATCGATGCTGGTAAAACTACCACCACTGAGCGTATCCTTTATTATACAGGTGTAAACCACAAAATTGGTGAGGTGCACGATGGTGCCGCGACAATGGACTGGATGGTGCAAGAGCAAGAGCGTGGTATAACAATTACTTCTGCAGCAACTACTTGTTTCTGGAACTATAGAAATAACAAATACAAAGTAAATATTATCGATACTCCAGGGCACGTGGACTTTACCGTTGAGGTAAACCGTTCATTGCGTATCTTGGATGGATTGGTATTCTTGTTTTCAGCAGTTGATGGTGTTGAACCTCAATCTGAAACCAACTGGCGTTTGGCCGATAACTACAACGTAACTCGTATTGGGTTCGTGAACAAAATGGACCGTCAAGGTGCTGAGTTCTTAACTGTAGTTAAACAAGTTAGAGAAATGTTGGGCGGTAACGCTGTGCCTCTTCAATTGCCAATTGGTGCTGAAGAAAATTTCAAAGGTGTCGTTGACTTAATCAACTTCCGCGGAATGGTATGGAATGAGCACGATAAAGGTATGACTTACCAAGTTGTTCCAATTCCAGACGATATGCTTGAAGAAGCTACTTCATGGAGAGAGAAAATGTTAGAAGCTGTTGCTGAGTTTGATGATAAAATCATGGAGAAATTCTTTGAAGCTCCTGAGACTATCACTGAAGCTGAAGTATTAGCTGCTCTTCGTAAAGCTTGTATTGCCAATAAAATTGTTCCAATGGTATGTGGTTCATCTTTCAAAAACAAAGGTGTTCAAACAATGCTTGACTTAGTAATGGAGTTAATGCCAAGTCCATTGGATAAAGAAAATATCTCTGGTACAAACCCAGAAACAGGTGCTACTGTAACTCGTAGACCTGATGCTAAAGAACCATTTACAGCTCTTGCATTTAAAATTGCAACCGACCCATTCGTAGGTCGTCTTTGCTTCTTCCGTGCTTATGCTGGAAGATTAGATGCAGGTTCTTATGTATTGAATACTAGAAGCGGAAATAAAGAACGTATTTCTCGTATTTTCCAAATGCACGCTAACAAACAAAATCCAGTTGAATTTATTGAAGCTGGTGACATTGGTGCGGCAGTTGGTTTTAAAGATATCCGTACTGGAGATACTTTATGCGACGAAAAGAACCCAATCGTTCTTGAAGCAATGAAATTCCCTGAGCCAGTTATCGGATTAGCTATTGAGCCTAAAACTCAAGCCGACGTTGATAAACTTGGTGTTGCATTAGGTAAATTAGCTGAAGAGGATCCTACTTTCCGTGTTAAAACCGACGAGGAATCTGGACAAACTATCATCAGCGGTATGGGTGAGCTTCACTTAGAGATTTTGATTGACCGTTTGAAACGTGAGTTCAAAGTTGAAGTGAATCAAGGTGCTCCTCAAGTAACATATAGAGAGACTATCAACGCTGCTGTTCAACACAGAGAGGTATACAAGAAACAATCTGGTGGACGTGGTAAATTTGCTGATATCGTATTTACAGTTGAGCCAGCTGAACCAGGTAAAACAGGATTGGAATTCATTAACGCCGTAAAAGGTGGTAACATTCCAAGAGAGTTTGTTCCTTCAATTGAAAAAGGTTTCGCTGCTTCAATGCAAAACGGGGTATTGGCTGGTTATCCAATTGAAGCCCTTAAGATTACATTGTTAGATGGATCTTTCCACGCTGTCGATTCAGATGCGTTATCATTTGAGATTTGTGCAAAAATTGCATATAGAGAGGCATTGCCAAAAGCAAAACCAGTATTGTTAGAGCCAATCATGAAATTAGAAGTGATTACTCCAGAACAAAACATGGGTGATGTAATTGGTGACTTAAATAAGAGAAGAGGTCAGATTGCAGGTATGGATGACAGAAGAGGAGCTAAAGTGGTTAGCGCTAAAGTACCTCTTTCTCAAATGTTCGGATATGTAACTGATTTAAGAACGATCACTTCAGGTAGAGCAACTTCAACTATGGAGTTCTCTCACTACGAACCAGCTCCACAAAACGTAGCTGATGAGGTTATCGCAAAATCAAAAGGAAAAGTAACTGCATAATAATAGATTAAGTTAAGCAAATGAGCCAAAAGATTAGAATAAAGCTGAAGTCTTACGATCACAACTTAGTAGATAAATCTGCTGAAAAGATTGTAAAAACCGTAAAAGCAACAGGCGCGGTAGTAAGTGGTCCTATACCTCTTCCTACTCACAAGAGAATTTTTACTGTGTTGAAATCACCACACGTAAATAAAAAGGCAAGAGAGCAGTTCGAATTGTCTTCTTATAAAAGATTGTTAGATATCTACAGCTCTACTTCTAAAACAGTAGATGCTTTGATGAAACTTGAGCTTCCAAGTGGTGTTGAAGTTGAGATCAAAGTTTAGTAGAGTCGGCGAGTTATAAAAAGAGAAATCAGAAATTTTAAAAATCAATAGCCATGTCAGGTTTGATAGGAAAAAAAATAGGAATGACCAGTATCTTCGACGCGAACGGAAAGAATATTCCGTGTACCGTTGTGGAGGTTGGACCTTGTGTTGTTACTCAAGTAAAGACTGTTGAGAAAGACGGTTATGCCGCTGTTCAATTAGGGTACGATGAGAAAAGAGAGAAGTTAACAAACAAAGCTCTTCAAGGGCACTTCAAAAAAGCTAATACTACTCCTAAAAGAAAATTAGTTGAGTTTAAAGATATTGAAAACGCTCAATTGGGTGATTCAGTTTCTATTGAGGTATTTGCAGAAGGTGATGTAATCTCTGTAACAGGTACTTCTAAAGGAAAAGGTTTCCAAGGGGTTGTAAAACGTCACGGATTTGGTGGTGTTGGTGGTCAAACTCACGGTCAGCATAACAGAGGTAGAGCGCCAGGTTCTATCGGTGCTTGTTCTACTCCTTCAAGAGTATTTAAAGGAATGAGAATGGGTGGAAGAATGGGCGGAGCTAGAGTTTCTGTTGACAATCTTCAAGTGATTAAAGTATTAAAAGAAAAAAATGTATTGGTTCTTTCAGGATCTGTTCCAGGTGCAAAAGGATCTTACGTAATAATTGAGAAATAACATGGAATTAGCAGTTTTAAATACACAAGGTAAAACTACTGGCAGAAAAGTTCAGTTGTCTGATGCAGTGTTTGGTATTGAGCCAAATGAACACGCAGTTTATCTTGACGTTAAACAACATCTTGCCAACCAAAGACAGGGTACTCACAAAGCAAAAGAAAGAGGTGAAGTTAGAGGGAGTACTCGTAAATTGAGAAAGCAAAAAGGTGGCGGTGGCGCAAGAGCAGGTTCTTTAAGAAACCCTTTATACAAAGGTGGAGGTAGAGTTTTTGGTCCACGTCCTCACTTGTATGGTTTTAAATTGAATAAAAAGTTGAAAGAATTAGCTAGAAAATCTGTTCTTTCATCTCAAGCTAAAAACCAGAATATCACAGTAGTAGAAGATTTTAACTTTGAAACTCCTAAGACAAAATCGTTCTTAGCAATAGTGGATAGTTTAGAATTAAGAGACGAAAAAGTGCTATTAGTGTTAACAGAACAGAATAAAAACATATATTTGTCCTCCCGAAATTTAGAGGGGGTGAAAGTTCTTACTGTAAATGAGTTGAATACTTACGATTTATTGAACACCAATAAAGTTGTTTTAGTGGAAAGCTCTGTTAAGGAATTAGAAAATACTTTAAGCTAAGAGAAATGAGTTCGATTAAGAAACCGGTTATTACAGAAAAGATGTCTTCTCTTCAAGAGAAGCTCAACCGATACGGATTTGTTGTTGATGACAAAGCCAACAAAGTGGAGATTAAGAAAGACATTGAAAAAATGTATGGAGTAAAAGTGCTTGCTATCAACACTCTTAGAACTCCAAGAAAAGTGAAGCAAAAGTATACTAAGAAAGGGATGATGACTGGTTCATCTCCAATTCAAAAGAGAGCAATCGTTACTTTGGCTGAAGGACAAATTATTGATTTATACAGCAACATTTAATAGGTTATGGGATTAAAGAAATTAAGACCGATTACTCCAACTCAGCGTCAGCGTGTGGTTCCTACTTTTGAGGAAATCACAAAGTCTACACCTGAAAAGAGTCTTATCGCGAAGAAAAGCAGTTCAGGCGGTAGAAATAGTAACGGTAGACTTACCATGAGATACACTGGTGGTGGTCACAAACAAAAATATAGAATCATCGATTTCAAACGTGATAAGTTTGGTATTACAGCTAAAGTTGTAAGTATTGAGTACGATCCAAATAGAACAGCTCGTATTGCTTTATTGAACTATGCTGATGGTGAAAAAAGATATATCATCGCTCCAGATGGTTTGCAAGTTGGCCAAACTGTAGTTTCTGGTAAAGGTGCTGCTCCTGAAGTTGGAAATACTTTGTTTTTATCAGAAGTACCTCTTGGTACTGTGATTCATAACATTGAATTGAATCCTGGTCAAGGTGGTAAATTTGCAAGAGGCGCTGGTTCGTATGCTCAGCTTTTGGGTAGAGATGACAAATTTGCGGTTTTGAAAATGCCTTCTGGTGAAACGCGTAAAGTATTGGTTTCATGTATGGCAACAATCGGAGCTACTTCAAATACTGATCACTCTTTAGTAGTGTCTGGTAAAGCAGGTAGATCTAGATGGTTGGGTATTAAACCAAGAACTAGAGGTGTTGCGATGAACCCGGTTGATCACCCTATGGGTGGTGGTGAAGGAAGATCTTCTGGAGGTCACCCAAGATCAAGAAAAGGTTTGCCAGCGAAAGGATACAAAACTCGCTCTAAGAAAAAGGCAACGAATAAGTATATCATTGAAAGAAGAAAGAAATAATAAGGTAATATGGCAAGATCGTTAAAAAAACCACCTTTCGTAGAATACAAATTGAATAAACGAATTGGTGCAGCTACGGAGAAAGGAAACAGCAAAGCTGTTATTAAAACTTGGTCAAGAGCTTCTATGATTACTCCGGATGCTATTGGTTTAACAGTGGCGGTTCACAACGGAAATAAATTTATTCCGGTTTATGTAACTGAAAACATGGTAGGACACAAATTCGGAGAATTTGCACCAACTAGAAATTTCAGAGGCCACGGTGGTAACAAAAAATAATAAGAACTGAAAGACAAGTAAGTCATGGGCAAAAGAAAAAGAGAAACAGCTGACGCTAGAAAAGAAGCAAACAAAACGCAATACTTTGCGAAGTTGAACAACTGTCCAACTTCTCCTAGAAAAATGAGATTGGTTGCTGATTTAATTAGAGGTGTTGAAGTACACAAAGCATTGGGTATTCTTCAATTCTCTCAAAAGGAAGCTGCAACAAGATTAGAATTGTTATTGCAATCTGCAATGCACAATTACGAAGCTAAAACTGGTTCAGCAGTGAACGAAGGTGAGTTGAAAATTTCAACAATTAACGTTGATTCTGGTAGAATGTTGAAGAGAGTGCAGCCTGCTCCGCAAGGAAGAGCTCACCGTGTGAGAAAAAGATCAAATCACGTTACTTTATTTATTGATAAAATTGCAAATTAATATTGATCATGGGAAATAAGGCAAACCCTATAGGGAACAGATTAGGAGTTATCAGAGGATGGGATTCTAATTGGTATGGTGGAAATGATTATTCAGACAAATTAGCTGAAGATCACAAAATCAGAAACTACATTAGAGCACGTTTAGCTAAGGCTTCTGTTTCTAAAATTGTTATCGAAAGAACTCTAAAATTAATTAGTATAACTATTCATACAGCTCGTCCGGGTATCATCATTGGTAAAGGCGGTCAAGAGGTTGATAAGTTGAAAGAAGAGTTGAAGAAAGTAACAAGCAAAGATATTCAAATCAATATTTTTGAAATTAAAAGACCTGAGTTGGATGCGAAGTTAGTAGGTGATAGCATCGCTCGTCAAATTGAAGGAAGAATTTCATTTAGAAGAGCTATGAAGATGGCGATTGCTTCAACAATGAGAATGGGTGCAGAAGGAATTAAAATCTTAATCTCTGGTCGTTTGAATGGAGCTGAGATGGCAAGAAATGAAGGCAAAAAAGAAGGAAGAACACCGTTGCATACTTTCCGTGCTGATATCGATTACGCTCATAGTGAAGCGCATACTACTTATGGTAGAATCGGAGTTAAAGTTTGGATTTGCAAAGGAGAGATTTATGGTAAACCAGATCTTTCTCCAAATGTAGGTGGAGGTGTTAAGAACAAAGGAAAGTTCAAGACGAAAAACAGAAGAACAGAGAAATAAGTCAATTGTTTGATTTTAAATTGAGATAAAATGTTACAGCCAAAGAGAACCAAATACAGAAAGGCACAGAAAGGTAAGATGAAGGGCAATGCCAAAAGAGGAAGCGAACTTGCTTTCGGTACTTTTGGAATGAAAGCGATGGAAGAAACCTTTATTACTAGCCGTCAATTAGAAGCTGCTCGTGTTGCCGTTACACGTCACATGAAGAGAGAAGGTCAATTGTGGATTCGTATTTTTCCAGATAAACCGATAACCAAAAAGCCTGCAGAGGTGAGAATGGGTAAAGGTAAAGGTTCTCCAGAACTTTGGGTTGCTGTAGTGAAACCAGGAAGAATTTTGTTTGAAGCAGAAGGAGTTCCAATGGAATTAGCAAAAGAAGCGATGAGATTAGCTGCTCAGAAACTTCCAATCACAACAAAATTTGTAGTAAGAAGAGATTACGTTCAAGAATAATAGAAGTATGAAAGCATCTGTAATAAAAGAAATGACGACTGAAGAAATTAAAGCGCGTGTAGAGGCTGAAACTTCTAGTCTTAGTAAGCTAAAATTAAATCACGCAGTTTCTCCATTGGAGAGTCCTCTTGTTATCAGAAGTACAAGAAGAACAGTCGCAAGATTGAAAACTGAGTTGAACAAGAGACAAAAATAGTTTTGAAAAGAAAGCACAATGGAAGATAGAAATTTAAGAAAAGAAAGAGTGGGTGTAGTAACCAGCAGCAAGATGGAAAAATCTGTAGTTGTTACTATCGAAACTAAAATCAAACACGTTAAGTACGGAAAGTTTCTTAAGCAATCAAAGAAATTTGTTGCTCATGATGAAAAGAACGAGTGCGGCGTGGGTGACACAGTAAAAATTATGGAAACTCGTCCTTTGAGTAAAACCAAAAGATGGAGAGTTGTAGAAGTAGTAGAAAAAGCTAAGTAATCGATAATAATATTTTAGAACAATGATACAGCAGGAATCAAGATTAAAAGTTGCTGATAATAGCGGTGCAAAAGAAGTTCTTTGCATCCGTGTATTAGGTGGAACAGCAAAAAGATATGCCTCAATCGGTGATCAGATTGTCGTTTCAGTAAAACACGCACTACCTTCAGGTAATGCAAAGAAAGGATCAGTTTCTAAAGCCGTAGTGGTTAGAACTAAGAAAGAGGTTAGAAGACCAGATGGTTCTTATATCCGTTTTGATGATAACGCTGTTGTATTGTTGAATGCATCTGGTGAACTTGTTGGAACACGTATCTTTGGTCCAGTTGCTAGAGAGCTTCGTGAAAAAGATTATATGAAAATTGTTTCATTAGCGCCTGAGGTGCTATAATAGTGAATGTATATGTCAAAATTGAAAATTAAAAAGGGAGACACCGTAAAGGTTATCGCCGGAGAAGAGAAAAGCAAAACCGGAGTAGTGAAAGAGGTTTTGGTGAAGGAAAACCGTGTGGTAGTAGAAGGTGTTAACTTAGTTAAAAAACACACTAAGCCATCTGCGAAAAATCCACAAGGAGGAATAGTGTCTTTTGAAGCTTCAATTCATATTTCTAATGTGATGTTGTTGGCTGATGGAAAAACAGCTACTCGCGTTGGAAGAAAAGAAGTTGATGGAAAATTGAAAAGATTTGCAAAGAAAACTGATAAGATTGTAGACTAATGGAATACGTACCAGCATTAAAAAAGAGATATAAGGAGCAAATTGCTCCCGCTCTTAAAAACGAGTTCGGATATAAATCGGTGATGCAAGTTCCGAAATTGGAAAAAATTTGCATTAATCAAGGAATTGGAGACAGCGTTGCTGACAAAAGATTAATTGATAACGCTGTTCAACAAGTAACTATGATTACTGGTCAGAAAGCTATTCCAGCATATTCTAAAAAGGATATTTCTAACTTTAAACTTAGAAAAGGAATGCCAATCGGAGTTAAAGTTACTTTAAGAGGTGACAAGATGTATGAGTTTTTAGAAAGACTTGTAGCTGTTGCCTTGCCAAGGGTAAGAGACTTCCGTGGTGTTAATTCTAAATTAGATGGTAGAGGAAATTACACTTTAGGTGTGAAAGAACAAATCATCTTCCCAGAGATTAACATCGAGAAGATAGATAAAATTTTGGGTATGGATATCACATTCGTTACAACTGCAGAGACAGATAAGGAAGGATATGCATTGCTAAAAGAATTTGGTTTACCATTTAAAAATTTAAAGAAGTAAGATTGTATGGCTAAGGAATCAATGAAAGCCAGAGACGTAAAACGTGCTGCTCTAGCTTTGAAATATGCAAAAAAAAGAAAAGAATTGAAAGAAGCGGGTGACCATGAAGGTTTACAAAAGCTTCCTAGAAATTCAAACCCTATCAGAGTTCGTAATCGTTGTAAGTTAACTGGTAGACCAAGAGGTTACATGAGACAATTCGGTATCTCTAGGATTTGTTTCCGTGAAATGGCAAACAATGGGTTGATTCCAGGTGTTAAAAAAGCCAGCTGGTAGTAATAAAATAGATTTAGATAAATAGGTTGATATATGATAACTGATCCAATTTCAGATTACCTTACAAGAGTAAGAAATGCAATAAAAGCAAATCACCGTGTGGTGGATGTGCCTGCATCAAACTTAAAAAAAGAAATCACTAAGATTTTGTTTGATAAAGGATACATTTTAAGCTATAAATTTTTAGATGATACCGCTCAAGGTACTATCAAAATAGCTTTGAAATACGATCCAAAAACCAGAGTTCCTGCTATCCAATCTTTGGAAAGAGTGAGCCGTCCAGGTTTGAGAAAGTATTCTCATGCAGCTAAAGTTCCTAAAGTATTAAGTGGTTTAGGAGTAGCTATTATTTCTACTTCTAAAGGTTTAATGACTGATAAAGAAGCAAAGAGAGAGAATGTTGGTGGTGAAGTTTTGTGTTACGTTTATTAAAAGAATAGAGCAATGTCAAGAATTGGAAATGCACCGGTAGCAATCCCTGATGGGGTGACTGTAACAGTTGAAAAGAACAATGTTGTTACTGTTAAAGGTAAATTAGGTACTCTTACACAAGCTTTAGATGCTCGTGTTACACCTGTAGTTGAAGGTAAAGAGGTACTAGTAAAAAGAGTTGGTGACGACAAACAGTCTCGTGCTATGCACGGTCTATATAGAGCGCTTATCAATAATATGGTAGAAGGTGTATCAAAAGGATATACCATCGAACAGGAGTTGGTAGGGGTAGGTTACAGAGCTGCGAACAAGGGTCAATTATTAGAGTTAAGTTTAGGTTTCTCTCACAACATCGTTTTTGAAATACCAAAAGAGATCGTTTTGAAAACAGAAACATTAAAAGGTCAAAACCCTAAAATCACTTTGACTTCTTTTGACAAACAATTGGTTGGTCAAGTTGCTGCTAAAATTAGATCATTGAGAAAACCTGAACCATACAAAGGTAAAGGTATCAAGTTCACAGGTGAAGAATTAAGAAGAAAAGCAGGTAAGGCTGCAGGTAAATAAAAAAGTTAGCTATGTCTAAGAAAGATTTAAGAAGACAAAAAATCAAGTACAGAATCCGTAAAGTGGTTACTGGTACTGCAGAAAGTCCGAGATTAACAGTATACAGAAGCAATAAAGAAATTTATGCTCAGTTGATTGATGATTTAAAAGGGGTTACTTTAGCATCTGCTTCATCTACTGAAAAGGAGTTGAAGAATGTGAAAGGAATCGAGCAAGCTCGTCAAGTAGGATTAAAGATAGCTGAGAAAGCTAAATCTGCAGGTATTACTGCTGTTCGTTTCGATAGAAATGGATATTTGTATCACGGTAGAGTTAAGTCTTTGGCAGATGCTGCGAGAGAAGGTGGTTTAAATTTTTAATCAATAGGTAGTATGTTAAAATCAAACGCAAAGAAAGTACGTTCATCTGAGATGGAATTGAAGGATCGCCTAGTAGGTATCCAAAGGGTTACTAAGGTTACTAAAGGAGGTAGAACATTCAGTTTTTCTGCAATAGTTGTTGTTGGTAATGAGAATGGTGTTGTTGGATATGGATTAGGTAAAGCAAATGAGGTTACTGATGCAATTTCTAAAGGAATTGATGACGCTAAGAAGAATTTGATTAAAGTGCCTATTTTAAAAGGAACTATTCCTCATGAAATGGAAGCTAAATTTGGTGGTGCTAAAGTATTTATGAAACCTGCTGCTCATGGTACAGGGGTGATTGCTGGTGGTGCTATGCGTGCTGTGTTAGAGAGCGTTGGTGTGAAAGACGTATTGGCAAAATCTAAAGGTTCATCAAATCCACACAACGTGGTTAAAGCTACGATTAAGGCTCTTGAAAACTTGAGAGACCCAAGAACGATCGCTTTCAACAGAGGTGTGTCTATGGAAAAAGTATTTAATGGTTAATAGTTAAAGAATAAGAGATGGCAAAGATTAAAATTACCCAAGTTAAAAGCGCGATTGACCGCCCGAAAGATCAAAAGGCGACTTTAGTTGCTTTGGGATTCAAAAAAATGCACCAAGTTGTTGAGCACGAAGCTACTCCTCAAATTTTGGGCATGGTAAATAAAGTGAAGCATTTAGTAAAAGTAGATTAATAATATTATATGAATCTTTCAACATTAAGACCAGCTAAGGGCTCGGTTAAAACAAGAAAAAGAATCGGTAGAGGTGAAGGATCTGGATTAGGTGGTACATCTACAAAAGGTCATAAAGGAGCTAAAGCTAGAACTGGTTACAAATCAAAACCTGGTTTTGAAGGTGGACAAAATCCACTTCAAAGAAGGGTTCCGAAATTTGGATTCACTAACCCTAATAGAGTAGAATATAAAGGAATCAACCTTGACGCAATTGCTGAGGTAGCTGCTAAAAAAGGTATTTCTGATATCACTTTAGATGTATTGGTGGAGAACGGTTTGGTATCTAAAAATAAATTAGTTAAAATTTTAGGTAGAGGTGAATTGGCTGCAAAATTAAATGTTTCAGCAAATGCATTTTCTAAAACTGCTGTAGCTGCTATTGAAGCTAAAGGTGGTTCTGTTACTATCATTAAGTAATGAAGAAGTTCATACAAACCATAAAGAATATTTATAACATTAAGGAATTGAGAGACCGTATAGGGTTTACTCTTTTCCTTATTCTTATTTATCGTTTAGGTTCATTTATTATCATTCCAGGTGTTAACTCTGAAGCTCTGGCTAGTGCTCACGAAAGTGCTGGTTCAACAGGTTTGGTTGGATTGATTTCTACGTTTACAGGTGGAGCTTTTAGTAGGGCTTCAATTTTCGCGTTAGGTGTAATGCCTTACATTTCTGCATCTATTGTAATGCAATTATTAGGTGTTGCGGTTCCTCAAATCCAAAAGATTCAAAGAGATGGAGAGAGTGGTAGAAAGAAAATTCAAACGTACACCAAATTGTTAACTATTGTAGTAACAGTTTTACAAGCTCCAGGTTACTTGAATACTTATGTAGCTCCGGCTATTTCTGATACGAGTTTCTTTAGTTTTCAACTACCAGCGGTTTCAGTAATGGTTGCTTCAACTATGTTTTTGATGTGGATTGGTGATAAGATTACTGATAAAGGTGTTGGTAATGGTGTCTCTATGCTTATTATGGTAGGTATCATGGCTCGTTTCCCAGAGGCTATAGCAGGTGAATTTGCAAGGTTAACTGGTGCCGATGTTGCAGGTGGTCGTTTGTTGACTTTCTTCTTAGAATTGATTGTTTGGTTCTTCATTATAGCATTAACCATCATGTTGATTCAAGGGGTGAGAAAAATCGCTCTTCAGTATGCAAAACAAATGTCGGTGGGTGCTATCAATCAAAGTGGTGCGCGTCAGTATATCCCTATAAAAGTTAATATCGCTGGTGTTATGCCAATCATTTTTGCGCAGGCGGTAATGTTTGTTCCTTCTACTTTATTGTCAATGGACTGGGTAGACAAGGAGGGCTTGATCGGACAAACTTTCGCTGCTTTGAGTGATCCAAGAAATTTTTGGTACAACTTTGCAAATGCGATGATGATTATATTGTTCACCTTCTTCTACACCGCTATGGTAATCAATCCTCGTCAATGGGCTGATGACTTCAAGAAGCAAGGTGCATTTGTGCCGGGAGTAAAGCCTGGTGCCGACACCGCTGATTATATAGATAACATCCTTTCAAAAATTACATTTCCGGGTTCTATATTCTTAGCAATGATTGCGATCTTACCAGCATTTGCTATGATGTTTGATATTTCAACTGCCTTTGCTTATTTCTTTGGAGGTACTTCATTATTGATTATGGTAGGGGTGATTATTGATACATTGCAACAAATTGAAAGTCATTTGTTGATGAGACATTACGATGGTTTAATGGAATCGGGAAAACTGAGAGGTAGATCAAGTAATGCTGCCCCTGTTGGGATTTCAGGATAGAGGGAGAAAAGAGAAGATGGTATATTATAAGACGAAAGAAGAAATTGAATTAATAAGATTAAGTTCTTTACTTGTTGCAAAAACGCATGCCGAATTGGCAAAATTGATTAAGCCCGGAGTAACATCCAAGAAACTTGATCAACGAGCTGAAGAGTTTATACGTGATAATGGTGGAGTTCCAGCATTTAAAGGTTATAGAGGTTTTCCTTTTACTTTATGTGTGTCACCAGAAGACCAAGTTGTACATGGAATGCCCAATAATGATGAGGTTCAGGAAGGGATGATTTTAAGTGTAGATTGTGGTGTTTTGATGAATGGATTTTACGGTGATTCAGCGTACACCTTTGCGGTTGGTGAAATTTCTGAAGCGAAAAAGAAATTGCTTCGTGCTACGAAGGAATCTCTGTTGAAAGGAATTGAGAAAGCTGTAGAAGGGAATAGACTTGGTGATATCTGTTTTGAAATTCAGCTTTGTGCTGAAAGAAACGGATACGGAGTGGTTAGAGAATTAGTTGGACATGGGGTTGGTAAAAACCTTCATGAAGATCCAGAAGTTCCTAATTATGGCAAAAAAGGTTCGGGTATAGTTTTGAAAGAAGGCCTAGTGATTGCTGTTGAACCTATGATTAATATGGGAAGAAAAGAGGTTAAATCACTATCTGATGGCTGGACGATCAAAACTTTAGATGGGCAACCATCGGCGCATTTTGAACACACCATAGCGGTAGGTAAAGAGAAGGTAGATATTTTGTCGTCCTTTGAGTTTGTAGAAGAAGAATTAAAGAAACAGAAAATAGAAGTATTATAGATACATGGCGAAACAAGCATCAATAGAGCAAGACGGAACGATAGTGGAAGCACTTTCTAATGCAATGTTCAGAGTTGAATTAGAAAACGGACACATTATTACCGCTCATATTTCGGGGAAAATGAGAATGCACTATATTAAAATTTTGCCAGGTGATAAGATTAAGGTAGAGATGTCGCCTTATGATTTAAGTAAAGGAAGAATAACGTTTAGATATAAATAATTAGCAAGATGAAAGTAAAAGCGTCAGTAAAGAAAAGAAGCCCGGAAGACAAGATTATCAAAAGAAAAGGAAGGGTTTATGTAATTAATAAAAAGAATCCTAAGCACAAACAAAGGCAAGGGTAGGGAGAAATTAATATTTTTTTATTAGTTTTGCGTCCCGATTTTTAAATTGAGGTAAAAAATAAGAATTATAACAATAAAGTATGGCAAGGATTGCAGGTATTGATATCCCAGATGGTAAAAGAGGAGAAATCGCTTTGACCTATGTTTACGGGATTGGTAAGTCTTCAGCGAAGAAGATATTGACTAAAGCTGGTGTTGACATTAATGTTACAGCTGGTGAATGGTCTGATGATGACACTCAAAAAATTCGTGAGATCATCACTGAAGAGTACACTGTTGAGGGTGCTTTAAGATCTGAATTTCAATTAAGCATTAAACGTTTAATGGATATCGGATGCTACAGAGGGATTCGCCACAGAGCAGGTCTTCCTTTGAGAGGTCAAAGAACCAAAAACAACAGTAGAACAAGAAAAGGTAAGAGAAAAACTGTTGCCAACAAGAAAATGGTAACTAAGTAAGATAGATAAGTAAAGAAAGATTTTATGGCAAAAGCTACAAAAACGACAAAAAAAGCCGGTGTAAAGGTTGAAGCTGCGGGTCAGTGTCATATTTATGCATCGTTTAACAACATCATTGTTTCTTTAACTAACGCTCAAGGTCAAGTTATTTCTTGGTCTTCTTCTGGAAAGATGGGCTTTAGAGGTTCAAAGAAAAACACTCCTTATGCAGCTCAAGTTGCATCTGAGGATTGTGCAAAGGTGGCTTTCGAAAAAGGATTGAGAAGAGTGAAAGTGTTTGTGAAAGGTCCTGGAGCAGGAAGAGAAAGTGCAATTAGAAGTGTTCACAACTCAGGGATTGAAGTTACTGAGATTGTAGATATCACTCCACTTCCTCACAATGGTTGTCGTCCTCCAAAGAGAAGAAGAGTATAATTAATTTTGAATTCTGAATGTTGAATTCTGAATTATAAACTATAAATAGAAATAATTAGTCATGGCAAGATATAGAGGTCCCAAGTCGAAAATCGCAAGAAAATTTAAAGAGCCAATTTTTGGTCCAGATAAAGTATTAGAAAAAAAGCCTTATCCTCCGGGCATGCACGGAGCTTCTAAAGCGAAAGCTAAGAAGTCGGATTATGCTGTTCAGTTGCAAGAAAAACAAAAAGCAAAGTATACTTACGGTATTTTAGAGAGACAATTTGCTAACTTGTTTAAAGAAGCAGCAAGAAGATCAGGTATTACAGGTGAGTTATTATTACAACTTTGTGAGTCTAGATTAGATAACGTGGTTTACAGAATGGGCATTGCTCGCACAAGAAGAGCTGCTCGTCAGTTGGTAGGTCACCGTCACATCGTTGTTAATGGTGAAGTAGTAAACATTGCATCATATCAAGTTAAGCCTGGTGATGTAGTAGGTGTGCGTGAAAAATCAAAATCATTAGAAGTTATAGTTAATTCAATTGGAAGTTCTTCAAACGGATATTCTTGGGTTGAGTTCAATAAACATCAATTAGAGGGAAGATACTTACAACTTCCTCCAAGAGAAGAAATTCCTGAGAACATCAAAGAACAATTGATCGTCGAATTATACTCTAAGTAATCTTTTTAACCTTAAAAAAAATTAAGATATGGCAATTTTAGCATTCCAGAAGCCCGATAACGTTGTGATGATTCAATCTGATGAGTTCGAAGGAAGCTTCGAGTTTCGTCCGCTTGAGCCGGGCTTTGGACTTACAGTTGGTAACGCATTAAGAAGAATTCTTTTGTCTTCTTTAGAAGGTTATGCTATTACATCTGTAAGAATTGAAGGCGTTAGTCATGAATTCTCTACCATCAAAGGTGTTGTTGAAGATGTAACTGAAATCATTTTGAGACTGAAACAAGTACGTTTCAAAAAACAAATTGAAGATGCAGATTCTGAGAAAGTAACCATTTCTTTGACTGGTAAAAAACAATTAACTGCTGGTGATATCGGTAGTTTTGCTTCTGGTTTCCAAGTTTTGAACCCTGATTTAGTACTTTGTACCATGGAAGGTTCAGTTAAATTGCAAATGGAAATCACTATTGAGAAAGGAAGAGGTTATGTAGCTGCAGATGAGAATAAATCGGCAAATACGGCTGCTGGAGCAATTGCAATCGATTCTATCTACACTCCAATCAAAAATGTTCAATATAGCATTGAGAACTATCGTGTAGAACAAAAAACAGATTACGAGAAATTAGTATTAAATATTAAGACAGACGGTTCTATTCATCCAAAAGATGCATTGAAAGAGGCTGCTAAGATTTTGATTCACCATTTCATGTTGTTTTCTGATGAGAAAATCACTTTGGATACTGAGGAGAAATCAGCTGCTGAAGAGTTTGATGAGACATCATTACACATGCGTCAATTGTTGAAAACTAAGTTAGTTGACATGGATCTTTCAGTTAGAGCATTAAACTGCTTGAAAGCTGCTGATGTTGAGACTTTAGGTGACTTGGTGTCATTCAACAAAAATGATCTATTGAAATTCAGAAACTTTGGTAAAAAATCATTGACTGAGTTAGATGAGTTGGTATTGGTTAAAGGTTTGTCTTTCGGGATGAATGTAGCTAAATACTTAGATAAAGAATAATAAGAGAAGAATTGATTTATATATTTGAGAGATGAGACACGGAAAAACAGTAAACCATTTAGGTCGTCAGGCAGGTCACAGAAATTTGATGCTTGCAAATATGGCCTCTTCATTGATTTTGCATAAAAAGATCAATACAACAGTTGCTAAAGCGAAAGCGTTGAAGAAATTTGTTGAGCCATTGCTTACAAAATCTAAAACAGATTCGACGCATTCAAGAAGAATTGTGTTTGGATACTTGCAAGATAAAGAAGCAGTTAAACTTTTATTCGGTGAAATCGCTCCTAAAATTATGGATCGTCCGGGTGGTTACACTCGTATTCTTAAAACAGGAAACCGTTTAGGAGATAACGCTGATATGTGCTTGATTGAATTGGTTGATTACAACCAAAATTATAACGGAACTGCTGCTCCTGCTAAAAAGAAAAGCAGAAGAGGTGCTAAGAAAAAAGGTGATGCTACTGATGCTACTGTTGTAGAAGATTCGGCAGCTGAAAAAGCACCAAAAGCAAAGAAATCAACTAAAGACCAAAAAGAAGATTAATAGTTGAAAAGTTTTTTAAATAAAAAAGGATAAAGTCTCAATACTTTATCCTTTTTTTGTGTCGCTAATTCACAGTTAAGATAAATATGAAATACGCTCAAAAGAAAAAAGCACTACTGGTTCTGCAAGATGGAACCGTTTATTATGGAAATTCAGCAGGTAAGATTGGTACAGCTACTGGTGAATTAGCTTTCAATACAGGAATGACAGGGTATCAGGAGATATTTACAGACCCGTCTTATTTCGGACAAATAATGTTAACAACCAACGCCCACATAGGTAACTATGGAGTGCATAAAGATGAAACTGATTCATCGAGTATTAAGATATCTGCCTTAGTTTGTAAAAACTTTAGCATTCCTTATTCAAGAACTTCTGCAGATCGTTCAATTCAGAAGTACTTTGAAGACGAAGGTATTGTAGGTATTTGTGATGTTGATACAAGAGCTTTGGTTCGTCACATTAGAAGCAAGGGAGCCATGAATGCAATTATTTCTTCTGAAATATTGGATGCTGAAGAATTGAAAAAGAAATTGGCAGAAGTACCTTCGATGAACGGACTTGAACTAGCTTCAAAAGTATCAACTAAAGAAGCTTATTTCTATGGAGATGAAAATGCTTCATTTAGAGTGGCTGTGTTAGATCTAGGTATCAAGACCAACATATTGCGTTGTTTTGCCGAAAGAGACTGTTATTTGAAGGTTTTTCCACACAATGCTAGTCATGAAGATTTATTAGCGTGGAATCCTGATGGAATTTTCCTTTCAAATGGTCCAGGCGATCCATCGGCTATGCCAGAGGTGATCAAAGAGGTTAAAAAAATTATTGCTGGAAATTTACCAGTGTTTGGAATATGTTTGGGACATCAAATGATAGGCTTGTCGCTTGGATTAAGCACGTTTAAGATGCACAACGGCCACAGAGGTATCAATCATCCAATTAAGAATTTAGAAACCGGCAGAGGCGAAATTACATCGCAAAACCATGGATTTTGTGTAAATATGGATGAAGCTAAGGCACATCCTGATGTAGTGGTGACGCACCAGCATTTAAATGATGGCACTTTAGCAGGATTGAGAATGAAGAGTAAAAAAGTTTTTTCAGTTCAATATCACCCAGAGTCTTCTCCAGGCCCGCACGATTCAAGATATTTATTTGATAATTTCGTGAAGAATTTAAGTTCAGTAAAAAAACAACAATTAGTATAATCTAGGTAATTTATGAGTTACATCGCAAAAGTTGTCGCAAGACAAATCTTGGATTCTAGAGGGAATCCAACCGTTGAAGTGGACGTAATCACTGAGCAAGGCGTTATTGGCCGTGCCGCTGTTCCATCAGGAGCCTCAACAGGTGCTCACGAAGCATGTGAATTGAGAGACGGGAACAAGAAAAAATACATGGGTAAAGGCGTTACAAAAGCTGTTCAAAACGTGAACAACATTTTGAACGATGCTTTAGCTGGTAAATATGTATTTGATCAGGAAGAAATTGACCGTGCGATGATTGAAATCGACGGAACTGCTAACAAATCTAAATTAGGTGCTAACGCAATTTTGGGAGTTTCTTTAGCAACTGCTAAAGCTGCTGCAGAATCTGCTGGCATGCCATTATATCGCTATGTTGGTGGTGTTAATGCTAACACTTTACCAATTCCAATGATGAACATCATCAATGGAGGTTCTCATGCTGATAATAGCATCGACTTCCAAGAGTTCATGATTTTCCCTGCTGGAGCTTCTTCTTTCAGCGAATCTTTAAGAATGGGTGTTGAAGTATTCCACAACCTTAAAAGTGTATTACACGATAAAGGATTGTCTACTAACGTAGGTGATGAAGGTGGTTTTGCTCCAAACTTGAAATCGAATGAAGAAGGTATCAAAGTAATTTTGCAAGCTATTGAGAAAGCTGGATACCGTCCGGGTGAAGATATTTTCTTATGTATGGATGCTGCTGCATCTGAGTTCTATATCGAGAAAGAGAAAAAATACCACTTTAAAAAATCTTCAGGAGATAAATTGACTTCGTCTGAAATGGTTTCTTTCTGGAAAGACTGGGCGAAGAAATACCCTATCGTTTCAATTGAAGATGGTTTATTTGAAGACGACTGGAAAGGTTGGGGAGAATTAACTCAACAAATTGGAGATAAAGTACAGTTGGTAGGTGATGATTTATTTGTGACTAACGTTAAGCGTTTGGCTGAAGGAATCAAAAAAGACACTGCAAACTCAATCTTGGTTAAAGTAAATCAAATTGGTTCATTGTCTGAAACTATTCAAGCTGTTGACATGGCGCACAGAGCTTCTTACACGTCTGTAATGAGCCACCGTTCTGGAGAGACTGAGGACAATACAATTGCTGACTTAGCGGTTGCTTTGAACTGTGGTCAAATCAAAACTGGTTCTGCATCTCGTTCTGATAGAATAGCTAAGTACAATCAATTGTTGCGTATTGAAGAGCAATTAGGTTCTAATGCGAAGTTCTTAGGTAAATCTTTGAAATATATCAGCAAAAGAAAATAAGCAAAGCTTATTCTTGAAATAGAAAAATCCTCTGAAGAAATTCAGGGGATTTTTTTGTTTCATACAAATTACTTCCTTAGGGACGTCCGTCAGCTGACGGACGCCCGTAAAAAGAAAAATTCCCCTTCCTCTATGTGAAGTGTAGCAAACCCAGTTCGTCTTTGCGAGAATTTTGTACCCCTAATTTCGATTTTTTAAACTTCCTTTTATTTGTCGGGAAGTTCGAGAGTTATTGCCTCATTAAAGTAACAATCGGGTAACAATTTTGTCCTAAACAAGGCTAAACAGAACTAATGTTCTTTTAGGTTTTGTTGCTGCTTATTACCAATACATCAAAGAATTACTTAGCCAAGTATAAGGGATTTTGATGAAAATAAAAAACACTAAATAATGATTTTCTTCGTAATTAAAGGCATAGAAAATTCATTCATTCTTGTTTAATGGTGAACCTGAATCATAAGGAACTTTCAGGGAAGCCTACAAACCGTGTGATTTATTTATGACTTTTCTATACTTCTGCAAGCTACTATTTGGTTTATCAGGAATAGTCATTTCAATTACTTTACTTTCTAATGCAGGAATTAAATAAAATTTCTTGAAGTTTTTTCTGTCGTTTAATTTCAATTTATCCTGAAGTTCTTGTCGACTCATATCACCAGTTAACACTTTCAATAGCCTTTCGACTTGGGGGGTGACTTGGGGGGTGACTTGAGGGGTGACTTGAGGGGTAACTGGTTCGCTTGCTGGAAAAATCATGCGTAAAAAGTTATCGGTAAAAGAGAAGCATTTTTTACTATAACTCTCTAAGATACGCGGTATTCCCGAACCTAAATGTTCTACTAAATCCAAGTCTTTAAAGATGCGCATGATTTCTTTGTTGCGGGGTACAGAGAAGCCTTCAAAAAATTCTTTCTTGCTTAATTCTTCGGGTAATCCACCAGCAGAAGTGATTTCTATACGGTCGGAAAAAATCTCAAACTTAGGAGGAACTTCGTTGGAATAGTCGTTATGTACAAAGGCATTCACAATGGCTTCTCTGAGTGCTATGGCGTTCCATAATCGGGTGTCTTTTCTTTCCTTTGAAGTTATTTTGGTAATAGTTTTATTTTCCAACTCGATTTTATCGAGCACCTGCTTGGTGGCTTTCACCAAAGAATTATATCCGTATTCGTTGCTTTCTATTAAGTGAACACGATTAGTTCCTTGATACTTGGCGACTTTAAAGGACGTGCCGTTTTTATCGGCTAATAAATACGCAACATAATTGTAATCGCCTTCGGGAGTACGTAACTCAAGATTTTTGGCGAATTGATTGTTTAATTTCACACCGCTGGCCTCGTAATAAATTTTAAGCTGCTCGAAACTTAAATCTTGATGATTCGATTTGATTTTACCAATAGAGTTTCGCGTACGCTTAGCGAAAAGGTGGTCGATTTGCTTTTGCGACATGGGTTCAGAGGCAGAACCCACACGCATAAAGCAACCTTTTTCCGACATTCCATACTTCTTGAGATAGTAGGGTTTTTCTGAACCACTAGCTAAAGTAATTTTGATGATGTTTTTTGATTGATGTTTTTCCAAAACAATATCAAATAAGCCCATACATGAAGGGGAAATATTGTTTTTGAGCCTATCTTTTAGTTTAAGCATATCGCTATCGGCATCAGCAACTCCTACGGCCTGACCGCTTTTATTAATGCCAATATAAACAACACCTCCTTCATGGTAATTTAAGAACGCTACCGCTTCCTTCTCTATGGAATCAGTAAGTTCTTGTTTGTATTCTATACGGTTAGATTCTGTCATGATTTGTATTTTTTCAAAGTCGCAACCAACATATCTCTCACCTCATCAGCTAAAGTTAATGGTTTTATTACTTTTACCTGATCGCCCAACATTAAAATTCGCTGTACCAATTCGTAGTTGGTTTTAACAAAGAGCTTAACCATCACTTCGCTTTTAGATTCTTTGATGATTTCTTGCGATCTGTGTAAGGGTAGTGTTTTAATGTATTTGGCCTGTAGTGGGGTAAATGACAAAATAACTTCTTCAGGTTCTTGTTCAGGAAATACTAGACCAATAATATTTTCAAAACGCTCTTTCGGATTAAAATTCTTTTGCACGACGAATTTTTCTGTGAGCACTTTTAGGTTCTCTATACGATCGATACCAAAAGTACGGAACTCATTGATGGCTTTTACAAAGCCGAAAACATACCAACGATTTTGGTATTCCTTTAATAAATAAGGTTCTAAGAGATAATCGCTAACACCATCTTTTTTAAAGCTGAGATGGCTAAAAGACACCCTTCTTTTGTTTTTAATGCTAAAAAGTAAGGCCTTTAAATTTTCAATTCCTTTTAGATTTCCTTCCGACTCAAATGAAATATAATTCATAGTTTGCTTACCGTCTTTCAAACTTTCGGAGATAAGGTTGGCGGTGCCTGATATTTCAAGAAAGCGGAGGAAAGTAGCCAAATCGAAATTTGAATTCTCGTCGATGAAATACCCGTTACTAGAACGGTTATACTTGATTTCAATTTTGAATTCGTTGCGAATTTGTTCCACATCACGCTGCAAGGTTCGCGGTGATATTTCAAAGCCATGATCGTTTAAAAACTCCTTTAGTTGTGCAAAGGAAGGATATTTTGACGATGTTATTTTTTCGATAATGAGCGTGTATCGCCTGATGGTTCCGTGAGTTGACATATTTTAATTGTTAAGCGTGTACAAAATAAAAGAAATAATTAAGCCCTACCAGTATAACCGAAGATAAAATGAATTAATGTGAGTTTACGGCAACAATAAGCTTCTAAAAAAATCATTAAAACATTATTTTTTTAAGATATCCTTCATTGAGAGCATCACCATTCATCCATTCGGGCAAACAATAAAAATATCCTCCGTTACCGCTTATTTTAAAACGAGCCAATCGTTTAGTTTTAACTGCACGCAGCAGGTGAGTGCAAAATATTTTATTGGAATGATAAATACTACTGCTTGAAGCGTATTTATCAATCTCATAAAGCTTCTCTGAAATTTCATTAAGTTGCAGCGGTTTATCGGCCTGATGAATAAGGTAAGCCATCTTTTTTACCCAACTCCATTTCTGATTGTATGTAACAGTAGGATTAGCTTCTCTCATTCTACGCATATTATCTTTGATAACTTCAATGTGATATTTATTCTTCTTTTCTAATTCACTAATACGAAGGAGTAATCTTTCATTTTCTTTTTTAAGATTAGCAAGCTCTCTTTCCTGTTTTAGCTGGGTGTAGTCGTTATATCGTTTGTGCTCTTCCATAATGAAATAGTTTAATAAATGTGAAGTATAAGTCCCCTCAAAATGCCCTCAAAACGCCTTCAAAATTCCCTCAAAGCAAACTCAAAATAGACTCCAAGCATATTCAAAGGGCTGAAAACAAAAAAAAGGAAGAGTTTATCTTCCCTTGTGTTTAAGCATGGTGTATGAACTTGCCTCTGCTTGCATATCATGCGCAGTTTTTACCTTGCCATCCATGATCCATGAGCGAAGTTCATCTGTTTTGAAATAGAGTTTGTTTCCTTTCTTGAAAAAGGGGATGAGCTTTTTAGATGTTTTTTCATACAAGGTGGCAATCTTTAGTTTTAAAAAATCGGCGGCTTGTGAAATGTCTAAAATTTCCGGTAAGGATTTTTGATTTTCTTTTAGAAATTGAGGAAGCAATTCCGCTAAGCTTTGCTTTAAAAAATGCTTGAATTCCTCTTCGTTTAAGTTAGTTAAAAATGATACAGCCATAATTTTGCGTTTTAATTGTTCATACGCAAATATGACTGCTGTATTTTGATTTTCTTGGGTTCATGAACCTTCATGTAAGCCAAAATGAATACAATTAAAACGAAATAGAATTTCGTTTTTCGTCAATAAAATAAAGGTAAATAGAAAGAAGCCTATTTTTCTTTAAGGTCTTTATCTATGCTGATTTTTAAACGGGTTAAAAGATTATCAAGCTCCTTTAAATTCGCTTTGTTTTGAAACAAATGAAACTTGCTTAAATTTTGTCGCAGTGTATGCTGACTATATCCGGTTAGTGTTTCAAAGGCCTTTCCAGCATCAATATCTGTAAGATATTCATCTTTTAAAAGCACTTTTTCTTTTTGCAGGTAATACATCAAAAGCACCGTTTGCTCTTGGTTTAAACAGGTAAGTTTATCTTGCGCCTCACGTTTTACTTTACCTTTCTTTGTTTTTTCAGCAAGCGGCGTTTCAATCTTTTTGCTAAAACCTTCTATCCATTCATTAATGGTTTGAACTGTTTCGGCTGAAATTATTGAGGAATATTTTCTTGATAGCAATTTAAGAAAGCGGAAGAAAGAGGCTGTATCATTTTGGTAATAGGCCGCATGATGATAATCTAAAAACGAATCTATTTTTAAAATGTCAATCTCACGAAGTTTGTAAGCAAAGAAACTATCGTAAAATATATCGCTTGGTTTTACATTGTAATCCATAGCAATGTCCATGTATAAAAACTTTCCTTCTTTCTCTTTGCGACTGGTTTTTATAAAATCGGGCTGATTTGAAAGAACAACATCTATATCAACAGCATTACAATGCTCTAAAATTTCCTTCTCTGAAAAGTACATCTCCATGCTTTGTATAAGCAGTGCTACCTTTTCTTGGTATTCTTTAAAAGTGCGAGGAAACATTAACCTTTCAGCAATTGTCATCCTATTAAGGTTTAATTCCAGTTCGGGATTTTCATTTTCGCTGTCGTTTTCCACTGTGTTATGATTTGCTTTCTTCATATAATAAACTTACAAAAAAATATAGTTTGAGAGTAGTTACTCGAATTACTAACTGTTTATTTTGGCTAATGCCAAAAATGAAAAAGCCCCGATTTTGTCGGGGCTTAAAAAGGAAGAAACAATGAAGTTAAGATTGAAAAGAATTTTCTCTACACTGCTTTTAGCTGTACTTCTGTCATTGGTAAATTAAAATCAATTCGAGGAAGTGCCTTCACCGCTGCCTGTTTTCGTTTATCACGCACCTTGGCGTAAATTTGAGTGGCTCTGATGTTTGAATGGCCAAGGAGTTTAGATACAGTGTATAAATCGCCTTCATTGCTGCTTTCTAACACATTGGTGGCAAAAGAATGTCTTCCGGTGTGAAAATGTAATTTCTTTGGATCGATACCTGCTGCCTTCGCCCATTTTTTTAATTGACGATTCATTTGGTTGTAAACCGTTTGTCTACCATCGTCTTTTTCCTTTATTCTTGGAAAAACGTAAGGACTTTTTTCTTCATCTAAAGCTTCTTGTTGTCGTTCTTTTAAAATATCGATCGCGTTATCGGAAAGGGGCAAGTATTCAATATTCTTGGTTTTTTCTTGCTCGAAATATAAATAGTACTCGTGTTTCCCTTGTATTTCTTTTACAATGATTTCATCCCAGCGTAGCGGATTAACATCGCTCCATCGCAGGCCGCTAAAACAAGAAAAGAAATAGGCCTGTTTTATTTGCTTTTCAATATCCACTGGAGTAGAGGCAAGCTTTTGCAGTTCTTCAATAGTGTAAGCCTTTCTGAAAACATCTTGCATTTTAAGTTTTTGAATAGAAGGCACGTCATGCCAAGGGTTTCTATTGATAATTTTTCTTCTAACCGCTTCATTGAGCGCGCAGGAAATAGCTTCCATATATCGAACAACGCTGTTGTTACTTATCTTTTTTAATAGATGACGTTCAAATGCTTTCAGCCATTCGGGCGTAACTCGAACAAAGGAAAGAGGTTCTTTACCCATATATTTCTTCATGTTATTAAGAACGCTTTGGTACATTCCGTTGCGATTGCCCTCGATGGTATAATCTTCAAAGAAAAGGATGAAGCAAGCCAATTTTTTCTTTTTATCCTGTAGATCATTGTCTTGCACAATAAGTTCGTGCTCTCTTTTGGTTCTGATTTCTTGAGCAAGCCGCCTTCTTTCTTTGTCTTCTTGGCTCGGACGGTTCTTTTGAATTTTAATGTCGAGGAATTCGTACCATCTTGCTTTGTTGTGGTAAATATCCAAGTAGAAGGATATTTGTCCGTTACTCAATTGTTTTTCTCGCAATTTAACACCCATGACTTAAGGTTTTTAAGGTTAATAATTCACCCTATAGATGCAATGTCTGAAATGGAAATCGCATCTATAGGGTTCATGAACTTACTTGTAAGTCTTTGGGTGTTTTTGGGTAACAAGTGGGTAACAAAATCTGCAAAAACAACTCTAAAAGGGTATAATCCAATATAAAGAGCCCTTTTGCTAAACCTTAGTGTATTTAGGCTTTACAGGGCTTTGTTTCTAAAAAGCTACTTTAATGAAATTTTTGTACCCAAAATTGAAGCAATCTCATCGTCTCTTCTTTTCTAAAGAAGCAAAGACTTACTTTTTGAAAGATCAAAAAGTAAGCAAAAAATCTTTCGCCAAAAGACCCTGTCAGCCCGCTCTCCCAAAATCATGAAAGCTCCTTAATCCGCTTTCTATTTTGGGTTCACAGCCTTTCCGCACGCCCGGCTTTTGGCGATGGCCTGCGCACAAATGTATTGGCAGGACGTATAAAAATTCTTAGATTTAATCAGAAATGCAATCAAAAACATCTTATACTAACTATTCATCTGGATTAACTACTTTAATTCTTGCTTTAGTTTTGTTTTTGTGTTTTATAAAAGCTCTTATTGTATCTGAATTTATTATTGCCATTGGCTTATTGGTTCCATCTGTTTTTTTCGGAGTTTTAGTTCAATATATTTTTGTTACTATAATTTTTGAATCAGAAAAAATAGTTATAAAAAGGCCTTTTTTGTTTTGGAATGTTTGGCCAAGTCGGAAATACAAAATGGTAATTACTGAACTGAATCAAATTTCATGTGTTCGATTTTCAAGTTCTGCTAAAGGAGCATTTGTTTTTGCTCTTATTGATATGTCAGGGAATTTTCTTTACAGGGTAGAAGCAAGTTCAACTGATTATTTCTTTTTGAAAGATGAATTTGAAAAAAGAAATATCAAGGTTAAAGACTATTGGGATGGAGATAAAGGTTTGGCCGCTAATACTCAAAAGTGGAGAGAAAGGAAATCTGAGAATTACAAAAGTTAGTAATAGAGTTCTACAAACTCACCACCCCCAATCTCAAAAACTCCTGATGTAATCTAAACAACGGCAATCCCATTACATTGTAAAAACATCCGTTTATTTTTTCAATTCCAATATAGCCAATCCATTCTTGAATGCCGTAGGCACCAGCTTTATCGAAGGGTTTAAAGGTGTCGATGTAGTAGGTGATTTCTGTATCAGATAATTTCTTAAAATATACTTCTGTTGATTCTGAGAAGGTGTAAGATGAGTCTTTTTGCTGAATGGTAACTCCGGTATGAACGTGGTGCATTTTGCCGCTTAGTGCTTTTAAAATGGCTATAGCATCGTTTCTATCGAGGGGCTTGCCCAAAATAGCATCATTTAAACAAACGATAGTATCGGAAGTAATAATTACTTCATCGTCTTTTAAATCATTTTTGAAAGCTTCTGCTTTTAGTTTACTTAGGAAAACTGGAACTTCTACGCCTTTAAGGTGTTCGGGATAAATCTCATCAACCTCTTTTAATCGAATTTCAAATTCTACATTCAATTCTTTTAAAAGTGTTTGTCGGCGTGGAGATTTCGACGCGAGTATTATTTTCTTATTTTGAGGCAGCATATTATTTACTAATTACAACGGGAATAGTTTGTGGTTCCTCATTGGAGATAAAGGTAACAAAATACACGGCATTGGCTAAAGCATCGATATGCATTTTTAAAGTTCGCCCTTCGCTAACTGCAGGATTTATTTTGTACATCAATTCACCTAAAGAGGAATATATTTCAATAGATTCAGTTCCCGTGTTTTTTGGGATGGTTAAGGTAAACTCTCCAGTTGTGGGGTTTGGAAAAGCACCTAGATTTAAAACCGGATTTGTATCGGCAAGAACAGTAATGATTTTAGTTATAAATTGTGAGCAGGATGTGGCTGAAGTTGTGCTTAATTGAATGTTGTATGTTCCTGCATTTTTATAGCTAATTGTTGGTGCGGCAACAGATGAAAATTTATTGTCGCCAAAGTTCCATGAATAAGTGTCGGCATTGCCGCTAAAGCTAAAATCTATTGGGGAATTGGCGTAGTAAGGTCCGGTAGATACTTGTATGCTGTCACTACTTTTTAAAGAGGTACTTCTCCACGACAACTGAAAACCTGCACCTGTTACATATTGATCGGAAGTCAATTCAATAGTTGCTGTTCCCGAGGTGGCAATAACTTGCTTTTTAATAGTTTGTTTTCCTGTTTCTTGATAGATGTTAACGCTGTTAGTATTTGGTCCGTCATAAATATTTAAATAATCAAAGTTCTTTTCTACATCCAGAAAATCTACGTCGATGATTATTGAATCTCTGCATCCCGGACTGATTAAAAAAGTGCAAGTTTTATCAGTTGAATAATCATAAAGAGCACCACCTTCATCGTAAAGAACTCCAGAGCTATCAGTACTAGAAGTGTTGACACATAGTTTATCGAAATCTATCACATGAATGTATAACGATTTAGTCGTAGAATCTGAACCATTGTTGTTGGCTACTTTTAACTTCACATTGTAGCTACCATAGCTGTTGTATGTTGCGCTAGGGTTTTGCAGTGTTGAATTGTTGATGTTTGCTCCGCTGAAGGTCCAATTCCATGAGGTTGGTATGTTTAGCGATTGATCTGAAAATTGAACAGTAGTGCCTGGTGTGATGTATACCGCGTTGGCCTTGAAATCGGCTTTAGGCGCCAAGTTGTTTTGCTGCAGAATTACGGTGTAATCTTCTGTTTGGCCATAATAGCTATTGTAACAAGAAGATGTTATCGTGTTGTTATAGTCTGATATTACTCTAAGGCGCAGAGGAGTATTGTATACAGAACCTTTAGGAATAATTATTTTTCCATTGTGGTTTTGCGAAGAGGCAGCATATATCTTTTCTGAGTTTGAAAAACTTCCGTTGTTGTTAAAATCTAGCCACATAGCCACATCTATCTTTTCCAAAGTATATTCGTCTATCACCGAAAAATTAACTGCGCTTCCTTCTAGTGTGGTCGTTGATTGTGTGCAAGTGAAATCTTCATATCCTGCATCACTAGCTGAAGAACTGTTGGAGATGGTGTTGAAATCAAATTGAACCGTACCAAAATTTGCATCCAAAGTATTGGTTGGTGTGCAGGTTGCGTTTGCTGGTCCGCTGCTATTGGCAACAGTAATATAATTGGTTTTTACTTTAGTGTTAGCGGCACCGCAAGCAATATTTCCGCTGGCAGTTAAGGTAACCGTAAAGTTGCCAGGAGCAGAGTAGGTGTGCGATGGGTTTTTAGAATTACTTGTAGGTGACGCGTCACCAAAGTCCCAAGTGTATGAAGAAGCATTGGTACTTAAATTTTTAAATTGTATTGTGGCAGGTGCTGCACAAACAAAGGTTGATGCAGATGAAAAGTCGGCAGTAATGGCATTTGAATAATTGTTTCCTATACCAACTGCATACCATGCAGCAGTAACAGCTTGAACTTCTGCAGAACAAGCGCCATATAAGTCTTCTGCAGCCATGATAGAATAAGTTCGAGCATCATCATAAGTTGCATTCGATGTTAAATAAACAGTAAGCGTTCGATAGGCAATAGCTGCCGATTTTGTAAATCCTATCCCAGTTACTGAATAGCTGTCACCGTTGTCATTGGTGCCGTTTCCGCCATTTGTAACTAAGTAATACCAATAATTTTGAACACCACTGTTGGTATGCACCTCTTCGTTTGGATCCCAATAATTTCCTTGGTAAGTATCGGGATTTTGTTGCGCATTCGGATTAGACATGTCGCGAAATGGCTGACCGATTAAGCTAAATTCATTACCTAGTTGCCAGCTAAATGAACCAGGTTTAGCGTAATATTCAACAGCGCTTCCCATGATGTCGCTAAACGATTCATTTAAAGCACCCGATTCACCTTGGTATATTAAATTGGCGCTGTGTTCGGTTACGGCATGTGTTAGTTCATGGCCCACAACATCTATAGAAGTTAAGGCGGTGTATGAAATTCCATCGCCGTCACCATACGTCATTTTTGACCCATCCCAAAAAGCATTCACGAAGTCGTAATCGTAGTGAACATAACTTTTTAGTTGAGCGTTTGCATTGTCGTACGAGTTGCGGTTGTGGATGTTTTTGTAGTAATTGTAAGTTTGAATGGTGCCCCAATGAACATCTAAAATTGCTTTGTTGATTTTACCGCTGTATATCCATGTGTTGTTGGCGCTTGTGGGAATGGTAGCCGATAGATAACTGGTGCCATTATGACAATCATAAGTGCTAATGCCGCCACCAATATTATTGGCTTGTAAGTAGAAAGTTCCATTACTAGAATTGGTTGTAATGGTTTGAGTTCCGCTGTATGCTGTGTTAACGTTTGTCGATACATCAATGTGTTTAATGATTTTATCTTCTAGCAAGATGCTGCCATCAAGAGCATCAATGTACAGATATGCTCGGTAAAGTGGCTTCTCTGCATAAATATTTACTTTGTATGCTAAACGGTAGACTTGCGCCGTAGAAAAGATATTTTTCTTGATGTAGAAATATTCACAGGTAGGCAAATACGAAGTGTCACTTTCCCATTTGTAAACAGTTGCATGAACGTATTTCTTTGCAATTTCAATGGCCTCTTTTGCAGTGAAATTACTTTGCTTGGGGGGAAGAATAGCGTTAGACTGCACAACACAACCATTGATGCTTTCGACGATTTCACTGCTGCAATGCGCAATGATTTCTGAATTTAAAATAGGAATGCCATTGTAATATTGAATATATTTTTGGTGCGTTTTTCCCAATTGATCGCTTAATGATTGGGTAAGTGATAAAGTAATATTTTGTTTTAAATTGGAAGATCTCTGCAACCAAGTTAGCAGTTCTGATTTAGGAATGTTAACTGCTTTGTAATATTGATTACCACTGCTTTGAGCAAATGAAAGGAAGGTGGCAAATGTTAATATTAATGCACATAAAAATCGCAATCTCATGCAAAATAATTTTGGGTTAAAAGGCGAATTTTGGTTTTAGCTAATTACAAGATAGTTAAAATCATGCAAGTGCAAAAACCGAAAATCATGATTATTTTCCAGATGTTGCCAACAAAATGAAAGTCATGTTTATTTTGTGCCTTTTTGAGTCGGAGAATCGAAAACACCATTAAACTAACTACAGTAAGACTTTGATAAATGATCACTTCTAGTCGCTTATTGTCGAATAGAGAGAATTTGAAAGCCGACGCAAGGACCAAAATTACTGTAACAATAGATAAAGCTAAAGCTGCATTTTTCGTTTTTTCAATACCCAATTTAACAGCCAAAGTTTTTACTTGAGTTTGTTCATCGCCTTCGATATCCTCGATATCCTTAATTAATTCTCTGATAAGGGTAGTGCTGAAAGCAAAAACAGCCAAATAAAAACTCCAATCAAACATATATTGAAAAGGATTGCCAATACCTAATGCTGTAACTTCTTCAATGATATTTGAGAAATTTTGCCACATTGCTCCGTATTCAAAGGTGAGCATGGTTAGCGGAACAAATGCAGCCAGCAAGGCAACAACAATATTTCCAACCAAAGCTGTTTTTTTGAGGTTAGAAGCATAAACCCACAAAAGCGCTGGTGATATTAGGTGAAATAATAGAAATGAGTTGTCGTACAAGAAGAAGTGAGAGAGATAATATCCAATGCCAATACCTATCAAGCTTAATGAAATGTATAAAACCCAACCCACATTTTCGCTGAAGTGAGTACCAATGATTTTTTTATGAGGTTTGTTAATTTCATCTGTTTCTTGGTCGTAAATATCATTGATGACGTTGCCCCCTGCAGCAATCAAAATCACCGATAAAATCAATAAGAATAGATTTAAATAATCGAGCTGAATGGGAAACATGGTTGGCAAGCCTGCTACGAAAATGAAATGATGCATTATCATCATCAAAAGCGCAATAATTGCCAGATTGGTCCAGCGAATTAAATTTAAAAAGTGCATTACCATGTGAAGTCTTTATCGTTTATTTTAGCTGGGTCGAACCATTTGTTTTGCGCTTTTAATACTTGTTCAATCACATCGCGCACGCATCCATTTCCACCCGTGTATGGCGAAATATACGCAGAAATATTTTTAATTTCTTCACAAGCGTTATTTGGGGCAGTAGGAAAACCAACCACAGTCATTACTTCGTAGTCGGGAATATCGTCGCCCATGTACAGTACATTTTCATTTTTAATGTTGTAGGTGTCGCACAGTTCTTTGTATGCTTCTATTTTGTCGGCTACACCTAAATAAACATCGTGAATACCTAAACCAATAAAGCGCTCACGAATAGATTCGGCTTTTCCTCCCGAGATAACTGCAATTTTATAGCCTTGTTTTCTTGCAAATTGTAGCGCAAAGCCATCCTTAATATTCATGGTGCGCTGCTGGTCGCCAGCCGAAGTGAGAATTATTCTTCCGTCGGTCATCACTCCATCTACATCAAAAATAAATGTAGTAATGTCTTTTAATTTAAATAAATAGCTATCAGGCATTCAGTATTGCTTTTTTTTGTTTGTTTCGGTGGATGATAGCGATTACAGTTCCAATTACCATTACGATACATCCAGCCCATAAAATATTGATGAAAGGGAATTCAATAGCTTTCAATATTACATAACCCGAGTTAGAATCGGCAATTTCAAACATTAATTTTTTTCCATCGGGAGCAAAATCAACCAATTTAACAGATGCTTGTTCTGTATTTTTTACAAAGTAAGCAGGTGAAGACATTTTGTTCACCTCACTATATACAGTGAATTTATCTTTAACCTTTTCTTTTTTTCTTAATTCAAAATCTATAGCCACTTGATATTTATCTCCGGCTATGTTGGCTTTAACATTTACAAAATGTAAGTGACCTTTATCGAAAATAATGCTATCACCTTTGGTCATTTGAACTTGGCGAACTCCAGCTATTTCGAATTGTTGTAAGTGGGTGTAAATGTCTTTGTGAATGAAATGGCGAGTAGAAGGTTCGGCAACATTTCCCATTTTTTCATTGAGCTGAAGGAAGGGCTGCAGTGTAAATTCTTTTTTCTTTTCTTTATTTAAATAATCTACATCAAAGTAGATGTTGTGACCTTCCTTATGAATGTTATTGTAGGTTACATAATATTCGCCAATAGGTAAAGTGTCGTTAATAGGTAGAAATAAATTCTCATTGTTTTTCAATTTCGCATCGAACTCTTTTTCTAAGTCTTGATGTCCAACATTTTCGGTGAGCACTTTGCTTTGCGATGTTGAAATAAACGCCCCCAGCATAATCATTCCAAAGCCCAAATGTGCAATAGGAGCACCTGCCAGCATGATTTTGCCTTTTAAAATTCTTACAAAATAATTTACGTTGGCAATGATGGAGAAGCTAGAAGCAAAGAAAAACAACCAATAACTAATGAGTCTAAAGGTGTCGTTTTCAAAATCAAGCTGGTAGCCAATGCCAACAACTAAACATAGAGCCGATGTAATCAATAAGCTTATGCTTAAGTCGGCGATAAGTTTTTTTACTGGCGTGGCTTTGTATTTAAGATAGAGTCCGAAACTCATCATGATACAAATGATAGAAGCAAATAGAATTTGATAACGCACATAGTCATCAAAAATATTGGTGTTGGGAGTTTTCTTGGTTCCAAAAACCTTATTGAAAACCGGCATTGAAGTGGTGAAAATGATATGGATGCAAGAGATCAACAGTACAATGGCGGCAATGAACATCCAAAATTCACGTGAAGTATGGTGTTCGTCTTCTTCGCTACCTTCTTTAGGGAAGTATTTGAAATATGAAAATACGAATAACCCTATATAAACAGTGATCAAACCGATGGAGATTTCCTTTAAATCGGCTACATAGAATTGTATCACCAAGAATAAAAGCGATACTACGGTAAATAGAATCTTCATTAATGAATTTTGCATTAATAAGAAACCAGTTAACCAAAAGAAGAAGAAAAGGAAAATAAGTAGTTGTCCGGGCAAACCATCGGCAAATGAATGCACTGATGAGTCACCTAAAATACCACTACGAGTAAGGTAAGTAGAGTAAAGAACTAAGATGAATGAAAGAATGGTTAGTATAAAAGTCACATAAGAAGATTTTCCTTTTTTGCGTTGTACAATCATTACGTGTGCAGCGCCAACAAAGGTTAGCCAAGGAAAAAGAGATGCGTTTTCTACGGGGTCCCAAGCCCAAAATCCGCCAAAGGTTAATGATTCATAAGCCCAGGCACCGCCCATTAAGATGCCCGTGCCTAGGGCCGCCACACCAAAAAATATCCAAGGAAGAGCAGGTGTCATCCATTCGTTCAGCTTTTTGGTCCATAAACCAGCGATGGCAAATGCAAAAGGAACTAGGGTAGAAGCGAAACCTAAGAAAAGCATTGGAGGATGAATGGTCATCCAATAGTTCTGTAAAAGTGGATTGAGTCCATTGCCATCAATAGCATGCAAGTAATGTGGATTCAAGAATAAGGCTGCAGATCCCTGTTTTTCGTCTTCGCGAAGCAGTTGGGTAAAAGGACTGCTACCGATTTTAAACCCTTCGATATCTTTAAAAATTAGAAAAATGCTAATAGATGCTAGAGCACCTCCAATGGCCAATTTTTCTATTTGTGATAGTTTGTGCCAAGCAACAAATAGCGCAAAAGCACCTAAGGTTAGCACCAAAAAGCCTACATATGGTCCAGATGGAATATGAATACCCAGCAGCATAGAAACCAAGAAAACCTGAACAGCCGCGATAATTGCCATCACGGGAGCTTCCCATTTTTTTGAGGTGAGCATTAAAATAATTCCAAGTACTACATGCCAAATCGTCCACAACAAAAAGCTTCCTTCTTGTCCTTCCCAAAAGCAGGAAAGTATATATCTAAGAGGCATTTCATTACTTGAGTGTTTCCAAACATATAAGTATTCGTAATGATGGTTGAAAAGCATGTAGAACAATATTCCTACAATAAGGGTGATGCCGAAAGCATGTGTATAAAAGGAATATCTACCAATTTTTCTCCACGATTCTTTTTCTTCTTCTTTACCTTCAACGCTAAAGTAGTAGGCAACGGCAGATAGCGCGGCAAAAACAAAAGAAATCAAAACGGCAATGTGTCCCCACTTACCTAATTCTAAATTTTCGCCAACGTAGTTTATTGTCATGATTTATTTTGAGCCAAAAGACTGCTCTTGCATTTTTGAAACATCAACTTTACCGTCTTGGTATTTCGACGGACATTTTACTAAAATCTTTTCAGCGTGAAACACGCCATTCACCATTTTACCGGTAAGGGTCACATTTTCTGATTTTTCTACATCGCGCGGTTTAGCGGCATGAAGTTTAACCTCTCGTTCTTCTTTGTTGGCATCGAAAACAAACATGGTAGTTAAGTCGGTATTCACCACCGGATCATAAACTACAGGTTTTTGTTTGTTAAGTTGGCCAATGATGGTTATCGTTTCATCGGGATTTTGTTCAGCTTCTTTAAAAGTGGAGTAGGTACCTGCATCTTGCAATACAAAGAGCAAAAGCACTACCGAAATAGCGATGATAGATAAGCCTATGATAGCTGATTTGTTCATTTTTTTAATTCTTTTTCTAAGCGGTTCAATTTTCTTTCGGTGGCGAAAAGGTAAGTGAAGATTCCAACCAAGACAATCAAAACAACACCTATTACCACGTAAATCTTTCCGTTTGAATTGAAAAAATTATCGGCCATTTCTACAGCCGTTTGTTGCGCTGTTTCTTTCATGATTCCTTCGATTTAAGTTGTTCAATTCTAATTTTTACAGCACATATCCAAACACCTAAAAGTATAAAGCCAACTACTGCTGGGTAAAAAACCATACGCATAGTAGAATCTAAGTCGTATGAATTAAAGCCCGGATTACCACCGTTTCCAGGGTGAAGAGAGGCATGCATTCTAGGGTAAATGAGTGTAAAGATAATGAGCATAACATAGGCGAAAACATTGTAAGCCGATGAAAGATTGGCTTTCTTTTCTTCATCGTTTACCGAGGAGCGCAAAATGAAGTAAGCTACGTAAATCAAAACCGCGATAGCAGCCCCAATAATTTTAGTGTCTTTGGGTATCCAATCCCCCCAAGTGTATTTTCCCCAAAGCATTCCAGTAACAAAACCCAAAACACCGAACAAGGTTCCCACGTGGGCAAAGATGTGCGCGTACAAATCGTGCTGAAGATTTCTGCTTTTCAAGAATTTAACGCTATACACCACAGATACAGTCATAAGTGTAAGCATGGAGAACCACATAGGCACGTGGAAAAATAAATTTCTAAGAGTTTCTTGAGTGGGGTACAATGCTGGTACTTTGATGGTAAAACCACCAACTACGGTGTATACCAAAAGCACGATACATATTATTTTCCACCAAAGCCGACGCATAAGCAATTTTTGAGTTGCGAATTTAGTGAAAATGACTGGAAATGATTGTTAAAATTTGGCAATCTTTGGAAATAAAAACTGACCAATCACCAAAACAATAGCAGTAAGCAGCGCAAGTGCCCCGTAGTACTTGATATTAGAGCTTGAGCTAACACTTGCCTTGTTCCAAATATTAGAGGCGTAAAACACATCTTTCTCTATTTTTCCTTTCAGTATTATTGCACGCTCCTTGTCGGCGGTGATAGTGCCACAAAAAACCATTTTAGTTTTTTTTCCTTCGGTATCTAAAGCTAAATACTCACTGCAATTCATGTTTTCTATCTGTTTGGTGAAAGAAATGGAATTACACAATACCTCAACTTCACTGCCTTCGCGCGCTTGAGCAAATGAAAAATCTTGGTATTCTTTATTTCCAATTAAATGGTTGGTTTGAGCTACCAAGATGATAAAAAAAGGAATTAAAACAGGTAAACTCAAAATGGGCATTAGGGTGTTGTTGAATGAGGCTTTTGATGAGATGGCGTTGGTGAGTGAAAGCACTGCAGCGAAGCCTAAAGCAGCGATGATGATGAGTAATAAAAACAACCATTGATTTTCAATTAAATTGCCAATGAATAGAGAGTAGCAAAAGTAATTTACCAATCCGGTGATGGTCATTAAAAAAGCATTATATAAAGTCTTGGCAGCTAAAATAGAATTGGGGTGTGCCAACTGATTTAAATAGCTTTGTGTGTTTTCGGTGTCGTTGCGAAAAGTATTGTTGGCTGCATTGATGAAAGCGAAGAGAATGATAATCCAAAAAAGTGCATTCCAAGTAGGGGCATGTTCAATATTATCGAGCGCCAAGTAAGATATGAAAGTGGTGGCTACAGCGAAAAGCAAAATACTGTTAATGCCAGCTTTTTTTCTAAGCTCTAGTTGAAATTCTTTGCGGAATAGATATTTAACCTCTTTAAAATTCACTAAATCAAATCGTTTAAATTCTCAACGCCAGCAGGTCTTTCCACCGAAAATCCTTCACCGTATTCTGTTTTAATTAGTCGGCCGTATTCGCGTGATCGAGCTTCTAAGAATTTTATGAATTCCGGACTAGAAATAGGGGTGGAAGGTTCTTTTGAATTAGGATCGTAAAATTGCGATTTGAAAGCCTTTATAGCATCCATTTTTATATCGAAATAGCCTGTAATATCAACTATAACATCGGGCTTAATGTAGTGATCTTGAATGTAGTGATATACAACATCTGGACGATGAGCTTCCTGTTTTTTGCCGCCCAAAGAGGTTTCTATTTTCACCAAACCAGCCAAAAAACAAGCCTCGCTTACTAATTGCGCTGCACGGGCATGATCGGGATGGCGATCGGTCACTGAATTCGCCAACACGATGGTTGGTTTGTACTTGCGAATCATTTTCACCACGGCCAATTTGTTTTTCTCCGATAGATCGAAGAAACCATCGGGCAAACCTAAATTTTCTCTTTCTACAACGCCTAATATTTTTGCCGATTTTTTTGCTTCAGTAGCGCGAATTGCTGCTGTGCCACGTGTGCCAAGTTCGCCTGCAGTTAAGTCAACAATTGCAATCTTATCTCCTTGTGTGGCTTGCTTTACGATAGTTCCACCGCATGATAATTCAATATCATCGGGATGGGCTGCAAAAGCGAGAATATCAACAGTATGTGACATAGATGAGTTTTTGGTAAAGATAATAATTGAGTTCTTCTTTTCTAAAGAAAACATATCTCTAGCCTAATTTCAATTTCTTTATTGATTTTATTGAGCTTATTTGTTTTATGTTCCACACGTATTCACCACGGCGGGTATGATGTACGTAGATGTTGACGTTGTTTTTGTTTTCATCTGCATAAAAAAATGTATAAAAAATATTTTCTTGTAATTTTTTTTCTACTTTCACGCCGTCAATATATCGGATCTAACTAAATTTTTAACCACTAAACTTTTTCAATCATGAAAAGAAGAATTCTATTATGTTTATCAGTGACGATTGTGTCGTTCACTATGATTTTTAATGCCTGAACAAAGCCAGTTGTGGTTCCAAATCCTAAAAAGATGGGAATAAAAATTAACATCAAGAAACCCTCTACTTCATTATGTGCTGCGCCAGTTTTCAATCCTACCGCATTAAGTCAATTTGTTTTGGAAAATGATGCTTCGGATTGGACAATTTCAACTTTAAAAGCAATGGAAAGCAAAAGTATTCCTGGTCTTAAAGTGAATGTGTTCTCAGATAATAATGGATCTTGGGTGCTTTTTCGCGATAATTCTTCGCTAACCTTTACTGGTGGTGTACTAACTACCGAAGTTCCAGAATCAGGTAAGTTCCTTGTAAGTGTCGAATACCTTTCTACATGCAATAATTGTACACCAAATACAGGTTACGGAAACGTTGCATTGCATCAGTGGTATGATAATAGAACGGAATCAGGGAGCTATTCACAAACAGGAAGCCAAATAACTGTTAATTTAGATATGATATCGGGCTCGAGTGTGAAGCAATGCGGTAACTAAACTTTTAATAATTAAATAATTTATTCGTTATATTGACACTTGGCTTCGGGTAATACCGAAGCCACTTAATCATTTGTAGAATGAAATATACAAAACTTAATTTATTGATTTTTTCATTATTTGCGATTCAGATTCATGCTCAAAAGTTTGTTGTTAGTGGAGTTGTGCTCGATAGTGCAAGTAAAGAGCCAATGATTGGTGCTAATATTAATGAATTAGAAAGTAACTATGGTTGTGTCACTAATTCAATGGGGTATTTTGCCCTACCACTTGATTCAGGGAATTACAGAGTTCAAATTTCATTTGTAGGATATAAAAGTCAGATTTGCTCGCTGAAACTAAATGAGAGTCAGCGTTTATTGATCCAATTATCACGAGAAGAGTTTGTTCTTGACTCTATTGTAATCAAACGTTTTAAAAAGAACCACCTATCTATTGAAGGTGGTAAGATGAATATCCCAATAAAACAGATTCAAATTATTCCCTCAATTTTAGGGGAAAGTGATCCATTGAAAATTGCTCAGAGTTTGCCAGGTGTGCAAAGTGGTGGCGAAGCCGTTCCTGGTTTGTTTGTGCGCGGATCGTCATCAGATCAAAATTTAGTGCTTGTTGATGACGCACCTCTTTATGGTCCCTTCCATCTTTTTGGAATTTTTTCGGTAATTAATTCAGATGCGCTTAAAACTTTTGAAATTACCAAAGGCGGATACTCTTCAGAATACGGGGGAAGACTTGCCTCAGTCGTAAACATGAATTTGAAAGAAGGTGATAAAACAAGATGGAAAGCTGATGTAAGCGCGGGAATTGGTATTTCAAAAATATTAATTGAAGCACCAATTTATAAAAATTCCGTTTCTGCAATATTATCAGTAAGAAGAGCTTACGCACATTTAATGATAAAACCATTTCTTTCTGAAAATCAAAAAAGCAGTTATCAATTTTATGATATTCATGGCAAAATATCATTTACCCCGTCTAAATCAACTAAAATATATCTCAGTTTTTTACACAGCGGTGATAATTTTACATTGAACGATAATACATCGAGTTATAGTCCATATAATAATGCGGTTGAGTGGGAAAATTTTCTCACTTCTCTCAGAATAAATAAAATCATTAATCCAAATATTTTTTGGAATACTTCTATAACCTATAGTCAATACAACCTTAAAAGTTCCACCGATCAGATATATATTAATGATAAATATTATTTACAATATAGCACAGGCATTCAGGACTTAGGATTGAAAAATGATTTCACTTACTATTTAACTAATTCTAATACATTGAAATTCGGTACCTCCTCAGCATTCAAAGCTTTTGTCCCTGATGCCATTGTTTCTAAAAATGAGGTAATAGATCAATTGTCTCGCACTGTTAGCAGCTATAATAATTGGGAAAATGCTATATATGTTGAAGATGAATTTAAAGTAGGAAAAAAGATTAAAGGGCGTATTGGTATTAGAACCAATATTTTTACCTATAGAAATTACACCCTTATTCACCCTGAACCAAGGGTTTGCTTGGTATACCTGCTAAAAAGTAACTGGACACTTAAATCTTCATACACTCAAATGCACCAGTATCTTCATCTCATAACCAATAAAGGAATAGGATTGCCCCTTGATTTATGGATTCCAGCGACATCAAATGTTCCCTATAAATATGCAAATCAATTTACTTTTTCTATACAAAAGGAAATACCAAAACACCAAATTTCCGTCAGTATTGAAAACTACTATAAAGTGATTCACAATGATATTTCATTTAAAGAAGGAAATAGCTTTATGAAAAGTAGCGCAATAGAAGACATAAATGGAAATGAAATAAATTGGGAAAAAAATATTACCAGCGGTAAGAGCACTAATTTTGGTAGTGAGTTTTGGTTGCATAAAAGTGCTGGACGATTGCAGGGCTGGGTATCCTATAGTTTGTCTTGGTCGATTTCACAATTTAAAGAATTAAATTTTGGAAAACCTTTTTACGCAAGGCATGACAGAAGACACAATTTTAGTGTGATGGTAATATATCAACTTTCCGAAAAAATATTTCTTACGGCCAATTTTACTTTAATGAGTGGAAATCCTATCACAGTTGCTAATTCTGCCTTTAATTACGGAGAACTTAAGCCCGATAATATACCTGCTAACATTGGTTATCCTTGGATTGCGTAAGACTACCCTGAATTGAATAATTTTAGAATGCCAGCATATCACCGTTTAGATCTTGGCATTTCTTATCAAGTCACTAATAGAAAAAGAAAACAAGAATTGGAATTCAGTATGTACAATGTTTACAATCGACAAAACCCCTATTTTTACTATATTTCGAATAGCATCGACCCTATAAATGGCGTTAAAAGCAGCATAAAGCAGGTCTCCATTCTTCCTTTTATTCCATCTATAAACTATAAAATACACTTTTAATGAAACTAAAAATCTTCATGCTTTTATCATGTTTAGCCCTTCTTTCATCTTGTATCAAAGAAGTGGATGAAGACTTTAATTTCAAGAGCAAAATCGCCTTGTTTGCATTTATAACAAATGAAGATGCGAATCCGAGAATTATTCTTCTGAATAATTCTCCAGTAACACAAGCGAATCCGAGTGGAAAAGCTAACTACAATTACATAGAAAATGCAACTGTGAAGATGTACAATGAGGAAGGTGAAGAGGTTTTACTGTCTTTTAAAGATGAAGGGTACACAAAATTCTACCAGACAGATTCGTCGGTCTTCAAATTTAAGGAAGACAAAAAATATTTCATTAACGTAAGTACTCTTGACGGCAGAACTTGTAATGCTTCTTTTATTTCTCCAAGAGGAGTTTTACCAAAAAATACCAAATGCGACACTAACTATATTTCTACATTAGAATTTGATCCAAATGGCCTATCTATCATGAAGAAAAAACTAAAACTAAATATTGAATTTAGTCCTTTAAATGATTATTACTTTGTGTATTCCAAAGTATATTATCACTGTATTTCAGTCGATAAACACGGTGTAAGAGATATCTCCAGTGATTGGCAGCAACTTTTCTTTAGTGAGCAAACAGATAAACCACAAGCATATATTGGTGAGCAGAATTTGGAAACTTTTACTACAATAACATCAAGCTCATTCGATACAGTAAGTGCATTTCATATTTATTTAGATAGCATAGAATATAGAATCGCTGCAGCTAATAAAGAATACGAGCAATTTCTGAATAGTGTTGAAACTCAGTCGTCGAATATTAATGATCCTTTTGCAGAACCAACTATACTTTATTCAAATATTCAAGGTGGTTTAGGTTTTTTTACCGGACTAACAATACGTTCTAAAAAAATAAAATATTAGTAAATATTTTTGCTATTTGCATTCAGTTTGGAGATATAGCTTTATGGAAAGAAGTAAAATCTTCTTTTTTATATTTATCGAAAATTCAATTCCATGCACTTAGAATCCCTCCGTGAATATTGCCTCTCTAAAAAAGCTGTTGAAGAAACATTGCCTTTTGGTCCAGATACCTTGGTGTTTAAGGTGATGGGTAAAGCATTCTTGTTGTGTGGGTTTGAAAATGATCCATTATCATTTAATGTGAAATGTGATCCTGAAAAAGCAATTGAACTTCGCGAAGAGTATCCTTGCGTTCAGCCGGGTTATCATATGAATAAAAAACACTGGAATACTATAGCTGCAGATGGTTCGGTGAGTGATAAGCAGTTAGAAGAATGGATTGATCATTCCTACGATTTAGTGGTAGGTGGATTAACAAAAAAGGAAAAGGAAATTTTAGAAAAGATTTAAGCAAAAAAATCCTTCGCTTTCACGAGGGATTTTTTATTATCCTATTTTTTTGATGCATTCGAACGCATCTTTTTTAGATTTTTTAAGAAACTTATCGGTTGACTTTGAGCTTAGCATTGTATCGACATAGATTAATCAAGTAATTTACATTGTAAACATTTGTTCCGACTCAAAAACATTTATTTTATTACTATTCACTTTTGTGGAATTGATCATTGCTTTAGCAACAATTTCCACATCGATTATTCTATATTTTCTAAACAATCCAATCGCGTTGAATAGTTTCAGTATTGGAAAGCTCAATACTTCTCCTAATCTAAATTCCTTGCGATTTCCACCTAAGGGTCCGGGACGCATAATGTTAATTTGTTGGAAGGGTAAAGATTTTACCGCTTCTTCCAATTCACCTTTCATTTTAAGATAGAAGGTGCTTGAATTTGGCGATGCGCCAATAGACGAAATTAATACATACGTTTTTACTCCGTTTTCTGCGGCGGCTTTCGCGGTTTGATATTGATAAGTAAAATCTACTTCATACTGTGCTGCTTTGCTTTTTGCATTTCTCAGTGTTGTACCCATGCATGAAAGTAAAATATCTCCAGTTACCAGGTGTTTGTATGAATTGATGTCTTTAAAATCAACTATTAGTTCTTCTATTTTAGAATGTTTTATTTCCGAAGGTTTTCGAACGAGAAGTTTTATGGTAGAGTAATCTCTATCTCTAAGTAATTGTTGTAGTAATGCACTACCTACGAGTCCTGATGAACCTAATATTAGAGCTGTTTTCATAATCACATCATTTTTTGTAAAGCTCAACTTTTCTTCCCTCAGGGTCTGTCAGAATTGTTACATATCCAAATTCTGTTAAAGTTGGTTCTGTCATTTTTATATTGTTAGTCCTTAGTTCGTCTAGTACATTTTCAAAATTTTCTATAGCAAAGCCTAATCTTAAAGTTTTATCAACTTCTATTTGGTTTTTTGATAAGGGATAGATCTCAAGGATTAATGTTCCTATTTGTGCAGAGTAATGCATAGGGGAGTTACCATGTTTATGATAATCAAATTTTAGATTCAGAAGACTATAAAAATCTGCAATTTGCTTAGGGTTTTCGCTTCGAATTACTAGAAGTCTAATTTCCATGTTTTAAATGAGATTACTTTGTCTTTATTGCCGTTGATGTAATAACAGAATTACAAAAAAAAATCCCTCGCATCTGCGAGGGATTTCCTATTATCCTACTTTTTCAATCCATCCGAATTTATCTTTTTCAGATCCTTTTCGAATGTTGGCCAAGTGTTCGTTTACTTTATTACTAAATTCTCTGTTTTCGATGGCAGGTAATTCGTAAGTTTTGCCTTTGTAGCCAATATGGCTGATGTGGCAAATTGTTACCGCTGTACCTGTTCCAAAAACTTCTAATAGAGTACCATTGTTTAAAGCAGCCATCACTTCATCCACCGAAAGATTTCTTTCTTCTACTTTCATTCCCCAGTCGCGAGCTATCGTTAATACAGTATCGCGCGTGATTCCCGAAAGGATAGTGTCGCCAGCAATAGGCGTAATTAAAGTATCACCAATCTTAACCATTAAGTTCATGGTACCCGATTCTTCAATGTACTTGTGCTCTTTAGCATCTGTCCAAATTAACTGGTCGAAACCTTCTTTTTGAGCCAATTTCGTTGGATACAAAGAAGCAGCGTAATTTCCGGCAGTTTTAGCAAAACCAACGCCACCGGCCGCAGCGCGAGTATAATGTTCTTCAATTTTTACTTTTACCGGAGCATCGTAATATTTATTTACCGGTGAACAGAAGATGATAAATCTGTAGGTAGAAGAAGGTTTAACCCCAATAAATTCGTCGGTTGCATAGATTATCGGACGAATGTACAATGAAGCACCTTTTACATTAGGAACCCAAGCTTTGTCGATATTTACCAATTGTTTCAAGGCATCAAGTACGAATGCCTCGTCGAATTGTGGGATACACATTCTGTCGGCCGACTTGTTCAAACGCTTGAAATTGGCTTGCGGACGAAATATTACTACTTCACCTTGTTCTGTATAAAATGCTTTTAAACCTTCAAAAATAGATTGTGCGTAGTGCAGAGACAGAAAAGCAGGAGAGACAGAGACTGGTCCGAAAGGCACAATACGAGCATCTTTCCACGCTCCGTCATAATAATCCATAATAAACATGTGATCGGAAAACTCGTGTCCGAAAACAATGTGTTCTAAGTCAAGCTCATGTAATTTTGATTGCTTGGCTAATTCGATCTTAATACTACTCATTTTGCTTTTTCTCTAAATACTATATTCTAAAAGTATTAAGAAAA
>CAYORT010000014.1:44610-78030 GCA_964406465.1 uncultured Chryseobacterium sp.
AAAAGTGAGTCTGCAAAAATTTTAGGGGGATTTTATTATTAAATAGGTATTAAATTTTTTGGAGGTGGTGTTTTACAAGCGGGGCAATAGTTCCTTCGGGGTACCTCAGGATGACATACAGAGTAAGCACTACTTAGATGCGGTTGTCATCCTGAGGTACCCCGAAGGAACTATTGCCCTACACTTAAATTTTAATTCCTGCACGAACAGTATAATCAATCCTATTCAACAGCATCTTAATTTTATGCTCTTTAAAATACTGATCGGTGGCGTCTTTAGCGCCTTTCCAGTGGCCATAATCGTCAATAATCAAAACGCCGTTTTTCACCAAGATAGGGTAGAGGTGAACCAGTTCGTGGTAGGTAGATTCAAACCAATCGGTGTCTAATCTTAATAATGCAATTGAACTTGGAATGGTTTGCGGAATAGTGTTTTCCACCTTTCCCTCTATAAAAATGATGTTTTCTTTGGGATAGCCAGAGCTAAATAAATTCTTTTTTACTTCATCGAGAGAGCTATAGCACCAAACCGATTTGTCTTCGTTTTTAGGCGTTTCAGCTAAAAGATTTTTAGCCTGATTACCTAAAAAATCAACGTCTTTAGCCGTTGGTTCGCTCATGCCCTCAAAGGTGTCGTACAAGTATATTTTTCTGTCGCTTACGCTCAAGGCGTTTAAAGTTTTGGCAATCAGCATAGCACTGCCGCCTTTCCATACGCCACATTCCACAAAATCACCTGGAATATTATTTTCCACAATGTATCGAACGCTTTGATACAGCGAGAAAAGCGGTTCAATGGTAGTAAAAGAAAAGTCTTTGCATTCTTGGTAAAGTCTTATGAATAGCTCATCGTCGATATCAACAGGAATTCCATTGCGCACCAAAGTGTCATCTTTTTTTGAGATTTGATAACCCAGATTGCTCGCTATGTTTTTGATAATTTTCTTCACCGGCTAAAGATAGCTTGGAGGATTTAAACTGACAACTCTTCCTGTTTTCTTTTTAAGAAAAGTGAAATTAAAGTCAATGTGTCACAAAAAATCGCTTGGCAAGGCTGTTGCAATTTGGCCACACAAAATTTTTAAATTATGTCTAAAGGAAATATCAAAGTTCAGGCGGAAAACATTTTTCCCATCATTAAACGCTTTTTGTACTCAGATCAAGAGATCTTTTTGAGAGAGTTGGTATCTAACGCAGTAGATGCTTGTCAGAAACTTAGAACCCTTTCGTCATTGGGTGAAGCAGAAGGAGATATTGGTGATTTGCAGGTAGAGGTGTTGTTAGATAAAGACGCTAAAACACTTACTGTTCGTGATAATGGTATTGGTATGACAGGCGAAGAAATTGAGAAATATATCGCTCAAATCGCTTTTTCTGGTGCAGAAGAGTTTGTAAATAAATATAAAGATAAGGCAGAAGGAATCATCGGGCATTTCGGATTGGGATTCTTCTCGGCTTTCATGGTGTCAAGTAAGGTTGAGGTATATTCTAAATCATTTAAGAAGGGAAGCAAAGGAGCGAGATGGATTTGCGAAGGTTCTACCGATTATGATTTGCAAGATGAGCCTAAAAAGGAGAGAGGAACAGATATCATTTTGCATTTGACCGACGAAGCAAAAGAATATCTTGAAGAATGGAAAATTAAAGAGTTGCTTGATAAGTATTGCCGTTTCTTGCCTATTGCCATTAAATTTGGAATGCGCGAAGAGACTAAGGGTGAAGAGAAAATTCAGGTCGACAATATTGTAAATAATCCTAATCCACTATGGAAAAAAGGTCCGGCCGACTTAACCGAAGCCGATTACAACGATTTCTATCGTGAGTTGTATCCAATGACTTTTGAAGATCCATTGTTTAACATTCACTTAAATGTAGATTATCCATTTAATCTAACGGGAGTGTTGTATTTCCCTAAGTTGAAAAAGAATTTAGAGTTGCAGAAAAACAAAATTCAGTTGTATTCTAATCAGGTTTTTGTGACCGATTCGGTAGAAGGAATTGTTCCTGAATTCTTAATGTTATTGCATGGTGTGTTAGATTCACCAGATATACCTTTGAACGTTTCTCGTTCTTATTTGCAAGCCGATCAAAATGTGAAAAAGATATCGAACCACATCACTAAAAAGGTGGCTGATAAATTAGAGGAATTGTGCAAAGCAAATAGAGAAGATTACGCTAAAAAATGGGACGATATTAAAGTGTTCATTGAGTATGGAACATTGAGTGAAGAGAAATTTGGCGATCGTTCTAAGAAATTCATGCTTTTCAAAAATGTAGCAGGAGAATATTTCTTGTTCGATGAGTATTTAGAAAAAATTAAAGCAGCCCAAACCGATAAAGATGGTAAAACTATAGTGTTGTATACACACAGCGAAACAGAGCACCATGCGTATTTGGAAAATGCTAAAGAAAGGGGCTACGATGTAATCATCATGGATAGTCCGCTTAGCTCACATTTGTTAAATAAATTAGAACAACAAAATGCTAATGTTACTTTTAAACGTGTTGATGCCGATACTTTGGATAAGCTCATTGCGAAAGAAGAAGCCCAGGTATCGAAACTAAGCAAAGAAGACGAAGAGAAGTTGAAACCCGTAATTACATCTCAAGTGGAAGCAGGGAAATTCACGGTGATTTTTGAAAGTTTAAGTGAAAAAGAAAAACCAATGTTGATTACGCAAAGTGAGTTCATGCGTCGAATGAAGGAAATGCAAGCTACTGGTGGCGGTGGTATGAGCATGTTTGGTTCAATGCCAGAAAACTACAATTTAGTAGTGAATTCTAATCATCCTTTAATTTCTAAAATTTTAGAAGAGAAAGATGAGACGACTCAAAAAACACTAGCGAAACAAGCTGCAGATTTAGCTTTACTTTCTCAAGGATTGTTAAAAGGAAAAGATTTAACAGAGTTTATCAATCGCAGTGTTGATTTAATCAAGTAATATGTCTAAAATCGTAAATCTAAAATTGTAAATCATTAAAAATGGAAATTGCAGGAAGAAAAATCGGAGCCGGTTTGATTATCGGAGTTATCCTTGGGATAATTGTTTTGTGGGGAGTGATTTGGTACAATGGAGCTTTAACCGCAAGTGAAGATGTTGAAGGGCAATGGGGTAATGTTCAAAGTTCATATCAGCGAAGAATGGATTTAATTCCTGGATTGGTTAAGGCAGTGAAAGGGTATGCTAAACATGAAGAGACAGTTTTTCGTGAAGTAGCTGAAGCTCAGGCAAAAATTGGAGCAATTCAAGTTGATGCTTCGAAGCTTACTGAAGCGGATATTCAAAAATATCAAGAATCTCAGGAAGCTATGAAGGGAGCGACATTAGGGAGATTAATGGCTCTGGCAATTCAGTATCCAGATTTGCAAGCAAGTGCAAGTTATCAGCAATTTATGACTGATTATACTGGTACAGAGAACAGAATCAATAGAGAGCGAGATTTATTCAATGATGCTGCCAAAGAATTCAATAAAAAAATTCAAAGAATTCCAGGTAATCTCTTTAATATTTTTGCTGGTTTTGAGAAGAAGCCATATTTCCAATCTCAACCTGGTGCAGATAAAGGAGTTAATGTAGATTTATAATGGCAAGCGCAAAAGACTTATTTTCTGAGGAAGCGCGCGCGCAAATAGTGAAAGCTATTAAGGCTGCTGAGTTGAACACTTCTGGTGAAATTAGGGTTCATATAGAAAATAAATGCAAGATTGAGGTTTTAGATAGAGCCGCGTATATCTTCAAATATTTAGAAATGCACAAAACAGCACTCCGCAACGGAGTGCTGTTTTATTTATCTGTAAATGATAAAAAATTTGCAGTGATAGGTGATGCTGGAATCAATGAGAAAGTACCTGCCGATTTTTGGAATAATGTTAAAGATTTAGTGATATCTAACTTTAAGCAAGAAAAATTTACCGAAGGATTAAGCGAGGGAATAAGGCTGGCAGGATTGCAATTACAAGAACATTTCCCATATCAATCAAACGACAAAAACGAATTGAATAATGAAATTTCTTTCGGGTAAAATAATTGCTTTTTTGTTTTTGCTAAGTGCTTTTTCTTCATTAGCGCAAAATTGTATTCCAGAGAAGCCAAGCTCTCGTCCTTACTACGTTACCGACAAGGTAGGTGTTTTGTCATCTGAAGAAGTTGCAAGATTAGAGCAGCGTTTGCAATTGTTTGATGATTCTACATCGAATCAGATTGTAGTAGTGATTGTTGATGATTTGTGTGGAGCAGATAAGGCGCAGTTTGCTACCGAGTTAGGTGAGAAATGGGGAGTTGGAAAAGCAGATAAAGACAATGGGATTGTGGTGTTGATAAAACCCACCAAAACCAACGGTCCGCGAACAACTTTTATCGCTGTAGGTAGAGGTTTAGAAGGAGCAATAACCGATGTTCAGGCGCATGACATCGTGAACAATTTTATGAATCCTCAATTTAAAGCAGGAAATATTTTTGGAGGAATCAATGCAGGATTAGATTTACTGATTCCCTTGGCGCAGGGAGAATACAAAGAAACAAATGTGCACACTAACGTTGATTATACGTCTATTATAGCCATTGTTTTAGGATTGATTTTAATATTAGGTTTCAGACTTTTTGCCGCGCGATCTTATGCTCGTGCCAATGGTTTAAGTTTATGGAATGCCTTTTTCTTAGGCTCTTTGATGGGCAATTCTGGTAGAGGTAGCTGGGGTGGTGGAGGTTCTGGTGGTGGAGGCTTCGGCGGTTTTGGTGGTGGTAGTTTTGGTGGCGGTGGTGCCGGTGGCGATTGGTAGCGAAAAAAATAAAAAGTTAAAAGTTAAAAGCCAAAAGTGATCTTACATTTTTGGCTTTTGCCTTTTAACTTTCTACCTTCACGCCATGCGAAAAATATTTGTCACAGGTATAGGTACAGATGTAGGTAAGACTATTGTTTCTGCTATTTTGGTAGAAGCTTTACAAGCCGATTATTTTAAACCTGTTCAGGCTGGTGTTGAAAGTTTAGATCGCGAAACAGTGAAAAGCTTGGTAAGCGGCAAACGCATTAAATTTCACAAAGAAAAATTTTTACTTCAAAATGCTATGTCGCCTCATGCTGCGGCAGAACTAGAAAATATTGAAATTAGATTGAGTAAATTGAAGTTGCCCAATACCGCGAATAACTTGGTGATTGAAGGTGCAGGCGGATTGATGGTTCCATTGAATTACAAGGGAGATACAATGCTCGATTTAATTAAATATTATGATGCTGAAGTGGTGCTGGTTTGCACCAATTATCTTGGAAGCATCAACCATACTTTACTGTCTATTCAAGCATTAAAAAATAAAGAGACCAATATTCTGGGAATTTTCTTCAACGGCGAATCAAATCCGGCATCGGAAAAAGTGATTTTAGAAACTACCGGAATTAGATGCTTGGGAAGAATCAATAAAGAAACCGAATTTACAAAGGCTTTGGTGAAAGAATACGCAAGTCACTACGTGTTCATTTAAACAATTCAGCTTTAAGTTTTTCTGCCACTATTTTGTACCCCTCTTTTTTCAGGTGCATTCCATCAAAACTTACTGTGTTGATGTCTTCAAAAAGATCACTCAAATTGATGTATTCCACCTTGTTTTTGAATTTCTTTTCAATTAATTCGCGCACTAAAATTTGTTGCACTAAATCATAGCTGTTGGGTTGGCAAACCAGGGCCACGCGTACTTTTCTTTCTGTTAGTTTTGTTAGTGCTTCATCTAGTTTTTCAATATAATTTTTAAAAGGCTTTTTCCCTTGTAGCAGCAGAGCTTTGGCTGTTTCGTTATTTTGGTCGGTGTAGGTGTGTAATTCTTTCTTCAAGCTATCGGTATTACTTTCTTTTTTAAATTCTGGTTTGTCTGAATCAACAACTTTCGATATTGCTTTTCTAAAAAATTCTTGGGTATAAAACCCCAAAATTGTTTTGTAGCCAAAGGCATAAAATAGTGGGTCACTTCCTCTAAAATCATAATCATTTAAAGCAATAGGATTTTTATCTGTTTCGCCTTGATACAAAATAGCCATATCGTAATTTAAATATTCATAGGAGTCGATATCGTTGGAAATGCCATAAATGCCCTGACTATTAGCACCTAAATTCACAACAGAATAATTTTGTGGCAGAATTTGCTGCAATTGCGCCGGCCACGATTCATTTTCTTCTACCCAAAATCCAAAAGTTATACTACCACCAAAACATGCTATTCTGTACTCATTGTCTTGTTTGTCATCGGCTATTTTACCGCGGTATCCATGTGTGTTGTAGTAACCGTGCGCGTAATAGTCGGCGATACCAAGCGCTACCAAAAGCAAAAGAAAGAAAATCCATTTGCTGTATTTGTTTTTGAATAGCGACTTTAACATTATCTATTTTACTAACTTTGCGCTAAAGTTAATATTTCATGTCGGAAAAACTCAATACCATAGAAGAAGCCATCGAGGATCTTCGCAACGGAAAAGTCATTATTGTTGTTGATGATGAAGATCGCGAAAATGAAGGGGATTTCCTTTGTACTGCAGATGCCGTAACTCCTGAGATTATTAATTTCATGGCTACTCACGGCAGAGGATTGATTTGCGCTCCATTATTGGAGCAACGTTGTAAAGATTTGCAACTCGATTTGATGGTAACTACCAATTCGGCTTTGCATGAAACACCTTTTACTGTTTCTGTTGATTTAATAGGCAATGGCGTTACCACTGGTATTAGCGCAACAGATAGAGCAAAGACAATAAAGGCATTGATTGACCCAAATACTAAACCTAGTGATTTGGGTAAGCCCGGACATATTTTTCCATTGAAGGCTCAGCCTGCGGGGGTTTTGAAAAGAGCCGGACACACTGAAGCTACCATTGATTTGGCACGTTTGGCCGGCCACTATCCAGCTGGTGTTATTGTAGAGATCATGAATGAAGACGGAAGTATGGCTCGTCTTCCCGATTTGAGAAAAATTGCAGAGCGTTTTAATTTAAAGATCATTTCAATTGCCGATTTGATTTCTTATCGATTGAAACACGATTCTTTAATTGATAGAACAGTAGAAGTTAAAATGCCTACAGTTCATGGAGATTTTAGATTGATATCATATACTCAAAAATCAACCGGAGAAGAACATTTGGCCATGGTGAAAGGAGAGTGGCAAGAAGATGAGGCAGTTTTGGTGCGCGTGCATTCTTCATGTTTAACAGGTGATGTGTTTGGCTCTTGCAGATGCGATTGTGGTCCGCAATTGCACAAAGCTCTAGAGATGATAGAGAAAGAAGGAAAAGGAGTTTTACTCTATATGAATCAAGAGGGCAGAGGCATTGGCTTAACCAATAAATTGCGCGCTTACAAATTACAAGAACAAGGCAGAGATACTGTAGAGGCCAATTTAGAATTGGGCTTTAAAATGGACAATAGAGATTATGGTGTAGGAGCGCAAATTTTAAGAGATCTTGGTTTGTGTAAAATACGATTGATGAGTAATAATCCTAAGAAACGTGCGGGCTTACTGGGCTACGGCTTAGAGGTAGTAGACAATGTGCCTATCGAAATCGAAAGTAATCAGCACAATAAGTTTTATCTTGAAACTAAGAAGTTGAAGATGGGACACAATTTGAAATTGGATTAAAAAAAGCCCCTTGCACATTTATGCAAGGGGCCCAACCTAAATATATGCGGGGAAAATCTTAATTACTGCTTAGAAGTATAAGTTTTTGAGTATTTACCTACAGTAACAGTTACTGTTTCGTCGCAAGCACCATTACCAAAATCAATTACTCTTGTTTCTTTACCAGCTGGTGTGATTTCTAAAACACCACTTACAAATTCATGACAGCTAACTTTGTACACCAATGCAGTGGTAACTTTAGCGTCAATTTCTTCACCACTTGCTTTGGTTTTTGAAGCTGTACCAGTGTAAGTGAATTCATCATCTGAGAAGTTAAGTAAAGTGTTGTATCCAGCTGAGAAAACTCTTGTTCTGTCGGTAGAACCGCTCACCACATCGCCATTGGTTAAAGTTACTGTGATTTCGCCAACGATATGCCAAGTTGGAGCAGAAGGCAAGGTTTGTGTTAAAGTAGATGTTCTTGTTCCTTCAACTTTATTTCCATTTACATAGAAATCTTCAGTAGTTATTGTTCTTACAGTACCAGCAATATATGGCTCGCCTTTTCTAGTTAAATAAATTTTACCTTTTCTTGTTTTACCGTCTTTGCAAAGATATCCGTTGCCAAAATCAACACAGATTTTTGTTGTGTCATTTGAAACCGATTTAGTAATGATTACAGAATCTGCCATCATGCTTCCTGCGTCATCTGTTTTTAAAGATTTACTTCCTACACCTGGAGTCTCAGCTTGATCTGCCAAAGCGTCTAAATCATTGTTCGCATTTTCAGATACTGAATAACTTTCAGCTGCTGTAGTGCTCTCGTCTTTGTCTTTTTTACAAGATGTTAATGTTAAACTAAAAGCTGTGAAAGCTATTAACCCGGTTTTGATAATTTGCGTCGTTTTCATAATTGAGGATAAATTAAAAGTTTTGTATTTGTCGATAAGACGACAAGATAAAAAGATGGGTTGCCTAAAAGTTTAGATAAAATTTTTTTTGAGTGCGAAAAAACGAGATTATTTTAAAGTAATAATCTTTGAGAATTTTCCAATAGATATAGTGGCTATGTTATCGCATGAACCATTACCGAAATCAATTTTTCTAGGAAGTTTTTTGTCTGGTGTTATTTCAATTGTACCGCTCTTAATATAAGCACAGTCACCTGTGCGGGTAAGTGGTGAAGTGATATTCACCGTGTATGAACTTCCGTTGTAATTGGTGCCACTACCATTTCCAGAAACGACAAAAACATCATCAGATTTATCTAGCTGTGTTAAACTTCCTTGAGTCCAATTTATAGTTCTTGTTGAATTTTCAGTAATGGTTTGACTGCTATCGGTAAAAGTTATCGAGGCACTTGAATTGATTACAAAATAAGTAGGTAAAATGAATTTTAAATTTCTAGAAACTTCAACTTTATTGTTGTTTACATAGTAATCGTCGGTGCTCAAAGAAATTGTTTTACTTAGTTTACCATAAATGATTTTCACTTCCCCTTTTCTGTATTTTTGATCACCGCACAAACAATTCACATCGCCAAAATCAACTGTAGCATTCAAAGAGTCGTTGCTTTTAAAATTGATAATTACGTTTGCACAAACAGATAGCGTACTATTGTTATCTCCTGTTTTTAATGAGGTGGTATTGCTAAAAACAATTTCGTTGGCAAGGCCATCTAAATCACTATTGCTTTGTTCAATGCTTGAATATTTTTGAGCTAAAGATGTGTCGGTGTCGCTTAAGGCTTCTCTATTTCTTTTGCAAGAAGTAAAGCTCAAGGTTGCTACAAATAGCACAACAAGAATATTTAAAAAGCCTTTTTTCATAATCAAATCATAGAAAGTGTTGACTAAGGAAGACGAAGGTATAAAAAAGGGTTGCCTTACAATGCAATAATTTTATTTTTTTCGAGATAGAGCAGGAAGCTTTTGGCCTTTTTACCATGGATTTGATAGAGTAAAACTTCATATTTTTCAAGCTGTTTGCGGTGTTTTTCGCTTTCTTCTCCTGTTTTAAAATCGATGATGAATAATTCTCCGTTTTTTTCTACAACTCTATCCGGACGGCTAAACTCGCCCTTGTCGCTAATGATTTCTTGTTCTTGCTTAATTTGATTACCGGGTTCAAAGAGAAATGCTATTTCGGGCTGAGTGATAATAGAATAAATCTTTTCTTTTAAACTTACCGATTGATCAGCATTAATTAATCCGCTAGAAAATGCATCTTGTATTACCGTGTCTAAATCGCTTGTATAGTTTAATTTTGACAAAAGGGTGTGGATGATGTTTCCGTATTCTTTCGGACTCAAACCATCCCAAATGCTTGGGGCTTGCTTGCTTATTTGAACCTTCTCACGCCAGTTGCTATGGTGATGTATGCTGGGTTGATAATTGTTGCTAATCTCAATGCTTTCTGCTTTTTTGATTGTTTTTTCTCCATGCTGATAAACGGAAGATTCTCCATCAAATGCCAATGAAAGCAGACTTTCAATAGTTTCCAATTGATTTTTTTTGCCCTTAACGGTGAAGATGTACATCTCATTTTTGGGACGGGTAAACGCCACATAAAGCAAATTCACAATGTCTAGTAAAATTCTATTTCGTTCTTCATTGTATTCTTCAGAAATTTCGGTTTGCTCTAGGTTTTTTTGCAAACTGATATACGCAGTTGGCAAGTTTTCATCTTTGTGATCTATCCAAATATGGTCGCGTTTAGCGCTATGTATGGCTTGAGGTGGAAAAGGAATAATTACAATAGGATATTCTAATCCTTTTGACTTATGAATAGAGCTTAGTTTAACGGCATTTTCATTTTCACTAATTTGCACAGAAAACTTTTCGTTATTTTCATTCCACCACTGCAAAAACTTACCAAGATCGGGTCCGTTTTGAATACCGAAGTTACTCACCATATCGAAAAATTGTACGAGGTAATTGTTGGCTATAGGAATGTTTAAATTTAGAGCCCACAATTGAACCAATTCATATAGTGAGATGTGCGATAAATCGTGTATGCTAACTCCTTTTTCTTGTAATGTTTGCAGCAGCAATTCTGGATTCAAACTGTATTTCTCTAGCTCTTCGTGGAAGTCGAGACCTAAAATATTATTGTTGTACAAGCCCCGAATGGCTTTTATTAAAGCTGTTTTGTTTTGATGTTGAAATGATAGTTCTAAAAGAGATATTAATAGATCGATGTGCGGATTTTTATGCAGCAACAAACTTTCAGATGAAACAATAGGGATATTAAGCTGCATCAGTCTATCGGCAATTTGGCTGGCTATATCGTTTTTACGCGTTAAAACAGCAATGTCACTATATTGATAACCTCTTTCGATACAATCTTTAATTACCATCTCTATATGTGTCATCGCCTCTTCAATAAAATCATCTTTCTTTTGCGAGGTCATTTGTTCTACATGCACAAAACCGCCTTCCTTTGCGAAGCTATTTTTTTGAAAAAAATCTTTGTAATAATTCTTTAGGTTTTGCGGCAAGGCATTGCTAAGTTTTTCGAAATAGTCGTTGTTGAATTCAATGATGTTTTTGGTTGATCGAAAATTTTCACTCAATATCTTTTCTTCAAAATTTCTATTGATAGATTCAACTCTTTCTTGAATTAATGGGTTTTCAAATTTAAGGCTGCTATCTCCCATTCTGGCGAACTGTTCAACATCTCCACCTCTAAAACGATAAATGGCTTGCTTAGCATCGCCCACCAATAAATTTTTATGCCCCGAGGCCAAGGAGTTGTCAATTAAGGGTAAAATATTTTGCCATTGAAGCACCGAAGTATCTTGAAATTCATCGATTAAATAGTGTTGAAATTTCTCGCCAATTCTTTCGTATACAAATGGTATTGGCTGAGTTAAAACGATGTCTAAAATTCGTTTGTTGAATTCGGAGATATGAACAAAGTTTCTTTCGTTTCTAAGGTCATCTATAATTTTTTCAATTTCATTCAATAAGGCCAGTGCAAAAAGGTTTTTGCTAATCAAAACATTCAATTCGTAGCTTGCATTTTCCTTGTCATACAATTCAATGCTTTGATTTATTAGCTGTGAAAGCTCTCCCTTTATTGCATCTACTCGTTCTTGTTCGTCTTTGGAGCTTGTTTTTTTATGCCAATTGTCGCTTAGCACATTTTTAAATCCCGCTGAATCTTTAATAACACCAAACTCTTTTCTAACTATTTTTTTAAGTGCGCTAAATAATCCGTTTTTTCCTCCTGCAAATTCATCACCGCTCAAGCCTTTTTGTTGAATTATTTTTAGTGCTTCTTTAGCAATTTTAGTTTGTTGCCTTTCGTAGTTTTTAATGCTTTCGGTAAGAATCTTATTTTGTTCAATGAAATGCGAAAGAGTGAAAGTTTTAAGTTTTTGAATGTGTCGGTATCCTTGCTCTTTAAGCAATTGCGGAGCAATCTCCTTTAATCGATTTTCAATATTCCACGATTCTTCTTCTTCGGTTTGGTGCTTGGTGTATTTAATTAAGGCATTGGTAAGTTCTACGTTTTCACCCACTTTCATCAGCAGTTGGTCAACGGCGTTAGATACCAATGTTTTGTCGTCTAATTCTATTTCAAAATTGATGGGTAATTTTAAATCGTGAGCAAATGCTCGAACTACCTTTAGCATGAATTTGTCGATGGTAGTAATGTTGAAATCGCCATAATTGTGCAAAACGGCAGTTACTATTTCCCGTGATTTTTCTCTAATGTGCTCTTCGCCTTTGATCAATTCTTTTTTAAGAATATCCATCATGGTTTTTTCTCCACCTTCTAGTTTTTCGTTACCGGCAAAGGAGTGAAGTGTGTGCAAAACTCTTTCTTTCATCTCGTTGGCGGCCTTGTTGGTGAACGTGATGGCTAAGATGTTTTTAAAAGAAAATACGCTGTCTTTTTGTAATAAAATGGCTAGGTATTCCTTCACCAAAGTAAAGGTTTTACCCGATCCAGCAGAGGAGCGGTATACTAAGAAGTTTTTACTGTTTTCATTCACCTCAGCAAAGTACAAAAAAATATTTTTTAAAATCTCAGGCAACTCATTTAATATCTCGGTGTCTTATAGATGTAAATATTCGTGTTAGTTCTTTATTAAATCCAGCTAAACCCCTGCTATTCTGTCCTATCCTCTCTTCCTTCCTGGTCTTATTAATAGCAGGGGTTTTTATTCTATCTTTGGGAAGTGTTCAAAAAAATAACCATAGCAGTTTTAATCCTTCTTTCAGCGCTTTGCGCCTGGAACTGTAGTGTTATTGTGTATGGTATTCGTCAGGGAGTGGGGCAGCTTCATATTGTTAACAATGCGCGTCCGATAGCCGAGGTTTTGGCCGACACCACTTTTCCCGATTCATTGAAGCCCAAACTTTTGTTGATTCAAGAAATTAAAAAATTTGCCGTTGATTCATTGGGTATCAACGAAAGTGATAATTACACCGAGGTTTATGATCAAAAAGGAGAACCTGCGATGTATGTTGTTACCGCTTGCGATCCTTACCAAATGAAGCCTTATGAATGGCATTTTCCGTTTTTGGGAAAGTTTAGCTACAAAGGATATTTTAGTAAAGAAAGAGCCATGGAAGAGGAGGAAAGGCTGAAAGCCGAGGGCTTGGATACCGAGTTGGGGACTGCGAAAGCATGGTCGACTTTAGGGTGGTTTAAAGACCCCATCTTATCTGAGATGCTGCAAGATGAACCGGGTAAAATTGCCCGACTCATCATTCACGAGCTAACACACGGCACTTTGTACATTAAGGATAGTGTGGAGTACAACGAGAATTTAGCAACTTTTGTGGGCGACCAAGGTTCGGTGTTGTTTTTAAAATATAAATATGGGGTGGAGTCGAAGGAGATGAGCGATTATATTGGTCACATTGGCGATGTGCAGAGATATTCAGATCATATTTTAAAAGGATTAAGTTCCTTGCAAAAACTTTATGCTAGCGCCGATTTTATTACGCTCGATACGGCTCAAAAGAACCTTCAAAAAAACAACTTAATTCACGAAATTTTGATGAGTGCCGATACCATTTCATTTTACGATAAATCGAGATTTAATAGAGTGCTTTCTCCCGACTTTACTGCAAACAATACATTTTTTCTTACTTACATGATGTATCGCGAAGATCAGAATGTTTTCGAAGAAGAGTTTAAAACGAAATTCAACTCCGATTTTAAAAAATATTTGGCTTATTTGAAGGGGAGGTATTCGTCGTTGTAAGATTATTGTTTTTTTGTAATTCCCCCTTTTCTCCTCGGAGGAGGAGAGTGTGTAAAGGCCTGTGAAGAGGGAAGAGGATGGATTTGCTAATTTGATAACAAAAAAGAAGTAATCTATTTTAATCCATCCTCTTTCAGCCCACAAGCAAAATCGCACTCTCCTCCTCCGAGGAGAAAGGGGAGAAGTACTTACTAAAATAAAAAATCCGGTGCTATTAACACCGGATTTTCTATTTCTATTTATTTGCTATTAAACCAAAGCTTCTTGTGCAAACAAAGGATAGCTGCTCATCATCTCCGTAACATCAGATTTGATTTGCGCTAATTTAGCTGCGTTGTCTCTGTTCTCGATAGCTGCATCGATAAACTCAACGATTTTAACGATTTCACCTTCTTTAACACCTCTTGAAGAGATGGCTGGTGTACCCACACGAATACCTGAAGTAACGAATGGAGATTTATCATCGAAAGGAACCATGTTTTTGTTTACGGTGATATGTGCTTGGCCTAAAGCAGCCTCAGCATCTTTACCGCTAATTCCTTTAGAACGCATGTCGATCAACATAGAGTGATTGTCGGTACCACCAGAAATGATTTGGTATCCTCTTTTCACTAATTCTGCAGCCATAACAGCTGCATTTTTTTGCACTTGTTTGATGTATTCACCATACTCATCGGTCAACGCTTCTCCAAAAGCAATTGCTTTAGCTGCGATAACGTGCTCTAGTGGTCCGCCTTGAGTTCCAGGGAACACAGCGCCATCTAAACATTGTGACATTTTTTTCAATTCTCCTTTAGGCGTTTTTTGTCCCATTGGGTTTTCGAAATCTTTACCTAACATGATAACACCACCACGCGGACCTCTTAAAGTTTTGTGGGTTGTAGTAGTTACGATATGGCAATGCTCCATTGGATTGTTCAATAATCCTTTTGCAATTAAACCTGCAGGGTGAGAAATATCGGCCATCAATAAAGCACCTACTTCATCAGCAATGGCTCTCATTGATTTGTAATCCCAGTCTCTTGAATAAGCAGAAGCACCAGCAATAATTAATTTTGGTTTTACTTCATGTGCTTTCTTAGCGATAGTTTCAATACTAACTCTTCCGGTTTCTTTTTCTACACCGTAGAAATTTGGTTTATACAATTTACCAGAGAAGTTTACCGGAGAACCGTGTGTTAAGTGACCACCGTGAGACAAGTCGAAACCAAGAATTGCATCGCCTGGGTTCAATACTGCCAACATTACAGCGGCATTAGCTTGCGCTCCAGAGTGAGGTTGAACGTTAGCCCATTCAGCACCGAATAATTGTTTCAAACGGTCGATAGCCAATTGTTCAATTTCATCAACTACTTCGCAACCTCCGTAGTATCTTTTGCCAGGAAGTCCTTCAGCATATTTGTTAGTTAAAATGCTGCCCATAGCGTTAATCACTTGTTCGCTTACAAAGTTTTCAGAAGCGATCAATTCGATTCCGCTCAATTGGCGTTGTTTTTCCTTAGCAATAAGGTCGAAAATAACTTGGTCTCTTTTCATATTTTGTTTTTATTATTTCTTTGAGTGAGGCGCAAAAATACGGTGTTCTTTTGAAAGATGAAAGGATTATAGAAGGTTGTTGGAAAATATTGAAAAGTAGTGGAAGGGGGACTGTTTTTTTGGGTTCTTACTTTTTGCTTTTCACGTTGTGGGATACTAACTGTCCTCCTGAGGTACTCCGAAGGAACTATTGCGTTATGCATAAATCTATTTAGACAAGAGCATAAAGAAAGATCCTTCGGGGACCTCAGGAAGACAGTAAGAGAGGCGGAGGTGATGTATTAAGCAGTTTTCATTTTTTTCACATCGTGGGATACTAACTGTCCTCCTGAGGTACCCCGAAGGAACTATTGCGTGATACATAACTCTAATTAGACAAGAGCATAACAAAAGATCCTTCGGAGTACCTCAGGAGGACAGTTAGTGGATTACGACTTAAAAAAATCTACATTGATTACCCATAACTTAAACATGATTAATTGTCAATCTTACTACCCAACAATGTCAGTAATCTTCCACAATTAGTACATCACCTCCGCCTCTCTTACTGTCCTCCTGAGGTACCCCGAAGGAACTTTCATCCTATAATTATAAATCAACTACTTCGCTATTCAAAAACTTCCACTCAGGATTTATTTCATTAATCAAGGCTTCCTTCTTCACTCTCCTCCAACCTTTTATTTCTTTTTCTCTATCAATGGCGTGTTCAATTTGATCGAACTGCTCGTAGTAAACTAGATTGTAGCAATAGAATTTACCAGCAAATGACCAAGGCTGTCCGCGAAGTTCGAAGTGTTCATTTAGCCGACGAGAAATGTCGTTTGTAACGCCAGTATATAGCACTGTTTTAGCAGGATTAGTGACAATGTAAACGAAATAATTGTGGTGCATGAAAATGTTTAGTTGGTAAACAAAGATAGTGCTTTTGATGCTTAGGATAATAGTTCCTTCGGAGTACCTCAGGAGGACAGTTAGTGAACCAGACCGTGAAATACAGGTTTAAATTAAAACGAGTTTAAATTCTCACAAGGGATAAACTATTCCCACTTCATCAACTTCATCTCCTCACCATCCCAAACAGCGTAATGTGGGTTAATTACCCATTCGCCAAGGTTGATGTAGCGTGATTTTTTGTTGCTCAGCAATACATCTAGAGGTAGATGACGATGTCCAAATACAAAGAAATCGTAATGTTTTGATTTTAAAGTGTCGTTGCAATAAATGGTAATGAATTCTTTATCATCACCTAAGTAATATTGATCGCGAATTTGGTTGGCCATTCTGCTTTTACGCGACCAAAAATTGGCGATGCCCATTCCTAAGTTGGGGTGAAGTCTAGCAAACATCCATTGGCAAAATTTACTAGCAAAAAAATTCTTCATGAATTTATATCCACGGTCTCCCGGCCCTAATCCGTCACCGTGTCCAATTAAAAAGGTTTTGCCATTGAAGTTTTTTTCAATAGGAAATCGGTACAACTGAGCATTGATTTCAGAAGGGATATAATCGAAAATCCACATGTCGTGATTTCCAGTGAAAATATGCAGTTTAATTCCGTTGTCTGATAGTTCGGCTAATTTGCCAAGTAATCTAATAAAGCCTCGTGGCGCAACAGTTTTGTACTCAAACCAGAAATCAAAGATATCACCTACCAAATAAATATCGGAGGCATCTTTTTGGGCTTCCACCAAAAAACGAATGATCTTCTTTTCGCGCTCTAAACTTGCTTCAGCTGTAGGAACACCCAAATGGAAGTCAGATAAAAAATATATTTTTTTTGCGCTACTCATTACAGTTTTTTGATTTGATGCAGTAGATTTATTTTAGAGAAATTAATAGTGAATCTAACTCTTTGTAAATACGCGTGCCCGGCTTGTTCGTAAGACTTGCTAATGTCCTCCGACATAAGTATAGGGAAGTAAATTTGAGCAATTTCCTTGTAGAGAGTTACTTTAATTCCTGTGTCGTACAAATATTTGGTTTTCGCATGATTAAGCACAGCATCTGAACTTCCTAGATCGCCATACACACTTAAGAATTTTAATGGTAAATCAACAGAAGCATTGAGAGTGGTCATCCATTCTTTTGCGAAGATGTATTGAGAAAATAAGCCGGTACTAAATCCACCATCGGCCATGAAAAATTGTTGGGTTAAGAAATTGTCTTTGTTGTAATGATTACGCGCTAAGAAAGTCTCATCAAACAAATAGTCTTCTTCTCTATGGCCACGCAAGGTGAACTGTTGGTTAATTATTTTGGTTTGATCGATGAAGTATCCACCAAACATACGCAGTTTAAAGAATTGTCCTTTCTTGTTTATTCTAAATTTGAAGTCGGCTTCAATCCAAATTTTCGAGAAATCTGGTCCGCCTTGAAACACATTATTTACAGCGAAGGAGTTCAATGCATGTTTTCTGGTTAATGTGTGCTTTGCCTCATAATATTGCATCCAAATATCTTTAATGCCATCACCCATAAAAAGTTGGTTGTTGGTGTTTATTTGGCGAACATGAACTTCATTTAAAAAGGGTGAGCGGGCATTTACCTTTTTAAAAGTAATGTGAATATAGGGCTCCCACTTTTGAAAACGTGCGTGCTTACCTTTGTATTCTCTTGTGGTATATTGTCTTCCTTTTACCCCAATTTCTGCACTAGAAATAAACGGAAGAGGTTTTCTGCAGAAATAAGAGATTTCGGCAAAGCCATTTAAATTATTAGAGTAGATAGAGTAGAGTGGAGCAATTTCGTAACGTAAGTTTTTGTTGGGAAATTGATTGTTGTGCAATACAGCGCCCAGCATGAATTTGTCGTTGTAATTATACCCTAATAGAGGAATGATAAAGTGGTTGTTGTATTTAGGGTTTTCCATGCTGGTAATAAGTGCCAACTTAATAGGTTCAACCTTTTTCAAAATACCAGTGGTTCGCACTATGTTGTTAGAACGATTGATTTCGGGCATGCATCGCTTTGCATCAATCATGATGATGTCAAAACTACCGGCAGGAATCATCAGTTTTCTAGTTCCCTCAAAACCATCAAACCAATACTCTTGAATGGTTTTTCCTTCGAGTAAACAAGAGATTAGTACCGGACCGGCAATTTCTCCGCAATTGGAAACCGTTACAGCAATTGAATCATTGATATTTTTAAAATCTACAATATGGTAATCGAGTACCTTCGTTGTGTTGATAAGGTCATTGAAAAACCAATCTAATTTTTTCTTGGAATTGTTGGTGAAAGCACGCTCAAAATCGATAGGTTGTGGGTGTTTAAATTTCCATTCATTGAAATACATTTTCATGCAATAGTCAAACTCTTCGGCACCCAAATAATTGAAAAGATAATGTAGAATGGCGGCCGACTTTGAATACATGATACTGCCATAATTGAAATCGGTGAATTTTTCTGAAGTGAGATTAAGAGGCTGATCTAACCCTTTTACTGTGTTGTATAAATACATTTGATAATACACTTCGCTCATTGGAGCGTCATTCTCGCGAAGTAGAAGGGCAGCTTGCGAAAAAGTGAAATCGGAAATTTTCTTATCGGGAAATTTCATTTTCATATAGCGCATTTCGTTGAAAGAATTTATTCCTTCATCCATCCATCCGTAGCGTCTTTCGTTGCTTCCTAAAATTCCATAAAACCAGTTGTGTCCTACCTCGTGCATAATCACTTCTTCTAGTGACATGTTGCTGCTGGTTTCGCCAATAACTGTAATGTTAGGGTACTCCATACCACTTCCAGCAGATAGCGCTCCATCTACTGCGGTAACGTGGTTGTATGGATACTCGCCATTCCATAAAGAATAGTTGTAGGTAGCATCATGTAGATATTGTAAGGCATGCTGCCACAATTTCGATTCTTGATCGGTAAACATAATCCATATAGTTACCTTTCTTTGTGAACGTGGCAATAAAACATCTCCCTGCAAAACATTCCATTCTTTGTTGGCGAACCAAGCAAAATCGTGAACGTTTTCTTGATGATATTCTAATGTTTTAAATCTCTTGCTTGATGCAGTGGCAGTAGTGTCGTTTCTTTTGTTAAATACATCGTACCAATAACCATCTTTGGCTTTTCTTAATTTCTCTTTGGTATCTTCAATGCGGTAATTGAGCCATTCTAATTCTTGCTTCGCACTTTCTCCTTGCAAATCGCCTGTAGCACCTACCACATAATTTTCGGGTAGCGTAATTTTTACGTCGAATGAACCAAATTCAGAATAGAATTCACCTTGATCTAAATAGTTCATTTGATTCCATCCACGTTCGTCATACACCGCTGGTTTAGGATACCACTGGGTGATTTGATAGGTTTGATCTATATGCCCAAGACGAGAGATTTTCCCTGAAGGAATTCTTACCCTAAACGGTGTGCTAACAATGATGCTTTGATGAGGAAGAAGTGGCTTGTTTAGTTTTAATTCAGCAATGTCTACTTGCTTTTTGTAGTAGGTCCAAGTAGCACTTTCATTGTTTACCTTGAAATTTAAACTGTCTATGCCTCCTCGCTCTTTATAGATAGCGTAATTTAACTCAATTTCATTGTTGGCTAACAATTGCTTGGCTAGGGCAGTCTGACTGTTTTTATACGCGTTTGGCCAAAGGTGAATGAATATAGAGTGGAGGGTGTCGGGACTATTATTAACGTATTCAAATTCAATAAATGCATCGAGTTGATGCTTTTGGTCGTTAAGCTTAACCTCAATCTTGTAGTTAACTTCTTGCTGCCAATAAGCAAATGATGTTTGAGAAATGATTAGAAGAAATATGCAAATTCTCGTTAATTTTTTCATCCGATTTATTTTACAACTTCAGCCAATTTGGTCAATAAATTTTCGCCTCTTAAATTCATCGCAATGATTTTTCCGTCTCTGTCCAATAGGTAGGTGCGCGGAATACTATTTACCATGTAAATTCTAGAAGCTTCAGCATCTCCCGATTCAATTACATGTTGCCAGTTCATGCCTTGCGCCACTATAAATCTTTTCCAAGCATCAACGTCTCTATCGCTCGAAATACTAAAGATTTCAAATCCTTTAGCATGGTATTTCTCGTAAGCTTGCTTAAGGTAAGGAATTTCACCACGGCATGGTCCGCACCATGTAGCCCAAAAATCGATAAGCACCACTTTACCACGTAAACTGTCGAGATTTAAAATTTTCCCTTGTGGATTCACCAGGGCGATGTTTGGCGCAATACCCCCAACATTGATGGCATAAAATGAACTTATTCTGTCGTTGTAGTCTTTCCAGTAAGGGTGCTGAGGGTAGTTTTTGCCCACTTCCTTCACCATTTGTAAAACAACATCTTTGTTTTTTAAATCTTGATCTACATTGTTTGCAACCACCACGCTCGCCAAATTGTCTTTTTGTTCTACAAGAAACTGAAGTGAGTAGCGCTCCATATCTTTTGCAATTGCTTTGTAGCGTGCATCAAGTGCATCGAAAACAAGGTGTGCTTTGTTTTCGCTTTTTGCTGCTTGATATACATATCGAATAGAATCGGTAACCGATTTGAAGGCAATTTCCTTCATTAAATACTTTTGATAAGCCTCTACCTTAGGATTTCCAGTAATGGTGAATGTAGAAAGTTTGTCGTTGGCGTCACCGCTAAAAACCAATTTGTCACCAGGGTGAACTAGAATTTGCACCCAGTGCCCTTTGTTTTGCAGTGCCAATCGGTAGAACCATGCCGTGTCAGAATAGTTTTTGAAATTGAACTTACCTTCTTTATCTAACTTGATGGTGTCTAAAACAAGGGTTCCTTTATCGGTAATCTTTTGAATAATCAAGGCATCTTCACCAGCATTGCTAATTTTTCCGCTGATGTTTTGGTTGATTTTTTCGTCTTTTGTGTTTTTTGCTGGTGATAGTCCGCAGCTAAAAATGGCTGCCAGCAAGGCTATAATGGCCATTTTGTTAAAACACAGTACTCTATTTAATTTTCTGTTACTCATATCATTTCCGTAAAAAGGAATACAAAAATATCAACATATCTGGGTACTGAAAGGAAAAGTAGGGAATTATTTTTAGTACCTTAGACCTATGCTATTCCTTAAATTGATTTTACTCCCATTTTCTTACGCCTACGGGATGGTTGTTTGGCTAAGAAATAAACTCTTCGATTGGAAGGTTTTTAAATCAGTCGAGTTCTCTGTACCTGTTATCTCCGTAGGGAATATCACTGTTGGGGGCACGGGTAAGTCGCCACATATTCAATATTTAATATCCCTGCTTAAGGATAAATATTCGGTGGCCACTCTTAGTAGAGGTTATAAAAGAAAGACCAAAGGTTTTTTGTTGCTTGATACCGATACCCCAGCTCAAAATTCGGGTGACGAGCCCAAACAGTTCAAGTTTAACTTTCCCGATGTAATGGTTTCGGTAGGTGAAAAAAGAGTACATGCCATTAAAAAGTTGCTGTCGTTATCTAATCCGCCAAACCTGATTTTACTCGACGACGCATATCAGCACAGATGGGTGAAGCCGGGATTAAACATTTTGCTGATCGATTACAGCCATTTTCAAGAGAAAGATTATATGCTGCCAAGTGGTACTTTACGCGAGTTTGCTAGCGGACAAGCTAGAGCTGATATCATTATTATGAGTAAGTCTCCTAAAGGATTATCTCCAATGGAGAAAACACGCTTTGTAGAAATTGTTTCCCCATTACCGCATCAAAAAATGTTTTTTTCCTATATTGAGTATTCTGGCTTAGTACCCTTAACTCCATCGGCCGAGGTGCTGCTGCAAAATAATATTGAAGCCAAATTACTCGATTACAAAATTTTGCTATTTACAGGCATCGCCAATGCAGAGCCACTTAAAAACTATCTCTACAATTCTTCTAGAGAAGTGGTGGAGATTAAATTTCCCGATCATCACGATTTTACAGAAAACGATAAAAACAAGATTGTATCGGCATTTGGCGATATGTTGTCGAGCAAAAAAATAATGATTACTACAGAAAAAGATGCAATGCGTATTAAGGACAGCACTTCTTTTGCTTTTCCCGAGCACATTCCCTTGTTTTATATTCCAATTCAAATAAAATTCCACGACGAAAAACAATCCTTCGATGAAACCATCTTCCAATATCTTGCAAAGAGTTAAGAATACAGCCGAGTTTATCCAATCGAAAATTAAGGATAAGCCCGAATACGGAATTATTTTAGGCACCGGACTAGGTGGGTTGGTGAATGAAATTGAAGTGAGTGCCAGTATATCTTACGACGATATTCCTGACTTTCCGGTTTCTACCGTAGAAAGTCACTCGGGTAAACTAATCTTTGGCAAGCTCAGCGGCAAAAATATAGTGGCCATGCAAGGTCGCTTTCACTTTTATGAAGGCTATTCCATGGAAGATATCGTGCTTCCTGTGAGGGTGATGAAGATGTTGGGCATTAAAAAGCTCTTTGTTTCTAATGCCTGCGGAGGTATTAATCCTGCTTTCAATAAAGGTGATTTGTGTATTATCAACGATCATATAAATCTTTTTCCAGGTAATCCCTTAATCGGTAAAAATATTCCTGAGTTTGGCCCCCGTTTCCCAGATATGAGCGCGCCTTACGATAAAAAGATGATTGCTTTGGCAAACAACATTTGCTTAAAGGAAGGTATTGTGGCACGAAATGGAGTGTATGTTGGGGTTACCGGACCAATGCTTGAAACCCCCGCAGAATATAAGTACTTAAGAATTATTGGTGCCGATATCGTTGGAATGTCAACTATTCCCGAAATTATTGCAGCGCGACAACTTTCTTTACCATGTTTTGCCTGCTCTATCGTAACCGATATTTGTTACGGTGAAATTGTGCCTGTGACCCTAGATGAAATTATTGCCATAGCCAATAAAGCCGAACCTAAATTAACCACATTGTTTAAAAGTTTAATTGCTCAACTATGAGTTTAAAACTGCAAGAAATTATTCAGTTTCTAGAGGAGTTAGCGCCTCTAAATTATCAGGAGTCGTACGACAATTGCGGCTTATTGATAGGCGATAAAAATGCTAATGTTTCGGGCGCAATTATCAGCCTGGATTGCACTGAAGAAGTGATAGATGAGGCTGTGGCTGCCGGAGTAAATCTTGTTATTGCGCATCATCCTTTGATTTTTAGCGGACTAAAGAAAATCACAGGCGATACTTACATCGAGCGAACCGTGGCCAAAGCCATTCAAAACAATGTAGCGGTGTATGCCATTCATACCAATCTCGATAATGTTAAGCATGGTGTAAATGCCAAAATTTGTGAGCTTTTAGGAATTTCGAATGTTGAGGTTTTGGCTCCCAAACGCGCTCTTACCGATGTTGGGTCGGGTATGGTAGGAGAACTCGAGCAAGCTATGAATACCCTTGATTTCCTAGCAAAGGTTAAAAGTACCTTTGGCGCAGGTTCGTTAAGATATACGCAGCTGCTTAAAGATAAAGTGAAGCGCATCGCTGTTTGTGGCGGTTCGGGCAGCTTTTTGCTGGCCGATGCAATAGCAGCTAAGGCAGATGTTTTTATAAGTTCCGACTTTAAATATCATCAGTTCTTTGATGCTGAAAATCAAATTGTTATTGCTGATATCGGACATTATGAAGCGGAAAAATTCACCAAAGAGTTAATTTATGATTTTCTTAGGGAAAAATTTCCTACTTTTGTCGTCCGTTTATCTAATATAAAAACGAATCCGGTAAACTATTTATAGCAATATGGCAAAAGCAACAACATCTAAAGACATTGCAGTAGAAGAGAAATTATTGGCTCTTTACAACTTGCAACAAATTGATTCTAAGATAGATAAAATTAAAATTGTAAGAGGTGAGCTTCCTTTGGAAGTAAGCGATTTAGAAGATGAATTGGTTGGTTTAGAAACCCGTGTAAACAATTTGTCGGAAGAAGCTAAGAACATGGACAAAGAGATTGCTGCTAAGAAAAATACAATGAAAGAAGCAGAAGCTTTAATCAAAAAGTATGAAGCTCAACAAGCTAAAGTAAGAAACAACAGAGAGTTCGATTCATTAACTAAAGAGATTGAGTTTCAAAACTTAGAAATCGAATTGGCTAAGAAAAGAATTAAAGAATACAGTGCTACCATTGATGCGAAGAAAGAAGTTGTAGCTGAAGCCAAAAAGTTGTTGGCGATGAGAAAAGAGGATTTGGTAAACAAAAAGAAAGAATTAGACGAAATCGTTGAGGAGACTCAAAAAGAGGAGGAAGATTTGTTGAAAAAGTCTAAAAAAGCTGAATCTCAAATTGAAGAAAGATTAATTATTGCTTATAAAAGAGTAAGATCTAACGCTCACAATGGTTTGGCTGTAGTGCCAGTGCAAAGAGATGCTTGCGGAGGTTGCTTCAACAAAATCCCACCACAACGTCAATTAGACATCCGTTTGAGAAAGAAAATTATCGTTTGCGAACACTGCGGAAGAATCTTGGTTGATGCTGAATTAGCAGGTATCAAAGAAGAGAAAGTAGCACCAGTAGCTCAAGACTTGGATTAATAAATTAAATGTTGATCGAGAAGCCTTTTCGCTTAATTGCGGAAAGGCTTTTTTGTTTTAAGGTATGTTTATTCAACAACAAACTTACTTGTAGCCACACCCTCATCTGAACTAATACTGATAATGTAAAGTCCGCTATTCATTTTTGAAACATCGATTGATTCTAATGGTGAATTTTGATTAGCAATGTGTTTTTCTATGATTTTGCCATTGATATCACTAATGGTTATGATTGAATTTGATAAGCTAATGTAATTGATCATTAAATTGTCTGATGAAGGTGATGGGTGCACATTTATGAAGAAACTTTCTGCTTCATTTTCTTCTACTCCTTCGCAAATATATGTGTTGGTACCAATTGTAATTTCATCAATTTGAATTACTCCGGAAAAATCCACGTCTGCGCTACCATCCTTTGCTTCAAATACGATCATTCCAATATTGGTCAAATCTATATTGGCCGAATTTTGAACAGCCGACGTGGCAGAAAAGTCAGGTACATCAAAATTTTGATAGTTAGTAGTTAAGTTCATTTTTAAAATTGTTGAACTGCATTTTGATAAATCGTAAGAGGGAGTGTTTCCTTCTTGGATATAAACTTGCACTGTAGTGTTAGAAGAAGCTCTTGCTTTAATGCGGAATTTTATGTGACAATGGCCAGAAATATCAACTCCACCCAAGCCCATTTCATTGCCACAAATTGAAACAAGGGAATTTGTTAAAGCATAGTAGTATGGAGTTGATTGAGTGCTAACAATAGAAGTTAGATCGAGTGAGCCATTCGCAATATTAAAAGTATCAGATATAAAATCATCTCCAGTAAACCCTTGCACTGGACCTACCGGTGTCCAAGCTACCTGACAAGGTGTTTGCGTGAAATCGTCATGAATTGAATTTGGATTTTGCGCAAAAAGTAAAGAAGATGAAATACTAAAAAACAAATAGAGCAGATTTTTTTTCATAATATTTAGTTTGGCTACCTCAAGTTAATTCTTTTTTATCGAACAAAAAAAATCCCTTCCAGCTTTCGTTGGAAGGGATTTGTAGGAATAAGATTCTTACTTATTTTTTAGCAGCATTTAAAGATACTTCCAATTCAATCATGTCGCTAACAATGTCATTTGGTTTAATGCCTGCAATTGATTTCCCTAAGAATTCAATTCCCCATTTACTTCTGTCGATTGAGAATTTAGCATTGGCAACCACCATGTCGGCGCTTTTTACAATAGTTTTATAAGGGAAGGTAATTGAATTAACTTTTCCTTTTAAAGTTAAATTTCCTGTTAGGGTGCTGTCGGTAGCACTTGTTACAACAAATTCTGCTGTTGGATATGTTTCTGTTTCGAAAAAGTCTTTGCTCGACAAGTGATTCACCAAGTCCTTGTTTTTCTTAGCATCTTTTAAATCCAAATCAGCAATGGTTTTCATATCGATGGTAAATGCACCTTGTGAAATTTTACCGTCAGTTAATCCTAACCATCCTTTAGATATTTTGATTAAACCGTTGTGCGATGAAACAGGCTTAGAGCATTTCCACAACACTGAACTTACATCGGTTTGGGCGATCAATGTATCTACTTTTGCTACCTCAGTGCTAACGCTGTCTTTTTTTACCTCTTGTGCCGGGGCAGTTACTGCTTCAGGTGCTTGCTCTCCGCCGCAAGATGCTAATGTTACTGCCGATGCTAATGCTAATAAACGAAATGTTGTTTTCATGATTTTGGATTTAGATTTCAAATATATTTAAAATTAATTATTTAAAGCGGTGGCGTTATAACCAACGTAGTTGTGCGGACTAATGCCTTTCAATTCTGTTTTAAGTGCGTCGGAAACTTGAAGAGTGTCTATGAAGTCGGCTAATGATGTTTGTGTGATTTTAGCATTAGTTCTTGTTAAGCCTTTTAATGCTTCGTAAGGTTTTGGATATCCTTCTCTTCTTAAAATGGTTTGGATTGCTTCTGCGCAAACCGCCCAATTTTCTTCTAAGTCGTGGTGAATCTTTTGCTCGTTGATGATTAGTTTGTTTAATCCTTTCAATGTAGATGCCAAGCCAATTAAGGTATGAGCAATTGGAACACCAATGTTTCTTAGCACAGTACTATCTGTTAAATCTCTTTGTAAACGAGAAATAGGGAGTTTACCTGCCATGAATTCAAAGTTGCTGTTGGCAATACCAAGATTTCCTTCTGAGTTTTCAAAATCGATTGGATTTACTTTGTGTGGCATTGCCGATGAGCCAACTTCGCCTTCTTTTAATTGTTGCTTGAAGTAATCAACTGAAATATAAGACCACATATCGCGGTCTAAATCGATTAAAATATTATTAATTCTCTTCAATGCATCGAAAAGCGAAGCGATATTGTCGTAGTGTTCTATTTGGGTGGTGGTTTGAGAGCGGTTTAATTTCAATTGATTGTTCACGAAATTATTGGCGAAGTCAATCCAATTGATCTCTGGAAAAGCAATTTTGTGTGCATTGAAATTACCGGTAGCTCCTCCAAATTTGGCACTAAATGGTACTTGCTGCAATTGTTTAAATTGAGCTTCTATTCTCTCTGCAAAAACATAAATTTCTTTACCCATTAAGGTTGGAGAAGCAGGTTGCCCATGGGTTCTTGCCAATAATGTAATGTTTTTCCATTCTTGCGCTTGAACTTTTAGCTTGGTGATTACTTCTTCAAGCAGTGGATAATATACTTGCTCTAAAGCTTCTTTCAATGACAGAGGAATAGAAGTATTGTTGATGTCTTGAGAGGTGAGTCCGAAATGTATAAACTCTTTATATTCCTCCAACTTTAGAAGATCGAATTTCTCCTTAATGAAATACTCTACCGCTTTAACATCGTGATTGGTCACTTTCTCAATATCTTTTATTTTTTGAGCATCAGCTTCCGAGAAAGAAGTATAAATTTTTCTAAGCTCGGGAAAAATAGAGCTTGAAACCGATTTCAATTGCGGAAGAGGTATTTCGCATAACGCGATAAAATATTCTACTTCTACTAAAACACGGTAACGAATAAGGGCGAATTCTGAAAAATAGTTTGCCAAGTCTTTCGTTACTCTTCTGTATCTCCCGTCAACAGGGGAAATAGCAGTTAGTTGAGATAATTCCATGAGCTAAAAAAATTAGGGCGTAAATGTAGTTAAAATTGTTTGAACATAATCTACAAGCCTGCGTATAGTATTAAATGCCATAATTAGTTTGTACACTTGTAAGTATAGATGAAGAAAAGCTTTACAATATTGTTTTTTATGCTTCTTTCCTTGTTTCCGCTGGTAATTGCGGCGCAAGGCGCTATGCCAGTTTTTCAGCGCGATTTCACTGCTGGTGGTACAAAGATGGATCGATGCGCATCGGCAATGCAAACTCCTATTGAGTACAGTTATATTTTTGGTGGAACAAGTTCGTCATCGGCCACAGGTGAAGTAACAGCTTTGAACAATGGATTAAGCGATTTTTGGGTGATTTTATATGATACCACTTTTACGATTAAATGGAACAAAACCTATGGTGGGTCTAAGAAAGATAGTATGAGTTTGATGGTGAGCAATGGCGATGGGTCTTATCTCTTGGCAGGTTCTTCAAACTCGAATAAGTCGGGTTCTAAATCGCAAAATAGCAGAGGTGATTACGATTATTGGATAGTTCGAATAGATAAAAATGGTAATAAATTATGGGATGCCACTTTTGGGGGTGATAGCACAGATATTCTTTTGGGTGCTGAGCAAACTAGTGATGGTGGTTATATTTTGGCGGGTTATTCTCTTTCGGGTAAAAGCGGAGATAAATCGTCGGCCAGCAAAGGAAACAAAGATTATTGGGTGGTGAAAACATCTGCCGGTGGTGCTAAAATGTGGGATGTTACCATAGGTGGCGATAGTAACGATGTAGCTACATGTGTTTTGTTGCAGAATGGCGGCTATATGGTGGCCGGATATTCTATTTCTGATGCCTCGGGTGACAAATCTCAAAATAGCTATGGAGGTTATGATTATTGGGTGGTTCAGCTTAATCCAACAGGTAAAATACTATGGGAAAAAACTTATGGAGGTGCTCAAGATGATTTTTTAGATGATGCAGTAAGCAATATTAGAAATGCATCTCATGTGATGCTGGCTGGTACATCAAGTTCTGGTGCAAGTGGTATTAAAACAACCCCCAATTATGGAGGCAAAGACTATTGGATGCTCAAAATCGATTCGGTGGGCAACGTGGGTTGGGAACAGAATGTAGGTAGTTCGAACGACGATGTTTTAACAGATGCTATTCCTACGGTGGAAGGTTCTTATATGGTGGGTGGTTACAGTTCTGGCGGAGGTGGAGGAAATAAGGCGTCGGGTACCAATGGTGGAGTAGATTACTGGATTTTAAAACTTACTGGAGCAGGCAATGTGTATTGGGATAGAAATTATGGTGGAGCCTTGAATGATACTTGTACTTCTATTTTTCAAAATTGTGATCGAGGATTTTTAATTGGCGGTTGGTCGATTTCTCCCATTAGTGGTGATAAACATTTAAACAGTAGGGGTGTTTACGATTATTGGGTAGTGAAACTGGCGGTGCCAACCGACCCCAATTTTGATAATCAAAGTATTTGTTTGGGTACTCCTATGAATTTTCATGATTTAACTAATGTTTGGCCCGACAAATGGACTTGGGATTTTGGGGATAGTTTTACTTCGCCAGAAACCAATAAAAGTAGCGATCAACATCCTATTCATACTTATTCTCAGCCTGGTATTTACACTGTTACTTTATGGGTGCAAGAAGGTTGTCAGGAAGATACCTTTATTACACGTAAAGTAACTGTTTGGGACAATAAGATTTTGGGGAAAGTAAATCTGGGCTTGGATACCTCTGTTTGTGTTAATCAACAAATAGTATTGCAAAGCATTGAAGATATTCCTTTAGGTTCTAAATATTTATGGAGTACTGGTGACACAACGCCTACTATAACTATTGATACCATAGGTTTTTATCAACTCACCGTTACCAACGCTCAATGTGTGATGCAAGACGAAGTGGAGGTGGATTATTGTCCCGAAATTTTTATTCCCAACGCGTTTACTCCTAATGGCGATGGTAAGAACGAAATATGGTATATCTATGGTGTTGGTTTGAGAGATGTTGAGTACATGATATTTGATAGATGGGGAAATTTATTGTTTACCGGCAAGGGGCAGGAAGTAGGTTGGGACGGTTATTTTAAGAACGACCTATGTCAAATTGATGTTTATGTTTATAAAGTAAGATATAAGGGAATTACCGCACGAGAAAGGGTGAAGTACGGTAGAATTAGTTTAATTCGTTAATAATCAAAAGTTTCCCATTGAAACTACTCTAAAGTCGCGAATTTTTATATTTTTGTTTTCCCCACTAAAATTTATTTGTCATGCAAAAAGGGTATTTAGTTAAAAGCGCATTATTTGTTTTTGTTTTAGTAATAAGCTCATGTTCTCCTTATTGGAAGGGTGGCTACACTCCGCAAGAGAAGGTTACTTTGCGCCAAGCGCAGGCAGATGAGAATGCGTTAGATTATTCTGCGGCAATGCTTAAATACCAGCAAGTGTTTAATCAACACAGAGACGATGCCTATGTGAATTATAAAATGGGGGAGTGTTATTTCAACATGAACCAAGTGCAAGAAGCCTTAACACATTTAGAGCTCGCAGAAAATAAAGGCGGTGCTGCTGCCGATCCTCGCTTTAATTTCATTTATGGTTTGGCTTTGCAAAAAGTAGGTAACTACAAAAAAGCTGTTGAATGCTTTGAGAAATATGTGAAAGTTGCTAAAAAAGCCGATTTAAAATATACCAATGTTCAATTGTATTTGGCTCAAGTTCAATATGCACTTAAGGCTAAAGAAACTCTGGTAGGAGCAGTGGTAAAAAACATTGGAGATTCACTGAATAGTCAGTATTCTGATGCACACCCATCAATCACAGCCGATGGTAAAATGTTAATCTTTTCTTCGGCAAGGCCAGAAGGTAAAGGTGGTTTGCAAGTGAAAGACGGTAAGTATTTTGAAGATATTTATTGCTCTAAATACAATTCAGCAACAGAATCTTGGGGTAAAGCGACCTTGCTTGAAGGCTCCATCAACACTAAAGAACATGATGCTAACGTGAGTATTAGTCCCGATGGCAAATCGATTTACATCTATAAAAACAATCAGGTAGGTAAAGAAAAAACAGCCGGGGGCGATATTTATGTTTCAACTCTTGGTTCTACTGGTCGTTGGAGTAAACCTAAAGAATTGGCTGAAATCAATTCAAGCTTTTTCGAATCTTCTGCATGTATCTCTGCCGATGGAAATCGCATTTTCTTCACAAGTGATAGCTACGATGTGTTGCATAAAAACGAAGGACTTAGTGATATTTACATGGTAGAAAAAGATACAACAGGAAAATGGTCTTCACCAAAAAATATCGGTAACGTGGTAAATACTGCAGGCGACGAAATGGGGGTGTTTTTACATCCCGATGGTAAAACGCTATTCTTTGCATCTAACGGACATGCAGAAAGTTTTGGAGGATATGATATCTACAAAACGGTTTATGATAAAGGCACCTGGACTAAACCAGTAAATTTGGGATATCCTATTAATACTCACCGTGAGGAAATTTTCTTTGTATTGAGCACCGATGGTTCTACAGCTTATTACACTTCGCAACGTGTCGATAGCAGAAAAGATGGAGATATTTACCAAATCGACCTAAAACACTACAATGTGTTAACGGGAGAAACTCAAAAGTTAGCCATTCTTAAAGGTCAGGTTGAAGACAAAGCGACAGGCAAATTGCTTGCAGCAAGCATAAATGTTACCGATGTTTTAACAGGTGAAAAAATTACACTTGCTACAAAACAACAAGGTGATTTCTTTAATACTATGGTTGCTGGCAGAAAGTACAAAGTTGAAGTAATTAGAGAGGGCTTCAATAATTTTGCGCAAGAAATTACTTTGCCTGTTGGCGATAGCAAAAACATTAAAGAATTGAACATGACGATTGCATTGGATAGAGTGGTGCCATTGGATGTAGTTAGCCGTGATTTGTTTCGCACTCAACATTTGAATTTTCAAGAAAGCGATTCAGTGAAGTTTACGGCTTTCTCTCAATCGATATTCGATATGTATTTAATGCAATTGAAAAAGGCGCCAGGTTTAAAAGTTAAGTTAACCGCACATTCTTCTGGAGCATCTGAAGATGATGCAACCAGCAAAGCGGAAGCTGAAGTGTTGTTGTCTTTTGTGAAAGCACAATTAACAGCAAAAGGTATAGCTGCATCAAGCATTGAGGTAGTAAACATGGGTAACGACGAGCCTTTGGCCGATGCAAGCACACTGCAAGGTAAAGCTTTGAACAAACGCGTTGATGTTGATTTGAAAGAAAATTAATTCATGACCTTCGACCAAATTCTTCAATCCCTAAAGAAAAAGGATTACAGTCCGCTTTACTTTCTTTCGGGAGAAGAGCCATATTACATCGATGTAATCGCAAATTTTATTGAGGAGAATTTATTGGATGAAGCCGATAAAGGTTTCAATCAATCGGTTTTGTATGGTAAAGATGTTGATTTACAAAACGTAATCAATCTTGCTAAGCAATTCCCTATGATGGGCGATAGGCAAGTAATTATTGTTCGCGAGGCGCAAGACATCAAGAATTTCGATGCTTTAGAAGCATACATCAAGCAACCTCAAACTTCTACCATTTTAGTTTTTTGTTACAAAGGAAAATCTTTAGATAAAAGAAAGACTTTGGCTAAAACCATTGATAAATCGGGTGTTTTATTCGAATCGAAGAAATTGTACGAAAATCAATTGCCCGATTGGATTACCAAATACGTAAGCACTAAAGGTTTTACAATTAGTCCGAAAGCATCCATTTTATTAAGTGAATTTTTGGGTAACGATTTATCGAAAATCACCAATGAGGTAGATAAGTTGTGTATTTTAATTCCAGCAGGTTCATTAATCTCTCCCGAAATTATTGAGAAAAATGTAGGTATTAGTAAAGACTACAATATCTTCGAATTGAACAATGCTATTGGTGCAAAAGATTTTGATAAAGTGATGCGCATCGTTCAGTATTTTGCTGCTAACCCTAAAGGAAATCCCTTTGTGGTGACTATTTCTACTTTACACGGTTTCTTTTTAAAGGTGATGACTTATCATTTTGCTCCCGATAAAAATCCCGATTCACTAGCAGCACTTATGAAAGTGAACAAGTTTTTCATGAAAGATTATCAGCTGGCAGCAAAGAATTATCCGCCTAAAAAAATATCGGCCATTTTCGAATTATTGAACGAATACGATTTAAAATCTAAAGGTGTAAATAACCCAAGTGTGGAAGATGGAGAGCTGCTGAAAGAGTTGGTGTATAAGATATTAAGGTAGTTAATGAAAAGGTGCAAATTAATATTGATGCTGATGCTTTTCCCGTAATTTCAGATTTAGCGCAGCGTAATCTGAAATCCACATTTCAGGCATTTGCAATGCCGATGAATAATATTTGAAGCCGACTATCGCGATTAAAAATCGCTAAAAAGGGGATTTCAGATTACGCTACGCTAA
>CAYORT010000015.1:0-6483 GCA_964406465.1 uncultured Chryseobacterium sp.
TAGGAATGAGCAAAGCTGAAATCACCAAAAAATTTGATGAGATTGTTGCTTTCGCCGAAGTGGAGAAATTTTTAGATACTCCTGTAAAAAGATATTCATCGGGAATGTATGTGCGCTTGGCTTTTGCTGTAGCTGCGCATTTAGAACCAGAGATTTTAATTGTTGATGAAGTATTGGCTGTGGGTGATGCCGAATTTCAAAAGAAATGTTTGGGGAAGATGAAGGATGTTTCGGGACAAGGACGCACCGTACTTTTTGTAAGTCACAACATGAGTGCGATACAAAATTTATGCGACAAAGGTATTTACCTTAAGAAGGGAGAAGTACAATTGGCGGGTGATGCAGATAAGGTTATTCAAGCGTATTTAAAGGCTTCTACAGAGTTACATTCTATTAAATTAGCCGATAGAAAAGACAGAAAAGGAAATGGTTTAATTCACTTCGATCAAGTGAAATTAAAAGATAGCAATGGCAATGAAGTGCAGGCTTTGCAATGTGGGAAAGATGGGATTATTGAAATTTCCTTCTCCAGAAAAGCTGGCGAATATATTAATAATGTGCATGTGGCGTTGGGTATAGATGATGATTACGGACAACGTATCATGCATCTCAATAATGAGGCGAGCAATGGCTTGTTCACCAATGTTAGTCAGTCGGCAAACACCATTCAAATTCATATTCCTCGTGTTCCGCTAAAATCGGGTTCCTATTCATTTGCTTTGTATTCTACTGTAAACAATGAAATTGCCGATTGGATACAAGAAGCTGGTGTGTTTGAAGTAGAAGCAGGTGATTTTTACAATACCGGTAAACTTCCGCCAGAAGGACAAGGAAGTATTTATGTTAATTATTCTTTTGAGTTAAAATGATTTTACGTCGACTTCAATATTTTCTCTCGCAGATAAAAATGTACCAAAATCAAGGTGCATCTTATGGTCAGTTAAAACATTTTTTTAATTATTATAAATCAATACAGCCGGGGGCTTCATCGGTAAAAGATGAACAACCTTGGTTAACTTACGATGTTATTGATTTTTTGAAAAAAAACGTGAATAAAACCTCTAAGGTTTTTGAATATGGAGGTGGCGGATCTACTTTGTTTTTTGTGCCTCGTGCTGCCGAAGTTGTAACGGTAGAGCACAATAAAGATTGGTTTGCTATTCTTAGTAAAATGGTGCAAGAAAAGAATTACAAAAACTGGAAAGGTTCATTTCATTTGGCCGAAAAGGGAGATTTGGTAAGTAATCCTGAAAAAGGAAATCCCGATCATTATTCTTCTGGAGATGCAGAATCGAAAGGGTTTAATTATAAAGCATATGTTACACATATAGATCAATTTGCCGATGGATATTTTGATTTTGTTTTAGTAGACGGTCGTTCGCGTTCTTCATGCATAAAACATAGTGTTTCAAAATTAAAGAAAGGTGGATTTTTGATTTTAGATAATTCGGATAGGGCATATTATTACGATGGTTTGAAAGAAATTTTTACAAAACACTTTGAGGTGGTAAGTGATAATTTTGGTGCTAGTCCGTACTCAAACGAATTCACCAAAACATCCATTTGGATTAAAAAATAAAGTGATGTCATTAGCTCCTATAGTCTTATTTGCATACGACCGACCTGCGCATGTAAAGCAGACTCTAGAAAGTTTGCGTAAAAACGACTTGGCGCAACAATCAGATTTGTTTGTTTATATCGACGGTCCGAAAGAGAACTCTTCCCCAGAAAGATTAAAAAATATAGAAGCTGTTACAACGATTGTTGAAGAGGTGAAATGGACCAAAAGTATCACCATTGTTCGTGCAGAGAAAAACAAGGGTTTGGCTAATTCAGTGATGGAGGGCGTGAGTAAAGTGGTGAAAGAATTTGGTAAAGTAATAGTTGTTGAAGATGATGTTTTATTGTCGCCATACTTTCTTCAATTCATGAACGATGCCTTAGACAAATACAAAGACGATGCGAAAGTATTGAGTATTGGCTCATGGAATTATTTCTGCGATGAACATGCGGTAAAGGATAATTTCTTTTACCGTTTTCCCGATAGTATCGCCTGGGCAACTTTCGATAGAGCTTGGGATTTGCTAGAGAAAGATGGTGAAAAAGCCTTGAAGTCGATTGAAAAGAAAAATAAGTTAGATTATTTCAATGGCCAATTGAAGTATCCTTATTTCAGTAATATGCTGCAAATGCAAATTGATGGAAAGATAAGTAGCTGGGCTATTCGCTGGACGGCCACGTCGATTTTACACGATAAATTGAATTTTTTTCCAAAACAGACTTTGTCGAAACACATGGGATTTGGCGCCGCAGCCACTCATGAAAAAACAGAGGCCGATTACAATGCACATCTACAAGTAGCTCAACATAAAATTGAAATTGGTGATGTTGAGGTGATTGAAAATAAGATTGCTTTTCAGCAATGGCAAAAGTTTGTAAGAGCTAATTTTATTCCCCGAAAAACGCTAAAAGAACAGTTGAAACGCTTTGTTCCCGAAGTATTAATTAGATTGTTTAGGTAGGGGCAATGCCTTGCGCTTGCCCAACACGATAACGATATTCAAATGGGCAAGCGCAAGGCATTGCCCCTACGGAGAGGTTGTTTGAAATTCGTAACCCAAAGTTATGCCCATTAAGCTTTTAATTAAATTGCATTATTAAAATAGACTTGAGCTCTGTTTTCGATTATTTTTGAGAATAAGAAATTAACATGATTAAGAGTTTAGTAAAAAAGATATTGTTTCGTCCGAAAGGCGACACTGCAAAGTTAATCGCAGCCGCGCAGGCTTTTCCGCGATTTACTCCGCACACATTTCAGTACCGAGGATTAACTTTAACGGTTACCGACTTTATTTCAGTGGCTTGGCAGTTGAAAGAGTTTTACGATGATGGTAGAATGAAATTTAAATCAGATGGTTTTGAACCGGTGATTTACGATTGCGGCTCAAATGTGGGGGTTTCTGTTTTGTATTATAAAACGATGTTCCCCAAGGCTAAGGTGAAAGCATTCGAACCCGATCCAATGGTTGTTCAATGTTTGAAAAAGAATTTAAGTGCAAACAAAATTGCCGATGTGGAGTTGTTCGAGAAAGCAGTGTGGATTAACAATGATGGCGTTTCCTTTGGTAGTGAAGGAGCCGATGGTGGATCTGTTTTTTTTGAAGGAAATAAGGTTAGTTTACCAAGTGTTAGATTGAAAGAATTGCTTGAGAAAGAGTCGAAAATCGATTTGCTTAAGATGGATATTGAAGGCGCTGAACTGCAAGTACTGTTGGATTGTATGAATGAATTGAGCAAAATAAAGTATCTCTTTGTAGAATACCACTCGTGGGTAAGCAACAAACAAGAACTCAATGTATTGCTTGATTTACTTACGCAATGCGGATTTAGATACTACATTCATTCGATAGGTGAGGTGTTGAAACAACCTTTTGTAGATCGTACGTTTTCAAATGGAATGGATGTACAACTTGATATTCATGCAGTAAATGAAAGGCTTTAGAACGACTATAAAATCGGGATTGCAAAGGGTGGTTCGAAAGTACCATAAGGTGACACATGGTTCGTGTGCGGTTTTGCTGTACCATAGAGTGACGAAGCTTGAAAGTGATCCTCAACTGTTAAGTGTGTCGCCGCAAAATTTCGATGCACAAATGGCTTGGTTAAAGCAGCATTACAATGTTTTAACGGTTTCGCAGTTCAACAAGCATTTGAAATACAACAAGAAATTTCCAGAAAATTCGGTGTTGATCACTTTTGATGATGGCTACGCCGACAATCTTTTGGAGGCGATTCCCATCTTAGAAAAGCATCAGTTGCAAGCTTTGTTTTATATAGCAACAGCAACGTTAAATACCTCTAACGAATATTGGTGGGATGCTGTGGAAAGAATTCTTTTGCTGAATAAGAAAGACAAGCAAATGTATGACGAGCAGTTGCCCATATTAAGAGCAATGCCGCCTAAAGAGAGAGAAAAAATTATACAAAAGTGGGCACGTGATTTTGGAAGTATAGAAGGTAGAGAGAGTCATCGGGCACTCACCTTTTTTGAATTAAAAAAGATGAGTTTGTCTAAATCGGCAGTGATAGGTGCGCACACGCATTGGCATCCATCTTTAGCTGCGTTATGTGCCGAGGAGCAGAAGGAAGAGATATACACTTCTGTTGCCATTTTGGAAGAAATGCTAAAGATGAGAATCAAGCATTTTTCATTTCCCTTTGGCACAGCAAAAGATTTTAATGAAGATACAATAGAAATATGTAGAGCACAGGGCTTTGATTTGGTTGCTGCAAATATTCCTGAGTTAGCGCACAGCAAAAGCGATCCAATGCAATTTCCAAGATTTTTAGTGCGCGACTGGCCGGTAGATGAATTTGAAAATAACCTACAAACATTTTTTAAATAAGATGAAGGTTTTGCACATAAGCACAAGTGATAAAGGCGGCGCAGGAATTTGCGCTGTTCGCATTCATGAGGCACTGTTGCAAAGCGGAGTGGATTCTAAATTACTTACACTATACAAATACACACAAGATATTCCGCAACATTATCAGCTCAAAAAAAGTGATTATGCTCTGCTTCCTTTTTTGCAAGATGGAATCGATTTTGTGCAAAGAAAATTGCAAGCGATTAAAGTAACAACGCCTTACTACACAAAAATTTCTAGCAAGTATTTAACAGGCAGGCCACAAGGTTTTGAATTTTTTTCTTTTCCTGTGTCCGAATATCAATTGGAAAAACATCCATTGGTGAAGGAAGCCGACATCATTCATTTGCATTGGGTAAGCGAAGGCTATTTGAATTTCAAAACATTTTTTGAAAAGCTGAATAAGAAGGTGGTGTGGACTTTTCACGATATGGGTCCGTTCACCGGCGGCTGCCACCATTCTGATGGCTGCATGCGCTTTAAGTCAGATTGCGCTGCTTGTCCGCAAATGCTTAACACCATCAATCCCGAAATTGCCTCACATTTTTTAGCGCAAAAAGTAAGTGCATTGGCTCATTTTGAAGGAAAAGATTTAACAGTGATTACGCCATCAAAATGGTTGGGTGCTTTATCGCAAGAAAGCATTTTATTTAAGCGTTTTGCGCATCACAATGTTTACAGTGTTACCGATGCTTCATTTTCATTTCAGAATAGAAAAGAAGAGTTGAGAAAGAAATGGAATTTGCCGCTCGATAAAAAGATAGTGTTGTATGTTTCGCACCAAATAAACAATGAGCGCAAAGGGATAAAGTATTTGTTAGAGGCTCAAAAAATATGGAATACCAAAGATATTTTACTTTGTTCATTAGGTTCGATAGATGATAGGTTGAAGCAAAATGAAAATATGCTTCAGTTGGGGTATATTACTGAAAATACGGCAATGGCCGAGCTATACAATGCAGCCGATGTTTTTGTCTTGCCATCGTTGGCCGAAAATTTTCCTAATACCATCTTAGAATCAATTTTGTGCGGAACGCCGGTAATTGCTTTTGGCGTTGGTGGAATTCCCGAGCAGATTAATGAAGAGAACGGATTTGTAGTGGAGCCACGATCGGCAGAAAAATTGGCGATTGCTATGGATACTTTCTTTGAAAATAAAGGTGCGTATTCTGCAGCAGTAATTTCGCAGCAAGCTAAAGCGAAATACAGTACAGCTAAAATTGTTGAAGAACATTTAAAAATTTACAATGCCTAAACTTTCGGTGATAACCATCAACTACAACAACTTGCAGGGTTTGAAAAAAACCATGCAAAGTGTGTTGATGCAATCTTTTACCGATTATGAATATATCATTGTAGACGGCGGCTCTAACGATGGTTCTGTAGAGTGTATTCGATCACACGAAAAGAAAATTGCGTTTTGGGTTTCAGAGAAAGATGGCGGTATTTTCAATGCGCATAATAAAGGACTCGCAAAGGCAAGCGGTGAATATTGTTTGTTTTTGAATTCGGGCGATATTTTATTTGATGCTTCTGTGTTTGAAAAAGTATTTAAGTCGAATCTATCTGCCGATATTTTGTACGGAGATATGATACTTGATTTTGGAAAGGGTTCGCACAAAAAGGGGATTATGCCTAAGGTGATCGACAGTTATCAAATGTATAAGGATACCTTGTGGCATCCTGTGTCTTTTATAAAGCGCGATTTGTTTGCCAAGATTGGTTCTTACGATGAGAGTTTTAAACTTAGTGCCGATCATGAATTTTTCTTTAGGGCCATCGTGGCGAATAAAGCAACAACAGCGCATTTGGGTTTTGTAATTAGTGTTTTTAATATGGAAGGCGAGAGCTCTGCTAAAGAAAATGTAGAGCGACTGAAAGCTGAGAAAGAAAGGGTTTTTGCTCAATATTTGAAAAAGGACGAAAGAGAAGATTTGGAGTTGAAACTGCAGAAGGAAAGGGCGAAGAAAAGTACATTGTTGTTTAGAATACTCAATAAAATAAAAGCAGTTTTGTAATGGAATATGCGATTAGGACAATAGGTATGGGTTTCCCT
>CAYORT010000015.1:6583-40414 GCA_964406465.1 uncultured Chryseobacterium sp.
CCCTCTCCGCCGAGAGGGAATCCCATGCCCTGAAGTTTATTCTGCAATTAAAACATTACAATCTCAATAAAAACAGATGAGCACTTCTCCCTTAATATCAGTAATCGTTACGAACTATAATTATGGTGCGTACATTGGCGATTGCCTGGAAAGCTTACTGCATCAGTCGTATGCCAATTGGGAGTGCTTGATTGTTGACAATCATTCAACGGATAATTCATTGGAAGTCATTCAATCTTTTACTGCTAAAGATGCTCGATTTAAGTTGTATGAAAAGGATTTTTCCGGACCAACATTTTCGCGACAATTTGCATTGAAATTTGCCAAGGGAGAGTATGTTCAGTTTTTAGATTCCGATGATTTGCTTGAGCCTTTAAAACTTAAAAAGCAATTGGCCTATTTGCAAAATGAAACGCAGTGCGATATTGTGTATGGAAGTGTTCGCTATTTCGATTCAAAAAATCCGCAAGTATATTTCAATAATCTTGAGCTTAAAGATGCACCGCATTGGATGCCCAATTTGAGTGGTGAAGGCGATGAAATATTGCTTCCTTTGTTGCGCAACAATATCATGGTGGTGAATGCGCCATTAATCAGAAAATCTTTGTTTACATCGAGTAACTTATTGAAAGATGAAAGCTTCTTTCCAGAAGATTGGGAATTGTGGCTTCGTTTTGCCATAGATAAGGCTCGTTTCAAATATCTTGATGCAGAAGGTACTCACGCTCTTGTTAGAGTGCATTCAACCAGTTATAGTCAAAATACTTACCGCATGTATTTGTGGGGCTTGCAGGTTTGTTTGCGCATGAACAAGGAGCTTAGCGCGAGAAAATATCAAAAGATTTTGGTGCCAAAGATTGCCTACCACAAGAAGGTTTTAGATAGAGAATTGATGCAGCTGCTGGCCATTGATAGGCTAAAAGCTGTGGAAGCGACCAATGATGTTTACGCCAAAACACAGTCGGGTAGATATGCTATTTACAATGCAATGTTCAAGAAATTTCCTGTTTGGAGCTGCATCGCATTGTCGAAATTGATTTATTTGATACATAAAATAAAAAACGTCATCCTTTATGCCTAAAGTGTCTATATGTATTCCTGCTTACAAACAGGTTGAGTATTTACGCAAGGCTTTGTTGTCAATATCAAAACAGACTTTTACCGATTACGAAATTGTTTTAACCGATGATTCTCCAGATAGTGCAGTGTGCGATTTGTTGAAGGATTTCGATTTCAAAGGCAAACTCAATTATCATAAAAACAGTCCGGCCTTAGGTTCGCCAGCCAATTGGAATTACGGATTAAACATGGCGAAAGGAAAATACATCAAGATTTTGCATCACGATGATTATTTCACTTCCGAAGATTCATTGCAAAAATTTGTGAATTTACTCGATAACAATCCTCAAAGTGATTTTGCTTTTTCGGGTGCACGTATCGATTTGTTGGCGCTTAAGGAAGAAGGAAAAAACAGTTGCTCTGACACCGAATTGAAAAAGATTGTGTCTCAACCCGAATCACTTTTTTATGCCAATAGAATTGGTGCGCCTAGCGCCACCATTGTTAGAAATGGAAGTGAAATTTTGTTTGATGAAAACATGAAGTGGTTGGTAGATATCGATTGGTATATTGCATGGATACTGCACAACAAAAATGTGGTGCGCACCCAAGAGTATCTTATTTGCACTACGCATGGCGCCGAAGGTCAGGTTACCCAAGCCGTGCAATCAGATAAAGACATTCAAATCAAAGAACATATTTTGTTGCTCAATAAGTTGTACGCTTCGGCAGTAAACAAAAAAAAGCTTTCGAATTATTTTCAAATATTGTTTAGTAAATACGGCATCAACAGTATTGATCAAGCGCAACAATTTGCTGCCATCGACCAAAAGGTAGTGCCTTTTTTAGAAGAGGTAATTAGAGATAAAGACAAGAATATATTTTTGAAGAAAGTACGCTATTGGGTGGGTAAATCAAGGCCAAGCGACTATTGGTTAATGCTTAAATCGAAACTCAAATGATAGTAGTGAAGTTAATGGGTGGCTTAGGCAATCAAATGTTTCAATATGCATTTGCGCGATATCTTGCGCTTAAAAACAATACCAGCGTAAAAACAGATAGCAGCATTTACAAAACGCATCAATGGGCGAAAGATGAAGCGGTACGTAAGTTTGAATTGGATGTTTTTAATGTGTCGGCTCAAGAAGCAAGCAAAGATGAGCTGAGTTTTTTCAAAAAAGGAAAGCTAACTAAAATCTATCATTATGGCGTGCTGCGCTTAGGCATTCGTTCATCTAAACTGTACATACGCGAACCTTATTTTCATTTTTTTAAGCGCGCACTTAAAGCCAAATCGTTTTGTTATTTAGATGGCTATTGGCAAAGTGAAAAATACTTTTCTTCTATAAGAGAAGTTTTGTTGAAAGACTTTACCTTGAAACATGAGCTCAATCCGTCGAGTGAAGAGATGCTGCAAAAAATTAAGGCTTGCGAATCGGTGAGTGTTCATGTAAGAAAAACCGATTATATCAAAGGTTCTGTGAACAGCAAGATTTATGGTGAAATTACTGCACAATATTATTTGCAGGCTATGAGCAAAGTGAAAGAAAAATATTCAAATGCTTCTTTCTTTGTTTTTTCTGATGATAGTGAATGGTTCAAAAAAAATATATCAACCGATTTGCCTGTCACCTTTGTTGATTTCAATAGAGGCGACGATAGTTATCAAGATTTATATTTGATGTCACAATGTAAACACAACATCATCGCCAATAGTTCTTTTAGTTGGTGGGGTGCATGGTTAAATACCAATGCACAAAAGATGGTGATTGCTCCTCAAAATTGGTTTCAAAAAGGAGCGCACGACGGCAAAGATTTAATTCCTAAATCGTGGATCAAGCTATGAGTACTAAAGTTTCGGTGATAATGCCAGTATACAACAGCGCTCTTTATGTTAAAGATGCGATGGAAAGTATTTTGGCGCAAGATTACCGTGATTTTCAGTTTATCATTGTTAATGATGGTTCTAAAGATGAATCGGAAAACATCATTCTTTCTTTTAAAGACGAGAGAATCGAGTATGTGAAGAACGAACAGAATATCGGACTCATTGCCACGCTCAACAAAGCATTGAAATTGGTGAAGGGGGAGTATATTGTGCGAATAGATGGTGATGATACGTGTGCACCCAATAGAATTTCTACTCAGGTAAAGTTCATGGATGCACATCCAGAAGTGGGCGCTAGTGGTTCGTTTTATTACATGATGTTGGGAGATAAAAAAGCAGTGTGCGATTTTCCAACCAGCAATGAAGAAATTCAAACTTTTTTATTGTTCAATTGTCCGTTAGCCCACCCTTCATCCATCATTCGAAAATCGATTTTAGATCAACACAATATTCAGTATTCGTCGAATTATTTGAATTCGGAGGACTACGATTTTTGGTCGCAAATTTCACAAGTTTCTCAATTGGTTAATTTACCTCAGAAGCTTTTGAATTATAGAGTTCATGCCAATCAAATCACCGGTAATCCAAAGAATGCCGCCGATAGATTGAAAAGTGTAAGTGCCATAAGGGCGCGTCATTTAAAGTGGTGGGGAGTTGATTTTTCTGAAGGAGAATTGTTTTTGCACAATGTGTTGAGCGATGGATTGAAAGCGCAATCGGTACAGCAGATACAAGAGACAGAGCAGTGGTTGCTAAAGTTGCTGAGGTCTTCTAAAGGTAAATCAGAATTGCACCAGCAGTACTTACAAAAGATTATCTTTGAACGATGGTTGCGCTTCTGCATTAATTTTTATGGCAGAAAAGGAATCAACTATTTCCTTCGCTCCACAATTTACAAAACTGTTAAACTTTCTTTCGCGAGAAAAAAAGAGTTGTACAAAAACCTTTTTTACTCTTGGAGAAGAAAACAAATAAAAGGAAAATGAAGATTTGTTATTTCGGTGATGGTGGCAGTATTCACATCGTAAGATGGTGTGAACATTTTGTTGCATTGGGTCACGAGGTACATCTCATTACTTTTAAAAATGTGTCTATCGCTAATGTTCAGGTTCATTTTGTGGATACAGGAAGTATAGCACAGGCAGGAGGAAATTGGAAAGTTTTGCTGAAATTTCGTGAAGTGAAACGAATTTTGAAAAGAATAAAGCCTCATATTTTTCATGCGATGTACGCAACAAGTTATGGCATTACCGGTGCATTGTGTAATTACCATCCATACGCCATTTCAACTTTAGGCACAGATGTGTTGATTAGTCCGCGCCAATCAAAAATTTATAAATTCCTGCTTCGCTTTGCGTTTAAAAAAGCCGACTGGATTAACACTTTAGCGCCGCACATGAGCGATGCTGTAGCAGAGATAGGAGTAGATATGAGAAAGGTGGAGGTGGTTCCTTTTGGCATCAACATGAAGTTGTTTAACGCTCATGGAAGAGTGGAAAACACCAACAAATTTGTAGTGTCGAGCACTCGAAATTTCGAATTGATATACAACATTCCGCACATGCTCAAAGCCTTGGCTTTGGTTCAAGATAAAATTCCAAATTTAGAAATACGATTGGGTGGTGCAGGTTCTTTACGCGCTGAACTAGAGCAATTGGTAGCCGATTTAAAAATCAGAAATGTGATCTTCACCGGAAAGATTTCTCAAATAGAATTGGTGAAGATGTTGCAAGAATCAAATCTCTTCATTTCGGTGTCGTTAAGTGATGGCAATAATTTATCGTTGGTTGAAGCAATGTCTTGCGGAGCTTATTGCATTGGTACAGACATTCCTGCCAATCGTTTGTGGATTGATGACAACAAAAACGGAATGTTAGTGAAGATTGATGATGTGCAAGGATTGGCCGACAAAATTTTATTAGCCTACCAAAAGTACAATGAATTACAAGCAGAAGGTAGAATGCTGAGTGCTCAAAAAATAAATGAATTGGGAAATTGGGAGGTGAATATGAAGAGGGTGGAAGAAAAGTATAAAGAATTGCAAAAAAGATGAGTTGGCAAAAAATAAAATATCAGCTTTTCTTGTATGTAAGCGCAACTGCTTTTTTCTTCTTGTCGTGGAATGGAACTATTCCTTCATTTATTTCTGATCCATTATCTCGTTTTCATTTTTCGGCTCTAACCATAACATTGGGTTTCATCTTATGTTTTTTTCAAGAGGGATATCAACCTTGGCGTCCTTTTAAAAATTGGCTGTCGCTATCTGTTTTATTGTTTTATGCGCTTTACGGAGTTTCGGTTCGGTTTAGTGATAATACGAGTGGCGCATTAAAGGCTTTAGAGTATAAGCTCAGTTTTTTAATGGTTACTTATACTTATTTTTCAAATCCGCTTTTCTTTAGAGTGAACAAAGCTTTTCTTTTGAAAAGTTTCTCATTGGGCGTAATTGTTATTTTGTTTATTCTCGATATTCATGCCTTTTCAATTTATCTGCAATTAGATCGCTGGCCTGTGTATATTGAATATACAACAGCTTTGCATCCTACTTATCTAGGGTTGTGCGCTTTCTTTTTAGTGGTTTTGTGCATGAAAAAACTTAAAGATTATTCATTTAAGATACATAAGAAGTCGGTGGCTATTGCCATTATAGCTGTGATGATGATAGTGCACATTTTAATTGTACAAAGTCGTTCAACGCTTTTGTGTTTGGCTTTTGCATTTTTGGTTTATGTGTATCATTTTTTCTTTCAGCAAAGAAAAGTATTGTATGTGGTGGTGGCAGCTTCACTTGCGCTAATAGTTTTTTTTAGTAAAGACTATTTGCTAGGTGGTCGCTTGAATGAAGCGGTGGATACTGCTTTAGAGAGTAAGGTGAACAGCGATGAGTCGGGAACAAACTTTAGAATGAGCATTATAAAAAACTACCCAGAAATATTGGATGGAATTTGGCTCACGGGGGTTGGTAAAGGAGATGCGCAAGCCCATTTAAATGCTTTTTATCATGAGAAAGGATGGCTGGTAGCAGAGAAAAGTAGTTACAATGCACACAATCAATTTGTGCAGGTGTTGATTGAATTCGGAGTAATTGGCTTGCTGCTTTTTTGCATCATCTTCTTCTTGCCTTATTTCTTATATCACGGTTTTTATTTCAAGATTATGTTGATGGGTTTTACCATTAGCATGTTGTTTGAATCTTTGCTTGAGAGACAGGCCGGAATATTTCTTTTCATTTTTATTTATTGCCTTTTTAACTCTGCTGTTGAAAATGTAAAAAATGCTAAACTTGCAGCAAGATGAAAATGTTAATGCTAACTCAGTATTTTCCACCTGAGGTGGGCGCTCCTCAAAACAGGTTGTTTGAGAATGCTGTGCGTTGGCAAAAAATGGGGTTGGAAATTGATGTGTTAACCGCTATGCCCAATTATCCTAAGATGGAAATTCATGAGGCATACAAAGGTAAGTGGTTTAGTAAAGAGCACATGGACGGACTCACGGTTTTTAGAGCTTGGATTTTTGTGAGTAAAAGCAAGTCGATTGTTTTTCGACTGCTCAACTATTTCTCTTTCGTTTTTAGCTCCATGTTTGTGGCTCTCTTTAAATTGAAAAAATACGATGTCGTTTTTGTGGAATCACCTCCTTTGTTTTTAGGTATCTCTGCCCGATTTATATGCAGAATTAAAGGAGCAAAAATGATTTTTAATGTAAGTGACCTATGGCCCGAAAGTGCCGAGAAATTAGGCTTGGTGACCAATAAAACTTTTTTGAAGATGGCCACCATTTTAGAAGAGCATTTGTACAAAAAGTCGATGATTATTACCGGACAAACACAAGGTATCGTAAAAGATATTCAAACGCGTTTTCCAAAGAAGAAGGTGTATTGGTTGCCCAACGGAGTGAATCTCGATTTGTATGATCCAGAAAGAAAATATGGCAATTGGAAACAAAATAACGGATTCAAAGAAAGTGATGTTTTGTTTGTGTATGCTGGTATTATCGGACATGCTCAAGGTTTAGAAGTAATTTTAAAAGCTGCTCATCTGCTAAAGGAATACAGCAATGCTCATTTCATTTTGGTAGGAAGCGGTCCGGAAAAAGAAATGCTTCAACAATTAAAATCAACATTGAATTTAACTAATGTTCATTTTTTTGATGCTGTGTCGAAAGCAGAAATGCCAGCCATCATAGAATCGTGCGTTATGACTATTGTTCCTTTGAAAAAACTCGATTTGTTTAAGGGTGCCATTCCCTCAAAGATATTTGAAAATCTAAGTATGAAGGTTCCTGTGATATTAGGAGTAGATGGAGAAGCGCGTGACTTATTTGTGGAAGACGGCAAATGCGCTTTGTATTTTGAACCCGAAAATGAAGCAGCCTTAGCAAAAGTTATTGTTGATGTTCTAGAAAAAAGAGTCGACCTTCACCTCATGAAAGAAAATGCTCGCCAATACGTAGGTGAAAAATTCGATAGAGATAAAATAGCATTGAAGTTTTATGAATTTTTAAATTCAAATAGTAAATGAAAGTATTAACCATCATCGGCGCTCGTCCTCAATTCGTTAAAGCCGCTGTGCTAAGCAGAGTTTTTGCTAGCATGAGTGGAGTGGAGGAATTGTTGGTGCATACCGGCCAACATTTCGACGATAAGATGTCGCAAATATTTTTCGATGAGATGGAGATTCCTACTCCTCATTACAATTTAGAGATCAATAGTTTGGGGCATGGTGCAATGACCGGCCGAATGTTAGAGGGAATTGAAAGTTTAATTATCAAAGAAAAACCCAATTGGGTTTTGGTGTATGGCGATACCAATTCCACTTTGGCGGGTGCCCTTGCCGCTAAAAAGATTCACGTTAAAGTAGCGCATGTGGAAGCTGGTTTGAGAAGTTTCAATATGCAAATGCCAGAGGAAATAAATAGAATTTTAACCGATAGGATAAGTGATGTTCTTTATGCTCCCACGCAAACTGCGGTAGACAATTTGAAGAAAGAGGGTTTTGATAATTTTCCTTCAAAAATTGTTTTGTCGGGAGATGTGATGCAAGATGCCGCTCTATTCTATGCGCAAAAAGCCGAAGAGAAATCAACCTTAGATAAAAACTTGTTGAAGGGTGATTTTGTATTGTCAACCATACATCGTCAGGAAAACACCGACAACCCCGAGAATTTAAAAGCCATAGTAAATGCGCTCAATAAAATTCACGAAAGTAGAAGGGTTGTATTACCTATTCATCCACGAACTAGAAAGATTATTGAGCAGCAAGGTTTAGTGCTTAAAGTAGATGTTTTAGATCCAGTAGGGTATTTCGATATGATTCAATTACTGAAGAATTGTTCTTTGGTGATGACCGATTCGGGAGGTTTGCAAAAAGAGGCTTTCTTCTTCAAAAAACATTGTGTTACGTTGCGAGAACAAACTGAGTGGGTAGAGTTGGTGCAGGGCGGATTTAACATATTATCGGGCGCTAATGAACAAGTGATTGTCGATGCTTTTACAAAAATGTGTAGCGCAAAAAGTAATTTCGATGTTAATTTGTATGGCAATGGCAATGCAGGTAAAACCATAGCAGAGCATTTATTAAAAAACTAATTATGATTCCTTTTTCGCCGCCTAGAATAGATAAAAAGACCACCGATGCGGTGACCGAAGTTTTGCTTTCGGGGTGGATAACTAGCGGTCCGAAAACCAAAGAATTCGAAAATAAATTAAGCGACTACAGCGGCAATGCTGCAACATTGTGTTTAAACTCGGCAACGGCAGGATTGGAATTGGTGTTGCGTTGGTTTGGCGTTGGACCAGGCGATGAGGTGATAGTGCCAGCCTATACCTATTGCGCAACTGCCAATGTGGTGGTGCATTGCGGTGCTACTCCCGTGATGGTTGATGTGAACGAAAGTGATTTCACCATCAATGTAAAAAATATAGAGGCTGCCATCACATCTAAAACGAAGGTGATTATACCTGTAGATTTTGCTGGCTTACCTTGCGATTACGATGAAATAAACAATCTTGTAAAAAAATCTACCATTGTGGCTAAGTTCCATACCAATAGCGCAGAACAAAAGCAATTGGGTAGAATACTAGTGTTGAGCGATTCGGCCCATTCTTTTGGTGCGCAATATTATGGCACTAAGGCAGGAACTCTTACAGATGTCTCTGTTTTTTCTTTTCATGCGGTGAAGAATTTAACTACCGCAGAAGGTGGGGCTGTAGCTTTGAATTTACCTAAACCTTTCGATAATAAAGCTATTTACGAGAAGTTGCGCGTGCTGTCGTTGCACGGTCAAAGTAAGGATGCCCTAAGTAAATCTAAGGTAGGTGGATGGGAATACGATGTTTTGGATGCCGGATTTAAATGCAACATGACAGATATTCAGGCTGCCATTGGCTTGGTAGAATTAGAGCGTTACGACAGTGAAAATTTGCCTGCCAGAAAACGAATATTTGATGCTTATTCCACTGAATTATCTAAATATAAATGGGCTCAATTATCTCCTTATTTCAATGATACAAAAGTGTCTTCCTTTCATTTGTTTCCATTAAGAATTAAGGGAGCGAGCTTGGCTCAACGCAATGAAATTATTGAAGAGATAAGCAAAAAAGAAGTGGCCGTAAACGTGCATTTTAAGCCATTGCCTTTGCTTACTTTTTATAAGAATAAAGGCTACAAAATGGAAGATTATCCGGTGGCTTACGACAATTATGCGCGAGAAATTTCATTGCCTGTTTATTTCGGTTTGAGTGATGAAAATGTGCAAACAGTGCTTGGTGTTGTGATTACAGCTGTGGAAAAAGTGATGGGGTAATACTTTCATGTGATGGGGCTGTAATCTAACTTCTCCCTTTTTTAAAGGGAGAGTGGGTAAAGGCTTGAAGCGTAAAGGCAAGAGGGATTTCATTCGCATACTTAAAATCCCTCTTACCACTACACAGGCAATTTCGCACTCTCCCTTTAAAAAAGGGAGAAGTTAGATTAGTGAATCGATGTTTAAAAATTAGTGCAAATAAAAAATAATGAAACGCTTATTCGATATCATTTTTTCGGCAACAGCACTTCTTCTATTTTCTCCTTTTTTCATTCTTATTTGTTTGCTTATTGTTTTATCGAGCAAGGGCGGTATATTTTTTCGCCAAGTTAGAGTGGGGAAAGACAATCGTGATTTCAAGATTTTTAAGTTTAGAACGATGAAGCCCGACTCTGAAAAAATGGGACAACTTACTGTGGGGGCAAAAGACAATAGAATTACCAAGATTGGCTATTATCTTAGAAAATTCAAGATGGATGAAGTGCCGCAATTGATTAATGTTTTGATAGGAGATATGAGTGTGGTGGGACCCCGACCAGAAGTGCGCAAATACGTTAACATGTACAATGAGGAGCAAATGAAGGTGTTGAGCGTTCGTCCGGGAATGACCGATTTTGCTTCCCTAAAATATTTCAATGAAAATGAAGTGCTTGGAAAATCAACAAATCCAGAGAAAACCTATATAGAAGAGGTGATGCCCGAGAAACTGCGTATCAACTTGGAGTACATCAGTAATCCAACCTTAACTACTGATTTTAAAGTCATAGCGAAAACAATTTTTAGAATATTTGGAATCTAAATTCCCTACCTTTGTGTCATGCAAGCAGAAGAAAAAGAGAAATTAGATTTATTGAAGCGCCTACAGGGTTCGGTGTGGGCCGCTGTGAAAGACTTTCAAATGATTGAGAAGGGTGATAAGGTGATGGTTTGCCTTTCGGGTGGTAAAGACAGTTATACCATGCTCGATATGTTGATGAAGATGCAGAAGTCGGCTACCATGGATTTTGAGATCATTGCTGTTAATTTAGATCAAAAACAGCCAGGATTTCCAGAGCAGATTTTACCAGAATATTTAACCAAGGTGGGGGTTCCGTTTAGAATTGTAGAAAGAGATACCTATAGCATTGTAAAAGAAAAAATTCCGGAAGGAAAAACCATGTGTAGCCTTTGTTCGCGCATGAGAAGAGGTACATTGTATGGTGTTGCTGAGGAGATGGGAGTAACTAAAATTGCCTTAGGTCATCATCGTGAAGATATTATTGAAACCATGTTTTTAAATCTTTTCTTCAATGGAAAGATGGAGGCCATGCCTGCCAAATACAAAACCGATGATGGTAAACACATTGTTATTCGTCCGCTAGCCTACTGCAAAGAAGCCGATATAGAGGTATATGCCGAAGATCAAAAGTTTCCTATCATTCCATGTAATTTATGTGGTTCTCAAGATGGATTGCAAAGAGTGATGGTGAAGAAAATGTTGAATCAATGGGATAAAGAATTTCCCGGAAGAGTAGAATCTATCTATAATGCCATGAAAAATATTCATCCATCGCATATGTTGGATAGAAATATTTTTGATTTTCATTCATTAGTTAGCGAACAAATGAGAAATAATTTAAAGTCTAAGGTTTAAAGTCTAAAATTTTATACCTTAAACTTTAAATATTAGACTCCATGACTCCACTTTGGCAACCTTCTTCAAACTTCACGAGAGGCTCTAATCTATTTCACTTCGCACGTTTTTTAGAAAAAGAATACGACTTAAAATTCGATGATTATTCGTCGATGTGGAATTGGTCGGTGACCGAAGTAGATGCTTTTTGGAAAGCCATTTGGAAGTATTACGACATTCAGCACGACGGGGCATTTACGAGCGCATTTACCGCTTCATCAGAGATGCTAGGTACCAAATGGTTTGAAGGAACCAAAGTAAATTATGCCGAGCATGTTTTAAAAAGTAAAACCAAATATTCACCTGCCATCGTTTTCCAATCGGAACATTTACCCTTACAAGAAATATCTTGGGTTGAGCTTGAACAGCAGGTGACGAGTTTCGCTCATTATTTAAGATCAAAGGGCATTCAAAAAGGAGATAGAGTGGCAGCCTATTTACCTAATATTCCGCAAGCCTTGGTAGCTTTTTTGGCCACCAATGCGGTGGGGGCGGTATGGTCGAGTTGTTCTCCCGATTTTGGCACGCCAAGTGTCATCGATAGATTTAGTCAGATTGAACCCAAAATATTAATCGCTTGCGACGGCTATTCATACAACGGCAAGAAATTTTCGAAAATTGAGACGACAAAGGAGTTGATTGGTCATTTACCTTCTCTATCTAAAGTGGTTTTGGTGAATTATATAAGCGACGAAAAGTTGGAGGGTGCCGATATATACCAAGATGTAATGCAACAGCCAGCCGAGGCTCTGCGCTTTGAAAGAGTTGATTTCAATGATCCTATTTGGGTGTTGTATTCCTCGGGAACTACGGGTAAACCCAAAGCCATTACGCATAGCGTAGGTGGTATGTTGATTGAGCATTTGAAAGCATTGGGTCTGCATCAAAACTGCAAGCGTGGAGATAAGTTTTTTTGGTATTCAACCACTGGTTGGATGATGTGGAACTATGCCAATGCAGCCTTACTTCATGGCACCACGGTGGTGATTTACGATGGAGCGCCCGCTTTTCCAAATATCAATGTGTTGTGGGATTTGGCAGCCAAAACAAATATTACGCACTTCGGCGCAGGAGCAAGTTTTTACATCTCTTGCATGAAAGAAGGGGTTAACTTTAATGGTAAATTAGAAGGATTACAATCGTTAGGAAGTACAGGTTCGCCTTTGCCTCCAGAGGCTTTTGAGTGGATTTATAGCAGTATCAAAAAAGATTTGTGGTTGGTTTCATTAAGCGGTGGTACTGATATATGCAGTGGTTTTGTGGGGGGGAATCCTTACGACGCAGTTTATGCTGGAGAAATTCAATGCAGACTATTGGGCTGCAAAGTAGAAGCCTACAATGAAAGTGGTAATGTGGTGTACGATGAACTTGGAGAAATGGTGATTGAACAACCTATGCCATCAATGCCCATTTACTTTTGGGGAGATAAAAACAATGAGAAATATAGAGCCAGCTATTTTGAAATGTATCAGGGTAAATGGAGACATGGCGACTGGATTAAGATTACCGATAGAAAATCGGTGATTATTTTCGGACGATCAGATGCGACATTGAATAGAGGAGGAGTGCGGATAGGAACAAGTGAAGTGTACAGTGCTGTGGAGAGTGTAAGTGAGGTGAAAGACAGCATGGTTATTTGTACCGATGAAGAAGGTGGTGAGCATTACATGCCTTTGTTTGTTGTTTTAAAGGATGGTTATTCTTTAAACGACGAATTGAAATCGAAGATAAAAGGAGCGTTGCGCAAACAATATTCACCCCGACATGTACCGGATGAAATCTTTGAAGTGAAGGAAATTCCCTACACCATAAGTGGTAAGAAGATGGAAACTCCAGTAAAGAAATTGTTAATGGGTATTCCGCTTGAAAAAGTTGCAAGTGCCGATGCAATGAAAAACCCAACTAGTTTAGATTTTTTCGTAAATTTCGCCCACGAAAGGAAATCGTAAATTTTCTATGAAATATTGGATACTTGGGCTAACGCTAATTTATTGTACTGCAGTTTTTGCTCAGCATCACAGCATTTGGGAGGGTTATTCTAATACCATTTTTGTGGAAAATGCCAATGTTCGCAGTGCTCCGTCGTTAGAAGGTAAAATCATTGGTGTACTTAAACACAACACTACCATCGAACAAAATTATTCTGAAGTGGGCAAGGGAGATACCATTGCCGGTGTGAGTGATTTTTGGCTTCCCATAAAATATCAAAACACCAAGGCTTTTATCTGGAGTCCGGTTTTAGCACAAAATGTCTTCACCAGTGAATTGATTTCCAAGAAGACTTTTCTGTTTAAATTTTCGGGGACTAGAAACGCTGAATTCAAAATTTTTGAGGCAGATCAGCTGGTGCAACAATATTCCTTTTACAAGAAAGTGTACACCAATGCGGTTTCTTGGAATATGGGTAAAACTTTAAATAGCAATGGCAACGACGTAATTGTGGTAAAATATTACAACGACACTTTAAGCGGATACGACCTTTTTGAATGGAATGGAGAAGTGTTAACACCATCAAAAATTAGGTTGATAGACGATTCGTTTATCACTCAAAAATACATTGAATTTACAAGAGGAGTAGTGAATAAGAACGGCGTGAATTTAAGAGTTGCTCCCGATAGTAAATCTGCATCTGTAGCTGTTGTATCAAAAAACACCATGTTGCAATTGGTGGCTGAAAATGTGAAGGATGAAAAGTTAAGTGTCGAAAAATTTGGCACTTGGCATGCGGTGAAATGGAAGGGAAAAGAGGTGTATGTCTGGTCGGAATTTTTCGATTTACCCTACAGATATATCAGAAGTAATGTAAAAGAAAACGAAGCCTTTTTGCTTACCAACAATGCTGTTTATGCTTTTGTAGATAGAAAGATTGTTTCTAGAGTAGCAACTTATAGTCAGAGTGACGACGACTTTATATATGATGGCAATAAAGGTTTTTCAGAAGCATATCAATTTTTGGCCATCTGCATGAAAGCTGAAGCTTGTGGTGAAACAAGTGGTGACAATTATATTTTATGGAAGGATGGAAAGCTTCGTCATTTTGCATGCGATTGTGGCACTGGTGACGGTGGCTATTCGGAAACAGGTAGCGTAACTTTTCCAAATCAATTGGGAGGAATTAAAGACAAGGTTATTTTTTACGATGAAAGCTCAGAATATGATGAGAGTGCGCTGTATGGTGAATACAATGCCATTAAAAGTAGTTCTACAAAAATCATGGAATTTGTGAATGATAGTTTGGTGGAAGTTCCTTCAGAGCATTCAAAAATTAGAAGTTTTATTGCCAAGAATTTTAATCAGTACGAATTAAGTCATTATGGCTTTTTTCGCCTTAACAACGATACCATCAATGATGTTGTTTTCTTTTTGAGTCCGAGCTACACCGAAGAAGGAGCAACCTTCATCAAATCTATTATTGGTTACGCTTTATCAGATTCTTTGGGCAATTATATGAAGCCTCTGGTAAGTACTGAAATTGTGCAAGAAGATTTTTTTTCTGTGCAGTATAGAATGGATGAAAGTATCTTAAAGATTGTGGTGAAGTATGGTTTATCATTAGATGGGGATTTAGACAAGGCGTATTATACCAATTACAATTATAAGTTTGATCCGTTGCTGAATTCTATGATTTGGCATTCGGTATCTTCGGGAAGAAATGTAGGTGATGAGGAAAAGTTTAAATGGGGAGAAATTAAAACCAGCTATTTTAGATCAAAGAAGATAAAATTTGAGAATACTTGGAATTTCTTTGAAAACGGTCTCCCTGCTGAGAGTACCGAGGAATAAATCAAGTTTTTTTTAGTAGAACTTAAGTTTGTTTTCTACTTAGTGCCAATATCATAAATGTGAATTTTCTTTTCTTTCAATTCATGCAAAACCATTTTTATATTCTCGTAGGTAGAAGGTAAATCGAAAGATTTGGTGGCGAATTTTCCTTTAGTAGTGTAGAACAATTTAAGTGATTTTTTTCCGCTCAAAGAGATGTTCACCGTAGCATAAACAATATTATCGAAAGTGAAAGCGTGCTTTTTTCGTAAGTTAAATGGATTGGTAAAAGTAATTCCCTCTTCGTAAACATGTATAATGGCCGAGTTCCTAAAGCGCGATACGCTAAGCATTACTAGGGCAACCCAAACCCACATTGCAAAATATAGAGGCGACACCTCATTATATAAATGATACAAAACAAAAACAACAGGTAGGGTAAGTTCGAGTCGAACAATTAGACGAATAAATCTCGACAAAGAAAATTCGGTTTGAAAAAGCTCATTATTTTCGGGAAAGACAACGCTTTCCAAATCGGGAATTTCTTCAATTCTTGGTGAGCGTTGCGAGTTGGTGGGGTCTTGATTCAAAAGAATGGCAAGGGTTTCATACACATCTGGTAGATGTTGCTTAAACTCTTCGGGTCTTTCAAAAAAGTGTTCTACACAAACCGCGAAAAACTCATGTTCATTGGTGCCTGCATAGGACCGTAAAATAGTTTTTTCTCCTCTAAACGACATGTCTTCAAAGGTTTTTTTCATTACTGCTTGCCAACGTGCATAGTAGTTTTCAAAAAAGTTGTCTGTGCTTTTGTCGTAAAGCATTCCTACCTCCAGCGCATGAGCCATTTCATGTAAGCCTAAGTTTACGCCCGATTGTCCCATGGCAAATCCTTTTTCAAAATCAACCCACGACAAGCGTAAAACGCCATCTTTTCTATATTCTCCCAAATGGTATGCTTGAGAAAGGCGAGAGTAATATTTTTTAGGATAAATTTGAATGTAATCAATGTTTTCTAATAGGTAGCCTTCTAAACCGAAAGTAAGCTGAACAGCGCAGGCAGAGACATATATTTTCACGTTTTCTGTAACAGTAAATCCTTCTTTACCACTAAAGTGTGTGCTGGTTAAGAAGCCTCCTACACGCAAAGCGAATTTTCTTTTTTGCTCTATATCAAGTTTTTGGTAGTAGGTGAATTTGCAGTTTAGGAAAAGGTGAATTTTGGGTTGAAGTAATAAAATTACCGGACTCTTAGCCAAAAACAACAAGTTGTTCTTCTTGTGGATGAGTTTTGGAGACTTTTTATCGCCATCATTTACATATGAATTATACTATAAGTATAATGCAAATATGAAAGGTGCAATGATGAAGAAAACAGCAAAAAACATGCTCTTTTACGACTTGTAATTTTTAAAATTTTTCCAGTAAGGATTTTCGGGAACTGGTGCCTCAATCGTAATTTTTACGTTCGTTACCGGATGCATGAAAGTTAGATATCTGGCGTGTAAACAAATACTTCTGTCTTTGTTGGGCATTGGTGCGCCATACTTGGTGTCGCCTTGTATCACACAACCGATCTTAGAAAGTTGAACACGTATTTGGTGGTGTCTTCCTGTTTTTGGTGATACTTCCAACAAATTTTGATGGTCGTAAGACGTAAGCCATTTGTAGGTAAGAACAGCCAACTTCGAATTTTTTATTTCTTGTTTGAAGGCGAAGGACTTATTCTTTTCTGAATTTTTTACCAAGTAGTTTTTAAGCTCGTCTTCCTTTAGCGGTGGCGGTTGCACAACAATTGCCCAATATGTTTTTTGGATGGTTTTGTCTTGAAACATTTGGTTGATGCGCGCCAAAGCTTTTGATGTTTTGGCAAATAGCACGACGCCCGTTACTGGTCTATCAATACGATGAGTAACGCCTAAATAAACATCGCCAGGCTTATTGTATTTTTCTTTTAAAAAGGCTTTAATTTTATCTCCCAGCGGTTCATCACCAGTTTTGTCGCCTTGCACAAGGTCGCTGGCAGCTTTATTAACTGCTATTAAATGATTGTCTTCGTAAATAACATCAATCATTAGTATTGTTCTTTTGCGTTAGGGAAATCACCACTTTTCACATCTTTGATGTAGCTTTTTGTAGCTTTTGTCATGTCGGCGTAGAGGTTTAAGTAACGTCTAAGGAACCGCGGACTAAATTCGGTGTTCATGCCAAACATGTCGTGCGATACCAGCACTTGTCCGTCTACATATCCACCAGCTCCAATGCCAATCACCGGAATTTTAAGTTTCTTAGCCAATTGCTTACCTAAGGTTGCCGGCACTTTCTCTACCACGATGGCAAAAACACCAGCTTCTTGCAATGCAATGGCATCTTCCATGAGTTTTTTAGCCTCAGCTTCTTCTTTAGCACGAACGCTGTAGGTACCAAATTTATAGATAGATTGAGGAGTTAAACCAAGGTGTCCCATTACCGGAATACCTGCCGTTAAAATTCTCTCAATCGATTCTTTTACTTCTTTACCTCCTTCTAATTTTACCGCATGTGCACCAGCCTCTTTCATGATTCTAATGGCTGAGTTAAGAGCTTCTTTAGAATTTCCTTGGTAGGAGCCAAAAGGTAAATCAACTACCACCAATGCGCGATTGGTACCTCGAATTACCGAAGCTGCGTGATAAATCATTTGATCAAGCGTGATAGGAAGGGTAGTTTCATGTCCGGCCATCACATTCGATGCCGAATCTCCCACCAAAATCACATCTGTTCCGGCCCCATCAATGATTTTAGCCATGGTGAAGTCGTAGGCAGTAAGCATAGAGATTTTAATCTTTTTGCTTTTCATCTCTTGTAGAGTATGCGTGGTAACTCTCTTAAAATCGCTAGTGTTTGCTGACATTGATTTCTCTTTAAGTCGGTAAATCTACTAATAAACTATAAATCTTTTATGAGTAAGTTCATTGCTTCCTCAATTGAGTTAATATTTCTTTCACGAATGAAAGATTTAATAGTACAATTTTTAATGATTTCAGTGCACAAGTTGTAGCGCATTAAATTACTTTCTTTGTCCCATTTTATAAAGGGTTTAAAGTGATTTTCTTGTAAAACCTTAATGGCATTGAGGCTATTTACGTTTTCGATTCGAGGCTTTCCTTCTTCAAATTGAAGGAGATAGATGGATTTTACAGGAATGCTTTTTTCGGTGACTTTATTTGGAAGTTGGCTCCACGTTTTTTGCTTTTGTGTATTGATTGGTGCGCAGTGAACTGCCCTACAGACAGGCAAAAGGTACGTAACGCCAGCATTGCTATATAGCGGTGCCATTTCGTCGGAAATTACTGTAAATCCCTTTTCTGCCAACAATTTCGCACAAGTTGACTTTCCCGAGCCTGTTAGTCCGGTGAATAAAATAGCTTGTCCTTGGTGTAGAATCGCTGCAGCGTGTAATGGAAGTCGTTGGTATTTCTGACTCAGTAAACCCAAGATATGAATGGCTATGAAGTTTAAAGTTTCTTCGTTTTCATCGGCCAGCAATTCAATAATTACATTATTTTCTTTATCAATGGCTATTTTACCTAATTTAAAAACGGTATGTTTTAAGGAATCATCGCTGTCATTAATTGTTCCAGCGACCCATTTACTAGTGGCAGGAGCATCACTTTCGATAAAAGAAGAAAAAGAAAAGGTGGTTTCAATAACGAAACCACCTGCGTAATATTTATTGCTTGTATGCAATTACTCTAAAATTATGACATAGCACCTGAACGTTCTGCTATAGTAGGTGATGCTCCTCCTTTAGTTTGTTCAATTGTGTACTCGTCTAATGCGGGAGCAATCCATTGTTTTTTAGTTGTATTCATATCAAATATTTTTTTGCGAATATACTATTTTTCCTCTTCTTTCATCGGAGGTAATTCATTCAAAGGAGCCTGAACATTATTAGGGGTGCTAGGGGCTTCCTCCTTCTTAGTGTCAATTGGATACCCTTCTTCATCAAGGTGAATAGTATCTCTTTTGCTTACGGCCTCCTTTAAATACTCAACATTTTCATATAGTTTTTGATTCACCTTTTCCAATGAGTCGATTTTGCGCGCTAAAACATAGTCGATGTGATGTTTTAAGCTGTCGTTTTCGGCTTTTAAGCTATCTAGTTTTTCGTTTACAGTGCTTAAATCATCGGCAATGCTAGCAGTAATTTTGTATAGGTAGAAGAAGTCAACTTTCGCTTTTGATTCTGGTCCGAGCAACAAACCAAATTCACCTTGCTTAAAGTTTCCTTGCTTAAAAGAAAAGGTGTATTGATCGTTGAAATAGATGTCGTATTGATTTTGATAGCCTTTGATGACTATTTTATTGAATTCATTTTCACCCTTCACATTCTTTGATTTCACCCAACCGTTTTCTCCTGAAGTGATATATTGTCCGGCACCCGTAATTCCCCTCACTCTATATTGTTGTTTTTTATTGATTTCTAGAACGAAACCTCCGCTGCCATCCGACTGAGCCATGAATAAAACCCCTAGAGTTTGCTGGTTAGGAGATGTTGAAATAAGCATCAAGGTGGTTTTAATCATGAACTTATTCTCTTGCTTTCTAAATGCAGGGATTACCGCACGCGATTTTTCGCCGCCGGTGCGCGATAAGTAATAGAATCCTTCTACGGCGTAGCTCTTAATGTCGGCTTCGTTAAATGCAGGCCAGTTTTCAGTATTGTCGGTGAAGTCATCATAAAACAACTTCTCGGGCACTTCATTGGTGATTAAAGGTTGGGCCAAAAGTGCACCAGGCACTAAACTTAAAAGCAAAAATAATTTTTTCATATAGGTGTCTCTTCGTTGGTCAAAGGTAGTAAATGTCTTTTTGTCACAAAATATTCCTCAATATTTACTGGCTTGGCGTAGATTTCTGACAAAAGGTGTCAGCTTGTCCCATAAAATTGAGTGGCACAGCCATTGACAATAGGACATCAAACATTTAAAAATATTAAAATGGGAAAGATCATAGGAATCGACTTAGGAACTACCAACTCATGTGTTGCCGTAATGGAGGGAAGCGAGCCCGTAGTTATCGCAAACAGCGAAGGTAAAAGAACAACACCGTCTATCGTGGCATTTGCCGATAACGGAGAAAGAAAAATAGGTGACCCTGCTAAACGTCAGGCCATCACCAATCCAACAAAAACAATTTTCTCTATCAAAAGATTCATGGGAATCTCTTACGAGCAGTCATTGGCTGAGTTGAAAAGAGTACCTTATTCAATCGTGAAAGGCGACAACAACACTCCACGTGTTAAAATCGACGATAGAAACTACACTCCGCAAGAAATCTCTGCAATGATTTTGCAAAAGATGAAAGCAACAGCTAAAGATTTTATCGGACAAGACATCACTGAGGCTGTTATCACTGTGCCTGCTTACTTTAACGATGCGCAAAGAAAAGCTACTAAAGAAGCTGGTGAGATTGCTGGTTTGAACGTGAAAAGAATTATCAATGAGCCTACTGCTGCGGCATTGGCTTACGGCTTAGACAAGAAAGGGAAAGATATGAAAATCGTGGTTTTCGACTGCGGTGGTGGTACTCACGACGTTTCTGTGTTAGAGTTGGGTGATGGTGTATTTGAAGTAAAATCTACCGATGGTGATACACACTTGGGGGGTGACGACTTCGACCACGTAATCATCGACTGGTTGGCCGACGAATTTAAGAAAGACGAAGGATTAGATTTGAAACAAGATCCAATGGCTTTGCAACGTTTGAAAGAAGCGGCAGAGAAAGCTAAGATTGAGTTGTCGAGCACAGCTTCTACAGAAATCAACTTGCCTTACATCATGCCGGTAAACGGAATTCCTAAACACTTAGTGAAAACCTTAACTCGTGCTAAGTTTGAGCAATTGGCCGATTCATTAATCAAAAGAACAATTGAGCCTTGTAAAACAGCTTTGAAAAACTCAGGTTTTTCAGTAAGCGATATCGACGAAATTATCTTAGTAGGTGGTTCTACTCGTATTCCAGCTATTCAAGAAGCGGTAAAATCTTTCTTCGGAAAAGAGCCATCTAAAGGTGTGAACCCTGATGAGGTAGTAGCAATTGGTGCTGCTATTCAAGGTGGTGTATTAACAGGTGAAGTGAAAGATGTATTGTTGTTAGACGTAATTCCACTTTCTTTCGGTATCGAAACATTGGGTGGAGTAATGACTAAGATGGTAGAAGCAAACACTACTATTCCAACCAACAAAAAAGAAGTTTTCTCTACAGCTGCCGATAACCAACCGTCAGTAGAAATTCACGTGTTGCAAGGTGAGCGTTCAATGGCGAAAGACAACAAATCGTTGGGTAGATTCCACTTAGATGGTATTCCTCCAATGAGAAGAGGTGAGGCGCAAATTGAAGTTACTTTCGATATCGACGCAAACGGTATTTTGAATGTATCTGCTAAAGAAAACAAAACAGGTAAACAACAAAACATTCGTATCGAAGCATCTTCTGGATTATCTAAAGAAGAAATCGAGAAAATGAAACGTGAAGCAGCTGAAAATGCAGATGCAGACAAAGCGGCTAAAGAAAGAATCGACAAGTTGAACCAAGCCGACGGATTGATTTTCCAAGTAGAAAAACAGTTGGAAGAGCTAGGTGATAAATTACCTGCCGATAAAAAACAAACGATTCAAGATGCAGTGAACGAGTTGAAAACAGCTCACCAATCGCAAGATTTAACTGCAGTTGAAGCGGCAACTAAAAAAGTAAACGATACTTTACAAGCGTTGGCTGCCGATATTCAAGGTGCTTACCAAGGTGGAGCAGCAGGCGGTGCGCAAGCTAACGCTGGAGCTTCTTCATCTAAAGATTCTGAGGTAACAGATGTTGACTTCGAAGAAGTGAGCGACGAGAAAAAGTAATAGTTAATTACTGAATATGGAGAACGGGATTCATCGAATGATGAGTCCCGTTTTTTTTGTTTAATTGACTTTTATGGTGATCAATGAAAACAAATAGCCCACGTTTTTACTAAAAGGAAGGAAAGGTTTTGTGAGTATTTTGTATTTTCGCTAGCGCTATATAATTATGCTGAGCTTCGCAGCTAAATAAAAAATAAATGGACATCAAATACATTATCAGGTCAACGGGAAAGATAGAAACAGAAAATCCTCCGGCAGAAGGATTGTTAAAATTTTTATACGGAAATACCTTTGGTAAACTTGTTGTTTTACCCATCGCCAAGCAAAAGGCCATCACCAAAAGATATGGTAGAATGATGAGTTCTAGAAAGTCGGTGGAAAGAATTCCTGCTTTTGTTAGCTCATTAAACATTGATATGAGCGAATCAAAGAAAAGTGTAAGCGAATTTCAAACCTTCAATGAATTCTTCTATCGCGAGTTAAAACCGGGAGCACGTAAAATTGGAGAAGGACTAGTTTCACCTGGAGATGGAAGGGTGTTGGCATTCGAGAAAATTTCTGAGGTAAACAGCTTTTTTATTAAAGGAAAGGAATTCACCCTTAAAGAGTTTTTGAAGGATGATGAATTGTTTAAGAAACATGAAAACTCTTCTATGATTATTGTGCGCTTAGCACCAAACGACTACCATCGATATCATTTTCCATTCAAAGGAAAAGCATCCGAAGCGAAAAAGATAGATGGTGCCTATTATTCTGTTTCACCCATCGCCTTGCAATCGAATTTCACTAAGGTTTTTTGTAAAAACAAAAAGGAGATATGTGTTTTAACTACGGAGGGGCGAGGTGAAATATTGGTGATCCCAGTGGGAGCAACCATGGTGGGCAGTTTAAATAATACTTATAAAGCCAATACAGAAGTAGAGAAAGGACAGGAGATGGGTTATTTCGCATTTGGTGGATCAACAGTAGTTTTACTTTTCGATTCCAAGTATTTCAAGATAGATGAGGATTTGATTCATAACACTAAGAATAATATTGAGACCTACTTGCATATGGGAGATAAAATCGCAAGTGTGTTGTAAATATGGGTTTGTTACTCGCCGAGATGTAGCTGAGTAAATGTAAAATGTGAAAGACAGGAAGTTGGGAGCTTCCTGTTTTTTTGTTTTATTTGCCAAAAATTAATCCATATCAACATGAAAAAAATTGTGTTCATTTTCGCTTTAATGCTGCTCACTAATATCTCTGCTTTTGCTCAAGATGTTTTAGGGGAATTCTCTGTTTCTAGTGTGGCGGTGGGTGCTTCGGCTGCAACGTCAAGCATGTCGGAAGCCGAACAACAAGCCATTTTAGATACTGTTCCTCACGATCTAATTTTCACTTTTTCTGTGCTTGATCCTTCGGCTGTAAACATTCGTTTGCAATTGGGTACTGCGCGTGATAACTGGAATAAGTTTAATGGAACCATCAACCTTAATGGAACAGCTTTGCCGGCAGGTGTGTTGTTCGAGAAAAATGGTAACAACTATAAAATTGTATTTCCAAAGCAATTAGGGGTATTTCATTTTTATGCTACTGGCAGAATTGAATTGGCCAATGGCGACTATTCACGAACCTATTGGGTAACGAAGTAATGAAAAAGGGAAGCGAAAGCTTCCCTTTTTTTATTTAATCGAGTTTTTCATACACCGAATTCTGACTCTTAAACTCGGGTACCAATGCCTTCATTTTGCTTACCAATAATTCATTGTTTATTTCTTTCAGGGAGTCGATTAAATCACTGATGCTTTTGCTTACTTCGTTAATGTCGTATTCACGAACTTGCGCAATCATAATCTTTTCGTGATGCGTCTTTTGCGTGTTTTCTTCGTTGTTGAGTAGTTCTTCGTAAAGCTTTTCTCCCGGACGCAAACCGGTATATTGTATCTCAATGTCTTTGCCCAGTTCTAATCGGGAAAGCTTTATCATCTTCTTCGCCAAATCAACAATCTTTACCGATTTACCCATGTCGAAAATAAAAATCTCTCCTCCCTTGCCATGCGCACCTGCTTCTAAAACTAGCTGACACGCCTCTGGAATAGTCATGAAAAAACGAGTTACCTCTGGATGCGTAACTGTAATTGGTCCGCCAGTTTCAATTTGCTTTCTAAACAAAGGAATCACCGACCCGTTAGAACCAAGCACATTGCCAAAGCGCGTAGTGACAAAATTGGTGGTTGAGGTTTTATTAATCGATTGGCAATATATCTCTGCAATTCTTTTAGATGCTCCCATGATATTGGTAGGGTTTACCGCTTTGTCGGTAGATACCATCACAAACTTTTCAACCTTGTGTTGCACGGCTAAATCGGCTATGGTTTTAGTGCCTTTAATGTTTACTCTAACAGCTTCAGCCGGATTGTTCTCCATCATTGGAACGTGCTTGTAGGCGGCGGCATGATACACTATTTGAGGTTTAAAAGTGCCGAACAATAGTTGCATTCTTTTTTCATCGGAAATATCTCCAATCACCACTTCAAAATTGAGAGACTTAAATTTCTCTCTCAATTCTATCTCTATTTCATAAAGCGGAGATTCTGCTTGGTCGAGTAGCACTAATAGCTTCGGATTGTACTGCGCCAATTGGCGAACAATTTCGCTACCGATAGATCCAGCAGCTCCCGATACCAAAATTATTTTGCCCGTATTTACTTCCTTAATCTTTTGTTTGTCGAGTTTTATTTCATCGCGTTCCAACAAATCTTCAATCTTCACCTTCTTAATTTGTTTGAAGCTGAGCTCGCCGTTAATCCAGCTGTTAGAAGGCGGTACATCTAATATTCTAATGTTTTTTGATAGGGCGAAATCTACAATTTCTTGCTTTCTTCCCGAAGTTAATTTTTGATCGGCCAAGATGATGTGATGAATGTCTTTTCCTTCAATAAATTTATCGAGTTCTTTGCTGCTAATGATGGTGATGCCTTCTATTTTCATGCCCACACGCTCGAGGTTGTCGTCAACAAAAGCAATAACATTATACTTGGTTCCGGCGTCTCTATCCAAAGCGCGTTTGGTGATGGTGCCAAATTCTCCGGCGCCATAAATAATTACACTGGCTCTCGATTTAGCAGTGTTTTTAATGCGTTCATAGGATATTTTGATGGTTAATCTAAAGGCCACCATGATCACTAAAGAAACCATGAAGTCGATGGCGATGATGGTACGAGGAATATTGTATTGAATATCAAGTAATGGCAATACCTTGTTCAGTAGAATGAACAATGCCGAGCCACTTAATAGCACCACAAATATTCTTTGAATGTCTTTGGAGCCTGTGTAGCGAATTACGCCGGCATAAGACTTAAAAATTAAGAAAGACGATAATCTCACCAAGAACACCGAAATAAGTGCGCCTTTCAAATAGATCATGTCGGGCTCATTTACCTTAAAATCGAAACGAAGCAAGAAAGCAATACAAATGGAAATCAAGCAAATGAGCACATCAGTTCCTAAAATGAACCAGCGCGGCGCGTTTCTTATTTCTGATTTAATTTGCATGGGGGGCTAAGATAATTAAAGTATAGTAGTAATTATAGTGCATTTTTAGCCAAATTTTATATTTTTGCGCAAACACAAATATTTATGGCAGTTTCATTGGTTACAGGTGGTGCAGGATTTATTGGGGCACACGTTGTGAATGAGTTAGTTAGCATGAATCACAAAGTGGTTGTGCTTGATGATTTAAGTGGTGGATTTGAGGATTATGTCAATCCTAAAGCAACCTTCGTAAATGGTTCGGTATACGACCATGTTCTCTTAGAGAAATTATTCAATGAGTATAAGTTTGATTATGTGTATCACCTAGCAGCTTACGCAGCCGAAGGTTTGAGTCACTTCATCAGAAGATTTAACTACAACAATAACTTGGTAGGTAGCATTAACCTAATCAACGAGTCGGTGAAACACAAAGTGAAATGTTTTGTGTTTACTTCTTCTATCGCTGTTTATGGTGCGGCTAAACCTCCAATGAAAGAAGAAACTTTCCCTATGCCAGAAGATCCATATGGCGTAGCGAAATTTGCAGTGGAGATGGATTTGAAAACTGCACATGAAATGTTTGGTTTGAACTACGTAATCTTCCGTCCGCACAACGTTTATGGCGAATACCAAAATATTGGTGATAAATACAGAAACGTAGTAGGTATCTTCATGAATCAGTTGATGCAAGGCCAGCAATTAAGCGTATTTGGCGATGGTTTGCAAACGCGTGCCTTCAGCTACATTGGCGATGTTGCTCCTTATATTGCCAACTCTGTTAACGTGAAAGAGGCTTACAATGAAGTATTCAACGTAGGTGCCGATCAAGAATACACCGTTAAAGAATTGGCTACCGAAGTAATGGCTGCCATGGGCATTACTGGTGAATTAAGATATTTGGAAGCTAGAAATGAAGTGGTTCACGCGCATAGCGACCACAGCAAAATAAAGAGAGTATTCGGCATTAAAGATAGCGACTTCACTACTTTGCCTGTAGGTTTAAAAAAGATGGCCGACTGGGCGAAGAGAGTAGGTGCTAGAAAATCGGGAGTATTCGAAAACATTGAGATTACAGAAAAATTACCTCCTTTTTGGGTAGAGAAAAAATAAGATGATTCCTTACAATAAAGAACCACAAAACAGCTTGCAATACAAAGACAAAAGTATTGCAAGTTTCATTTCCGACGGTGACAGCAACATCGACAAGAAAACTGTTGAGTCCTTTGGTGAGGAGTGGTCGAAATTTGCTAATTTCTCTGAAGAAGACCTTCGTGTTGCCGGCGATCAGTATTTCGATATCATCACCGATAAGATGGTGAATAAAGATACTGTGGCCCTCGATGTTGGCTGCGGCACAGCCCGCTGGTCGAGATACATCGCTTCTAAAGTAAAATTTGTGGAAGGTATCGACCCTAGTAAAGCGGTGTATTCTGCTTTAAAGATGACCAAAGATTTAAACAATGTGCGCATCACGCAAGCCGATACCGATTGCCTTCCTTTTGAGGACAATTCTTTCGATTTCGTTTTCAGCTTAGGCGTCTTGCACCACATTCCCGATACCGAAATGGCGATGATCAAGTCGGTGAAGAAATTAAAGAAAGACGGCCACTTCTTAGTGTACCTTTACTATCGTTTCGACCAAAGAAGCGCCTTCTTTAAAATGTTCTTCTACATGTCGCACGCAGTAAGAAAAGTTGTTTCTTTACTTCCTGCCGGATTGAAGAAATTCGTTTGCGATGTGATAGCTGTAACGGTTTACATGCCAATGGTAATACTTACCAAAATTGTGAAAGGCATTGCTCCAAAATCAAAAGTTTATACCAAAATTCCTCTTTCTTATTATGCCGATAAATCGTTCAATATCATTCGCAACGATTCATTAGATAGATTTGGAACTCCGCTTGAACAACGCTTCACCAAAGTGGAGATCAAGGCAATGATGGAGAAAGCAGGATTAACCGATATTATTTTTTCTAACAACGAACCTTACTGGCATGCAGTAGGAAGAAAAGCATAAGATGAAGAAGATTTTATTTATTGCCTCTCATAGAAAAGACAGGGCTCCCGGACAGCGTTTTAGATTTGAACAGTATTTTGATTTTTTAGAGAAAAACGGATTCAAATGCGATCTTTCTTTCATTATCAACGAAGACGATGATAAAGAAATGTACAAGCCGGGCAACTACTTTAAGAAATTAAGTATTGTTTGGAAAAGCTGGAGACATCGCATGAAAGATGTGAGAGATGCCAAAAATTACGACATCATCTTCATCTTCCGCGAAGCCTTTATGACAGGCTCAATCCATTTCGAGAAGAAATTTTCAAAACTGGGTAAAAAATTGGTTTTCGATTTCGATGATGCTATTTGGCACATGGATGTTTCAGATGCCAACAAGAAATTTAAGTTCTTAAAAAATCCTGCTAAAACTGGCGATATCATTGCACTTTGCGATATCGTTTTTGCCGGAAATCAATATTTGGCCGACTACGCTAAATTGAACAATAAAAATGTGGTGATTGTGCCTACTACCATCGATACCGATGAATATCAGCGTATGTCTTTGCCAAAAGACGATGCCATTTGCATTGGATGGAGTGGAAGTGTGACCACCATTAAACACTTTGAATATGCTGTGCCTGCGCTCACCAAAATAAAAGCGAAGTACGGCAACAAAGTAAAAATTAAAGTGATTGGCGATGGTAACTATCGCAATGAAAGCTTAGGTGTGGTAGGTATTCCGTGGAAACGTGCCGACGAAGTAAAAGAATTAAGTGGAATAGATATAGGTATCATGCCTCTTCCAAATGATGAATGGGCTAAAGGTAAATGCGGATTGAAAGGCTTGCAGTACATGGCACTTGAAATTCCTACCTTGATGTCGCCGGTGGGTGTAAATTCAGAAATCATTCAAGATGGCGTTAATGGCTATTTGGCCAATGAGGTAGATGAATGGGTAGATAAAATTTCTAAATTGGTGGAATCTGAGCAGTTGAGAAAAGAGTTGGGACAAAAAGCGCGTCAGACTGTTCTAGATAAATACTCTATTGAATCAGAGAAAAAGAATTATTTGAAATATTTTAATGAATTGGTAGGGGCGAAAAATATTTCGCCCAATGTATAATTAAATCAATGGGCGAAATATTTTTCGCCCCTACAATTATGAAACAACTAGTATTAAAACACAAACATGAAGCTTTAGGTGCTAAAATGGTTCCTTTTGCCGGATTTGAAATGCCTGTAACCTACGAAGGTGTTATTGCCGAGCACGAAACAGTGCGCAAAGGGGTAGGTATCTTCGACGTGTCGCACATGGGTGAATTTTTAATTACTGGTGAAGGTGCTTTGCCTTTGATTCAAGCCGTTACTTCTAACGACGCATCAAAATTAACCGATGGTAAAATTCAATATTCTTGCTTGCCCAATGAGCAAGGCGGAATAGTTGACGACCTTTTGGTTTACCGCGTTTCTGAAATAGAATATATGTTGGTGGTTAATGCTTCTAACATTGAGAAAGATTGGGATTGGATTTCTAAGCACAACACTTTTGGTGCTGAAATGAGAAACATCTCCGATGACTATTGTTTGTTTGCGGTGCAGGGTCCGAAAGCCAAAGATGCTCTTGCCGACTTAACGCCATACCCAATTGAAGCTATGGATTACTACACTTTTGTGATTGATCGTTTTGCTGGAGTAGAAGACGTGATTATCTCTGCAACTGGCTACACTGGTGCAGGAGGCTTCGAAATTTATGTGCATAAAAATGATGCTGAAAAGGTATTTGATGCCATCATGAAAAAAGGGGAGAAACACGGTTTAAAACCTATTGGTTTGGCTGCGCGCGATACTCTTCGTTTAGAGATGGGCTACTGCTTATATGGTAACGATATCAACGATACTACATCACCAATTGAGGCCGGATTGGGTTGGATTACCAAGTTTTCTAAACCTTTTACCAATAGCGAAGCTTTGAAATCACAAAAAGAACAAGGAGTTAGCAAGAAATTGATCGGATTTGAATTAATAGATAAAGGCGTACCTCGTCACGACTACAAAATTGTTGATTCTGCAGGCAATGAAATAGGTATCGTTACTTCGGGTACCATGTCGCCAAGCCTCAAAAAATCAATTGGTATGGGCTACGTTACCAAAGATTTTTCTGCTTTGAACAGCGAGATTTTTGTTCAAGTACGTGAGAAAAATTTGAAGGCAAAAGTGGTTTCTATTCCTTTCTTGGCTAGCGGTGTGAAAATAATGAAAAAAGGACTCTTCATAGTTCTCTTCTCTGTTTTCACTCTGTTCACTCACTCTGTATATTCTTGGGGGTTTTATTGCCACAAACTCATCAACCAAAAGGCGGTGTATGCCTTGCCTCCGGGTATGATTCAGTTTTATAAAAATCATGAAGCTTACCTTTCTAAGCATGCTGTAGACCCCGATTTACGCAAGCATTCAGTAGAAAAAGAAGGAGCCCAACATTACATTGATATCGACCATTATGGCTTGCATCCTTTCGACAGCGTACCGAGCTTTTGGAAAAATGCAGTGGCAAAATACAGTGAGGATACACTTAGGAAATATGGTGTTTTACCCTGGACCATCAACGATTATTACTACCGATTGGTGAAGGCTTTCAAGGAGATGGATACTGTCAAAATTTTAAAAATATCAGCCGATTTAGGACATTATGCCGCCGATGCTTGCGTGCCTTTGCATGTTACAGAAAATTACGACGGACAGTTTACGCAGCAACAAGGTATTCATCGTTTGTGGGAAACCTTGATTCCAGAGCGATTTTCGAAAAGTTATAAGTTAGATTATACCATCGCACATTATATTCATCATCCTTTAGATTCAACTTGGACTGTGCTTCAGCACAGCTTTTCATTGAAAGATAAAGTGCTTGATGAAGACAAAAAGTTGAGAGAGAAGTTTGAGCAAGATAAACTCTACGAAATTTATACAGGCAAGAAGAAAAAGGATTTTAGTGTGGAATACATTATACAGTACAATTCAACGCTTGATGGAATGGTAGAAAAACAGTTGCTGGCTTCTATCGAGTTTGTCTCAAGTTTATGGTATAGCGCATGGGTAGAAGCAGGGCAACCTGTGTTGGTGAAGAAATAACTACTCAACCACTCGTCCGTCTCTCATCACTATCTTTCTATCGGCCATCCCCGCCAATTCTTCATTGTGCGTGACAATAACAAAGGTTTGATTCAATTCTTCTCTCAATTTAAAAAACAATTGATGAAGGTTGTTGGCTGTGTTCGAATCTAGATTTCCCGATGGCTCATCGGCCAATACAATAGCTGGGTCGTTAATCAAGGCTCTCGCCACTGCCACACGTTGTTGCTCGCCACCCGATAGTTCGCTTGGCTTGTGCTGAGCTCTTTCGGCAACACCTAAAATGCCAAGTAATTTCATTGCCTTAGCTTCGGCCTCATTTTTACTTCCTCCATTGATGTAAAATGGAATACATACGTTTTCTAACGCTGTGAATTCGGGTAACAAATGATGAAATTGGAATACAAAGCCTATGTTCTTGTTTCTAAATTTAGCCAGCTTTTTACCTTTCAAGGAGCTTACTTCCACATCGTTAATCTTCATAGAACCTGAATCGGCGCTATCTAAAGTTCCTATGATTTGAAGTAAAGTGGTTTTACCAGCGCCCGACGCTCCTACAATAGAAACGATTTCTCCCTTATTGATACTTAAGTTGATGCCCTTAAGCACTTGTAAGGAGCCATACGATTTTTTGATTTCGTTAATTTCAATCATGCGATAAAAATAAATAAAACTAAGCAGAGACTATTACCAAAAAAATGTAAATTAGCCGCTCAACAAAAAATAATCTCATGAACATTCACGAATATCAAGGAAAATCAATTCTGAAAAGCTTTGGAGTTGCAGTACAGGAAGGTATTGTAGCAGATTCACCAGAAGGTGCAACTGAAGCGGCAAAAAAATTAAAAGAACAAACCGGAACAGGTTGGTTCGTTGTTAAAGCTCAAATCCACGCAGGTGGTAGAGGTAAAGGTAAAGTAACCGAGACTGGCTCTGCCGGAGTAGTTTTGGCGAAAAGCTTAGACGAGGTTCCTGAGAAAGCGAAAGCTATTTTAGGCGGACACCTTGTTACTTTGCAAACCAGCAAAACTGGTAAAAAAGTAAACAAAGTGTTGATCGCTCAAGATGTTTACTATCCTGGCGATAGCAAACCGAAAGAGTTTTACATGAGTGTATTGTTAGACAGAGAGAAAGGCAAAAACGTAGTAGTTTACTCTACTGAAGGTGGTATGTCTATCGAAGATGTTGCTCACGATACTCCTGAGTTAATTCACAAAGAAGAAATCGACCCTACTTTAGGTTTACAAGGTTTCCAAGCACGTAAAATTGCTTTCAACCTAGGCTTAGAAGGTAAGGCTCTAAAAGAAATGACGAAGTTCGTTTCTTCATTATATAAAGCATATGTTGGTTGCGATGCAGCAATGTTCGAAATCAATCCGGTATTGAAAACTTCTGATGATAAAATCATCGCTGTTGATGCTAAAGTTACTTTAGATGGTAATGCTTTAGATCGTCACCCTGATTACTTAGCTATGCGCGACGTAACTGAAGAAGATCCAACTGAAGTTGAAGCTAAAGAACACGGATTAAACTACGTGAAATTAGATGGTAACGTTGGTTGTATGGTAAACGGTGCCGGATTGGCAATGGCTACTATGGACATCATCAAATTATCTGGTGGTGAGCCTGCAAACTTCTTAGACGTAGGTGGAACTGCCAACGCTGAGAGAGTTGAAAAAGCTTTCCGTATTATCTTGAAAGATCCAAATGTTAAAGCAATCTTGGTAAATATCTTTGGTGGTATCGTTCGTTGCGACCGTGTTGCTCAAGGTATCGTAGATGCTTACAAAAACATTGGTAAAGTGCATGTTCCAATCATCGTTCGTTTGCAAGGAACTAATGCTCAAGAGGCTAAAAAGTTAATCGAAGATTCAGGCTTAGAGGTTCACTCTGTAGTTCTTTTACAAGAAGCTGCCGATAAAGTGAGCGAAGTTTTGAAAAAGTAATTTAATGATGAAAAAGATACTTTTTGCAATATCAAGTGCTGTTTTAATTTCGGCTTGTGGTGGCGGTGATATCGCTCCTGCGGCAGAAAATCCTAAACAAGATTCTGTACCTCAAACTTGCACTTATTCTTACGACCCAGAAGCTACAACTATTGGCTTTGGTGCTTTTAAGTTTACAGAGAAGAAAGAGGTGAAGGGTGGGTTTTTGAAATTCAGCGTGGATAGTACAAAAGAAGATTCTCATCCATTTGCTGTGATAGCAGGGGCAGTTTTTAAAATCGATATTGAAGGTCTCGACACTAAAGATCAAGCAAGAGATTTTAATATCAAGTCTTCTTTTTTTGCGAAAATGGATAGTACCTCTTTCATTACTGGAAGAGTGAAAGAATTGGGATTAAATGATGGAGATAGCTCTACTGCTTTCGTGATTTTAAAGATCAATAATATAGAGAAAGAGATTGAACTACACATGAGTTTGGAAGGTGATGTTTTATCATTAACCGGCACCATCAACCTCAACGATTTCAAAGCGCAAAAAGCTCTTGCATCATTAAATAATACTTGTAAAGAATTACATAGAGGTTCTGATGGCAAATCGGTAACGTGGCCAGAAGTGAACATTTATGTAAGCACTACATTGGTTAAGAACTGCAAATAATTAAGAATTAAAAATTAAGAATTAAATATTATTGACATGTCAGTATTAGTAAACAAAAACTCAAAAGTAATAGTGCAAGGTTTCACGGGGAGTGAAGGTACTTTTCACGCTTCTCAAATGATAGAGTACGGAACCAATGTAGTTGGTGGTGTTACTCCAGGTAAAGGCGGACAAAAACACTTGGATCGTCCGGTGTTTAATACTGTTGCCGATGCTGTTAAAGCTACAGGTGCAGATGTTACTATCATCTTCGTTCCGCCAGCATTTGCTGCAGATGCGATTATGGAAGCTGCTGAAGCTGGTGTGAAAGTAATCGTTACTATCACTGAAGGTATTCCGGTTGCCGACATGGTGAAAGCTAAGGCTTACATCAGCGACAAAAACGTAACGTTAATCGGACCAAACTGTCCGGGTGTTATCACCGCAGGTGAAGCTAAAGTAGGTATCATGCCTGGTTTCATCTTCAAAAAAGGAAATATTGGTATCGTTTCTAAATCGGGAACTTTAACAT
>CAYORT010000015.1:40424-46234 GCA_964406465.1 uncultured Chryseobacterium sp.
CTGCTATCGGTATCGGTGGAGATCGAATGATTGGAACTACTACTAGAGATGCTGTTAAATTATTAATGAATGACCCTGAGACTCACGGTATCGTTATGATTGGTGAGATTGGCGGTAACTTAGAAGCTTTGGCTGCTGAGTGGATTAAAGCTAACGGGACTAAACCTGTTGTAGGTTTTATCGCTGGTGAAACTGCTCCTGCTGGTAGAACAATGGGCCACGCTGGTGCTATTGTTGGTGGTGAAAATGACACTGCTGCTGCTAAGAAAAGAATCATGAGAGAATCTGGTATTAGAGTAGTTGACTCTCCTGCTGAAATTGGTAAGGCTATGGCCGAACAATTGGCAAAAGTTACTGCTTAATACTAAGTGTAATACTTTAGAGGAAGTCCGGTAGATTTAGTTCTACCGGACTTTTTATTTTGTAGAAAAGAAATAATGACCTACTTTAGAATTCAGGGGTTATTCATCACAATTACTACAAAATATTTTATCATGAAAAAACAGATACTTTTTCTATCTGCAATTGCTATTTCTGCACTTGCTAACGCTCAATCGAATTGTACGCCAACCGTGTACAACGGAACGGCAACTTACTATGTTTTGCTTGACAATGCTGCTACCAACGATCCTACGGGTTTTGCTGGCAATTGCACCTTTGTAAATCAAGATGTAATGCCTTTTTATGGCGCGGCCTATACTGCTATTTATAACAATGCCGACCAATGTGGTGTGTGTTTAGAAGTAACAGGAATTAAAGGAACTAAAATCATTCAAATTGTTGATCAGTGTCCTACTTGCCACGTTAATGGCGACATCGACTTGAGTCAGGCTGCTTTCGATGCTATTGTTGGTCCGCAAGGCATTGGCGCGTCACCCATTTCATGGTTCGAAGTTGCTTGTCCGTGGGCTTCAACGCCCATCAGTGTGCAAACACAAGGATCTAACGAATGGTACGGTAAAGTGATCATCTTTAAGCATAAAAACAGATTAAAAAAAGTGGAAGTTTATACTGGTGGAAATTGGGTTTTGATGACGAGAGGGGCCGATAATGGCTGGACTGCAAGTTTAGATGGTGTTGCGAAACATGATGTTAGGGTAACCGATATGTTTAATGAGCAAGTTATTGTTTCTAACGTAGATTTTACCACCGGAGGTGGATATGCAGTGTTTGCAGGAACTTCAAATTTCACACCTTGTTTAACAACGGATGTAGCCTCAGTAGAGGAGTATAGAAATGTAAGTGTTTATCCTAATCCGGCCGAGAATGTAGTAGTATTTGATGATGTTAAAGGGGTTAATTCTGTTGAGTTGTACAATACCGTTGGTGAGTTGGTATATAGCCAAAATTTCATTGGTACAGCATCGCGCGTGCAAATAGACATCAGCGCGGTTGCTGCAGGCGCTTACTTTGTTAAATTAAACACCGCAGAAAAAACAGTGTTTAGTTCGATGCTGGTGAAGAATTGATGTAAATGTATTCCTGTAGGGACGTGCCCTTGCGGCCGCCCACCATCATTATTTTTGGGAGGCCAAAAGGGCGCGTCCATACAGAAGTACTGAACAAGAAATCCTTAATAATTTATTCATCTTAAACTGCGGAAAATCGCGGTAAAAAGTATAGTTTTGCAAGCTTATCAAGGGGCTTAAAGCTTTGCAAACAAATGAAAACAGCCGAAGAAATACGCTTAGAAGAAGCTAAGTCGAAAGTTAAACATTGGAAGCGCTGGGGACCATACCTTAGTGAACGTCAATGGGGAACAGTGCGTGAAGACTATAGTGCAGACGGATCGGCTTGGGATTATTTCCCTCATGATCACGCTCGTTCAAGAGTGTATCGCTGGGGTGAAGATGGTATAGCAGGTATATCAGATCATTATCAAAACTTGTGTTTTAGTCTTGCATTATACAATGGAAATGATACCATCCTAAAAGAAAGATTGTATGGTTTAAGTGGAACATTGGGTAATCATGGTGAAGATTGTAAGGAGTTGTATTACTATCTCGATAATACACCGTCGCATGCTTACATGAAATATTTGTACAAGTATCCGCATGGCAAATTTCCATACAGTGAGTTACATCATGTAAATAGAAACAGAAGTAAAGAAGAACCCGAATTTGAAATTACCGATACAGGTATCTTCGATGAGAATAAATATTTCGATGTTCAGGTGGAGTATGCGAAAGACGGACCTTTCGATATTCTCATTAAAATAACAGCATTCAATAGAGGTAAAGAAGCACACGATTTATCGGTATTGCCTACTTTGTGGTTTAGAAATCTTTGGGATTTTGGCGTGTGGAATCAAAAGCCAAGTATCGAGAAGATTAACAATCTAAAAGATTTTTCGGGAGTTCATGCCAGTCATCATATCATTGGCGATTACTACTTGTATTTCAATGAACCAGATAGATTCTTGTTTACCGAGAATGAGACCAATATGGAGCGTATTTTTCATACGCCTAATGCTACTCCATATTTGAAAGATGCCATCAATAATGCCGTGGTAGCCAATGATTTTAAAATATTTGAAAATCATAATTTCGGCACCAAATTTTCTCCGCTTTACAAACGCAAGATTGCTGGAGAAGGCAAAGAAGTTTTCTACTTAAAACTTACCAATAAGGAAACTAAAGAAAATCCATTCGGAGAAGGTTTTGAAGCAATTTTCAAAAAGCGTATTCAAGAGGCCGATGCATTTTATGATAAGTTTGTTCCTAAAGCTGCAAGTGCCGATTTAAAAAATATTCAGCGCCAAGGATTTGCTGGTATGTTGTGGACTAAGCAATACTATTGCTACGATGTTGAGCGTTGGTTAGAAGGCGACCCAGGTCAACCTGTTCCTCCAGAATCTAGAAAGAAAGGAAGAAACAAAGACTGGAAAACCTTACAAAATCAAGATATTATTTCCATGCCCGATAAATGGGAGTACCCATGGTACGCCGCGTGGGACTTAGCTTTTCACTGTGTTCCTTTGGCCATGCTCGATCCTGAGTTTGCTAAGAAGCAGTTGATTATTATTACGAGAGAATGGTATATGGCGCCTAACGGACAAATACCGGCTTACGAGTGGGCATTTGGCGATGTTAATCCGCCTGTGCAAGCGTGGGCTGCTCTTAAAATTTACGAAACCGAAAAGAAGCATTATGGCAGAGCAGATGTGAAATTTTTGAAAAGAATTTTCCATAAACTCATGATCAACTTCACATGGTGGGTGAATAGAAAAGATGCCAAAGGAAAAAACTTGTTTGAAGGCGGATTCTTAGGTTTAGATAATATTGGAGTGTTCGACAGAAGTGCGCAACTACCTGGTGGTGGTACTTTAGAACAAGCCGATGGTACCAGCTGGATGGCCATGTATTCGTTGAACATGATGAAGATGGCAATTAAAATTTGTGAGTACGATTCTTCTTTTGAAGATGTGGCGACCAAATTTTTCGAGCACTTTGTGTACATCTCCGAATCGTTGAATAAAGCCGATAAAGATTGGATTGGATCTTGGGATGAAGAAGATGGTTTCTACTACGATGTATTGAAATTGCCAGGAAGAAAATTTGTGCAGTTGAAAATTCACTCTTTAGTAGGTTTATCGCCGTTGTATGCTGTTACCTTGATTCACAAAGAGACGATGAAAGATATAACGGGATTCAAAAAACGATTGAACTGGTTTGCGAAAGATAGAATTAAAGAGAAAAAATATTTAGCGATTGAGAACTACAAAGAAGACGAAGATGTTTTGTTTTCACTCATTCCTAAAGACAGAATGATTAAGCTCATCAAGGTGATGATAGATGAAAGTGAATTTTTAGCCCCAGGCGGAATTCGTTCTTTGTCGAAACGCCATAAAAACGCATATTGCATCAACATCGAAGGTGGTGAATATTGCATCGATTATCAGCCGGGTGAATCAACAAGTAACTTGTTTGGCGGTAACTCCAATTGGCGCGGTCCGGTGTGGATGCCAACCAACTACCTTCTCATTGAATCGTTGAGAGAGTATTACAAATACTATGGCGACAGTTTGAAACTAGAATTTCCAACAGGTTCGGGCGTTGAGATGAATTTAGATGAAATAGCCAACGAACTTTTCAAACGTTTGATTTCCATTTTTACATTGGATGAAAATGGTAACCGTCCGGTTAACAACAACGAAGAGCTATACAAAGACGAGCACTTCAAAGATTTGGTTTTATTTTACGAGTATTTCCATGGCGATAATTCTCGTGGTATTGGTGCGAGTCACCAAACAGGGTGGACGGGTATCGTGGCCAAACTCATAAACAAGTATCATTAATAACTTAACATACATTAAAACAGGGTAGATTATGGCAGCAAAAAAAGCAACAACAGCAAAGGCAGAAGCAAAACCTGCAGCAAAAAAAGCAAGTGCTAAAAAACAAACTTCAATCGTAACTTTTGAAGACATTCAAAAACGTGCGTTTGAAATTTATGTGAGCAATGGCGGTGCACAATCGGCAGAGCAAAACTGGGCACAAGCAGAAAGAGAATTGAGCAAATAGTGAGTTACCTATCTTTCAATAAGAAGCAGATAGGCGACCACGAATTTTCTTTTCATCGAGAATTTCTAGAAGCCAACGAAACCGGAGCGTATTCGAGTTCTACTATTGCCTTGTGCAATACCAGAAAATACCACGGATTGTTGGTTTTGCGTCAGCCTTATATTGATGATTTCTGCTACGTTATGTTGGCGGCATTAGATGAGTCTATCAACTATGATCATCATCATTTTCAGTTGGGAACTCATCAGTATCCGGGGGTGGTGCATCCGCAAGGATTTACGTTAATGGAAGAATTTGAACTAGAAAAAATTCCTACTTGGATTTATCAGTTGGGAGAGATAAAACTGAAGAAGGAATTGCTCTTGGTGCAAAAAGAGAATCGTTTGCTTGTTCGCTATACTTATTTGAAAGGTAAGCACAATGTTCAGCTCAAATTAGAGCCTTTCACTGCATTTAGAAATTATCATTCGGTAGGTAAAATAGGTAGAATTCATCACGATGTAAACAACATTGAAAATGGAGTTAGCTATCAAATGTATCGCGATTTCGACGCTTTAAATTTTCAAGTTTCTAAGGAAGCGCATTTCATGCCTACCTTCGAATGGAACTACAATAACGAGTATTTGCGCGAGTTGGATAGAGGTTATGACTTCAAAGAGGATTTGTTGAATCCGGGTTACTTCTCTATGTTGATGCACCCGGGCGAAGAAATTATCTTCTCTGCCGGCACTACAGAACTTGTTCCTTCTCAACTGCAAAACTTGTTTAACGCCGAAGTAAAGAAGAGAAAGAAGATTAGCAATTTCGAGTCGGCTTTAGATGTTGCCGCAGAGCAATTCATTTCCGAAACGAAGAAAGGCACAGAAATAACAGCGGGCTTTCACTGGTTTGGCAGATGGGGAAGAGATACCTTTATTTCCTTGCCAGGCTTAACCCTAAGTAGAAATCAGCCAGAGGTTTGCAAAAAGGTTATCAATACCATGTTGCAAGATTTACAAGACGGATTACTCACCAATATTGGCGTTGGGGAAGAGGCACGCTACAACTCGGCCGATGCATCTCTTTGGTTTTTTTGGTCTTTGCAGAAATACGCTGCACATACCAACGATACACAAGGTTTGTGGTTGGAGTTTGGCGATAGAATAAAAGAAATTCTATACAGCTATAAGAAGGGTACATGGTACAATATTCACATGACTGAAGATGGATTGTTGTGGGGCGGACAAGCAGATGTTGCGCTTACATGGATGGATGCCATGGTAGATGGAAAACCTGTTACGCCTCGCG
>CAYORT010000015.1:46334-49358 GCA_964406465.1 uncultured Chryseobacterium sp.
GTTTTTGCCACTTCTCTTCCATATCCTTTGATGGAAGGAAATGCAGCTAAATCGATACTAAAGGTGGTGAAAGAGCATTTGTTAACCCCAAGAGGATTACGCACTTTAAGTAGAGACGATTACAAATACAAAGGGATTTATCGCGGAAATCAAGAAGAACGCGACCTTATGTACCACCAAGGAATTGTTTGGCCATGGTTGTTAGGACACTTTTGCGAAGCTTACCTTAACATCTACGGAGAAAAAGGGGTGGATTTTGTTGCTGACATTTACCGTACTTTTGAAGGTGCAATTACAGAATACGGTGTTGGTTCAATCGCAGAAATATACGATGCAGAAGCGCCTTTTAAGCCTGTAGGAACCATTTCTCAAGCTTGGAGCGTGGCAGAATTGCTAAGAATCAAAGAAATGATTTATCAAAAAATTGAAGGTAAAACGAAGAAAAAAGCGTAGTTTTACACCTTAATTAATTACAGGAACAGGAAGATGCGGGTTTTAATGTTTGGTTGGGAATTTCCTCCTCATATTTCAGGAGGTTTAGGTACAGCGTGCTACGGCATGGTGAGCGGACTTCTACACAATAAAGTGGATGTGTTGTTTGTGGTGCCTAAGTTGTATGGTGGGGAAGATAGCAAGTTCCGTTTTGTAGATGCCAACCAGGTGGTGGTGGATTATGGCGACCAAACCATCATCGAAAACCTTAAAAGACTTAACTACCTTCAAATAAATTCTCCTATTGTTCCTTACGTTTCTCCCGAAGATTTTATCTTATCGCAAGAAGTAAGCAATTCCTCTAAACATGTTTTAGAAGGTAATAAAGTGAAATATGCTTTCTCGGGTAAATATGGCAAAGACCTCATTAAAGAAGTAGAACAATATGCTTTGGTGGCCATGCAAATTGCCAAAGACAATAGTTTCGATGTTATTCACGCACACGACTGGCTTACTTACCAGGCGGGTATCGCCGCAAAGCAAGTGAGCGGTAAACCATTGGTGGTGCACGTTCACGCTACCGAATTCGATCGTTCTGGTCAGCACGTTAATCAAGCAGTATATGATATCGAAAGAGCTGGTTTTCATGCAGCCGACAACATCATCGCTGTTAGCCGTTTAACGCGTCGTATCCTAATCGACCGTTACGATGTGCCTCCTCACAAAGTGGTGGTGGTGCACAACGCGGTTGAGCAAAGAGAGAAAAGAGTTTACAAAAAAGAAAATCTATTAGATAAGCAAATCGTTACCTTCCTAGGAAGAATCACCTTCCAAAAAGGTCCCGATTACTTCGTTGAAGCAGCAAGAAAAGTATTAGATGCCATGCCCGATGTTCATTTTGTGATGGCCGGACATGGAGATATGTATCTTAAGCTAATTGATAGAGTGGCCGAACTTAAAATGAGTTCTCGATTCCACTTTACAGGTTTCATGAATTCTGCAGAAACAGATAAGATTTATGGAATGAGCAACGTGTATGTGATGCCTTCGGTTTCCGAACCTTTTGGTATCACTCCGTTGGAAGCGATGCGCTCTGGTTGTCCGGTAATCATCTCCAACCAATCGGGCGTTGCCGAAGTATTGAGATATGTAATCAAAGTTGATTTTTGGAATATTGATAAGTTAGCCGAATCTATCATGGGATTGTTGGCTTATCCAGAAATATCGAAAATTTTGGCCGAGGAAGGTTGGAAAGAGGTGGAAGGAATGAAGTGGGAATATGCCTCTTTGCGCGTTAAAGAAGTTTATGTTGAAACATTAAAGCAGGTTAGATAATGAAGAAGTTGTGTTTTTATTTTCAAGTGCACCAACCTATGAGGTTGCGTCACTATCGTTTTTTTGATATTTCAAAAAATCACGATTATTTCGACGATAAATTCAATTTTGAAATTATGCGCAAAGTAGCCGAAAAATGCTACTTGCCAATGAACCAGCTTTTATTGGATTTGATTCACGAATTTAAAGGTGAATTCAAAGTAAGTTTCTCCATCTCTGGTACTGCTTTAGATCAATTTGAAATGTATGCACACGATGTGTTAGACAGCTTCAAAAGATTAGCTGCTACTGGTTGTGTAGAGTTTTTGGCTGAAACTTACTCACACTCACTCTCGGCTCTTGTTAGTCAGGAAGAGTTTACCAAACAGGTAGAAAAACAAGCGAAGAAGATAGAGGAGTTGTTCGGACAAAAACCGAAGGTGTTTAGAAATACCGAGTTAATTTACTCTAACCACATTGGTTGGATGGTGAGTCAAATGGGCTACAAAACAATGCTTACCGAAGGGGCAGATAAGGTGCTGGGCTGGCAGAGTCCGAATTTCTTGTACCAAAATCAACATGTTCCCGACTTAAAATTATTGCTAAAGAATTACAAGTTAAGTGATGATATCGCTTTCCGTTTTTCTCAATCAACGTGGGAGGCTTATCCTCTTACAGCAGATAAATATGTGGATTGGTTGAACTCTATTTCATGGACTGAAGAGATAGTGAACCTATTCATGGACTACGAAACTTTTGGTGAGCATCAGTGGAAAGAAAGTGGAATCTTCGATTTCATGTATCACTTACCTCGCTTGGTGTTGAGCCGTTCTGAGTTCCGTTTTTGCACACCTTCTGAAGCATCTGAGCAGTTGCAGGTGCGCGGACAAATATCTGTTGACAATCCAATCTCATGGGCCGACATGGAGCGTGACTTATCTGCTTGGTTGGGTAACCACATTCAAGACGATGCTTTTGAAAGTTTATATCGTTTAGAAGATAAAGTAAAGCGCATTAAAGACGAAGATATTCAAAGAGATTGGAGATATCTACAAACGAGTGATCATTTCTATTACATGTGTACCAAGTTCTTCAACGATGGCGACGTGCACAAATACTTTAACCACTACAACACTCCATACGAAGCGTTCATCAATTACATGAATGTATTGACCGACTTCGAAGAGCGAGTGAACAACCACATCAAAGCTTTAGATGCTAAAGAGAGCAAAAAGGAAGTGAAAGCAGTTGCTGCTCCAAAAGAGAAAAAAGCAAAAG
>CAYORT010000015.1:49458-51412 GCA_964406465.1 uncultured Chryseobacterium sp.
AAGGAAGCGCCTAAGAAAAAGGTGGTAGCTAAGAAGAAAAAGAAGTAGTATTTTTTAAAGTATAATTTTCTAAGCAGTGTGGGTTTTCTCCTCGGAGGAGGAGAGTGTGTAAATGCCTGTGAAGAGGGAAGAGGATGGAATTTTTAACCACAGAGGCACAGAGATTTTTTCACAGAGTTCACAAAGATTGATAATTAAACACATCAAATTTTGCCCACAGAGGCGCTTCGCTTATCAGAGTGCACAGAGCCCATACCCACCAAATACTTTTAGTAACGCCAGCACTAACTTCTCCCTCTTAGAGAAGAGGGCGTGTGCAAATGCCGGTGGGAGGAAGGGAGATGGGATTTTTAACCGCAGAGGCACAGAGATTTTTTCACAGAGTTCACAAAGTTTTAAAATTTAAACACAACAACTTTTGCTCACAGAGGCGCTTCGCTTTTCAGAGTTCACAGAGCCCATACCCACCAAATACTTTCAGTAACGCCACCACTAACTTCTCCCTCTTAGAGAAGAGGGGTGCGTAAATGCCTGTGGTAGGAAGGGAGATGGAATTTTTAACCACAGAGGCACAGAGATTTTTTTCACAGAGTTCACAAAGTTTTAAAATTTAAACACAACAACTTTTGTTCACAGAGGCGCTTCGCTTATTAGAGTGCACAGAGTGCGTGCTTAAAAATCCTTTTCCGTAACGCCACCACTAACTTCTCCCTCTTAGAGAAGAGGGCGTGTGTTAATGCATGTGCAGTGGCAGGGAGATGGATTTTTAAGCCTCCAACATTTCAAAAAAAATATTTCCTCCCTCACCCAACCTAGCACATCCTTCACTTGTACTTCTTTAATAATGTAGCAATTACACTGCATTTTTTTATGTTGTAAAATTTAAACGGAAAGCTATGAGATTACTGACTTTTGCACTATCTACTTTTTTAATGTATTCTGCTACCCATGCACAAATTGTTTATGAAACAGGTTATAATGTTTCTACTTATGCTGGAACTGGTATGCAAGGTTCTAAAGATGGATTGAAAGAAAGTGCAACTTTCAATTATTCGAGAGGGATCGCCACCGACGCAAAAGGAAATGTTTTTTTTACCGACGAATATAGTTATAAGGTTAGAAAGATTGATGCCAACGGAAATGTGAGTACCATAGCGGGCTCAGGAGTGAAAGGTTTTGCCGATGGCAATGCAGCTCAAGCTAAGTTTGAAAGTTTAGCGGGAATTACCGTTGATACCGCTGGTAATGTTTACGTTTCCGACCGTCATTGCATAAGAAAAATAACGCCTAATGGTATGGTTAGCACTTTTGCTGGTGCACAAACTTCGTATGGCCCTAACGACGGACAAGGTGGCTTTGCAAGATTTTATTATCCCGATGGCTTAACTTGCGACAAACAAGGAAATGTATATGTTGCCGATTACGCTAATCATCGCATTAGAAAGATTACTCCTACAGGTTTAGTTAGCACTGTTGCTGGTTCAAGTGCTGGATATTTTAATGCACAAGGAGGTAGCGCAAGATTTTATTATCCTAGAGCAGTAGCTTTCGATAACAGATATGGTGATATCTATGTAGCAGATGCCAGCAATCATGTGATTCGCAAAATCACCAGTAATGGTTCTGTAAGTACTTATGCAGGTTCTCATGTAAACGGCTCAAACGATACTACTGTGGCAACCTTAGCTAGCTTCGATTTTCCTAGCAGTATCGCTATCGACTCAGAAGGAAATATTTATGTTGAAGGTGGAAGAAGAGTGCGCAAAATAAGCGCAGCAGGTGCTGTAACAACTATTGCTGGTGGCACCGTTTCTGGTGCTGCAGATGGAAAAGGAGAATTGGCTACTTTTAAATCGGTTGAAGATCTTACAGTTGATAATAATGGAAATATTTATGTGATTGATATTACCAATTATAAAATTAGATTGGTGAACAAAAATTTAACTACAGGTGT
>CAYORT010000015.1:51512-72866 GCA_964406465.1 uncultured Chryseobacterium sp.
GATTACAGTTATGTTGGCTACAAAAATAGTGATGTTGATATTCCTTCTGTACCTGTAAAAGTAACCATCAATGCTGTGCAAGGCGACAATGTGGCGAACATTCAAAATGCCATCAATCAGGTTGCTGCATTGCCTATTGGGAAAGATGGCTTTAGAGGAGCAGTTCTTTTGAAAGCAGGTACCTACCAAGTGAACGATTCTATCTTCTTAAATAAAAGTGGAGTGGTGCTAAGAGGTGAAGGAAATAGCACCATTATTTTAGCTACTGGCACCAAACAATTCAATGTGATGATTGTTGGTGGAAGCACCCGCGCATCGGCTTCAAACAGTAGCTCAAAGAAAATCGTAGGTTCTTATATTCCTTTTGGAACACGCACTTTTACTGTTGAATCTGGACACACCTTTGTGGTTGGCGACAACGTTTTTGTGTAAAGAAAACCAAAGGCTTCATGGCTCACTCTAATTGGTGCAGATACGCTTCAAAATGTGGCTAATCCGGGCGATAAAAATTGGACAACCAGTGAAATGACTATGAATTATATTAGAAAAGTGGTGGCTGTAAATGGCAATGATATTACTGTTGATGCACCCGTTGTAGACGGTATCGACGCAACTTATGCCGATGGCTATTTAATGAGATTTAATTGGAGTAATAAAGTAGAAAACGTGGGGATAGAAGATATGTATTTTGATTCTCAGTACACCAGTATAACAGATGAAAATCATGGATGGATTGCCATGAATTTTGAAAACATGCAAAACGGATGGGCTAGAAATATTGAAGTACATCATTACGGATATTCTGCTGTAAACATTAGCGATTACGCATCATTCATCACCGTAGATAATTGTAAATACATAGATCCCATTTCTCAAACCATTCAAAGCAGAAAATATTCTTTTAGTGTAAACGGACAGCGCAACTTGGTGAAAAATTGCCTCACCGATGGCGGTCGACACGACTATGTGGTGGGGTCGGGTGCTACCTGCGGACCGAACGTTTTCTTTAACTGCACTGCAGTTAACCAAAACGCAGATATCGGTCCGCACCAAAAATGGGCAACTGGCTTGCTCTTCGATGAAGTGGAGGGAGACCGCGATATGAATGTTCAAAATAGAGTGAATTCGGGGAGCGGTCACGGCTGGACTGGCGCGCAAGTGATGTATTGGAATTGTACCGCGCCAACATTTATTATACAAAGTGCACCCGGTACTACCAATTGGGCTGTGGGCTGTGTTGGCAATGTAACGGCTTATGGCGATTATTTAAAATCAACCAATTATCCAGGTGTTGTTCAAAGCACAAACAGTAAACTTCCCTTTAGTTTATTTGAGCAACAATTGTGTGAACGTTTGCAAAATTGTGCATTGCAAACTAAGGTGAATGAAAATCAAATCATTGATTTCGAGGTTTACCCAAATCCTTTTCAAAATGAAATTAATCTGACTTTTAAATCCGAAGGGAGTTACCGTGTTTCAATGTACAACCTATTAGGTGAAACGGTAATGAATGATTCTTTTGAAGGCAAAACCTATCATTTACAAAGTGATTTAGCAGAAGGCATGTATGTTTTACAAGTGGAAATTAATGGTGTTGTAGAAACTTATAAAATGGTAAGGTCAATGGAGTAGTGGTTATAGTGATTCATCATTTTATCACACACATACTTTAAGAATGGTACGCTAACTTCACTTCTCCCTTTTTAAAAGGGAGAGTGGGTAAGGGTTTTAGAGCGAGGGCAAGAGGGATTTTCAGCACCAAGCGTGTTTTTTTAAGTAATCTTCGATATTGATTTACTGAAATTGTGAAAAATCCCTCTTTCCACTTCACAGGCATTTTCGCACTCTCCCTTTTAAAAGGCGATGACCCATACTAAGGCAAATTTAAAATGAGGAATAATTGTAGATGTAGGGGCGAATTGCATTCGCCCACTTTATGGTTGACAAACTGAGTGTTGGGCGAATGCAATTCGCCCCTACAGCGCAACTTAGAAATTACTTTTGCCTTAGTATGGGTTATCGCCTTTTAAAAAAGGAGAAGTGTAGCAGCGTTGATTTCCTCATTATTTTTGTAATTTCACAACTATTATTGCTAAGTGCTGTATAACGACGAAATCACAAAATCATGAGCATTCATCCAAACGCAGGAAAATTTCCTTCTCATCGCAGATTAGTCAACATCCCTAAATTAATATCATCCTACTATTCGGGCATTCCTGATCCATCCAATAGAGAGCAAAGAATTTCGTTTGGTACCTCTGGTCATCGAGGGTCATCGGTGCACAACAGCTTCAACGAGAATCATATTTTGGCGGTGAGTCAGGCAGTGGTGTTGTACCGCAAAGAGTTTAAAATTGACGGTCCGCTTTTTATTGGTATAGATACACATGCCTTATCTACTCCGGCTTTTAGAAGTACAGTAGAAGTGATGGCTGGTAATGAAGTGCAGATTTTTATTTCTAAAGATGACGAGTACACACCGACACCAGCTGTTTCGCATGCGATATTAACTTTCAACAAAGGAAGAAAAACAAACTTGGCCGATGGAATTGTGATTACACCTTCTCATAATCCACCAGAAGATGGAGGCTTTAAATACAATCCACCACATGGCGGTCCGGCGGGCTCTGATGCCACTTCATGGATAGAAAAAAAGGCGAATTCAATTCTTGAAAACAACCTTAAAGAAGTAAAAAAAGTTCCTTTCGAAAAAGCGCTAAAAGCTGCAACCACCCATCGTTACGATTATATTTCTTCTTATGTAAATGATTTGTCGAATGTTTTAGATACCGACTTGCTGCGCGATTCACACATCAAGATGGGTGTGCATCCTTTGGGTGGCGCCGGCGTGAAATATTGGGATGCCATTGCAGAAAAATACAAACTCAATTTAAATGTAATTAGCGACGAAGTCGATTTTACTTTCCGCTTCATGACTTTAGATTGGGATGGTAAAGTGCGTATGGATCCTTCATCGCCTTATGCTATGCAGAGTTTGATCGATTTAAAATCGAAGTACGATATTGCTTTTGCTTGTGATACCGATCATGATAGACATGGTATAGTAACCAAAAGTGGAGGGTTGATGCAGCCCAATCATTATTTAGCTGTGATGATTGATTACTTGTTTCAACACCGCTCGCACTGGAGTAAAGACGCTGCTATTGGCAAAACCTTGGTGAGTAGCAATATGATTGATTTGATAGCCGCGAAATTAGGCCGAAAGGTGGTGGAAGTTCCAGTCGGATTTAAATGGTTTGTTGACGGATTGATAGATGGATCGCTAGGATTTGTGGGCGAGGAGAGTGCAGGTGCGTCGTTTTTAAGAAAAGATGGTTCTGTTTGGACTACCGATAAAGATGGAATTATACCAGCTTTGCTTTCGGCCGAGATTACAGCAAAAACGGGTAATGATCCTTCACAGATTTACAATCAGTTTACCAAAGAATTTGGTTCGCCGGTGTACGATAGAATAGATGCTCCGGCCACTCCCGAGCAAAAATCAAGATTATCTAAGTTGTCTCCATCGCAAGTAAAATCAACAGAGTTGGCTGGAGAGAAAATTGACTTAATGCTTACCGAAGCGCCAGGAAATGGAGCAGCTTTAGGTGGTTTGAAAGTAGTATCAAAGAATGGTTGGTTCGCCGCGCGTCCTAGCGGAACCGAAAACATCTATAAAATATATGCCGAGAGCTTTTTAGGTGTAAGTCACTTGAGAAGTATTCAAGATGAAGCAAAAGTGATTGTTGGGAAGGCAGTGGGAGAGTGATTTAACATTTGGAAATAAAAAACCTTAACACATCAGTGTTAAGGTTTTTTTTTAGTAGCGCGGGGGAGATTTGAACTCCCGACCTCAGGGTTATGAATCCTGCGCTCTAACCAACTGAGCTACCGCGCCGAGTATTTTTCGGGTTGCAAACATAAAGTATTAGTTATAAAATCACAAATATTAGATAAATTTGAGTGCGAGGAATATTGTGTAATCTGAGTAATCGACTATTGTGAAACGTCTGCATCTCTTTATTATAAAGGCCTTTATTGGACCATTCATACTGAATCTTATCATCACGGATTTTCTGTTTTTGATGATTTGGATGTGGAAGTATGTAGATGATTTGATTGGTAAAGGCCTCGATTTGTCGGTTATTTTAGAAATGATGTGGTATGCCGCTCTGTGGCATGTGCCCATGTGTTTGCCCCTTTCTATTTTGCTTTCGTCGATCATGGCCTTTGGTAAACTTGGAGAAACCAACGAGCTTACTTCGCTTAAATCGCTGGGTATTTCTCTTCAAAAAACAATGTTTTCACTCATCGTGTTTAATGCCATGATTTCGGTTGGTGCTTTTTTCTTTAGCAATATCGCACTTCCCCTAACTGCCTTTAAAATGCACAGTTTACTCAATGATATAGTGCAGAAAAAACCAGAACTCAATATTCCCGAAGGCATATTCTATAACGGTATGCATGATTATACCATTAGGGTGGAGAAAAAGTATAAAGACCAAACCATGAAAGGGGTGATGTTGTTCGATCACCACGAAAGCGATAACAATAGTTTTTTAGTTGCCGATTCGGGTAAAATTGAGAATATTTTGAATGGTAAATACATGCGTTTAACATTGATAAACGGACACGCATACAAGGAAGATCGCTCCTACAATGAACAAACTCCTAACAGCATTAGAACTCTTCTTAGAAATAGCTTTAAAGAACATATAATCTATATTGATATGTCGGCTTACAACTTCAGAAAAACAGAAGGTACTGTCTTTAGAAGTTCTGCCCAAATGTTGAATATTGAGCAATTAGATTACTGCGTAGATTCTCTTGATCTTGAGCTGGTAAACAGAAGAAAATCATTAAGTAAGGACTTACACAACTACTATTATTTTAATACCGATACTTTTGTAAAGCTTGATACGATAAAACCTATGACACTTAAGGCCGATATCATGAGTATGGTGCCTGCCGACAAAAAGCTGAATGTGTTGCGCGAAGCCGAGCAAGTAGTAAGATCGGCCCAAGGTTATCCCAACAGATCGTATATGTTCGAACAAGATTTGGCTAAAAGCAAAAATAATTACCGACTAGAATGGCATAAAAAATTCACCCTTTCGGTGGCTTGTTTCATCTTATTTTTTATTGGTGCACCGCTTGGTGCTATTGTTAGAAAGGGCGGACTAGGATGGCCGGTGGTTATTGCAGTGCTGTTCTTTTTGGTGTATTACGTGATTTCCATCATCTTCGAAAAAATGGCTAAAAACAATACCATTGATGCCATGATTGGTATGTGGATGGCCTCGGCTGTGCTCATGCCTATCGGAATTTTCTTAACTTACAAATCAACTCGAGATTCGAAATTGTTTAGCATGTCAAACTACTTAGGAGGAATAAGGAGATTAGGTCAATTTTTCAAAAAGAAGTAGGAATGAAGATTTTACAAATTTGCCAGCGTCCCCCTCATCCTCCTATCGATGGTGGCGCTATTGGAATGGATAATATTACACAGGGTATGCTTGAGCTCGGACATCAAGTGAAAGTGCTTACCGTAGCTACTTCAAAACATCCTGTACAGCACGATAAAATATCGAAAGAATATCTCGAAAAAACGCAGCTAGAATCGGTTTTTATTGATACTTCCATTCATGTGATGGATGCCTTTATCAATTTGTTTGAAAGCGAGTCGTACAATGTAAAGCGCTTTGTCTCTGCCGATTTTGAGCATAAATTAAAAGAGATATTACAAAAGAGTTCGTTCGATGTCATCCTTCTAGAAAGCTTATATGTTACGCCTTACATCGATCTAATTCGAAATTTATGCAAGGCTAAAATTGTGTTGCGCTCCCCTAATGTAGAATACGTGATTTGGGAAAGAGTAGCCAACAATGCCAACAATATATTGAAGAAACCTTACTTAACACTATTGGCAAAACGCTTGAAAGAATATGAAAAATCGGTTTTGGGAAAACTTGATGGCATAGCATCGGTTACTCAAGAAGATTTGGCAATATTTAAAGAGATGGGCTTTAAAGGAAAAGGTATTGCTGTGCCAACAGGTATCATCATCGACAAAGATTTGTTTGTTAAACAGCGTGAAGAAGAAGCCTTATCGGTTTTTCATATCGCTTCGATGAACTGGTTGCCCAATGTAGAAGCTGTAGATTGGTTTTTAAAAAATGTATGGAACTTAGTTTTAGATAAGGTGCCTCAAGCAAAATTGTACTTGGCAGGAAGAGATATGCCCGATTGGTTGTTGAAGCATCATCAGCGAAATGTGATAGTGGTAGGTGAAGTAGAAAATGCCCGCGAATTTTACAGAAGCTACAAAATAATGGTGGTGCCTATCTTGTCGGGAGGCGGCATGCGCGTTAAAATTATCGAAGGAATGGCCATGGGGAAAACCATTGTTTCAACCACCATTGGTGCCGAAGGAATTCAATGTACCCACCAAAAGCATTTGCTTATAGCAAATGCCCCTGCCGATTTTGCCAATGCCGTGATTAAATGTTTGGAAGATGCTCAGCTTAGCGCATCTTTATCGGCCAATGCTCAAAGGCTCATTAATGAAGATTTCGATAATGCAGCCATCTGTAAAAAAATAGAAGTATTTTTGAAAGAATTGTAAGTGCAAAAACCAAAAACGATAGTGTTGTTGTCGCGTCTTCCTTATCCTTTAGAGAAGGGCGATAAGCTGCGTGCTTACCATTTTATCAAAGAGTTTTCTAAGTGGCAAGACATTTATTTGATTGCTATTTCAGATAATAAAGAAGAACAAAAAAGCATCGACGAACTCAATAAGTTTTGCAAAGAGATTCATGTTTTTCCTATCTCCAATTGGTCGATTTTAAAAAATTTATTTCGTTCGTTTGTGCTTCAACTGCCATTTCAATCGGGATATTTTTACAATACCAAAGTTGCTACTCAAATTCAGTTTTTGATTGATCAAATTAAACCCGATCATATTTTTTTGCAATTGCTGCGAACCACAGAATATGTAAAGAATATGTTTGATACAAATATGACTATCGATTATATGGATGCCTTTGCGAAAGGGATGGAGAGAAGGATTGATGGTGCTAGATTTCCAATGAAGCAGGTGTACAGAATGGAATATTTTAGGTTGCGCAAATATGAGGCTAGTGTTTACCCTTGGTTTAAAAATAAAATCATCATTTCAGAGCAAGATTTAAATAGTTTATATGTGGCCAATATCGATGATGTGCAAGTGATTCCCAACGGTGTTGACACCGATTTTTTTGTGCCACAAAATGTAAATAAGAAATACGATATCATCTTTTTTGGCAACATGTCGTATCCTCCCAACGTGTCGGCCGCGCAGTATTTATGCAAAGAAATTCTACCTGAGCTCATCAAAGTAAATCCGCAAATTAAAGTAGTGATTGCTGGTGCCGACCCCGCAAGAGAGGTGCAAGCTTTGGCTTCAAAAAATGTAGAAATCACAGGCTGGGTCGATGATATGCGCACACTCATTGCTCAGTCGAAAGTAGCAGTTGCTCCTATGTTGATAGGTACCGGACTCCAAAATAAGCTTTTGCAAGCCATGGCCATGCGTATTCCTTGTGTTACGTCAACTTTAGCCAACAACGCCTTGGGTGCTCAACATGGCGAATCTATTATGGTTGGCAGAACAACAGAAGATTATGTGAAATGGATAAGCGCTTTGCTGCAAGATGAGCTACTTAGCAATAAGATTGCATTGAAAGGCGAACAGTTTGTAAAAGCAAATTTCAATTGGGAGGCTTACGCTCGTAAGGTTCACGAGCTGATGTATCCAACTATTAGCACTAAACAGTAGATGTTTGGTACAAACCAGCAAAAGCTTTAAATCGCGCTTCATCAATCACCAAACATCCTTCTTTCATCATGTTGAAAATTTCTAATTCTCTATCTGCTGATACATCTTTATTGCTTTTGTAAATATGCAGCTTATCGCGGTATTCATTGAAATTACTTGCCAAAGCTGTTAGTACATCGCGGTCTCTAAAATCGATATCTGGATGGGTTGAATCGATACCAATTAAGTAAATCTTATCGGCACCAAACATAAAAACCTTAATGGAGTTAGCTGAGACATGTTCTAAAAATTGCACTTTTTTAAATGCTTTTTCAAACACGATATCACTAAATATTTCCACCATTTCGATGGCTTTGTCGGGTTCGTTATTGTTGATTCTTTTCCACTCACTATCGTCGATTCCATTGGCTACTAAAAATTGAATGAATTCTTTTTCTAGTTCTTTCAATTCGATATCAGATAGTATGCGGTACTTCATTTTAGTAAGGGTTAGTTGAAGGCATTAAGATAAATCAATTCTTTATTTTTTCATCACTTTTTTGTTTTCTAATTTAAAATAAATGCTGTATCCCTTGTTACTCCAGTGTTCGGGATTGTCATTGATATCTAAAACAAAAATACTTTGTGGCCTATTTTTTAGCTCATCTAAATAGATGGTGTCTCCTTTGCTTTTTATGCTTTGTTGCATTATTGAAAGTCTTTCATTCATTTGTTCGTTGTAGCTTGCTGCTTTTCCACTTATTAAATCGCTAACTACTGCATATCCATTTTTACTTATGACTAACATTATGATTGAGCTTATTACCAGTAATTTTCGCTGAGTTGTAGTTATGTGCAATCGCTCGAGTGCATTTTTGTAACGATTGAACCAAACACTTAAGTTGATGAACCATAGTATCAAAAACAAGAAGTAGGCAATGTTTAAGGTTCGGTGCTGTCCGAGTATACCGAGTGTCCAATAAGCCGGGAAAACACTGATGAAAATTACCATCAATAGCGACAATAATGAGTAAATAGGTTTTACATGAAACGAATGTTTAAATAGCGCTATTTTCAATAAATTCTCTTTGTGTACAAAATAGTACAGTATTGACATAGCTAGCAAAGGCAGCGATGCAATCCATTTAAATGAAAATCTTGCCGTTTGAGCCGCCGAATAAAAGAGGGAATGAAAAAAATGATGCTTTTCTGCCGATAAACTTTCGCGAAAATCGTTGCCTGGAGCTAAATACACTGCGGCCGAACATATAAGCGCCAACAGTAGAAAAAGGAGCGCTGTTCTAAAATGCACACTCTTGTTTAACCATAGCAGTACCGTAGTAAATAACAATATAGAACATGACATAAGCATACTTATTTCGTTCGACCCTATGGTACAAACAAGCAGCAAACCAGATACTATGTGGTGAACTACTTTTCTTCTTAATATATACTTGCCTTTGTTAGATAATATGAATAAGGCAATGAAGAACAAAAGCAGAATGTTGCCTCCTTGATAGGTTACAGCGCCAGTATACCAATAGATACCCTCAGAAATGATAGGCATTTGGTAGAGGTAAAGTAAGGTTAAAATCAGACTTATGATCACCATGATTTTTTTGCTTAGTTGCTCATAGCACAATGCAAAGACAAAGAGGAGAAAAGAAGCAAGGGTGGCTAAAATAAGCACTATGGGTATGAACTTATAAATACCTATTGAATCAAAAGCAAGTGGATTAAGCAATACCAGGATATTAGAGAAGTAGCGGCCATTCCAATGCATGTATTCATACTGCAAAGTAGGCCACAAAGGGTTTTCTTTGCCGCGAATGGAGTACGTGAAATCGTCGGCGATGGGCTGACAATAAATGCTAATAAGTAGGTAAGGGACTAAAAGAAGCGCAAGGAGAATTAAAACAGTATTGTTTTGTTTGTTGGCTAAAGGATTCACTTTTGAAAAGCAATCATTTTTATTGCAGTTACCGCAGCTTCAACACCTTTATTGCCGTGCTTTCCACCCGATCTAGCTCTCGATTGCTCTATGGTATTGTCGGTAAGCACACAAAAAATTACTGGTTTGTTGTATTTTAAAGCTACTTTTTGAATGCCGTAAGTGGTACCCTGACAAACATAATCGAAGTGTTTCGTTTCACCTTGAATTACACAGCCAATACATATTACAGCATCAACATCACCTTTTTCAAGGATGGTTTGAGCACCCAATGGCAATTCAAAACAGCCCGGCACATAATGAACCGAAAGGTCTCTATCGTAAATTCCTTGCTTGTTGAGGGTTTCCACGGCCCCTTTTTTTAAACCTTCGGTAATCTCTTCATTCCATTCAGCAACCACCAAAGCTATCTTCATGCCTGCGGCAGATGCGATGTTGTTGCCTTGATCCGACAGGTTTTTGTGGATGGTTGCCATCTATTTAGCTCCGTTTAAGGTAGCTTTAGCTTTAACAATGCCTAAAGCTCTTTCAATTTTTTGCTTCTCTAAACCATGTTTAACAGGGTCGTTGTAGTAAGCAGAAACAATTTCTTCGTAGTATTTAGCAGCTTCTTGGTACTTAGAAGCATCTTTTTTAACATCACCCAATTGCTCGCATAAAATAGCTGCTTTCTTTAGGTAGTAAGGAGAAATCAATACGTTGTTTGCGCCTTGAGCAGCAGAAACATATTTCTTAATAGCTTGATCAGGATCGTTTTTCTCAGAGTAGATATCACCCATCAAACCATTTTTTAAGTGAGGAAACATCTCGCCTTTTGCTTCAAAAGATTCGATTTGCTCTAAAGCATCATCAAATTTTTGCTGACGGAAATAACTTACTGCCAAGTAATACTTAGCAATGTTCCCTTCGTTGGTGTTAGAATACTCTTCTGCGATTTCTTCAAATCCTTTAAAGTCTTTTTTACTTCCTTGGATAGCTTTAGCGATAGAGTCATTGTCGAATTGTTCAGCAGCTTTCCATAAATCAGGTCTAGCCTCTTCAGATGCATCTGCAACCACCACATTATTGTAAAATATCCATCCACCAACGATTACTATTAGCGCAATAGCCGCTGTAGATATAGCTTTTTTGTTTTCAATGAAAAATTTCTCCGACTTGCTAATGGTTGAACCTAAGTCTACAATTGGCTCGTCTTTTATTTCTTTTTGTGACATGTCTTTTTTATTTGGAGTACGAAAATAGGGAAAAAATATAAATGTTCAATGTTTAATGTTCAAGGTCCAATGTTTCCTGTGTTTGTAGAGAAAAACGAGATTTATTTTTTAATAACGAGATGTATCGTAGAGACAGATAGAATCTGTCTTTAAATAGAAAATCTTCCGTTGTGTTTTAATTGGAATCAATCTTTTTTAAGACAGATTCTATCTGTCTCTACCAAGACATGGAGCTGAATCTCGATAATGGGGTCGGGAAAAGATTCAGCAAAGTTCGCAAGCTAAACTTAGCAGAGGGGGACTTAGTAATTTTTTAAAATTAATTTGTTGTTTTTAAAGTCAACAAGAATATATGGAGAACCAGGTAATTCATTTTTTTTATCCTGCGAGTTACTTTCTTTTGATACATTTTTAAGGTTAAAGAAAATTTCAGGCAAATTATCACCATCAAAGTCATTAACTACAAATTGAATAAAAGGATTAAATCCATCTTCTATGAATTTCTCATGTGATGTAAGATAAGGCATATCTAATTGTATACAGTGAAAATTTCTAATTATAACATTTGAACTTAGTTGCATACGCAAATAATAGAATTCATGAGCCCCTCCATTTCCAATGAACCACAAAGAATCATTTATTTTATCTCCATCAAAATCCCAAATGTTTGAATAATTATAGATGGGAATATTCGTTTTTAAGATTGAATCAAATTTGTATGTAAGGTTTTTATCATGAGGAATGGTGTCAGTTTGAGCAAAAGATACATTCAATAAAAAAATTAATAGTATGAATCCAATAATTTTCATTGATGTTATTTATGTCTCTCCCTCAAAACCTTCACAACATCCTCTAATTTATATCCTTTCGCGGCCAAAAGCACAATATAGTGATACATCAAATCTGCTGCTTCGCCCAAGAAAAGCTCTTTGTTGTCGTCTTTGGCTTCAATCACAATTTCTACAGCTTCTTCACCCACTTTTTGCGCGACTTTATTGATGCCTTTAGCTAAAAGTTGAGAGGTGTATGATTTCTCAGACGGATTGTTTTTTCTGTTTTGGATGGTTTCTTCTAAGTAAGCCAAAAACTCGGTAGGAGAGGTCTCGCTTTTTTCTGCCCAGCAAGTATCGGTGCCGGTGTGGCATGTTGGCCCTACCGGATTTGCTTTAATCAATAAAGTATCGTTATCGCAATCGATTTTGATGTCGACTACATTCAAGAAATTACCGCTTTCTTCACCTTTGGTCCACAAACGGTTTTTCGTTCTGCTGAAGAAAGTTACTTTGCCGCTTTCTTTGGTTTTGGCAAAAGCTTCTTCGTTCATATAGCCCAACATTAAAACAGCTTTCGTTTTAGCGTCTTGAATGATGGCCGGAACTAGTCCGTTTGATTTTGTAAAGTCAATTTTCATTGTGATAATTTAAAATGCGTTGCTAAAATAGTAATTAAAGAGATAGAATTAATTTTAACCACAGAGGCACAGAGTTTTTTCACAGAGATCGCAGAGCAAGAATAAAAATTAAAGGTCGCAGAGACACTGCGTTTTAACAGAGTTCACAGAGTGTAGTGCTTGAAATTGAGTTCTTTTTTTTAAGTGTTGCACTCTGTGAACTCTCTTAAGCAAAGCGCCTCAGTGTTCAATGATTTCTTTGTGACCTCTGTGAAAAATCTCTGTCTCTCTGTGGTTAAAAATTAAACCATGCGTACATTAACTCCTTCTTCTTTCAAATACTTCTTCAATTCAGGAATCCCAATCTCTTTAAAGTGAAAGATACTCGCCGCCAAAGCCGCATCGGCTTTTCCATTGATGAAAGTATTGCGAATGTGTTCCATATTTCCTGCTCCGCCCGATGCGATAATAGGAATGTTGAGCAAGTCGCTCATCTTAGCCAAAGCCTCATCGGCAAAGCCAGCCTTTGTTCCATCGTGATCCATAGAGGTAAATAAAATTTCACCGGCACCACGTTTTTCGGCTTCTTGCACCCAGGCAAACAATTCTAAATCGGTTTTGATTCTACCGCCATTTAAATGAACGTACCAAGTGCCATCGATTTGTTTGGCATCAACGGCCACAACTACGCACTGACTCCCAAATTTATCAGACAGTTGGTTAATCAAATCGGGATTTTTAACCGCTGCTGAGTTGATGCTTATTTTATCTGCACCGGCATTCAGCACCGCATGCGCATCTTCTACCGAAGAAATTCCGCCACCAATGGTGAAGGGGATGTTAAGTTGTTCGGCCACTTTAGTAGCCAGTTCAACTACCGTTTTTCTTTTTTCGTGAGTGGCAGTAATGTCTAGAAGCACCAATTCATCGGCACCTTCTTCGGCATACAATTTTGCCAATTCAACAGGGTCGCCTGCATCGCGCAAGCCAACAAAGTTTACACCTTTAACGGTGCGACCGTCTTTAATATCGAGGCAGGGTATGATTCTTTTTGATAGCATTTTTTCGTTATTGTAGGGGCGAAAAATCTTTCGCCCTATTATTTATTCAATTTTTAATGGGCGAAAAATTTTTCGCCCCTACACCCACATTAATGGTTAAATATCTCCAATTCTTTTAAACTTATTCTATTTTCATAAATCGCTTTTCCTACAATGGCACCGTAGCAACCGGCAGCTTTTAAGTCGTGTAAATCTTGCATAGTCGTAACTCCACCGCTGGCAATCACATTCAATTTCGGAAATTTAGCAATCATCTTTTTGTACAATTCTGTCGCCGTTCCTTGCAAAGCACCATCCTTTGAAATGTCGGTACAAACAGTATATTCGGCACCTTTAGCTACATAATCGGCAAGGAAACTCCAAAGGTCAATTCCCGAATCTTCTAGCCAGCCATTGGTAGCAATTTTTTCATCTTTTACATCGGCGCCCAAGATGATTTTACCGCCATATTGTTTAATCCATGAAGAAAAAATATCGGGATTTTTCACAGCTATACTTCCACCTGTAACTTGCGCTGCACCGCTGTTGAAAGCCAATTGAATATCGCTATCGGTTTTAACGCCGCCACCGAAATCAACAGTAAGTTTAGTTTCCTTGGCAATCCTTTCTAGTACTTTGTGGTTAATGATGTGTCCGCTTTTTGCGCCATCTAAATCTACCAAATGCAAACGCTTTAATCCGGCAGCCTCAAACATTTTGGCTACTTCCAACGGATTTTCATTGTACACTTTTTTTTGAGCGTAATCGCCTTGTGTGAGTCGAACACATTTACCGTCGATGATGTCTATTGCAGGGATGATGAACATAAATAATTAGTTTTGATTGAACACACAGCACGTCATAGCGAGGAACGAAGCAACCTTATAATACACTTGATAAGTTTGCTTCGTTCCTCGCAATGACGAACTAGATTTAATTTTCATAACGATAAAAAGTTTTTCAAAATTTGTTCGCCAACTTTTCCACTTTTCTCAGGGTGATACTGACAAGCATAAAAATTATCTTTTTGAATAGATGCGCTGAAAGGAGTAATGTAATCACATGTTTCAACAGTGTATTGATTTACGGGAAGATAGTAGCTGTGAACAAAATACACTTGGCTATCTTGTTGATTAAAAACTTTATTACTTAATTGCCCCAGGCGGCTCGCCTGCCAACCCATGTGCGGAACTTTCATTGTAGGATTAAAAAGTTTAACAGTTTCCTCAATAATACCAAGGCACGGTGTGCCTCCTTCTTCAGAGAATTTACACAACAATTGCATTCCCAAACATATGCCTAAAACAGGTTGTTTCAACTGAGGAATCAACGTATCTAAACCTTGTGCTTTCAACTCGTTCATGGCAGCTTGTGCGTGACCAACACCCGGAAAAATAACTTTATCTGCTTCTAATATTTCCTCCGCATTGTTTGATAGAATAGGCGTTACACCCAAGCGATGAAATGCATATTTCACCGATTGTGTGTTACCTGCTCCGTAATTTATGATAACCAATTTCATTGCTAAAATTTTTAATTTTTAATTCTCAATTTTTAATTGGAATGCAAATTCATTAAGAATTAAAAACTCATAATTAAGAATTAAATCAAAGCGTTCCCTTCGTACTTGGAAGGCTTTGATTATCCGCATCGCGCTTAATCGCCATTTTAATCGCTTTTGCTAAAGCTTTAAAAATACCTTCAATTTTGTGGTGTTCGTTCGTTCCTTCTGCTTTGATATTTAGGTTGCAACGGGCAGTGTCGCTAAACGATTTGAAGAAATGGTAAAACATTTCGGTAGGCATGTCGCCCACTTTTTCACGTTTAAATTCTGCGCTCCATTCAATCCACGGACGCCCACCAAAATCAATAGCAACCTGCGCTAAACAATCGTCCATTGGCAAGCAATAGCCGTAACGCTCAACACCTAGTTTATTGCCCAAAGCTTTGTTGATGCATTCGCCCAAAGCCAAGGCTGTATCTTCGATGGTGTGGTGCTCGTCGATCTCTAAATCACCTTTGGTGATGATGGTTAAATCCATACCTGAGTGGCGACCAATTTGATCAAGCATGTGATCGAAAAATGGCAAGCCGGTAGAGATATTGGTTTTACCCGAACCATCTAAATCCACTTCAATTTTGATTTTAGTTTCTTTGGTGTTTCTTTCTACAAGCGCTGTTCTGTCGGCTTTGCGCAAGAACTCCCAAATATTTTTCCAAGAAGTTGTTTTAATTGCGATGGTAGAAGCAAGGTCGTTTTCTTTGGCAGAAATTTCGCTGGCACCCAACGCTTCATTATTGTTTAACCAAATACCTTTTGCGCCTAAATTGGCAGCCAATTGCATGTCGGTAATTCTATCGCCAATCACAAAAGAGTTGGCCAAGTCGTATTCTCCCGTCATGTATTTTCCTAGCATTCCGGTACCTGGTTTGCGCGTTGGAGCATTGTCTTTAGCGAAAGTTCGGTCAACAAAAATATCGGTGAATTCAATTCCCTCGCCTTTGAGTGAATTGATGATCATATTCTGACAAGGCCAGAAGGTATCTTCAGGAAAAGAGTCGGTGCCCAATCCGTCTTGATTGGTAACCATCACCAGAACGAAATCTAGTTTTTCGGCGATTTTACTCAGGTTTTGAAATACACCTGGGTAGAATTCCAATTTGTTTAAATCGTCAACTTGATAGTCGTTGGGTTCTTTAACCAACACTCCGTCGCGATCGATGAATAGTACTTTTTGCATAATTTTTAATTCACAATTTTTAATTCTTAATTAAGGCAATTCAAAATTCATAATTAAGAATTCATAATTCTTTTAGCGCAGATAAAAGTTCCTTGTTTTCTTCAGGTGTACCTACCGTAATTCTGATACATCCTTCACACAAAGTCACCGTATTTCTATTGCGCACAATGATACCTTTTTTCACCAAAAAATTATAGGTAGCATTAGCATCATTTACTTTAGCTAAAACGAAGTTGGCATCGCTGGGATATACTTTTTTGGTGATGCTTAATTTCGCTATTTCTTCGGCCAATGCTGCTCTTTCTTGATTCAGTAATTCAATTTCTTGCATCACTTTTTCTCTTTCTTCCAACTTTTTCAACACCGCTTGTTGTGTAAGTTCATTGATGTTGTAGGGAGGTTTGATTTTATTCAAAACCTTAATGATGTCTTTGCTCGCATAAGCTATCCCCATTCGCAAGGCCGCCAAACCCCAAGCTTTTGAGAAGGTTTGCATCACAAATAAATTAGGGTACAAATCCAAATAATTCACCCAGCTTTCTTGCGTGGCAAAATCGGCATAAGCCTCATCTATCAAAACAATGCCATTGAATCCTTTGATGATTTGTTTAATATCTTCAGGGTCGATGCTATTGCCTGTTGGATTATTTGGAGAGCAAATAAATATCAATTTTGTTTTTGCATTTACAGCAGCTAAAATCGCGGGAACATCCAATTGAAAATCGGGAGTTAGCGATACCTTTTTAATCTCTACATTGTTGATGTTGCTGTAAACTTCATACATCCCATAAGTAGGAGGAAGGATAATCACATTGTCTTCTTTAGGTTCGCAAAAAGCGCGAATAATTAAGTCGATGACTTCATCACTTCCGTTTCCGAAAAGAATATTTTCCTTGTCGATATTTTTGATTGCCGCCCATTTCTTTTTCACTTCCCATTGCATGGGGTCGGGATAACGATTTTGTCCGGTATTAAACGGATTTTCATTCGCATCTAAATAAATGCTTGCTTCACCCGAGAATTCATCTCTGGCAGAAGAGTAGGGGGTTAGCGCTGCTATGTTGGGGCGCAATATTTTGTTTAAATTGAAACTCATATTAATTAATTTTTAATTTTAAATTCTTAATTTTTAATTGCTTTTTGAAGTGCTTCTAATTAAAAATTAAGAATTAATAATTCATAATTATCAATTTCGCTTTAAGCGAATTGATACTGCATTTTTATGTGCTATTAATTCTTCTGCTTCGGCCATAATTTCAATCACATTACCTAGCTCTTTTAAACCATCTTGTGTAATTCTTTGGAAGGTTATTTTCTTCACAAATGAATCTAACGACACACCGCTGTAAGCGCGAGCGTAGCCGTTGGTTGGCAAGGTGTGATTGGTTCCCGAGGCGTAATCACCAGCACTTTCGGGCGTGTAATTTCCTAAGAAAACAGAGCCTGCATTTACAATTCTATCTATAAAAAAGGCTTCTTCTCTGCTTTGTAAAATCAAGTGTTCAGGAGCGTATTCATTGATCAAAGCCAAAGCCTGATAAACATCTTCTACACAAATCAAGATGGAATTATTTAATGCTTTTGCAGCAATCTCTTTTCGAGGCAATTCATTCAATTGTTTCTCTACTTCGGTTTTTACTTCGGCAATCATGTTTTCTTGTGTGGTGACAAACACCACCTGACTATCAGCACCGTGTTCTGCTTGTGATAACAAATCGGCAGCGATGAAAGAGGCATTGCCTGAATCATCGGCAAACACCAATACTTCCGACGGTCCGGCTGGCATGTCAATCGCCACACCTTCCATACTTGCGTATTGTTTTGCTGCAGTTACATATTGGTTGCCCGGACCGAATATCTTATAAACTTGTTTTACCGTTTCGGTGCCGTAGGTCATTGCACCAATGGCTTGCGTACCGCCCAATTTGTAAACTTCGGTGATGCCGCATAAGTCGGCTGCAAATAAAATAGCTGGATGAATTTTTCCTTCTTTATTAGGAGGAGAACACATCACCATTTCTTTGCAACCCGCTATTTTAGCAGGTATAGCCAACATAAAAACAGTAGAAAAAAGAGGGGCAGAGCCACCGGGAATATATAAGCCCACTTTTTCAATCGCAGTAGTTTTTCTCCAGCAATCAATACCGTTTGATATTTTAACAGGAGCTTCAACTACCAATTGATTCTCGTGAAACTTGCGGATGTTTCGCGCTGCTTTCTCAATCGATGATTTTAAATTGTCGGGAACCAAGGCAATAGCTTCTTCAATTTCTGCTTTCGAAACTTTGATAGAGCTTAAGTTGCATCCATCAAATTTAGCAGTGAATTCTAAAAGAGCTTTGTCACCTTCTGCCTGAATTTTAGCGAATACTTCGGCCACCACCTTTTCCAAATTAGCTTTGGTTTGTGTGGGACGTTTTAGTATATCGTTCCAAGATTCTTTATTGGGGTTAATGTATGTTTTCATTTAGATAATTCTCAATTTTTAATTTTTAATTCTTAATTGGTTCTATTTGCAGGGTTTTAAGAATAGACGTGAGCAATTTCACCAATTCATGACAAAGAGTTATTTGATCATCTACGTTTATGGAGGTAAGATTGCTGTCTTTAATTAAACTTAGCCAATAAAGGGTTTCGCGCGCTTCTTTAGAAGCAATTGAAAGCTTGGCAATAAAATCTTTTTTTGATTGGGCAGCGCTAGCCTCAGTGACATTAGCTCCAACGCTGGTTCCCGATCTCAATAATTGTTTAGAAAGTACAAATTCCTTATCGTTCTGAAGTTCCTTATAAAGTGCAATAATTACCAATGCAAATTGGTAACTTTTTTTCTTTATGGCATTGTCCTCTTTCATCAATTAAAAATTATGAATTAAAAATTATGAATTAATTATATCACCATTTTCTCAATTGGCACAATCAATATCCCTTGCGCGCCAGTTGCTTTCAACTGATCAATAATATTCCAAAAATCACTTTCAGTAATTACAGTATGAACTGAGCTCCAGCCCGATGCAGCCAAAGGCATCACTGTTGGCGATTTCATTCCTGGAAGTATTTTAATGATATCTTCAATCTTGTCGTTTGGCGCATTCAACAACACATATTTATTGTTTTTAGCAGCCATTACAGCATCTATTCTAAACAATAATTTCTCAAGAATTTCCTTTTTTTCGGCACTAAGATTTTTGTTGGCAGCCAGAACAGCCTCACTTTTTAACATTACCTCAACTTCTTTCAAGCCATTTTTAAAAAGTGTACTTCCGCTGCTTACCAAGTCGCTAATACCATCTGCCAAACCGATGTTCGGAGCGATTTCCACCGAACCGGAAATTACGTGTATATCGGCATTGATGCCTTTTTCCTTAAAGAAAGCATTTACAGTATTTGGGTAAGAGGTAGCTACTTTTTTATTTTGAAACCACTGTAAGCCAGGATAGTCAACCTCTTTAGGTACTGCCAATGACAAGCGGCATTTTGAGAAGCCCAATTTGCGAAGATTCACCAAATCTTTTTCTTTTTCAATCAAGGTATTTTCACCAATGATAGAGATGTCGGCAACGCCATCGGCCAAGTATTGAGGAATATCGCTGTTTCTTAAATAAAGCACTTCAAGAGGGAAGTTTGTGGCAGCAGCTTTTAGCTGATCTTTACCGTTATCTACTTTGATGCCGCACTCTTTCAACAATTGAATAGAGTCGTCGAGTAGTCTACCTGATTTTTGTACTGCGATTTTAAGTGTCATGGTCTAATGTCTAAAGTTTAATGTTTAAAGTATAAAATGCAAAAACCCGCCGATAGGGGCGGGTTTTGCTTTATATTATATTACAGCATCATCGCGCTCACCTATCGGCAAGTGTTGTTATGGTGATGATGATGTACAGTTAAATTCATTTTATTATTTATTATGGGCAAATGTAGAAGATTAAATTTGTTTTGCAAAAAATAGATGAATTTTAATGAGGGTGATTTTTCAAGTAATGGGGCGGTAATTCACTTCTCCCTTTTTAAAAGGGAGAGTGCGGAATTGCTTGTGAAGGGGTAAGAGGGATTTTCAGCAAATAAATCAGCAGGTGTTGAAAATCCCTCTTGCCTTTCCGCTCTCTGGCCAGCACACTCTCCCTTTAAAAAGGGAGAAGTGGAGTTAGTGACCTAGGGTTTAATAACTGTGCAAAATAATTTACGATGATTTCTTTTTTCGTCGTAGAATTTTTGGGGTCATAATCATTTTTTCAATTGAAGGAACACAGTTTTCGCAAAGAAGTTCTTTTTTAACAATAGTTTTATTTATTTTATTATTAACAGAATTGTTATCAAATAATACTTGATTTGTTGTTGTATGAATTGTGGAATCCAATCTTGCCGGACTTAAAAAACTTGTTGATTCAACTATGCTTGTTGTGGTGAATTCTAACGGGGTTGTTGTGACAACTATTTTAGGATTAAAATAATATACTTGTCTAGATTCCAATTCACATTGTTTATTACAGCGATATCTTTCTTCAATTTTCTTATTTTCATCAATGTAGTGATGTATATATTTTGTGCTATTTTCTTTGTTGGGGCTATACCAGTAGATGTGTTCAGTTTCTCGATGAAGTGAATCACGAATTGTCCATGACTTATATGTGATTTGCGAATCTGGAATATGAACTACGTAATAGTATTCAATACTAAAGTTTGCAGAATCTGTGCTTATCTTATGCGGAATGAAATTGGGGTTTCGAACAAATTTAACAGTATCTTTTTCTTCTCCAACAGTAGACAAATATTGAATTATATTTCCGCGAATAATCCAGTTTTGTTGTCCATTCTTATTTTTTAGTGTAAAAACCGAATCATTTTTAAATGTGTAATATGTAGTGAAGTTAAATCCCGAAAATCTTTGGCTATTAAATTTGTACTTATACTTCACCTTAAATTTCTCAATTCCATTATCTCTATAATTTAAAATAATCTGGTTTATATTTTCAATTTCGTAAGGTGAATCAGCTCCAATTTGCCCGATGCATGTTCCACTCAAAATAATTGAAGCAATGAATAATAAAATCTTCATACCATTAAGTTTTTAGCGTTAGGATATCTCTTTACAACGCAGTTTTACCTGGATTATTGAATCGTATTTTGGAAAGAAAATTCAAAACACCTATCACAACACTTCCTTCAAAAATGGCGCAGTATGCCCTTTTCCTTTCTTCACCATCTCTTCCGGAGTTCCTTCAAAAA